>JBGUJG010000028.1:0-46962 GCA_045113695.1 Christensenellales bacterium
TTCAAGTATAGCAAAGGAGGTTCTCATGCTAAAGCTTTTTTATTCCACCAGCTCTGCTGGTGGTTTTTTCTCGCCCACGGCGCACAACAGAAAGCCGCCGCGGAATCAGCAGGGTTCCGCGGCGGTTTTCATGGTGAGCAACGGTGCTGTTTATACGAGCTGACGGCGCGCGCGCTCCTTTTCGGCCGCTTCGTCGTCGGCGGGGTACCACATCGGGTCCACCAGATGGACGCAGCAGCTTTCGCCCTGGGAGAAGGTTACGCGGTGGGGTGTCTGCACCTTCAGCAGCTGGTCGCCCACCGGCACCAGATACTCGGTGCGGTCGGTCAGGAAGATGCGCTTTTCCACATGGGTGGCAAAGCCGCCTTCGCCGGGGCCTGTCAGGGCGATCTCGTTGGGACGGGTGGCCACGACCATCTCCGCCGCCGCGTCCGCGGGAACCTGCAGGTCCAGTTCCTGGTCCATATGGCCTTTGGGATAAGCCTTTCCCTCCCGGATGACGACGCTGATGAACGTGCTTTCGCCCAGGAAGTTGTGTACGAACCGGTTGCAGGGCTTGTTATAGAGGTTTTCCGGGGTGTCGATCTGCATGATCTTACCCATATCGCACACCATCATCCGGTCGGAGATGGCCATGGCTTCCGACTGGTCATGGGTTACGAAAATAATGGTGAAGTTGAACTTCCGCTGCAGGGCTTTGATCTCAAACCGCATGGTTTCGCGCAGTTTCGGGTCCAGGTTGGACAGGGGTTCGTCCAGCAGCATGACCTTGGGGTTCGTGACGATGGCGCGGGCCAGGGCGATACGCTGCTGCTGGCCGCCGCTCAGGTCGCTGGGAAACACCTTTTCAAGGCCCGTCAGACTGGTGTGATGCAGGGCCTCGTTGACCCGCCTGACGATGTCCGTCTTGTTGATCTTCTGGATCCGCAGGGGGAAGGCCACGTTTTCAAACACGTTCATGTGCGGCCAGACGGCGAATGCCTGGAACACCATGCCCAGTCCGCGCTCTTCCGGCGGAACGTACAGATTCTTTTTGCTGCTGGAGACCAGCTTGCCGCACAGTTCGATCTCGCCTTCCGTCAGGTCCTCGAAGCCGGCGATCATGCGCAGGGTGGTGGATTTTCCGCATCCGGACGGGCCCAGGAAGGAGAAACACTCGCCCTCGTGGACGCTCAGGTTGAAATCGTCCACGGCCACGATATCGCCTAGTGTCTTTGTGGTGAAACGTTTGGTCACATGATTCAGTACGATCTGATCAGCCATCCGTTACACCCCCTTCCTGTCCTTGGTCAGTTTGGTGACGATGGTATTGAGCACGATGATGATGCCGATGGCGACGGTCGCCAGCGCGGCGGCCTGCGGGATCATGCCGGCGTCACGCAGGGAGTAGATCTGGACGCCCAGCGTGCGCGTGTAGGGGCCGTACAGCAGGATGGACGTGGTCACCTCGCGCATGGCCGGCAGGAAGATCAGGAAGAAGCCGCTCACCATGGCAGGGCGGATCAGCGGCAGCGTGACGTCCGCCAGGCTTTCCGTATGGCTGGCGCCGCAGACGCGGGCGGCTTCCTCCAGGGAGGAGTGTACCTGCAGCAGGGCGGCGGAGGACGTCTTCATGCTGAAGCTCAGGTATCGCGCCAGGTAGGCGACCAGGATAATCCAGATGGTGTTATACAGGTTGATGCCGGCGATGCGCCCGCTCCAGGCCAGGATCACGCCGATGGACAGCACCGTGCCCGGGATGGCGTAGGGCAGCATGGAGATGACTTCCAGCGCGCCCTTGCCCTTGGGCCTGATCTTCTGCACCACGTAGGCGACCAGCGTGCCCAGGAACATACAGATGATGCCTGCGGAGATGGATACAAAGAGCGAGTTCCTGATGGAATCCAGGGTGCCGTTTGCGGCAAACACCTTCTGATACTGTGCAAAGGTGAAATTCTTGAATTCAAGGGGCAGACCGTACGCCTTGAGAAAGGAGATCAGCACGATCATCACCAGGGGGACGATCACGATCATCACCAGCGTCAGGATAGCCAGCAGGAACAGCGGCAGCTTCGCCCCGCGCAGCTTGATCAGCGTTGGCCGCATGGACTTGCCCTTGATGATGTCATAGCTGCCGGCGGACAGGATCCTGTTCTGCAGGATCAGGGCCAGGGCTACCACGACGACCAGCATGACGGAGATCGCCGCGCCCTTCCGGATACCGTCAAAGGAGCCGCCGGAGTTGTAGATGACCTCGTAGATCCGGGTCGGCAGGGTGTAGATCCGCTTGGCGTAGCCCAGGATGGCCGGGACGCCGAAGTGCGCCAGCGAGGTGGTCAGGATCAGGAGGGCGCCGGCGGAAATGGCGGGCTTGACCAGCGGCAGGGTGATTTTCCAGATGACCTGGCGCTGCCTGGCCCCGGCGATCCGGGCGGATTCTTCTAAGGTCGGGTCCATGCGCTCCAGGGCGGAAACGACCTGCATGAACACGAAGGGGAAATAGTAGCTGACCTCGACGAACACGATGCCCCAGACGGAGTTGATATTGATCGGCATGGATTTGAGGCCGAAAAGGCTCACCAGCCATTTGTTGATGTAGCCGCTGCGGCCGTTGAACATCATATCCCACGCCATGGCGCCCAGGAACGGCGGGAACATGTACGGAATGTTGAACAGGGCCCGCATCAGGCCCTTGGCCGGAATATCGCTGCGGCCGAGCAGCCAGGCGTAAAAGACGCCCATGATGGTGCCCAGGATGGTCGTGCAGACGGCGATCTTCAGCGTGTTCCACATCGCGCCCAGGTTGTTCGGCTCTGTCAGCTGTTCGACGAACATGTTGACTTCCAGTTTGCCTTCATAGAAGAACGCGTTGTAGATGATCATGAAGATGGGGATCACCACGATGATCAGCAGCAGCACAAAGCAGAGCGCTGTCATCACCTTATCCATATTCAGACGTTTGCGCCCGTCCACGGCCGCCAGTTCGGCGCTGACTCCGCCAACTTTACTCATACTGATTCAGCTCCTTTCCCGGTGGGGTAGAAACGGGTGTTCAGAAAACGGATGCCGACCGTGGTTCCCTCGTCCGCGGTGCCCTTGGTGCGGGCGTCCAGCATGCTCTGCTGAACGCGGATCTGCTTTTTGCCCAGCGAGAGGAAGTAGTTGTACTCGCTGCCCAGGAATACACGGGAATCCACCTGTGCCCGGAGGGGAGAAGCGCTGTCAAAGACGATGTCGTTGGGCCGGACGCCCAGGTCGTATCCGCCGTTCTGAGCCTCGGGAGGGACTTTCTCCGGATAAGGGATTTTTTCGCCGCAGTTAAGGACCAGGCCATGAGCTTCCTTTTCCAGCGGGATAAAGTTGGAAACGCCGATGAACTCAAAGGTGAAGCGGTTGGCGGGGCGGAGGATGATCTCTTCGTCCGTACCGTACTGGCAAAGGGTGCCGTCCTGCTCCATGATGGCCATCTTGTCGCACAGCTGGAGGGCGGACTGCTGGTCGTGCGTGATATAGAGGATCGTGGCGCCGAGGCGGTTCTGGATCAAGCGGATTTCCAGCAGCATCTCTTCGCGCAGCTTGGCGTCCAGGTTCGTAATGGGTTCGTCCATCACCAGCACGTCGCTGTCCACCACCAGGGCGCGGGCGATGGCCACGCGCTGCTGCTGGCCGCCGGAAAGCTGGTTGGGCAGGTGATTGGCGTATTCGGTCATGTGCACCTGCTCCAGGGCCCGCATGGCGCGCTTTTTGATTTCGTCCTTGGGCCTGCGCTGCTTCTTGAGCGGATAGCACACGTTTTCCAGCACCGTCATATGGGGCCAGACCGCGTAGTCCTGGAAGACGATGCCGATGTTCCGCTTTTCCGCCGGTACGTTGATGCGCTTTTTTGCATCGAAGAGCACCCTGTCGCCCACCGTGATCGAACCGGTTTCGGGCTTGATGAGACCCAGCAGGGCGCGGACGAGGGTTGTTTTTCCGCACCCGGACGGCCCGACCAGGCAGACGATCTTCCCGCTTTCCACTTCCAGAGAGAAATGCTCCAGCACCGTGTTGGTGCCGTACCGGAAGGTGATGTCGTCAAATTTCACATTGGCCATAGATGATTCTCCTAACACTGATGATCATGAAAAGCGGGCATGTCCGTATAACGAGCATGCCCGCCGACTGTGTCAGCGCTTATTTGCCGAAAATCTTGTTGAACTCATCCAGGTAATTCTGCAGGTTATCGGCCAGATCCGCATAATCCACCGGCATGTTGATGGCGGCGATCGCGGAGGTGTCGACCTTCATTTCGACGTCGTCACGGACGGAAACGAGATTGTTCTCCACCAGCACTTCCTGGCCTTCCTTGGAGAGGATGAAGTCCATCAGCAGTTTGGCGTTGTCCAGATTGGCGCAGCCCTTGATGATGGCCACCGGGCTGGTCATGGTGATGACGTCCTCCGTGGTGTAATGGAACGCCATCGGGGAGCCCTCGGCGATCAGGTTGGCGGATACGTAGTCCAGGCAGATGCCGACCTGGTAGGAAGCATCGGCCACGCGGTTATGGGTGGCGGTGGTGCCGCTCTCCAGTTCAATGCCGTTGTCGCGCAGCTTCTGGAAGAATTCGGGCCCATACTTTTCAGACTGCATCATCGCGGCCATCCAGTATTTGGTAGTGGAAGCCTGGGCCGGGTCAGTCATGATGAGCTGGTTCTGCCACTTGGGATCCAGCAGTTCGTTCCAGGTCTTGGGGGCGTCCGCTTCATCCACGCCGATGAACCAGGCGATGCCCATGGTCACCAGACGTCCGCCGGTGTAATAGCCTTCCGGATCCATATATTCCTTGGCGATGTGCTCGGTTTCGGGGGAGACATAGGGCTCCAGCCAGCCGTTGGCTTTGAACCCTACATAGTCGGAGGGATCGCCCAGCCATACCAGGTCGCTGGCGATCTGGCCGCCGTCCTGGGCTTCGGTGGTCATTTTGGTGACCAGCTTGCCGCCGCCGGCATAGTAGTATTCCATATCCACGGTCGGATATTTGGCTTCAAACGCCTTCTCGATCGCCTGGAGCTGCGCTTCCTGCATGGAGGAATACAGCATGACCTTGCCCTTGGGGCCTTCAGCGGAAGCGGCGGCGGCCATGGACATCACCATGACGGTAACCAACATCAAAGCAAACCATTTTTTCATCATCGGGACAGCCTCCTTTTGTATTTTTCGGTTGGTTTTATTATACAAATGAAGGGTTCCTTTGTCAACAGAAAATTGCTTGGGGGAACAGGATTTCCCACTGGACAGAAAGTTGAAAAAAACCCGGACGCCCGAAGGCGTCCGGAGAGGGATATACCGTTTTTCCGAATTACAGCTGCGGGCCGGCGGGAACCAGGGCTTTGCCGGCTTCGTTGCCTTCGTACTTGACGAAGTTCTTGATGAAGCGCTGCGCCAGGTCCTTGGCCTTTTCTTCCCAGACGGAAGGATCGGCGTAGGTATCCCGCGGGTCGAGGATCTTGGGATCGACGCCAGGCAGCTCGGTGGGCACTTCGAAGTTGAAGTACGGGATCTGCTTGGTGGGCGCGCCGATGATATCGCCGTTCAGGATCGCGTCGATGATGCCGCGGGTATCCTTGATGGAGATGCGCTTGCCGGTGCCGTTCCAGCCGGTGTTGACCAGGTAGGCCTTGGCGCCGCTCTTCTGCATCTTCTTGACCAGCTCTTCAGCGTACTTGGTGGGATGCAGCTCCAGGAAAGCCTGGCCGAAGCAGGCGGAGAAGGTCGGGGTGGGCTCGGTGATGCCGCGCTCGGTGCCGGCCAGCTTGGCGGTGAAGCCGGACAGGAAGTAATACTTGGTCTGTTCAGGCGTCAGGACAGAGACGGGGGGCAGCACACCGAAAGCGTCCGCGGACAGGAAGATCACGTTCTTGGCGTCCGGGCCGGCGGAAATGGGGCTGACCTTCTTGACGATGTTCTCGATGTGCTCGATGGGGTAGGAGACGCGGGTGTTCTCGGTGACGGACTTGTCGGCGAAGTCGATCTTGCCGTTTTCATCCAGGGTGACGTTCTCCAGCAGGGCGTTGCGCTTGATGGCGTTGTAGATGTCGGGCTCGGAATCCTTGTCCAGGTTGATGACCTTGGCGTAGCAGCCGCCTTCAAAGTTGAAGACGCCGTTGTCGTCCCAGCCGTGCTCGTCGTCGCCGATCAGCAGACGCTTGGGGTCGGTGGACAGGGTGGTCTTGCCGGTGCCGGACAGGCCGAAGAAGATGGCGGTGTTCTTGCCCTGCATGTCCGTGTTGGCGGAGCAGTGCATGGAAGCGATGCCCTTGAGCGGCAGGTAGTAGTTCATCATGGAGAACATGCCCTTCTTCATCTCGCCGCCGTACCAGGTGTTCAGGATAACCTGCTCGCGGCTGGTGACGTTGAAGGCTACCACGGTCTCGGAGTTGAGGCCCAGTTCCCTGTAGTTCTCGCACTTGGCCAGGGAGGCGGTGTAGACGACGAAGTTGGGCTCGAAGGTGGCCAGCTCTTCTTCCGTGGGCTGGATGAACATGTTGCGGACGAAGTGGGCCTGCCAGGCGACTTCCATCACGAAACGGACGGCCATGCGGGTGTCCTTGTTGGCGCCGCAGAAAGCGTCCACGACGTAGAGTTTCTTGCCGCTCAGCTCTTTCCGGGCCAGATCGCGGACGATGTTCCAGGTGCTCTCGGTCATCGGGTGGTTGTCGTTCTTGTAGGCGTCCGTGGTCCACCAGACGGTGTCCTTGGAGTTTTCGTCCATGACGATGTACTTGTCCTTGGGGGAGCGGCCGGTGTAGATGCCGGTCATGACGTTGACGGCGCCCAGTTCACTGAGCTGGCCTTTTTCATAGCCGGTCAGGGAAGGATCCATTTCGTCCTTGAACAGGGCTTCATAGGAAGGATTATAGACGATTTCCTTTACGCCGGTAATCCCATACTTGGACAGGTCGATATTGGCCATATACGGTTACCCCTTTTCTATAATACAATTGCGCGCGTTGATGTGGTTGATGAAAACACCCTTCCTGCGCAGTTTAAATTATACACGAAACGGCGGCAAAGTCAAGGGCCGCGCCGCTTTCGCGGCACGGCCCGGGGATAAAAAGTTTTTCGTTTTGCCTTTCCTGTGTTCGGGATTACTGATCCGCCGCTGCGACGGCTTCATACCAGTCGCTGATGAGCTTGTTGAGCTTCAGGGAACCGTCAGCGAAGGTTACCCTGAACAGGGCCTGGTTCTGGCCGCCGTTCCAGATCTGGCGGACATAGTTGCCGTCGGCGCGGAAGAAGTCGAAGCGGGAATCCGTTTCCGGATCGTTCAGGATGATGTATTCGCCGTCCGGGGTTTCGCTTTCGTCCGCTTCCTCGATGGTGACGCCTTCCGCCAGCTTTTCAAGATACGGGGCGGGGTCTGCCTTGTCCGGCTTGTGCGCGTTCTCTTCCAGGAAGAGGAGGGTATAGTTCCGGCTGCCGCCGTACAGGATCCGGGCAAACAGCTGGTCGACCTCCGTGTTGGTGTAGGTCCAGGGGGTCAGATTGTTCTGCGCAATGAGCGCCTGGGGCACTTCGGAAACCGCCCAGTCGAGCATTTCCCGGAACAGGGCTTCTTCTTTTTCAGTGCCCTCATAGTTCTGCCGGATAAAGCGGTAGTCCGTGGGCATGCACAGCAGATAGAATCCTCCGTCTTCCGCTTTGGCGAACACTTCTTCGCCCAGCAGGTAGCCGCCGCGCAGTTCGTTGAGCTCTTCCCGGGTCGCTTTGCGGATGGAGAAGATCCAGCCGGCGCCTTCCTCCTCGTCCGTGCCCTTTACCGCGTCAATAGATGCCTGCTCAGAGACCATGAACAGGGTGCCGTCCGGGGCGTCTACCGGGGCGATGACCTGCAGACGCTCAAAGTACTTCCTCGGAATGCTGATGGTGAGTCCGCCGTTTTCCGCAGTAAAGGTTTCCGCCGGCGTTTCTGCCAGGACAGTTCCGCAGAGGCTCAGTGCCAGAACCGCCGCGGCCAGAATGCTGAGGATTTTTTTCATGTGTTGATTCCTCCTTGATTGTTTTGGACATCCGTTTTTCTGCTTCCGGATTCACTGATTGATACGCAGGAATAGAACACATGGCACCTTTACCTGTGAAAATATGCCGTTTCTGGGACGTATTTGTTCAGGAAGGGAAGGCTTCCCGAAGGGAGCCGGTCCTGTCCCGGATGCTTTTCTGAAACTGTTCATCCGTCATGGACGGGTCTCGGGTGGCCTGCCAGATTTCGCAGGGAAGCTTTCCGCAGGACGCGCAGGCGGCGAAGCGGTGCTGATGCACACAGCAGGCGTAGATAGGGCAGGGCTGTCCCTCCGGCGCGTGGAACACCCTGCCGCAGGTTTCATTGCAGCCGGCGCACATGCTGCCGTGCAGGGGACAGGCGGAGCAGTCCGTTCCGCAGACGGTCAGGCCGGTGATTTCCCGCTGCTTCTGTTTGCTGAACCCTTTCAGTACCAGCTGATAGGAGCGGTCCAGCCAGTGGCGGAGGAGGTCGTCCGGGATCTCTCCGTCCGCGAGCACGGAATTCCAGTGCTGCTTGTTGCTGTAATACCCCGGGATGATGTCCTTATACTGCCTGCGCATCAGTTCCCCTTCCAGGGGCTCCAGCTTCAGGTTGATGTAGTAGGGCTGATCGTTTGGGTCCAGAAGGATGGCGGCGAACATTTTCTCGCCGATCTGATAGCGGATCCAGTTCCATTCCGGCTGGAGGTCCTTCGTCACGCCGCGCTTGGCCATCAGGTATTCGTCGATCCATGGATACTTCATATGCTGTTCCTCCCCGTTATACCGGCCTGACCGGATGCCGGATCACCGTCCGGAGTTTTTCCGGGGCAGTTTTCCTGGCGTCGCTCAGATAGATTTCGTGATGAAGCCGGTGTTCTGAAATGTCCAGCGAAAAGCCCTGCGCTTCCATGAAACGGTGCATCCTGGAGACCGTTTCCGGTTCATTGTCATAGGGACCTTCATGCATGCACTGGACGCACAGCCCTTCGTCGTAGCGGAAAAATTCCGCTTTGGAAAAGTCTTCCTTCTTTTTGCGCTCCGCTTCCCGGACAGCCCACAGGAACTCTGCCTCCGTCACGAAACCGGGCAGGCGGATCATGGAAATCCACCTGAAATCTTCTTTCCGGCTGTAATCGACCCCGGTGACGCCGTCCTGCCACCAGAGTCCTTCCAGGGGAGGAACGACATAATCAAAGTACCCTTCCATCCTGTGATCGCCCAGTTTGCTCATCTTGACCGTGAAGGCGATCCCGTAGAGCAGACCGACGGCCTTTTTGAATTCTCCGTCTTCCCGGTTCGGGTCGCCGGTGCCGCGGACGGCGATAAAGTTCATTGCCGGCACGCTGACGACAGAAGGCGTATTCTTCGGAAGATAGAATTCCCTGTATTCTTTTTTGAAATCAAAAGCCATTTTTCTGCCTGCCTTTCCGGAACCGCATCTGATGACCAGGTCCCGATACAGGATAGCGTATCAAACATGTCATCTGTATGTCATGTCTGATGGATTTGTCGGATCCTTTCACCGATCTGCTTCAGTTCTTCCCGCAGTCCGGCAGGTTCCAGCAGCTCCGCCTCTCCCTGAAAGGAAAGGATCCAGCTCAGCACCTGCTCCCTGTCCGTAAAGCCCGCGGAAAACAGGCAGTCGCCTTCCGGCGTCAGCTTGAAGCAGTCCGGGCCGTATTCCTCCGTCAGCCGCCACCTGAAGCGGGCGCCGACCCGGGCGAGCACATGATAGCGTTCCGGAAAGACACGGGTTGATGAGAGATCGGGCGCTTCCATCGGCCGCGGCGAAAACGGGCCGCCGACAGTAAGCCTGTCCATCCGGTTGAGCTTGAAGAGCCTCGGCGCATCCTTTGTCCGGCACCAGCCCCAGAGATACCAGCTGCTCCACTGGAAAATCAGGAGAGAGGGCTCCACCGTCCGGTCGCTCTCGCCGCCTGGGGAAAGGTAATGAAATGAAACCAGCCGGTTCTGTCCGATGGCGTCATGCAGCAGTCCGATTTTCTCCGACAGGGAGGCCTTGTACCAGGAGGAAAGGTCGATCAGAATATGCTGGCCGGCCGGGAGGGTATGGGACGAACCGGGGCTGATTTTCTCCATCAGCTGACGATACTGGTTCGTGCCGCTGACGCTGTCCAGACTTCTGAGGCCGGACAGGATGGCCTGCATTTCACGGGATGTGAGGGCGGTCCTGTCCAGCCTGAACCCGTCCATGATGCGGATGCCGCCGCCGGCGCCCTGCTGCGTCACGATCGGGATACCCGCCCGGTTCAGCGCGTCCAGATCCCGCTGAATGGTCCGGCGGGATACTTCAAAGCGTTCCGCCAGTTCGGGGGCGGTTGTCCGCTCCAGGTTCAAAAGGACGGACAGGATGGCGATGAGCCGGTCGATTTTCATGGAAAAACCTCATATTTGAAAACGTTATTGTTATTTCTTTTTTGTCTTTGAACAGATAGGACAGTTATGCCCTTTTGTTCTATCTTTGATGGTTGATTGCCACCTATGTCCTGCTGAACATATCCACCATACTTTTCTTCCTGATCTTGCACTCACCATATTAGGTAATAAAGGACTATTGTTTACATAATCCCATTCTTTTGATATGAATGGTTCCATAGTTGCAAAATCATTATCTCCAGCAATTATTGTATGATTACTACATACAGGGCAGCCGTTACCTTTGTTTCGGCTTTCAATCATTGCTTGCCATTCATGGTTGTTTTGACATTTCCACCAGACACGTTTATTTGAATTAATGGCCACCATCGTTGGCGATAGCTTGCCATTTTTGGTCGGATGCCAATCTCCAGCCAGATCAGGTCGAAGAGTGGCCAAGTCGTTAATTCCTGTCTGTACTAAATGATGACTACAAATTGGGCAGCCTGTTCTTTTACTGCCAGTTCGGCTGGTTATTGAAGCTTGCCATTGGTGACCATGTACGCATCTCCACCAAACTTTTTTATGACTTCCAGCCATAACTTGGCAGGGGGTTAATGGCAGATTGGCTTCAGTATCCCATTCGGCAAGTAATTCACTATTTGAAAAAGTTGTTTTAAAATCATTAAACCCCGATAACAGTTTTCGGTGTGAACAAAAAGGACACTTATGTCCTGTAGTTTGATGTGATATAGAATTCTGATATTCATGTCCTACAGAACAAATCCACCACACTTTTTTGCCTGTTCTCGGTGTAAACATTTCAGGCTGTAGTGACCCGTTCTTAGTGGGATGCCATTCTTTTGAACACTCAGGATATAAAATTGCTAAAGAATTGTTCTTCCTAAAAGAAATATAATTTGCATAGATTTCAAACTTATCCCTTTCTACATTTATATCATCAGGCATTGATATAGTTTTTGACAATTCTTTAATGGTATTATCTATACTGCTTGAGGAGTAGATTACATGATCTGAATTCGTTTCATTTTTTAGAGACTGTTGTTCTTTTATCCGTATTAGGAATATCCCATTACGTTTACAGAATCTATACTTTTCTTGCTCACGCAGTAATGCTTTTTCTTCTGAATGCCAATGAATGCCATCGTATTCTATTCCGATCTTAAGGGATGGAATATAAATATCTAGTTCCATATGATTATTAAATGGGTCATGGAAGCTGTTAATAGCATCTAAATGTTGTTTTTTCACATAATAAAAAATAGCTTGTTCCGGAAAAGATGTGTGAAGTTGTTTCGCACACTTCGGACATCCATTTCCTGATAATCGGCTATAAACTGTAGCTTTCCATTCGTTTTTACAGAGAGAACAACTCCACCATACTTTTTTATGGGAACTTGCAAAAACTTGATTTGGTTTCAAATCTTTGTTTTTTGCTTCATTCCATTCGGAAACAAGAAACGGGCTTTTAGTTGCTAGATCGGTTTTACCTTCGATGACGATTTTTTTCTCACAATATGGACAGCCGTGGCCATGAGTTCGATTATAAATGATTGACTGGTAACTGTGTCCAGATGAACAAATCCACCACACTCTTTTATGGGATTGTGCTGTGACTATATTTGGAGTAAGACAACCGTTCTGCTTTACATCCCACTCTTTTGCTATATCAGGAAAACAATGTTTTAAATCATTGATGCCTGGAACTACTCTTTTTCCTGCACATATGGGGCAGCCATAACCGCGATTACGTTCTTTTATTGATGCACTCCATTCATGTCCGCACTTACCATGCCACCAGACTATTTTATTTGATCCAGCAGTTACATTTTTAGGAGACAACTCTCCATTTTTTGTTGGATGCCATTCGTTTGAAAGCTCAGGATTCACAATAAACAAGCTCATTGTCGTTTCTTTCATATATATCGTTTTCTCCAGTTTATCTGAAACATAATATGTTGATGAAAAACAAGAAACAAAAATGAACTTATAACTTACAGAAATATCAGAAACGTATAAAAGGATGATAATAAACCTTGAAAACAGAATAATAATCAAGATGAAGGGGCTGTTGGTTTTTTCTACAACAACCCCTCTGTCGCACTTTAGGTTTTATGTGAATCACCTGAATTTAACCGCGGTTCCGTACGCCATGATTTCCGCCGCGCTCTGCATGATGGACGAGGTCGCAAAGCGCATGCAGACGATCGCGTCCGCGCCCAGGCGGTTGGCTTCCTCTACCATACGGTCCGTCGCGATCCGGCGGGCCTTGTCCATCATCTCATTGTACTTTGTCAGTTCGCCGCCGACCAGGGTTTTGAGTCCGGCCCCGATGTCTCGCAGCGCGTTTACGGTCTGGATGGTGCTGCCTTTGACGATGCCGAGCGGTTCAAGCTGCCTGCGGGGGATGGTTTCCGTCGTCACAATCAACAAGTTTGCTCACCTTCACTTTCCTGAATGATTTTGTTATGCTTTATTATATAATATACCGGCCGATAAATCAATCTCAGATCATGACTGGACATCAGAAAAGGTGAAATAATCTCCCCAAAATTTTTAGAGGGATATTGCAATCCGGATTCCGATATGCTATACTGCAGCTAAAGCGCTTTAGGAGATATTCGGGATGAGAAAAACGGTGACCCTGGCCGCTCTGGCCAAAGAACTCGGGCTTTCGGAATCCGCCGTGTCGAAAGCGCTGAACGATTATCCCGATATCAGCCCGGAAACCAAAAAGCTGGTGCGCGGCAAAGCGGATGAACTGGGCTATTCGCCCAATCTCCTGGCGCGGAATCTGGCCAAGAAGACCTCGAATTTCGTCGGCGTCGTGATCCGGGACGTTTCCTCCATCTACGGGGAGATGTTCAAATCCCTGAACGCGGTGGCCAGACGGCGCGGGCTCCACCTGATTCTCTACGATACCAACAACGACCCGCTGATCGAGCGGGACTGCGTGCAGAACCTGATCGACACGATGGCGATGGGCATCGTGGTCGTGCCGGTTTCGGAAGATATCTCCGGAATCCGGAAGATGACCAAAAACCGGGTGCCGGTGGTCTACCTGGGCGGGAAAGTGCGGACGGATTCCGTCAACTATGTCTGCTCGGACAGCTCCGCCGGTACGCAGACCGCCCTCCGTCATCTGATCGGGCTGGGGCACCGGAAGATCGTCATGCTGTGCGATCATAAGGTTTCGAATTCCCGGAGCCGGAAAACCGCCATGTACCGGCAGATGATCCGGGAGATCGGCGAAAGGGAGCGGATCCTGATCAGCGGCGGGGAAGAAGACCTGACGGAAGCCGGCTGCAGGCTCGGCAGGCGCCTTCTTTCTTCCGGGGAGGAGTTTACCGCCCTGTTTGCTGTCAAGGACATGCTGGCTGTCGGCGCGCTGAGCGCGCTCAAAGAAGCCGGAATCAGCGTTCCCGGCCGGGTTTCCGTCGTCGGGTATGACGGCACGGACGCTTCCGCCCTTCCGCTGATCGGCCTGACCACCATCGCCCAGCCGCGCATGGAAATGGCGGAAAAGATCCTGGATATCCTTTGCCGAAAGGCCGAAGACCCGTCCGCGGCGCCTGAACACTATCTGGCCAGGCCGGAACTGATCATCCGCGGCAGCACAGCTTCTCCGTAAACCTTCACGGAAAGTTTTTCCGCCGCACAGGCGGCCGTCCCGCTCCGTTTTCGCTGAGCTTTCCCATTCCCGGCACCGGATTAAGCAGGGCATCCTGTTTAAGATTTTGTATCCAATGAAATCCACGAAAATCAGAAGGAGGCACACTATGAAAAAGGTCACAGCAATCCTCATCGCGCTCACCCTGGTGCTGACCATGATGCTCTCTTCCGCCGCGTTCGCTGAAACGGACGTACAGAAGGCCATCGCGGAAGCCGCGTCCCTGTCGTGGGATGATCTGCTTGCCAAAGCCAAGGCGGAGATCGGCGACAACAAGCTCATGATCTACAGCAACACTTCCCGCGTCAAGGAAGATACCTTCACGGAAAAAACCGGCATCGCCATCGAAACCCAGAACCCCAACGACAGCCAGGTCTATGAAATGCTGGAACAGGAAGTCGGCAACGGCGTGTACGGCGCGGACGTCGTGTTGCTGCAGGACTGCTTCATGCTGACCAACCTGGCCATCGCGTCCGGCTGGCTGGAGAACTACGTGCCTGAAGAGTACAAGGCTGTCACCCTTGAGTCCGATCAGAACCCGCTGGTCGTCGTGTACCTCAACCGCCTCTTCTTCTATAACGACGGCGGCGACAAGGAAGCCAAGCGGTTCACGAACGTCTGGCAGTTCACGGAACCCGAGTTCAAGGGCACCGAGTTCAAGAACCCCATGGATGAAAAGTCCAGCATGAACTTCCTGATCAGCCTGACCAGTGAAAAGTGGCAGGCCAGGATGGCGGAAGCCTACAAGAGCTATTACGGCAAAGACTGGGCGCCTTCCGCTGATTTTGACAACATCTCCTACGAATGGATCTACAGGTTCCTGATGAACTGCACCTTCGTTTCCAAGGACAGCACGATTGCTTCCGACATCGCGGGCGGCGCCGCCGGCTCCTCCGGCCTGTTCGTCTTCTCCAAGCTGCGCAGCGTGGACGCCTCCAACATCACGGTCTGCGCCAACGACGGCATCGAGGGCTTTGCCGGCCTCATGTACCCGATTTACGGCATGATCGCGGCCAACGCCAAATACCCCTACGCCGCCTGCCTGTACATCAACTATCTGCTCTCCGCCGAAGGCTACGGCAAGATCTTCGGCAAGGAGATGGGCACCTATTCCGTCAACAACACCATCGGCATCAGCGACAACGCCAAGACCTACGGCGACCAGCCGCTCAGCTTCTGGCAGGATTGCCTGGTGTTTGAAGACGCCGAGCACGTGCAGAACGTGTACTTTGAAGCTTTCGACAAAATTTCCAAGTGGTGCGCCAGCAAGTAATCTCATGAAATGAGCGCGGAGGGCCGGCCGCTTTCCGCAGACGTTTCCCGGACAGCAGGGAAACGCCGCGGAAGGAAACGCCCTCCGCGTTTCTTTCGGACTGACGAAAGACGGGTTAAGCTATGGATAAGAGCAAAGCAAACGGGCGGAAAAGTTTCGGCAATGTGCTCTACGCCGTCAAAAGCTATTTCTCGGTGCAGGCGAACGTGCTGATCGTTCTTTTCGCGGTTCTCCTGCTGGTGCTGACGGTATATCCCATGTATTCCGTCATCCGCTCCGCCCTGACGGTCGGACGGATGGAGGCGATGAACTATAACAGCCTGATGCACGTGGGCCTCAGGGACGGGGATCTGACACTGGTGCATTTCAGGGCCCTGCTTTCCAGCGACGTCCGCTTCTGGAAGCCGCTGTGGAACAGCCTGCGGATGTCGGCCTACGCCTCGGTGATCGCGATCCTGGTCGGCGGGACCTTCGCTTTCCTGATCACGAGGACGGACATCCGGTTCAAGAAGTTCTTTTCTTCCGTGTTCATTTTTCCCTACATCATGCCCTCCTGGACGCTGGCCCTTGTGTGGAAGAACGTGTTCGCCAATTCCAGGGTCGGCACCGGCGTGGTCGGCATGCTGGAAAGCCTGACGGGACTCTGCGTGCCGTCCTGGGTCGTGTACGGCATCTTTCCGTGCGCGCTGGTCATGGGCATCCACTATGCGCCGTTCGCCTACATCCTGATCGGCGGCACGCTGCGCAACATGGACGCGAACCTGGAGGAAGCCGCCACGATCCTCCGGGCCGGCCGGGGAAGGATCCTGCGGAAGATCACGATCCCGATCGTCATGCCGGCTCTGTTTTCCACGGTGCTGCTGGTGTTCTCCAGCACCATGGCTTCCTATGCGGTACCGGTGTTCGTCGGCTCTCCGGGCAATTTCTTCGTCCTGTCCACGCAGCTTTCCCAGATTTACAAGGCGTCTCAGATCCGCGGCCAGGCCTATGTGATGACGCTGGTGCTGATCCTGTTCGGCGTGATGCTGCTGGGGATCAACCAGTGGTTCACCGGGAAGCGCAAGTCCTTTACGACGGTGACCGGAAAATCCGGCCAGGTGTCCTATATCCGGCTGGGCAAAGCGAACGTCTGGATCGCTTCGTTCCTGGCGGTGATCCTCTTCCTGATCGCCATTTTCCCGATCATCTCCTTCGCGCTGGAATCCATGTGCGAGGTGCAGGGCGATTATTCGACCCTGACGCTCAGATACTGGTTGAGCCGGGAGGATATCGGCGGCTTCGCGGTCAACGCCGGCCACGGCATCCTGTTCAACAGCATGATCTGGACGGCCCTGTGGGGCAGCATCCGCCTGTCGCTGATCGTATCGCTGATCGTGGGCACCTGCGGCATCCTGATCGGCTACGCGGTAGCCAGAAAACGCGGCACCCGGCTTGCCGGCATGGTTTCCGGCCTGGCGTTTTTCCCGTACCTGGTTCCTTCGATGGCGTTCGGCGCGATCTTCCTGGCGGTCTCCACCAGGCTGACCTTCCTGCGCGGCACGCTGCTGCTGCTGGTGATCGTCGGATCCATCAAATACCTGCCCTTTGCCTCCCGCAGCGGCACCAACTCGATGATGCAGCTCTCGGGCGAGATCGAGGAAGCTGCGGTGATCGTCGGGGCGTCCTGGCCCAAGCGCATGCTCAGGATCCTCTTCCCGATCCAGAAATCATCGTTCATCAGCGGCTACCTGCTGCCGTTCATCTCCTGCATGCGCGAGCTGTCGCTGTTCGTCCTGCTAACCACCAGCGGCACGCTGATCACCACGCTGCTCGCTTATTTCGATGAAAAAGCGGTCACCCAGATGTCCAACGGCATCAACCTGCTCATCGTCATCATCGTTCTCCTTGTCAATTTCACGATCAACAAGCTGACCGGCGCTTCCATTGACAAGGGCGTAGGAGGAAACTGATCATGCCGAAAATCGTACTGACACATGTTACCAAACAATGGGGGAAATTCATCGGCGTCAATGACCTGAGCCTGGAAATTGACGACGGCGCTTTCGTCACCCTTCTGGGCTCCTCCGGCTGCGGCAAGACGACTACGCTGCGGATGATCGCCGGGCTCGAAACGCCTACCCGGGGCGAGATCCGTTTTGACGACAAAATCGTCTTCAGCAGTGAGAAAAACATCAACGTTCCCCCGGCAAAGCGGGAGGTGGGTTTCCTCTTCCAGAACTACGCCCTCTGGCCGCACATGACCGTCTATCAGAACATCGCCTTCGGACTGGAAACCCTCAAATGGAAGAAAAACGAGATCGCCGGGCGGGTGGCGGAAATGCTCAGGACCCTCAAAATCGAGCAGTTCGCCCAGCGCTACCCGGCGGAGCTCTCAGGCGGCCAGCAGCAGCGCGTGGCCATCGCCAGGACGCTGGCGCCCAAGCCCAAGGTGCTGTTCATGGATGAGCCGCTGTCCAACCTAGACGCGAAACTCCGCGGCGAAATGCGCACCGAGCTCAAACGCCTGCACAGGGATATGGGCTCCACATTCGTCTATGTTACGCACGACCAGCTGGAGGCCATGACCCTCTCCACCAAGATCTGCATGATGAACGAAGGCGTCCTGCAGCAGTACGACCCGCCGCTGACGGTGTACAACCGCCCGGCCAACCTGTTTGTGGCGGACTTTGTCGGCAACCCCTCCATGAACATTGTGGAAGCAAGCGCGGAAAAGCGCACGCCTGACACCGCTGAGGTCTCTTTCCTGGGCTGCAGGGCGCTGTTCCGGGGCAACGAAGCCTTTGAACTCGGATCCGGTCAGGTTTCCCTGGGCATACGTCCGGAATTCCTGCCGATTTCCGACGGCGGCAGTCTGGAAGGCCAGGCGTATTCCACCCTGCCTGCCGGCATGGAGACGACGGTCAAGATCAAGATCGCCGATGAGATCCTTTCTTCCGTCGTGTTCGGCGCGATCGATTACGAGACGGACGCCAGGGTGCGTTTCAGCATTGCCGGGAACGGCATTCTGATGTTTGACCGGGCAGACGGCCGGATGATTGCCAGCGGCCGCGTCGAGATACTGAGATAGGGGAGAAACCGGCCATGAACTACGGCATTCCGACCCTGATGGAATACCCGGACCTGGATGTCCTGGCTGCCTTCTGCGCGGAGCAGGGTTTCAGCTTTGTGGAAATGAACATGACGTTTCCGTGGTTTCAGGCGGGAACGCTCAGCGCGCAGAAGGTCCGGGAAGCGGCAGAAAAGTACGGCGTCGGTTTTACGGTTCATCTTCATGATCAGGTGAATCCGTTTGAGTTCTCTCCTGAACTGCGGAAGGGAAGCCTGGAAAACATCCGCTTTGCGATGGAACTGGCCCGGGAGACCGGCATGCCGCGGCTGACCATGCACCTCCAGCCGGGCACCTATTCTTCCGTCAATGGGAAAAAGACGTACCTGTACGAACAGTGCCTGGACCGGTATCTGGCGCTTGTCAGGGACTTCCGGGATTTTGCGGAGAAATACCTGGCCGGATGCGGTGCCGTGTTCTGCATTGAGAATACCTCCGGCTTTCAGTCCTTTCAGACGGAGGCGATCGGGATCCTCCTGGAATCCGGTGCTTTCGGCCTGACGTTCGACGTGGGGCACAGCTATAAGGCGGGGGGACAGGACGGCCGTTTCATGCTGGAGCATGAGGACCGGATCCGCCACTTCCATATCCACGACTGCAGCATGAAATCCAACCACCTGGCCTTCGGCGCGGGCGGTCTGGATCTGGTCCGATATCTCCGGCTGGCGGAAAAAAACGGCTGTTCCGTGGTGGCTGAGGTCAAGGAATCCGGAGCGCTGATCCGCTCCAAAGAATATCTGATCAGTCACGGACTTTGGTAATTCGGAAGAAAACCACAAAAGATCAAAGACAGACGGAATCTTCCGCGGAGGTAAAAAACGCGGGAGGTTCCGTTTTTTAGCAAAAGCAATTGACGGTCATAAACGGTCTTTCGTTTTCCGGCGCAAAACACCATGTGAAAAATCAATGTTCATGCTGGCCATATTGATGAATGTATGATATACTTGTCCGGCGGCTTCCCGGGACGGTTTTTCACGGGAAGCGTGACGGGTTCCGGCAGTGTCTGTTTCCGGCGGGTAACGCAGCGCTTTTACCGGGACGGACAGCCTGACCGCCGGAATGAACACAGAGGGGGAACGACCATTGATTTGCGGCAATATTCTGGATGCGGTTGGAAATACGCCCGTCGTCCGGCTGAACCGGATGGCGGAAGAGGGAAGCGCTGAGATCCTGGTGAAGGTGGAATCGCTGAATGTCGGCGGCTCCATCAAGACCAGGACGGCGCTCAATATGATCAATCAGGCGGAAAAGGAGGGACTGATCGGGCCGGACAGCATCATCGTCGAGCCGACCAGCGGAAACCAGGGCATCGGCCTGGCCCTCGTCGGCGCGGTAAGGGGTTACAGGACCATCATCATCATGCCGGATTCCGTGAGCGAAGAGCGGCGGAAGCTGGTGCGGCATTACGGCGCGGAGGTCAAGCTGATCCATGACGCGGGGGACATCGGCAAATGCATGGAAGAATGCCTGAACGCGGCGATGACGATGAAAAAGAAAAACCCCAAGGTCTTCGTGCCCCAGCAGTTTGACAACCCGAACAATACCCTGGCCCATAAAAAGCACACCGCGCTGGAGATCATGGCCCAGGTTGCCAGGCCGATTCACGGCTTCTGCAGCGGCATCGGCACCGGTGGCACGCTGACGGGCATCGGCGAGGTGCTGAAGGCCCAGTATCCGGACATCGAAATCTGGGCGGTGGAGCCGGAGAACGCGGCGATCCTGGCCGGCGGGACCATCGGGACCCATCTGCAGATGGGTATCGGGGACGGCATCATCCCGGATATCCTGAACCGGGAGATCTATGACGACATCTACGTCGTCACGGATCAGGAGGCGATCGAGACCGCCCGCCGACTGGCCCGGGAGGAAGGGCTTGCCTGCGGGATTTCCGGCGGCACCAACGTCGCCGCGGCTCTCCGCCTGGCGCGAAAGCTCGGACCGGGCAAAACCGTCGTAACGGTGCTGCCGGATACGGCGGAGCGGTATTATTCCACGCAGCTTTTCGGCGAATAAAAAAACACAACATCCGCGGGGCGCACGGCAGTTCTCTTTCGGGAGAGCGGGCCGTGCGCTTTTTATCCGCTCAGCAGGCAGCCGGGCCTGTTCAATCCGGGCGGAAAATGGTCAAAACTGCTCAGTTCTCTGCTGAAAATGAGATGAAATGACCGCCTTCACCTGATACAATACGGATAACAGGAAAATGACTTCAGCACAGGAACAGGAGAAGCGGACCATGGAAGATTATCGCAAGGGTGGTTTTACCCTTCCCGGAGAAGCCGGTTATGAAGCCCTGACGCTGAAAATGGCCGAAAAATGGGGGGCGGACGTGATCCGCGATTCGGACGGCACAAAGCTCTCGCCCGAAATCACGAAGGCGGGTTACCGCGTCTATTCGACCATCTGCATCATCCGGGAGCACAACGCGTTTGCCCTGGAGCATCCGGATGCACAGCAGCAGACCTTTCTTTCTTCCGATCCGGTGACGGCTGTCTCGGATACGCTGGAAATCGCCCCCCTGACAGGGTATTTTGAAGAGCAGTTCCAGCTGAATGATACGCCGGAAGCCCTCCGTTACTGGCAGGTATGGGACCGGACAGCCGGCGAACAGGTCCCGCCGGCAAACTGGGCTTATGCAGACGGGCGGATCTCTGTGCGGCACTGCGTGCCGTTCCACAGGTATACCGCTTCTTTCCTCTGCTGGCGCATCTGGGAAGAGATCAACATGTACAACCATACGACCAACCACTGGCAGACGGAACACCTGCGCCAGCTGGATCCGCGCCATCCGCTGGCGTGGGCATACCTGCAGGAATGGCTGAAAAACTGGTGCGAAAACAATCCGGATACCAGCGTGGTCCGCCTGACATCCCTCTTTTATAATTTTGTCTGGATTTTCGGCAGCGACATGCGCCGGCGCACCCGGTTTGTGGACTGGGCGAGCTATGACTTTACGGTCAGCCCGGCGGCCCTTCAGGCTTTTGAAAAGGAATACGGTTATGCCCTGACGGCGGAGGACTTTATTCATCAGGGCCGGCTCCAGGCGACCCACCGGCCGCCGACGGCCCACAAGCGGGATTATATGGACTTTATCCAGCGCTTTGTCGCGAAAAAGGCGAAAAAGCTGGTGGAAATCATCCACGAATACGGAAAACAGGCCTATGTTTTCTATGACGACAGCTGGGTGGGCATGGAGCCTTACGGAAAATACTTTTCTTCCATCGGGTTTGACGGCCTGATCAAGTGTGTGTTCTCCGGCTTTGAGTGCCGCCTGTGCGCCGGTGTGCAGGTGCCGGTGCACGAGCTGCGCTTTCATCCGTATCTGTTCCCGGTCGGCCTGGGCGGCCTGCCGACGTTTATGGAAGGAGGACACCCGGAAAAGGACGCCATGGCCTACTGGCTGCATGTGCGCCGGGCGCTGGCCCGCCAGTGTGTGGACCGGATCGGCCTGGGCGGTTACCTGCACCTGACCGTCGGGCAGGATGCGTTCAACGACGCGGTCGAGGAGATGGGCATCGTGTTCCGCCGCCTCAGGGATCTGCACGCAAAGGGCACCCCGGCGGAGCTGCCGATCACCGTGTCGGTGCTTCATACCTGGGGCGTGCTCAGGTCCTGGACGCTGTCCGGCCACTTCCATGAGACGGACGGGAATATCCTGATCCACATCAACGAAGCGTTGTCCGGCCTGCCGGTAAAAGTCCGCTTTATCAGCTTTGAGGATGTGAAAAGCGGGGCGCTGGCGGATACGGACGTGCTGATCAGCGCCGGCAGGATGGGCGACGCCTGGTCAGGCGGCGATGTCTGGAAGGACCCGGCCCTGGTTACGGAGATCACCCGATTCGTCTATGCAGGAGGCTGCCTGATCGGCGCAGGGGAGCCTTCCGCCGTGCCGGGAGGGGATACACGCTTTGCCCTGGCGCACGTTCTGGGGGTTGATCAGGATGACGGGGCATACGCCTGCCACCAGCCCTGGGCTTATGAGACAGAGGCAGCGCCCTTCCATGTGGCGGAGGCAGCGCTCGGCCGGACGGCCGGCATCCGCCTGACCGGGCCGGAAACAAAAGTCCTGCGCGAAAAGGACGGCGTTCCTGTCCTGACCCTGCACGGTTTCGGCAAGGGAAAGGCTGCGTATTTCGGCGGCTTCTCCTACAGCCCGGAAGCGGCGAGGATGCTGCTGGAGCTGCTGCTCCATCTGACCGGGACGGACGGACGAGCCGCCGGCCTGACGGACGATCCCCTGGCGGAATGCGCCTGGTTCCCAGCCTCCCATGAGCTGGTGGTGATGAACAGCCGGGACGTTCCGGCGGATCTTACCGTCTCCCTGCCGCATGGGCCGCTCAGCGTTCATCTGGAAGCGAATCAGACGCTTTTCTGCGGTGATTCATAAGGAAGGGTCTGTGATTCCGGCGGTTTATGGTCGTTTTTGCATGTTTTTTGGCCGGAAAATACCGGAAATGAACACGAAATGCGGGTATAATAGGGTCATAAGCCTGATGAATTGATCCGAATCCAAGCTGTTCTATGTTTGTTGAATGATCCGTCCTTTTTGACCGCCGATTGATCCGGAGAGGTAAAAAAATGACTGTCAAAACCGTTGCGCCCGGGCGGCATAAGCAGCGCCTCGGCGTCTATATGAGCCGGTACTGGCCGCTTTACGTCATGCTGCTTCTGCCGACGGCCTTTTGTCTGCTGTTCAAATACTGGCCGATGACAGGCCTGGTGATGGCTTTCAAGAACTTCAAGATGATGCGCGGCATCTGGGGCAGCGACTGGAACGGGCTGGACAACTTCCGTTATCTGTTCAACCGTCCCGAGTCCGTCGGGGTCATCCTGCAGACGCTCAAGCTGAACCTGCTGGACCTGACATTCGGTTTTACGATGCCGATCATTCTGTCGATCATGCTCAATGAAGTCCGCTCCAAGACTTTCAAGCGGGTCACGCAAACGGTCATATACCTGCCGCATTTCCTGTCCTGGGTCATTATCGCCTCCCTGTTCATCATGCTGCTGCGCACCGAAACCGGCATGATCAATATCATTTCAGCAAGCATGGGCGGGCAGAAAATTCCATACCTGGAAGACAACTTCCTGTGGCAGATCGTGTACATCTTTATCGGCGTCTGGCAGAGCATGGGCTGGGGGACGATCATCTATCTGGCGGCGATCACCGGTATTTCCGCCGAGCTTTATGAAGCGGCCACGGTGGACGGCGCCGGCCGGTTTGCCAAGATCTGGCATGTGACCCTGCCCGGCATCCGAGGCACCATCGTGACCCTGCTGATCATGAACCTGGGCCGCATCCTCGGCTCTTCCTTCGAACGTGTCAATTCCCTGAGCAACCCATATGTGGTCCTGAAGAGCGCCAACGTGATTTCGACGTACATCTACCGCGTCGGCCTTGCGAACGGCAAATATCACTATGCCACAGCCATGGGCCTGTTTCAGAACGTCATCGGCATTATCCTGATCCTGATCTCCGACCGTGTCGCCAAGTCCATGGGCGAGAGCGGGCTGATATAAGAAGGAGGCGGTGTCATGACAGCCAAAGCAGAGCGTTCCGTCCGCAGGCATGTCCGGCAGTCCGCCGGCAGCCGTGTCTTTGATATCGTCATTCACGTGATCCTGATCATCGTGGGGCTCCTTTGCCTGCTGCCCTTCCTGCATGTGGCGGCGATGAGCTTTTCGTCCAACGGCGCCGTAATCAGCCAGCGCGTCTTTTTCCTCCCGGTCGAGTTTTCCGTGGAAGGCTACAGGATGGTCATCCAGGACCCGTCCATGATGCGTTCCCTGGGGATCACCGTGATGGTGACGGTGGGCTTTACGGTCCTTGGCATGATCCTGTCCATCCTGGCGGCTTATCCGCTGACCAAGAAATCCCTCAAAGGCCGCAGCTTTTTCGCCTTTATGTATATGTTCACCATGTATTTCGGCGGCGGTCTGATCCCTGAGTATCTGCTGATGAATGACCTGAAGATGCTCAACACCGTCTGGTCCCTGATCCTGCCCCTGTCCTTCAGCGCCTACAACATCATCATCCTGCGCTCCTTTATGGAATCTTCCATTCCCGATTCGCTGGAGGAAGCCGCCTTCCTGGACGGGGCCAGTTACTGGGATGTGCTGTTCCGCATCGTTCTGCCTCTGTCCACGCCGGTGCTGGCGACCCTGTGCCTCTTTTTTGCGGTCGGCCGCTGGAACGCCTACGGCGACGCCCTCTATTATATCTCCACTTCCAGGCTCTATCCGCTTCAGCTCAAGCTCTATTACCTGATGGGCATGGCCAGCGACGCCGCCACCCTGGCGGAGGGCGGCAGCACCACCTACGTGACCGGAGAGGTCGTCAAGGCGACCTGCGTCATGTTTGCCACCCTGCCCATCATCATCCTGTATCCCTTCCTGCAGCGCTATTTCGTGACCGGCATCATGATCGGCGCGGTCAAGGGATAACCCGCTTCACGATCCTTTGCGGCTGTGTCCGCAAGAAATATAAAAGGAGGCTTCCCCATGAAGAAACTGTTTGCTGCGATGCTGGCGCTGATCATGGTTCTGTCCGTGATGAGCATCTCCGCTCTGGCTGAGGACAAGGTGAGCACCACCGCGTCCGGCGCCAAAGTCATCACCTATGGCGAGCAGATCGAGCTGAAAGTCCCGATCTACCAGCGCAACGGCATCAAGGATCCCATCGAAGACAACTGGTGGACCCACTGGGTACAGGCAAACTTCGGTGACAAGTACAACATCAAAGTCACCTACGTGCCGATTTCCCGTACCGACGAAGTCAACGACTTCACCCTCAAGATGGGTTCCGATGAAACCGCGCCTGACATGATCTTCCACTACGACAACCCGCAGCTGCTGGCCTATATCGACCAGGAGTTCGTGCAGCAGATCGACGAGGACATGGTGAAGGAATACATGCCCGATTACCTGGCCTATGTCGGGGAAGACGCTTACAATGCCGGCAAGTACAACGTCGGCGGCAAAAAGGTGCAGATGTATTTCCCCGCTGCCCGCGACAACGCGGACAACTGGGCGACCGTGATCCGCGCCGACTGGCTGGAAAAGGTCGGCAAGGAAATGCCCAAGTCCGTTGAGGAATACCTGGATGTCCTGCGCGCCTTCCGCGACGCCAACCTCGGCGGCGATTACACCATTCCCGCGACCCAGCAACTGCCCAGCACTACCGGCATGCGCGCCGATTCCTACCGGACCGGCCATACCGACCCCCGCGAAATCGCCATCTACAGCGACCTGCAGGTCGTTTCCCTGGACTGGGAGCCCATCAAGCGCAACTACAAGGTGCTCAACACCATGTTCAACGAGGGCCTGATTTCCAAGGAATTCGCGCTGGACGCCGACGGCAGCCAGGCTAAGTCTGACTTCGTCAACGGCAAAGCCGGCGTGTACGGCTTCTATCTCTCCTCCAACAGCGACGTGATCTCCACCCTGATGCAGAACTGCCCGGACGCCAAGCTGGCGATCCTGGACGCCCGCTCCGGCGTGCCTGCCGGTGAGACCCTGTACGACTATCAGGCGGACCCGATCGGCATCTCCACCGGCATCTCCGCCCGCTGCAAGCACCCCGAAGCCGTCATGATGTACATCAACTGGATGGCGCAGCCCGAAGTGCTGGAATTCCTCGAGTACGGCGAAGAAGGCAAGCATCACATCGTGAAGGACGGCCTGAAGGTCCTGAATTCCGATTATGACGGGCCGGACCGCTTCGTGTCCACCAACGCCAACATCGACCTGTTCGTGATGGTTTCCCAGACCCGCCGCGACGCGACCTCCCTGGAGGCCATGAGCGCCACCTACTGCCCGATCGGCTTTGAATACCTGATGGAGCAGATCTTTGCGAACAACGCCAACAAGACCTACATCCACAACTACCGCTTCACCACCCCGATCACCAGCCAGTCCGAGTACGGCGAGGATCTGCGCGCCCGCTTCCAGGCGATCTCCGCTCAGGTCATCACCTGCCCCGCGGATCAGTTCGACACCCTGTATGATCAGCTGGTCGCCGAATACTGCGCCGCCGGCCTGGACGAGATCCACGAGGAGAAGGCGAAAGTTTACGACGCTGAAAACTGATGATTCTATAAATCACGGCAGACCGGGGCCTTCGGGCCCCGGTTTTGATCAAACACGAAGCAGAAAGGAATATCCGATATGTATCTGCCCGATGAAAACCGCTACAGGAACATGACCTACCGCCGCTGCGGAAACAGCGGGGTGATGCTGCCGCTGATTTCCCTGGGCCTTTGGCACAATTTCGGCGATATCACGCCGTTTTCCACCCAGCAGGCAATGCTCCGCACGGCCTTCGACCACGGCATCAACCATTTTGACCTTGCGAACAACTACGGCCCGCCCTATGGCGAAGCCGAGCGGAACTTCGGCCGGCATATGGATATCGACTGGAAGCCTTACCGGGACGAGCTGTTCATCTCGACCAAGGCCGGGTATGATATGTGGCCGGGGCCCTACGGCGACCACGGCAGCAGGAAGTATCTGATCGCCAGCATCGACCAGAGCCTGAAGCGCATGCATGTGGACTATGTGGACCTGTTTTATCATCACCGCCCCGATCCGGATACCCCGGTCGAGGAAACCATGGGGGCGCTGGACCAGATCATCCGCAGCGGCAAAGCGCTGTACGTCGGTATTTCCAACTATCCGCCGGAACGGGCAAAAGCTGCCATCAGGGAACTGAAACGCCTTGGAACCCCGTGCCTGATCCATCAGCCCCGCTATTCGATGCTGGACCGCTGGATTGAGAACGGCCTGACAGACATCCTCCGGGATGAACGGGTGGGCTGCATCGTGTTCCAGCCGCTGGCAGGAGGCCTGCTGACCGGGAAATACCTGAACGGGATTCCGGAAGACTCCCGCATGAAGAAGGACGGCCGGTACCTGAAGCCCGACAGCCTGACCGAAGAAAAGCTGGAAACAATCCGCGCCCTGAAGGCGATTGCGGATGAACGGGGGCAGAAACTGCACCACCTGGCGCTGCAGTGGGTGCTGCGTGATGAGGTTGTTACCTCCGCGCTGATCGGAGCCAGCCGGCCGGAGCAGATCCTGGACAACCTTTCCGTCCTGAACGCGCCGCCGCTCACGGAAGACGAGCTTGCGCGGATCGATGGGATTCTCGGTAAAAAGTGACGGAACCATTCATACGGAAGGAGTCTGACCGATGAACGGAAGAGAACGGGTCACCGCCGCTTTCAGGGGTGAAGAAACCGACCATGTGCCGGTCTGCATGTGGAAGCATGTGCCGCCGGCTTATTGGGCGGACGATGACCGCTTCGCCGAGTACCAGGCAGGCGCGTATCAGAACACGGATGTGGACTTCATGAAGCTGTCCGGCGACAAGTATTTCGGCTGGCCGTCTCCGGTTCTGGATGGGATCGAAAGAGCGGAGGAGCTTTTCAGACTGGAGCCGCTCGGGCCGATGCATCCTTATATCCGGGGCCAGATCGCCCGGACGCGGAAGGTGGTCAGGGCTCTGGGGAAGGACTGCGTCACCCTGTACCTGATCTTTGCGCCGCTGTCCTGCATCCGGCTCAAAATCGGGTATCCCAAAATGATGAAGCTGATCCGGGAAAACCCGGAGGCGATGAAATATGCCTGCAGCGCGGTCGCGGAAGACCTGAAACTGCTGGTCAAAGGCGTCATCGAAGACGCCGGGGCGGACGGGATATTCTACAGCGTACAGAACGGCGAGGAGAACCGCTTTACCTATGAGGAATACCGCAACTGGGTCACGCCCGGCGACAAGGCGGTACTGGATTACGCGAATACCCTGAGCCGGATGAACGCCATCCATTTCTGCGCCTGGGAGGAGATCCCCAACCGCCTGTCTGTCTGGGCGGATTACAAAGCCCCGGTCGTCAGCTGGTCCCGGTATTTTGATATTATGGACATCGGGGAAGCCAGAAAGCATTTCGGCTGTACGGTCTGGGGCGGCTTTGACAACCGGCCGGGGACTTTCCTGTACACGGCGTCCAGAGAAGAGATCGAAAAGGAAACCGCCCGGCTGATTTCGCAGGGCGGCAAAAAAGGCTTTATTCTCGGGGCGGACTGCAGCATCCATGATGAGCTTCCTGAGGAGAAAATCCGCTGGGTGGCGCAGGCGGCCAGAAGGATCTGAGAGAAACTGCCGAAGGAGATGATCCGGAAATACCGGTTCATCTCTGTTTTTTTGCGTCTGTTCTCTCTTCTTCGGGTACGTTTTCCGCTTCCGTCCATCCGGAAAAGGTCAGCAGGGACGGCCGGGGACTGTTTCCTGCGGTCTTCCGCCACACCATCGGTGTGCAGCCCATGGACTGGGCAAAGTGGCGGTTATAGCTGCTCAGTGAGTTGTAGCCGACTCTTCCCGCGATTTCCGTGACGGATAGATCGGAAGAGCGGAGCAGGGCGCAGCTCTTCAGGATTCTGGTCTGGTGGAGAAAGGAAAGGGGAGAGGTGCCGATCTGTTCCTTGAACAGGCGGCGGAAATGGGTGGGGCTCATATGGCAGATTTCAGACAGTTTCTGCTGCGGGAATTCCAGCATGTAGTTTTCGTGAACATAATCCAGGGCGGGGGAAATGGCGGAGGTATAGGGGTCCTGCACCTGTTCGGCATCTTCCTGGCTGTAGACCCGCAGCATATGGATCAGCATAGCGGCAAACAGCGCACGGACGCTGGTCTGGTATCCTGGAGCGCGGTTCTGAAGCTCCTCAGCGATTTCCTCCACATATCTTCCTGCCCACGGATGCTGATCCGGGTGCAGCAGCAGGTGGCAGGATGAAAGAAAATACCCCGTATCCTTGAGCCCCCCGATCTGCCTGAGGGCCCCGGGTCCCAGCAGGGTGTCCGGTTCAATAAAAAGATAGCTCCACCTGCTGGCCTGATCCGGATCAGACCAGGTGGTATGCGGCACATTGCGGGCGATGCAGGTCACGTCTCCGGCTGAAAAGTGAACGCGCTGGCTGCCGAACACCATGGTGCCGCCCGACGAATGACACAGGCCGATCTCCAGGCAGTTATGGATGTGCAGGTGCTTCCCGGGTACCGGGCTGATATGCCACTGATCGCCTGTCAGCAGCAGCACGGGAAACCCGGGCGGCAGTTCGTAATTCCGGTATTCCAGCACGGTTCTCTTCGGTCTGGCCATTCATGTCCTCCCCGCTGAATCATGTCAGTCCATTCTGAACATCATGCGGAGCTTGGGCTGGGCGCCGGTTTCGGGATCCATCACCAGCTCCAGCACGTCCTGCATGTAGTCGTTCCATCTGTCGACCACCGGGCTGCCTGCCTGGGTTTTTTCGGCAAACGCGATTCCCTTTTCACACTCGTAGTAGCCGAATACGTCGCTGCCGTCGCTCCAGATGGTGTAATTGCGGATGCCGGCTTCTTTGAGCAGGGCCAGCATCTCCGGCCAGATTTCGTCGTGACGGCGCTTGTACTCTTCCTGCATGCCGGGTTTGATGCGGCCTTTCCAGGCAAATCTCTCCATATAACGTACCTCCTATGATATGATCCTGGCGCAGGAAGCCCGCTCGACCAGCTCCCAGTCGCCGGTTTCATGTTTGTTTTCGCCTCTGATCAGCAGTTGCACGGCCCGCGCCCCGGTGCGCTGTTGGTGGGAATTGATGCTCGTGAGCGGCGGATCCAGATACGGGGCGCAGAACAGGTCGTCGCACCCGATGATGGAAAGCTTCTCAGGCATCGGGATCCCGCGTTCCCTCGCTTCCGCCTGGCAGCCCATGGCCATCAGGTCGTTCATCGCGATGACGGCGGTCGGCCAGTATTCAGGCCGCAGGGCGTCCAGAATTCCTGCGAGGGCTGCTTTGCCCGCTTCCGGCGTTCCCCTGCCGTAGACCCGGTAGGAATCGGTGTAGGGGAGATGTGCTTCTGTCAGGCCCTCCCGGTATCCCACCTCGCGGCGCAGCGGGTCGTTGTCTTCCTTTACGCCGCCGATAAAGGCGATCTTCTCGTGGCCCAGGGAAACAAGATAGGAGACGACTTCCTTCATCATGGCGGCGTTATTGTTGGAGACCGCGGGAAAATCATACCACGGGGGAACGCAGCCGATCAGCACGACAGGCATGACCCGCCTGAGCTCGCGCAGGGAGGAAAGCACCTGCTCCCCATGATCGGCCGGCAGGTATTCGACACAGACGATGATGCCGTCCAGCCGTCGCTCCACCAGCATCGCGGCGGGATCATATGCCCTGGTATCCAGGCTGGACCAGGGAAACAGACTGACGGTATAGCCCAGTCTGCTTGCTTCCTCCTGGGCGCCGGTAAAGATCATCGCATAGTGCGGGTTCAGCAGCTTCGGCAGGATGATGCCCAGAGAGTGCGTGGTTTTGCTGGTCAGCCCCCTGGCGATGAAACTCGGCCGGTAGTTGCGCCGCTCGATGGCAAGCTGCACCTTTTCCTTGGTCGCCGCGGAGACGTTTTGCTCTCCCCGCAGCACGCGGGAGACCGTGGCGATCGAAACCCCGGCGTCCGAGGCAATATCGTAAATGGTCACGTTATCACCCGGCATAACCCACCTCCGTGCGTCCTGAACTATCGCTGGAAATTAAAGCTGGATCGTTTGTTCGTTTATGTAAGCGCTGTCATTATACACGATCTGTCTGAAAAGTGCAAGACCTGACCAGATATTTTGATAAAACTGCTCATTTTTATTAAAAAAACCTTGACATAACCGGACGTGAAGATTATAATGTAAGCGCTATCATCAATACGAACAATAACTGACAGGCAGGGGGTTCAATCATGAGTGAGACTTACCGCCAGACAGCGGACCGGGTGCTGGCCATGCTTCAGCGGGCGGACGGAAACGATCCTTCCCGCGGACACCTGACCATGAACAACTGGGAATGGCCCACCGGCGTTGCTCTCTATGGCATCTACAAGACCTATCAGCAAAGCGGCGACCGGTCGATCCTTGATTATCTGACCGGCTGGTATGACGACATGCTTTCCCGCGAACAGAAGCCGCACCGCAACGTGAACACCGTCGCGCCGGTGCTGACGCTGACCTGCCTGTACGGCGAAACAAAAAACGAAGCCTATCTTCCGGTCATTGAAAGCTGGATCGACTGGGTCATGAAGGAAATGCCCCGCACGGAGTACGGCGGCCTGCAGCACTGCACGGTGTGGAACAAGCATTACCAGCAGCTGTGGTGCGATACCCTGTTCATGGTCTGCCTGTTCCTGGCCAAGGCCGGGGTCGTCCTGTCCCGTCCGGAACTGATTGAGGAGTCCGAATACCAGTTCCTGATGCATATCCGCTATCTCCAGAACAAGGTGAACGGTCTGTTCTATCATGGCTGGACGTTTGACCGCCGCCACAATTTCGCCGAGGCGTTCTGGGCCCGCGGCAACGCGTGGTTCACCGCCGCTGCGATCGAACTGTACGATATCACCCGGCGCGAAAACGCCGCCATGCGGATGATCCGCTCCGCCTGGCTGGACCAGGTGCTGGCCCTGTGGAAATATCAGCGGGTCAACGGGCTGTATACCACACTGATCGACGTGGAGGAAACATACTGCGAGACGAGCGCCACCGCCGCCATCGCCTATGGGGTGCTCAAAGGCATCCGCCTGGGCTGGCTGCCGCAGGAGCCCTACCAGCAGATGGGCATGCTCTCGGCGGAGGCCGTGCTGGATCAGATCGACGAAACCGGCGCGGTGCAGGGGGTTTCCGGCGGCACCGGCATGGGCTATAACCTGCAGCACTACAAAGACATCATCGTGACGCCGACCGCCTATGGCCAGGGCCTGACCTTCCTGATGCTGACCGAGCTGATGATCCGGGATACACACCCTTAAAAAGCGCTGAAAGACCAACCGAACCCAAGAAAGGCGGAACGCTTATGAGCAGCAAGGCGGCTGAAAGAAGAGCGCTGCACGGCACGGGAAAGGAATACTGGCGGCGCCTCAAATCGGAAGTGAAGCGGGACAAATGGCTCTATGTCCTTCTTCTGCCCGGCCTGATCTATTTCATCATCTTCAAATATCTGCCGATGTTCGGTATCGTGATCGCGTTTGAAAACTACGTGCCGTATTCCGGCGTGCTGGGCAGCCAGTGGGTGGGGTTCAAGTGGTTCCAGTATTTCTTCAAGTTTCCGGCCTGGGTCAATTACCTGACCAATACGCTGATCCTGAGCCTGATGAACATCATCTTTTATTTCCCGGCTCCGATCATCCTGGCGCTGCTGCTCAACGAAATGCGATCCCTGCGGTACAAGAAGGTCCTGCAGACCTTCCTGTACGTGCCGCACTTTATCTCCATCGTCATCGTTGTTTCCATCACCTTCGTCATGTTCGGGCCTTCCGGCATTGTGTACAGGCTTACGGAGATCCTGCTGGGCCACCCGATCAACTACATGGGTTCGCCTGATACCTTCCGCTGGATGATCATCGGTCAGACGGTCTGGAAGGAAACCGGCTGGGGTACGATTATCTTCCTGGCTGCCCTGACCAATGTGGATACCCAGCTGTATGAGGCCGCCATGGTGGACGGGGCCGGCCGCCTGCGCCGCCTGTGGCATATTACGCTGCCCGCAATCCGCTCGACCATCGTACTGATGCTGATCCTGAGAATGGGCTCGGTGCTGGATACCGGCTACGATCACCTGATCCTGATGGCGAACCCGCTGAACCGTAAGGTAAGCCAGACGCTGGACGTGTTCGTATACCAGCAGGGCATTCAGTCCGGCCAGTTCAGTTACGCCTCGGCCATCGGCCTGATGAAGGCCGTCGTCAGCGTGACGCTGGTGGTCGGTTCCAACAAGATCGCCCATCTGCTCGGCGAGCAGGGCCTGTACTGAGGAAGGAGGGGTCACGGTGACTGAAAAAGCGATCCGGGCAAAACAGAAAGAGATCATCTCCTCCGGTCCGGTCGGTGCGAACGCGACGACGGGCAGCCGCATTTTTGACGCCTGCAACTACCTGTTTGTGACGCTGGTGGCGTTCACGACCATTCTTCCTTTCATTTATATTATCGGCGCTTCCTTTGCTACGGAATATGAAATTGCGACACGCCCGATGTTCTTTATCCCGCAGGACGTTTCCCTCAACGCTTACAGGTACATCTTTTCATCCAATAAAATCCTGCGCGGCTTTGGCAACTCCATCTTTATCACCGTATGCGGCACCGCCATCAACCTGTTCTTTACCGTGACGATGGCCTACGCGCTGTCCAAAACCCGTCTGCGCGGCCGGAATTTCTTCCTGAATATGGTCATCTTTTCCATGTTCTTTTCCGGCGGCATGATTCCGGGCTATATCGTGATCGCGAACGTACTGAACCTCAAAAATACCTTCTGGTCGGTGCTGCTGCCGGGGGCGATCAGCGCGTACAACCTGATGATTGTCAAGAACTTCTTCCAGGGCATCCCGCAGGAACTGGAGGAATCCGCATCGATAGACGGCTGCACGGACCTGGGAGTCCTGTGGAAGATCGTCCTGCCCCTCTCTCTGCCGGTACTGGCAACCTTCGGCCTGTTCTATGCCGTCGGTCACTGGAACGCGTACTTCGGCGCCATGATCTACATGACCGGGGCGAAAGAAAAGTGGCCGCTTCAGGTATTGCTGCGCGAGCTGATCATCATGTCCAACGGCACGGCGGGGGACATGGCCAACATGGACCCGGAATTCGTCCAGCCGCCGGAGCAGTCCGTCAAGATGGCCGTGATCGTCGTTTCCACGGTGCCCATCATGTGCGTCTATCCTTTCCTGCAGAAGTATTTTGTCAAGGGCGTCATGGTGGGTGCGCTGAAGGGGTGAGGAGGGCCAGGAAAACGGTCCAGTGGACCGTTTTCACCGACGAACGGGCCGGCAGGCCCAGGAAGAGGAGGGCCAGGAAAACGGTCCAGTGGGTTGTGAGGGCCCGGAAATGGAGCCAGTGGCTCCATTTCAGCGAGCAACGGGCCGGCAGGCCCTGGGTAGTTTTCACCGACGAATGGGCCGGCAGGCCCAGGAAGAGGAGGGCCCGGAAATGGAGCCAGTGGATCCATTTCAGCGAGCAACAGGCCGGCAGGCCCTGGGTAGTTTTCACCGACGAACGGGCCGGCAGGCCCAGGAAGAGGAGGGCCCGGAAAATGGTCCGGCAGGCACGAAGCTGGCTTCTGCCGGCTGCTATTGGTTATCCGCGGCTGATATGCCGCTGAACGATAACAAATCATAAAGGAGGAAAACCCGATGAAGAAACTTGTTTCTCTGTTCCTGGCGCTGGTTATGGTTCTTTCCCTGGCGAGCTTCGCTTCCGCGGAAGAGCCCTTCGAAATCAGCATCCTGCTGCCCGAATTCCCCGCTGACATCGACTTTGTCATGGAGAACAACCCGGTCCTGCAGGCCATCCAGGATATGTCCGGCGTCAAGCTGAACATCCAGTGGGGCCCTAACTCCACCTACGCTGACATCCTGAACACCACCCTGGCGGACAAGAATCCCCCGATGCTGATCGCGGCGACCGACGCCCGCGCTCCCCTGATCGTGAACTCTGCCCGTGCCGGCGCGTTCTGGGATCTGACCGAGGCGGTCAAGGACGCTGAGAACTATCCGAACCTGGCCCTGGGCAATCCCGGTGTCTACGCCAACATCGCTGTGGACGGCCACGTCTACGGCATCTACCGCAGCCGTGCCTTCCCGCGCGGCGGCATCTACTACCGCTGCGACATCGCCAAGGAAGTCGGCTTCGACCGTGAAGTGGAAACCATCGCTGATCTGACCGAACTGGCTGAAAAGCTGGCCGGCTACAGCGCCGATACTTATGCTCTGAATATGTGCTCCTACACCGCCGGCACCATCAACGTGATTACCGTGGCATTCGGCGCGCCCAACGTCTGGGGCGTGGACGAGAACGGCGACATCTATCCGGCCCACAAATCCCCGGCTTACAAGCAGGGCCTGGACTGGCTGCGCCACCTTTACGAGATCGGCGGCATCGATCCGAACTTCGCCCAGATTTCCACCTCCGACTGGGACAACATCGAGCGCACCGGCAAGGCCTTCATGCGCTTTGACTGCCTGGACAACGCCCACCGTCAGCAGGAATGGTTCGAAAACAACGCCGGCGTGACCGAGCAGATCTTCCAGTCTGTCGGCACCGTGGCCAAGGAAGACGGCTCCATCACCGTGTGGCCGCAGAACGCCGGCTTCAACGGCGAGATCCTGGTCATGAAGAGCGCTGTTTCCGAAGCGGACCTGCCCAAGGTGCTCAAGTTCCTCGACTGGTGCAATACCCCCGAAGGCCAGACCCTGATCAACGCCGGTCTGGAAGGCCTGACCTATGACGTCGACGAAGACGGCCTGCGCGTTGTGCCGCCCGAAAAGAATGACGAATACAGCAAGAACGAAAAGATGTACCACAACAACATCAACCAGATGGGCATGGGCGTCGCCGGCAACCGCGAAAACCCGAAAGCCAGATTTAACCGCGGCTATACCCAGCTGCGTCAGCGCTATGAAGACCTGAACGCCCTGCTGGCCCCCTATGCCGTGGCGAATCCCTGCTATCCGTTCGTTTCCGAAACCTACACCGCTTTCGGCTCTCAGCTGGATCAGATCATCTCCGACGCGGCGGTTCAGTACATCGCCGGCCTGATCGACGAAGCCGGTCTGCAGGCTGCCTGGGACGACTGGGCCATGCAGGGCGGTGATATGATCACCCAGGAATACAACGAAGCCTATCACGCCGCTCAGCAGTAAAACGTCTGGCGGCATCACCCGGGGCTGCTGCAATGCGCAGCAGCCCCTCCCTATGGAGAAATGAGTATGAACAGAGTCTACTGCTGCTTTCCCGGCGGAAAGCACAAAGCGCTGACCATGAGCTATGATGACGGCCGCACGCAGGACCGCCGGCTCGTCAGCATTTTCAATCAGTACGGGATCAAAGGCACCTTTCACCTGAACAGCGGTCTGTTTGAGCGCGGCGACCGCATCCGTCCGGAGGAAATCAGGGATCTGTACGCCGGCCATGAGGTAGCCTGCCATACGGTCACCCATCCCACCATCGCCCGCTGTCCGCTGCCTGAAGTCGCCCAGGAAGTGCTGGAAGACAGGAAATGGCTGGAAGCGCATACCGGTTACCCGGTCCGTGGTCTCAGCTACCCGAACGGCTCGGTCACCAAAGACATCGAAACCCTGCTGCCTGCCTGCGGGATCCGCTATTCCCGCGTTGTCGGCTCCAGCGACAGCTTTGCCCTGCCGGAAAACCCGTACCGCTGGCAGGCCACCTGCCACCACAACCACAGGCTGCTGGAACTAGGCGAACAGTTTTTATCCCTCTTTAAAAAGCAATACCTCTACCTCATGTACGTATGGGGCCACAGCTACGAATTTGACGACAGAAACAACTGGGACCTGATCGAATCTTTCTGCCGGATGATGGGCGGGAAAGAAGACATCTGGTACTGCACCAACATAGAGTTCATGGACTGCATGGATGATTTTGCCCGCCTGCAGTTTGCCACGGACAACCGTTTTGTGTACAATCCCAACGCCAGGGAATGCTGGATTTCCGTCAGTGACGGGCAGCCGGTGTGCATCCCGGCCGGCGCAACGGTTCAGCTATAAGCAATCAGGAGGAATGTGTTTATGGAAGTATATCGCGACGCAGTGACCGGTTACGAGGTCCGCCGGTATGCGAACGGACCTGAACGGAATTCCAAACTGTATTTCACCTGTGAAAACTTTTCCACGGATGACAGGTATTTCTTCTTCATGAAGCAGCAGCTCGAAGGCCGCACCGACGGCGGCTGCTACCGCGCGAACGTGGAAACCGGAGAAATCGAGCGGGTGACGGATTATACCTTCCGCGGTTTCGCGACGGACCGTGAAAAGAACATCGGCTATACCTGCAAGAACGAGACCGAAGTCTACGCCGTGGACCTGGCCACCAACCAGATGACCAAGATCGGCGACCTGCCCAAAGGCGGACAGATCACCGGGCACCTGACGGCGGCCAATACCGGCAGGATCGCCTGCAGCTATCATCTGGCGAACAAGTATTACGGCCTGGTGATCATGGATCCCGGCAAGGAAGCGGAAGTCGTCTATCAGAGCGACTACCGCCTGGGGCACGCACAGATCTGTCCGTCGGACGAAAACCTGATTTTTTACATCCATGAGACCGAAGGCGACGCTTTCCAGCGCACCTGGATGTTTGATGTCAAAGAGCGCTACGTCCGGCCCTACTACGTGGAGCATCCCAGCGAGTGGATTACCCATGAAGTCTGGTCTTCCGACGGGACGGAAATGGCTATGATGAAGCTCGACCCTGCAGGATTTGTGGACGGCGAAAAGGGAGAAACGCATACCGGCAACATCATCATCGGCGATAAGGACGGCCGTCACTTTGACATCGCCGCCACCAGCACGCAGCTGCTGCATCCCTGCATCAGCCGTGACCACCAGTGGCTGTGCGCCGACCGGATCAGCTATCTGGGCACCGCCGTTCAGGAGGGCGTCGTGCTGATTGAACGGTCCACCCGCAAGGCCAAGCTGATCGCCACCACCGGCCGGTGCAAAACAGGCGCGGACCATCAGCATCCTTCCTTCAACCGCAGAGGCGACCAGATCCTCTTCTCCAACCCGGATGAGAACGGTGTCGCCCAAGTGTGCGTGATCGACCTGAATCAGGTCTGGAAGGACTGGTGAGCCATGCGGACCATCTGGATCATCGGGGATTCCACAGTGGAAGACAACAAGCCACCCTTCCGCGGCTGGGGGTGGGCTCTGCCCCGATATGTGCGGGAAGGCGTGAACGTCCGGAACATCGCCCTGAGCGGAAGGAGCAGCCGCAGCTTCCGGGCGGAGGGACTGTTTGCCCCGGCTGAACAGGAGATGGCGGCGGGCGATCTGCTGCTGATCCAGTTCGGCCATAACGACGAAAAAGACGACGAGCGGCATACCGACCCGGATACTACTTTCAAGGAAGAGCTCTGGCGTTACTGTCAGGCCGCCATTGACCGCGGGGCGCAGCCGGTGCTGCTGACCCCGGTTTCCAGGCGGTTCTTTGTCGGCGGGGGAAGCATGCTCTATACCCACGGAGAATATCCGCGGGCCATCCGGGAGTTGGCTGCCGAAAAGCAGGTGCCGCTGTGCGACCTCAAAAAGGACAGCCGGGCGCTGTATCTGTCTCTCGGAGAAGAGAAAACCGCGGAGCTGTTTGTCCGCCTGGCTCCGGGTGAAAACCCGGACTTTCCGGACGGGCACGACGACAAGACTCACTTTAACGCGTACGGTGCCGATCAGATCTGCCGGCTGGTGGTCCGGGAACTCAGGCAGATCCCGGTCTGCGAGCCGTTTCTGAAAGATGAATAATCAGAACGCTTATTATTTTCATCACGGCTGGCGGTTCCGGCTGGCCGGCGTCTTTCCGATGGAACAGGCGCTGGCCGCCTGCCGGGACGGCATGGGACGTCTTCCGACCGATCGTGCTTATGACGATTCGGGGTGGGAAGAGGTCACCCTGCCGCATACCTTTAACGGCGGCGACCTGTTTGGCACGCCGATCGAGGATGGAGGCAGCGCCCAGCGCCGCTGCTGCGCTTTTTACCGCAATCATCTGGATATTCCGCCGGAACACCGGGGAAAACGGGTCATTCTTTCTTTTGAAGGGGTCCGGCAGACCTGCTATGTGTATGTCAACGGGATGCTGGCCGGCTGTTATGAAATGGGCGTCGGTCCCTTTGGATTTGATCTGACGCCTTATCTTGATCATTCCGGGCACAATGTTATCGCAGTCGCGACGGACAATACCAGCACCCGAAACATCCCCTTCTGTATCGCGGAAACGCCCAACGCGCCGGGCGTTCAGCCCGGTTCATATCTGGTCAGCCAGGACGAAAAAGTCCCGGAAAACCGGGAAGGCGTCGGTTTTTCCTGGAACTGCAACGACTTCAATCCTGTTCTCGGCGGAATCAGCCAGCCCCTCCGGGTGGTCTTCAAGCCGGACGTTCACCTGACGCTGCCGCTGTACGCCAACCTCGAGTCCCACGGGACATATATCTGGGCGGACGCTTTTGATTTTGAAAGGAACAAGGCCCGTATCCATGTGGAAGCGGAAGTCCGCAATCTGTCCGGCCGGCAGGTTGCGTGCCGGGTAACGGCAAAGCTCCGGACGCCTGCGGGGGAATGCTTCGCTGCATTCCGCTCGGACGCGGTCCGGATTGCCCCGGCGGTCTGGCAGCCGCCGCTGACCCTGGTGCCGGACGACGCCTACCGATGGGATGAAAGCCTCGGCCGGTTCAGGGAAGCGCCGGAAGAAAGCGTCAGGCCGACATGCTTTGCCGCAAAGGGTACGGAAACGATCTGCTTTTCCGCTGAGGTTTCAGGTCTTTCATTCTGGGAACCGTCATGCCCGGTTTTGTACGGAGCGGAAATCTGCCTGGAATCGGACGGCATCGTGACCGATACGGAGGAGATCGAAACCGGCTTCCGGCAGACGGGTTACGACAAAGACCGGGGCATCCTGATCAACGGCCGGCCCGTCTGGCTCCGCGGCTATGCCCAGCGGGCAGCGAACGAATGGGCCCAGAGCGGCATCGCGCCGGAATGGATGCATGATCTGGACGCCCGGTGGGTCCGGGAGAGCGGGGCCAACCACATCCGCTGGATGCATGTGGCCGCCAGTCCCACGGACATCCGCGCCTGCGACCGGCAGGGGATCGTCTGTACCCAGCCCGCCGGAGACAAAGAGCGTGAAACCTTCGGCCGTCAGTGGGATCAGCGGGTGGAACTGATGCGGAACGTGATCATCGCGTACCGCAATCATCCTGCCGTCTTCTTCTGGGAAGCGGGCAACAATGTGATTTCAGCGGAGCATATGCGGGAGATGCGCCTGCTTAAAGCAGCGCTGGATCCGCACGGCGGCCGTTTTATGGGCTGCCGTACCATCAACACCGAGGACGCGCTGAACCAGAGCGAATACGTCGGCACGATGCTGAACCGCCACGCGGCGAGGTTCCTGGCAGAACACGGCCCAGTGACCGAAACCGAGTACTGCCGGGAGGAAGCCCCCCGCCGGGTGTGGGACGATTATACCCCGCCTGATTATGATTACCGGAACCGGTATGTGGGAAAGGGCGGCAAAAAGCAGAAAGGGCTGGATTTTTACGACCTGGCCAGCGAGGACCTTGCCCTGGCCAATGCCGCCGGGTACAGCGAGTTTTTCTTTGACAGGATCGGCGGAGCGTCCGGCAAAAACCTGTACAGCGCCTGCGCCGCCCTGTGCTGGACGGATTCTGCACAGCACGGCCGGCAGAGCTTCAGCGAAAACGGCCGCATGAGCGGACGCGTGGACGCGATCCGGGTCAAAAAGCAGAGCTTTGATGTTTTCCGCGTCCTGCACAGCGCAGCGCCGGCCGTCCGTCTGGTCGGGCACTGGAACTATCCCAAGCCGGACGGTATAAACTACCGGGCCAGGAAAAAGCGTTTCAACGGCAGCTTCTGGGAGGAAACGGAAGCATATGAAATCCGGGATCCTAAGCACAAAACAGTCTATTGCATCGGCAGCTATGCGGTAGAAAAAGTGGTTCTGACCGTCAACGGAAAACAGACGGGCGTATGTGAGAGACCGGAATCCGGATTTGTGTTTGTTTTCCCGGATATCGATGTGACGCAGAACGGATGCCTGGAAGCGACCGGCTACAGATATGACGGCCGGATCGCCTGCCGGGACCGGATCGAGACGGCAGGAGAAGCCGCCAGGATTGTTCTTGAGCCTGTCTGCGCCCCGGGTGGCTGGCGGGCAGACGGAAATGATCTGTGTTTTGTGGATGTGAGAGTTACGGATGCTTCCGGTCGTATCTGCCCTTTGGAGGACAGGAGGATTGACTTTTCCGTCGCGGGGGACGCTGTTTTTCTGGGCGGCTACAACAGCGGCCGTTTTAACGGCAGCGGGCGGCATGACAGCGTCGTCGGCCAGCCGTTCGTTTTTGCGGAGTGCGGCACCAACCGTGTGCTGCTGCGGGCCGGTCAGACGGCCGGGCCTGTGCGTCTGACTGCCTGCGCTTCCGGACTTGGGACAGCCGAAGCGGAATTGATGACCGTTCCGGCGGAAACATCCGTTCTGTCATCCGAAACGCCCGCTGTCATCCGGCCTGCACCCGGTGACCTGCCCTCCCGGGAGGAGGATTGGATCTGTCCGGTCCCGCAGGCAGACCGTATCAAATATATCCCGGAAACGCAGAATTACTGCAAGGTCCTGGTGAATGGTCAGGAGCCGGATTTCCGCGGTGTCCGCGCAGTTAACAGGAATGGCCGCGTCTGGGGCAATGTGCTGTGCGTACTGGAACGGATGAAGAGCATCGCCCCGGACAGGCTGGACTTTGCCTGGGCGTCGGAAACGGGAACCCTGACGCTGGTTTCGGATGGGCACACCGCGGTTGCGCAGGCAGGGAAAACCCATCTCACCGTCGACGGGGCGGAGAGCCTGATGGACGGCCAGCCCTATGTGACCGAAGAAGGCGTCCTGGTGATGGAAATCAACGCGGTCGCCCCGCTCGCGGCCGGTTCGTCCGCCCAGTATGATGAGAAGATACACGCGCTCAGAATCACTCTGCAAGGATAGGGGGAAAGCTATGAATATCGGAATCCGTCTGCATGACACCGCTCCGGGAACGCTGAAGGAGCGGCTGGGGTTTGCCCGCGCACAGGGCTTTACCTGCGCGCACGTGGCGCTGGGCATGACGCTGAATGGGTTTTCCATGCAGGACGCCCCGCGGAGCCTGACGAATGAGCTGGCCGCTCAGGTCCGCCAGGACCTGGACGATGCCGGCATGGAATGCGCCGTTCTGGGCTGTTATCTGAATCTGGCAGATCCGGACCCGGAACGCCGGGATCATACCCGGGCAATCTATCAGGCGCACCTCCGGGCCGCGCCGCTGATCGGCGCGCGGGTGGTGGGCACGGAAACCTACGCCAGCCCGGCATCCCGCTTTCCGGAGCCGGCGGCCCAAAGCGAAGAGGCTTTCCGTCTGTTCATGGACTGCCTGCGTCCTGTGGTGCGCTTTGCGGAGGAATCCGGCGCCATCCTGGCCGTGGAGCCCGTGTATCATCACATCATTTCGACGCCCGAGCGGGCACAGCGGATGCTGGAGGAGCTCCCTTCCGAAAACCTGCAGATCATCCTGGATGCCGTCAACCTGATCGGCCCGGGCTTTGACGGACAGGCGGACGCCCTGACGGAAGAAGCCATCCGCCGGCTGGGAGACCGGGTGCGGGTGCTTCATATGAAAGACTATACCGTGCAGCCGGACGGCGGCATCCATTCGCAGGCCTGCGGCACGGGGAAGATGCGTTTTGAACGTCTGCTCTCCCTGGCAAAACGGAACAACCTCCCGATGACGCTGGAAGATACGGTGCCGGACAACGCCGAAGCCGCCCGCCTGCATCTGGAGCGGATCGCATCGGCGCTGCCGGCAGGGCAGGAGGGATGACTGTGAACATATTCATCTGCGGCGACTCTACCGCGGCATCATATGATCCGGCGCAGTCGCTGATGGTCGGCTGGGGCCAGGTGCTGGGAGAATACCTGCCGGAGGCGTCGGTCTTCAACCACGCGATGGCCGGACGGAGCACAAAGTCCTTTCTGGCGGAAGGCCGGCTTCAGGCGCTGGACGGAAAGATTCAGCCGGGCGATCCGGTGCTGATCCAGTTTGCGCACAATGACGAAAACGAGAAGCCTGAACGGCATACCGAACCCTGGACCACGTTTTCTGAAAACCTGCGGACTTTTATCTCGTTTGTCCGGCAGAGAGAAGGCATCCCCGTGCTGCTGACGCCGATCTGCATGCGGGTGTGGGAGCAGGGCGTTCTTCAGCAAACCCACGGCGAGTATCCGGACGCCATGCGGGCGGTGGCGGCGGAAAACGCTGTCCCGCTGATCGATGTGTACAGGGAAAGCCTGCGCATCGTTTCGGATGCGGGAGAAGAAGGGAGCAAAGCCTTTTTCATGCATCTGAAGCCGGGAGAAGACGCAAGGTATCCAGACGGGCTGTGCGATAACGCGCATACCCGCCGGGAAGGGGCGGAACGATTCGCCTTATGCGTCGCAGACGGCCTGACCCGTGCCGGGCTTGCCGGAAAAGAGGCGGCTGCGGAACCGAAAGAGGGGGGAATCACATGAAAAAATATCTGGCGATAGACATCGGCGCTTCTTCCGGCCGGCATATTCTGGGGTGGATGGAAAACGGGGAAATCCGTACCAGGGAGGTTTACCGCTTTCCCAACGGGGTCACGGAGCGGGAAGGTCACCTGACCTGGGACATCGGTGCCCTGCTGGCCCATGTAAAAACAGGGATTGACGAAGCGCTCAAAACCTGTCAGAATATTGAGAGCCTGTCTGTCGATACTTGGGGGGTGGACTATGTTCTGATGGAAGGCGGCCGTCCCATCCTTCCCTGCTACGCCTACCGGGACGGACGGACAGAAACAGCCATCCCGAAGGTCCACGAAAAAATGCCCTTTGCGGAACTCTACCGCCGCACCGGTATTCAGTTCCAGCCTTTCAATACCGTCTATCAGCTGTATGCCGACAAGCTTACCGGACGGCTGGAGCAGGCTGACGGTTTTCTGATGATCCCGGAATACCTGATGTATATGCTCTGCGGCGTTCCGTCCCATGAATACACGAACGCTACCACGGGCGGGATGGTCAGCGCCAGAACCGGGGAATTTGATCAAGAGATCATCCGCACGCTGGATCTTCCGGAGCGGTTTTTCAAGCCCCTGCAGCAGCCGGGCACGGTCATCGGGGAATACAAGGGAATCAAGGTCGTTCTCTGCGCAACGCATGATACCGGCAGCGCTGTCGAAGGCATCCCGATGAAAGGGAACGAGCCGTATATCTCCAGCGGTACCTGGAGCCTGCTGGGTGTCAAGACGGACCATCCGGTCACGGATGATAAAAGCCGCGCCGCCAATTACAGCAACGAAGGCGGCGTTGGTTATAACCGCTACCAGAAAAACATCATGGGCATGTGGATCGTCAACCGTCTGCGGGACGAGCTCTGCCCGGGCAAGGACTGGCAGATGATCCTTGTACAGGCCGCTGCCAGCCATTTTGACGAGACCGTGGACGCGAACGCATCGGTGTTCCTGGCGCCGAAATCCATGAAGGCGGCCTTTGACCAGGCGCTGAAAACGGAGCCGAAGCAGCTGGGCGATTACTTCCGCTGCGCTTACCGTTCTCTGGCCCTCAGTTACCGGAACGCGGTCCGCGAGCTGGAAGACAATACCGGAAAGTCTTACGGCAAACTCTATATCGTGGGCGGGGGAGCGAAAAACCAGTACCTGAACCAGCTGACTCAGGAAGCCACCGGCAAACAGGTGATCGCCCTGCCGATCGAGGCAACCGCGCTTGGCAACCTGAAAATACAGATCGATAACGGAGGGAAAGAAGCATGAGCTACGAAGAAGCAAAAAAACGCTACGCGGCCCTGGGCGTCCGGACAGAGGACGCCATGGAAAAACTGAAGACCGTGCCTGTCTCCCTGCACTGCTGGCAGGGCGATGACGTCCGCGGTTTCGATACCGACCCGAGCAAGCCCCTGACCGGCGGCATTCAGACCACCGGCAATTATCCCGGCCGCGCCCGAACGCCGGAAGAGCTGATGGCGGACCTGGATATGGTGCTGTCCCTGATCCCGGGCACCCCGAAGATGAACCTCCATGCCAGCTACGCTATTTTTGAAAATGGCGAATGGGCGGACAGGGATAAACTGGAGCCCCGGCATTTTCAAAAATGGGTGGATTTCTGCAAGGCCCGCGGCCTGGGCTGCGACTTTAACCCCACCTTCTTCTCCCATCCCAAGTGCGACCCGCTGACCCTGGCTTCTCCGAGCGCGGAAACCCGGAAGTTCTGGATCGATCACGGCAAAGCCTGCATCCGCATTTCCAGCTATCTGGCGGAAGAACTGGGGCAGCCCTGCACGATGAACATCTGGACCGGCGACGGCTTCAAGGATGTCCCGGCCGACCGGATCGGGCCGCGTATCCGCTACCGCGAGAGCATTGACGAAATCCTCTCTGAGCCCTATGATTTCGGGAAGGTGAAGCCCTGCATCGAGAGCAAGGTGTTCGGCATCGGGGTGGAGGCTTACACGGTCGGCAGTGCTGAATTTGCTCTTTCCTATGCCGCCGTGAATCAGGATAAGTGCATCCCCCTGATGGACAACGGCCACTACCATCCCACCGAGGTGGTCAGCGACAAAATCCCCGCGCTGCTTGCCTTCTTCCCGGAAATCGCCCTGCACATCACCCGGCCCATCCGCTGGGACAGCGACCATGTGGTGCTGTTCGACGATGAAACGAAGGAAATCTGCAGGGAAATCGTGCGCTGCGGCGGGCTGGAGGGCCGGGTGAACATCGCCCTGGATTATTTCGACGCTTCCATCAACCGCATTTCCGCCTGGGTGACGGGTTACCGCAATGTGCAGAAAGCCCTGCTGTTTGCCCTGCTGCAGCCCAACGAGGCGCTCAAAAAGCTTCAGGACGAAAGCAGGTTCTCCGAACTGATGGTCGTCCAGGAAGAGCTCAAAACCATGCCCTTCGGCGAAGTCTGGGACGAATACTGCCGCCGCTGCGGGAAGCCCGCCGATGGGGAATGGTTCCGCAAAGTCGAAGAATATGAAAAGAAAGTGCTGGTGACCCGCCAATGAAGGACATTCTGACAGCCCCGTTCATGATTGAAATGATCCGTACCGCCACGAACATGTACGACCATGGCTGGGACGAGCGCAACGGCGGAAATATTTCCCTGATGCTGGATGAAGCCGATGTATCCGAATACCTGGATACCAACAAAGTCGTGCGGGTGATTCCCACAGGATTTGCAGCGCCTGAACTGGAGGGGAAGGTTTTCCTGGTCACTGGCACCGGCAAATATTTCAAGAATGTCCAGTACGCGCCGGAAGTGAACCTCGGTATCGTCCGCCTGAAGGACGGGGGACGACAGGCTGAACTCCTGTGGGGCTATGCGGACGGCGGTCAGTTTACCAGCGAGTTCCCTGCCCACATGATGAGCCATGTGGCCCGGCTCAGGGTGAACCCTGAAAACCGGGTGGTGATGCACTGCCATCCGGCCAATCTCCTGGCCATGACCTACGTTCATGATCTGGATGAAAAAGCCTTTACCCGCACCCTCTGGCAGATGTGCACGGAGTGCATCGTGGTTTTCCCGGAAGGGGTCAACGTTCTGCCCTGGATGCTCTGCGGTACCAACGAAATCGGCGAAGCCACCGCTGAAAAGATGCTCACGGCCCGCCTGGTGGTCTGGAGCCAGCACGGCATCTACGGTGCGGGCAAGGATCTGGACGAGACCTTCGGCCTGATCGAGACAGCCGAAAAGGCCGCCGAGATCTATATGAAGATCGCTCACCTGCCGCTGATCAACACCATCACCGACGAACAGATGCATCAGCTGGAAAAACGCTTCGGCATCAAAGCCCGCGAAGGGTATCTGGACTGACGGCTTTTTTACAGCAGCGCCCCCCGGCGGCGTTAGCCCCGCGGCG
>JBGUJG010000029.1:0-20805 GCA_045113695.1 Christensenellales bacterium
AATGGCTTATTTTTTTGCCTTTTCGCGCTTCAAAGAACACAAACCCCCTGCTTCCGGAGAAAAACAGGGGGTTTGTAGACGGTCTGAAGGGGGACTGCAGTTTGACGCTGCAGTCCCCCCTTGGGATAATCCGTGTTTATTCAGCCGGTTTCGCAGGCACAGACAGCGCGGCGATATCCAGATCCGCAACGCTGGTCAGCCTGGCATTGCCGTTCAGGTCTTCGTAGATATATACCAGCACGAACTTCGGCACCGCGCCCGGATAGACAACGGTCGCTTTGCACAGGAAGCAGTGATTCCGCCCCGCGACCAGCTGGCTGGCCAGATACGCGACCGGCTCATAATGGACGCCGGTGAGACCGGCCATGGCTTTTTCGAATACGGCTTTTTCTTCTTCAGTGATTTCGTTGTGTTCCGCTGCCGTCCATCCGCCCATCATCGGCTTTTCAGCCAGGGCGCAGGCAGCGCAGAACAGGGTCAGGGTTACAAGCAGAAGAGCAATGGTTTTTTTCATAAGAATCATCCTTCTTTCTTTCATCATGCTTTCGTCAGCCGAATCCTGCTGACACCATTTTATACGCAGCAGAAGCGGCAGACGGCAGTGGCCGGCGCCATAAACTGTCTGATATCCGCATATGCTTTGGAAAACCTTTTTCTCTGTCTTCCCTTTCATTTGCGTCAGGAAACCTGCCTTTGACGCCAAAGTGATTGTTTTTTCATAGACATTTTGCTATAATTTATGATATGAGAAACTTTCGTGGCAGACACGGAAGCGAACGGAGGATGTGCCATGGCCCTGCATGTGATGGAAGAAGCCAACCGCTGCCTGCAATGCAAAAAGCCCCGCTGCCAGGAGGGCTGCCCGATCCACACCAATATTCCGGAGGTCATCCGGCTGCTGAAAGAGGGCCGGCTGAACGAGGCCGGCTGGATGCTGTTTGAAAACAACCCGCTGACCACGGTCTGCTCCCTGGTCTGCAACCACGAAAACCAGTGCGAAAGCCACTGCGTGCGGGGAATCAAGGATGCGCCCGTTCATTTTTCCGTGATCGAGAGCTATATTTCCACCACCTACGCCAACCAGATGGTAAAAGGCCCCGCCCCTTCCAACGGGCGCAAAGCCGCCGCGATCGGGGCCGGCCCGGCCGGGCTGACCATCGCGATCATCCTGGCCCGGTACGGATACGGGGTCACCATTTTTGACAGCAGGGATAAAATCGGCGGCGTGCTGCGCTACGGGATTCCCGACTTCCGCCTGCCGGATTCCGTGCTGGACGATATGGCGTACCGCCATCTGGAGCTCAAAGGCATCCGCTTCCGCCCCAACACCTATATCGGCAGTGCGATCACCATCGACGACCTGTTCCGGGACGGCTATCAGAGCGTGTTTGTCGGGGCGGGCCTGTGGAAACCGCGGAAGCTGAACATCCGCGGCGAAAGCCTGGGCAACGTCACCTACGCCATCAACTACCTTGCAAGCCCCTCCGCTTTCCGTCTGGGCGAGCGCATCATGGTGATCGGCACCGGCAACAGCGCCATGGACTGCGCGCGGACCGCTGTCCGCCACGGCGCCCGGTATGTCTCCTGCGTCAACCTGACCGACACCCTCACCGCCAGCCAGTACGAAAGCAGCTACGCCAGGCTGGAAGGGGTGGATTTTATCTATAATAAATGCACGGTGGAAATCCGGGAGGACGGCGTGATTCTGGCCGACAGCCGGACGGAAGAAGACGGGCGGATCGTCCCTGTCCCGGGCACCGAAAAGCTGTATCCCTGCACAGGCGTCATCGTAGCGGTCAGCCAGGGGGCGGAAAGCAACCTGGTGACGACCACCAAAGGCATCGATACGGTAAAAAGCGGCCTGCTGACCGTGGACGAAGACGGCCATACCAGCCGTCCCGGCGTATTCGCGGCCGGCGACGCCGCCAGCGGCGCACGCACCGTTGTGGAAGCCGTAGCCAACAGCAAACGCGTGGCAGAAGCCATGCATGAATACATGCAGTCGCTGCCGATGCCGGTCACCACCAATTACCCGGATGTTCCGGTGGCGGAGACCATTGAAGCAGCCGCCCAGGCGGAACAGACTTTCTGAACAGATGATCCCGGAAGATCCGCCGGCGCGTGACGCCTGCTTCCATTCCCCCGGCTTATCTGTTATACCGCACAGGCCGCTGCGTCCTGTTCCGGACACTGGCAGGGTTTTCCTGTCAGTGTCTTTTCTTTTGCCCAAATGTCCGGCATCTTCAGGCTCCGGTTTCACCGGAAACGGAGCGTCAGTCCGGCACCGGCAGATCTTCCAGCTCCGGCTGAGGGGGAGCCTGGTCGATCAGGCTCTGCAGGGTGAACCGGCTCAGGTAGTCTTTCATCATCCGGTCCAGCCCCGTCCACAGCGGCAGGGTAGTACAGAAACCGCAGCGGCCGCAGTCATTCCCGCCTGTCTCCAGGCACTGGACCGGCGCCAGGGAGCCTTCCATGATGTTCAGCACCCTCAGAACCGTCACGTCCCGGGCCTCGGGGATCAGCTTATAGCCTCCCTGCCTGCCCCTGGCCGCCAGCAGCAGGCCGGCCTGGCTCAGCTGCATCCCGATCTGGTCGCTGTATTTTTTCGAGATCTGCTGGCGCCTGGCCACATCCTTCATGGAAACAAATCCCTTGTCCTGATGCTGGGCAATGTCCAGCAGGATCCGGACGGCGTAGCGCCCGCGGGTTGAAATTTTCATGGCGATCCCTCCCTGCGTCTATTGTATATAAAACCCATGGATAAATCAAGAGATTGTTTTTCCTGTGCTTTTTTACGGCGTTTTCGTTGCGGGAACGCGGGATGTCATATAATATAAGCGAAGTGAAGCGGCGCGGCAGGAATTCAGCGGCGCGGCTTCCGATCTTCTTTTTGTCTGGAGACGCAAGTGGACTGGTCGTTTATTTTCTCCCATGTGCCGGATTACCTGAGCGGCGCCTGGGTCACCCTGCGGTTTGGACTGTACGGCGTGATCTGCTCGCTGGCGCTGGGGCTGCTGTGCGCCCTGGCGCGCGCTTTTCACGTGCCGGTGCTCCGGCGCATCGCGGGGGCATACATCGAACTGGCGCGGAATACCCCGCTGCTGGTACAGCTGTTCTTCCTGTACGCCGGCCTCCCGCGCGTAGGGGTGAAGCTCAGCGCGGAAGCCTGCGCCGTGATCGGACTGACCTTTCTGGGCGGGGCGTACATGGCCGAAGCCTTCCGCAGCGGCATCGAGTCGGTGGATAAAGCGCAGGTCGAGGCCGGCGCGTGCATCGGCCTGACGCCTGCCCAGAACGTCCGCTATGTGATTTTTCCCCAGGCTCTGGCCACCGCCGTGCCGGGCCTGTTCGCCAACGTAATCTTCCTGATCAAGGAAACCAGCGTATTTTCCGTTCTGGCGATGATGGACCTGATGAACGTAGCGGATACCCTGCGCACCAGCGGCGGACGGACGATCGAGGTGCTTGTCATGCTGACGGCGGCCTATCTGCTGATTCTGCTGCCGGTTTCCCTGGCCGCGACCCTGGTGGAAAGGAGGCTGCGCTATGCAGGATTTGGGGATCAGCATTCTGTTTAAGGGCATCAATTTCCAGCGCCTGATGGGCGGCCTCTGGGTCACGCTGCGGCTGGCGCTGATCACCATCGGCCTGTCCTGCGTGTTCGGCCTGCTGTTTGCGCTGCTGATGCTGTCCAAACGCCGGCCTGCCCAGGTATTCTGCCGGATCTGGCTGGAAATCGTACGCTTCATGCCGCAGCTGGTGCTGCTGTATATTGTCTATTTCGGCTTTGCCCGGCTCTTTGGATGGGACCTGGACGGGGAGACCAGCGCCGTGCTGGTCTTTACCTTCTGGGGAACGGCGGAGATGGGCGACCTGATCCGCGGCGCCCTGACGTCCATCCCCCGACACCAGGCGGAATCGGCCGCCGCTCTGGGTCTGACCAAAGGACAGATCTACCGGCATGTCCTGATTCCGCAGGCCCTGCGCCGTCTGCTGCCCCAGGCCATCAACCTTTCGACCCGCATCATCAAGACCACGGCGCTGGTCAAAATGATCAATGTGACGGAGGTGCTGAAGGTGGGCCAGCAGATCATCGGCCAGTTTTACCGCCAGCCGGACGCGGCATTCTGGGTATACTTTGTCGTTTTCCTGCTGTATTTTCTGGTATGCTGGCCTTTCTCGGTGCTCTCCAGGCATCTGGAAAAGCGCTGGGCGTGAGGAAGGAGGGAAGCGGACATGGCAGACACGATTTTAAGGGTGCGGGACATTCATAAATCTTTTGACGGCACGGGCGTGCTGCGGGGCGTTTCACTGGACGTCCGGGAAGGCGAAGCGGTGGTCATCGTGGGCCCCAGCGGCTGCGGAAAGAGCACCCTGCTTCGCTGCATCAACGGCCTGGAGGCCATCGACTCGGGCGAAATCTGGCTGAGGGACGAAAAGATTTCCGGCCGCACCAAAGACCAGCACCTCGTGCGGCAGAAGATCGGCATGGTGTTTCAGAGCTACGACCTTTTCCCCCACATGAAGGTGATGGACAACCTGCTGCTGGGGCCGACCAAAGCGCTGGGCCTCCCTGCGCAGCAGGTGGAAGCCGAGGCGATGCGGATGCTGGAGCGGGTCGGGCTCCGGGAAAAAGCGCAGGCCTATCCCCGCACCCTCTCCGGCGGGCAGAAGCAGCGGGTGGCCCTGGTGCGGGCCATGCTGATGAAGCCGGAAATCCTGCTGCTGGACGAGATCACCGCCGCCCTGGACCCGGAAATGGTGAGCGAGGTGCTGAACGTGGTGGTGGATCTGGCGGACAGCGGGATGACCATGGCCATCGTCACCCACGAAATGCGCTTTGCCGAGGCGGTGGCGGACCGGGTGCTGTTTCTGGAAGAAGGCGTCGTACTGGAAGAAAGCGATCCGAAAACCTTCTTCCATGAGCCGAAAACAGAACGGGCCAGGCATTTCCTGCAGAGCTTTGCCTACGCTTCCAGAAGGAAGCGGGATGAAAAACAGCCAAAAAACAATCCGGCCTCTTTACAGAAGCCGGAAGGCATGCTATAATCCATATAGTCTATCGGATTGATAGGCATTAAACAGCCGGACAGGCGTGAAAGGAGGGGCGGATCCATGAAGCGGATGATGATGTGCTGCTGTATGTGCGTTTCTGTGCGTCCGTCCCGCCGGGAACTCTGTTTGCGCTGAAAACGCATCGGAGACATGCAGCTTTTCCCAGGGGCCGGACGACGCATCTCGTCCGGCTCCTTTTTGCGGAAAAAGACAGAGAAAGGATGATCCAATTGTTCCATGTGAAAAGCGTGAGGGGCCGATGTTCCCTGCGAATGCCCGGGCAGGGCTTTCTCAACGGTCTGACAGCAGATGAACACTGAAACTGAACACTGATATTGAACACTGAAAGGAAGGTATCTGTCATGAAGAAGCTGAATAAGGTTTTCGCCCTGGTCCTGGCGCTGATTCTGATCCTGGCTGTGCCAGCATCCGCCGAAGGTTTCCGCACCCTGGAAGAAATCAAAGCCAGCGGCAAGCTGACCATCGGTCTGTTTTCCGACAAAAAGCCCTTTGGCTATATCGACGAATACGGCGAATACCAGGGATATGACGTCTACCTGGCCCGCCGGCTGGCGGAGGACCTGGGCGTGGAGCTGGTGCCCGTTTCCGTGGACGCGCCGAACCGCATCGAATACCTGCAGTCCTTCAAGGTGGACATCGTGCTGGCCAATTTCACCTACACGGAAGACCGCGCGGCTCAGGTGGATTTTGCCCTGCCCTATATGAAGGTGGCCCTGGGCGTGGTCAGCCCGGACAGCGCGCTGATCACCGACGTTGCGCAGCTGAACGGCAAGACCCTGATCGTCTCCAAGGGAACCACGGCGGAGACCTTCTTTGAAAAGAACTATCCGGATGTGAAGCTCGCCAAGTATGACAGCTATACCGAGGCCTACATCGCCCTGCTGGACGGCCGCGGCGACGCCCTGTCCACCGACAACACCGAAGTGCTGGCCTGGGCCATCGAGAACCCCGGCTTCACCGTCGGCATCGAGTCCCTCGGCAGCCTGGACAGCATCAATCCCGCCGTGTCCAAAGGCAACGAGACCCTGCTTTCCTGGATCAACGAAGAGATTGTGAAACTGGGTGAAGAAAACTTCTTCCACGCCGATTATGAAGCGACCCTGCGGGCGACCTACGGGGAAAACGCGGACGCCGACAGCCTGGTGGTGGAAGGCGGCAGGCTGGAATAAACGATTCCGTCTGAACGGTTCAGCTGGCGGCGCGGTCTGCCCGCGCCGCCCGGGCAGCGAGAAAAGGAGAGAGGATCATGTCTGATATCAAAAATCCCGCGAACTGGAGTTTTGAAACCCGTCAGCTGCACATCGGCCAGGAACAGGCTGATCCCGTCACGGATGCCCGCGCCGTACCGATTTACGCGACGACTTCTTATGTATTCCATAACAGCGATCACGCCGCCGACCGCTTCGGCCTGCGGGACGCCGGCAATATCTACGGCCGTCTGACCAACCCGACCCAGGGGGTGTTTGAAGCCCGCATCGCTTCGCTGGAGGGAGGATCCGCGGCCCTGGCGGTCGCCTCCGGCGCGGCGGCGATCCACTATACGTTCCAGGCCCTGGCAAAAGCCGGGGAGCACATCGTGGCCTCCAAGACCATCTACGGCGGCACCTACAACCTGCTGGCCCACACCCTGCCCCTGACCAGCGGCATTACCGCCACCTTCGTGGATCCTGAAGCCGAAGGAAGCTTTGAAGCCGCCATCCGGGAAAACACCAAGGCCATTTTTATCGAGACCCTGGGCAATCCCAATTCCAACATCGCCGACATCGAAGCGGTCGCGCAGACTGCCCACCGGCACGGGATCCCGCTGGTGGTGGACAACACGTTCGCCACGCCTTACCTGGTGCGCCCCATCGAATACGGGGCGGACATCGTCGTGCACAGCGCGACCAAGTTTATCGGCGGCCATGGTACCGCCATCGGCGGCGTGATCGTGGAGGGCGGAAAGTTTGACTGGAAAGCCGGCGGCAAATATCCCTGGATTGCCGACCCCAACCCCAGCTATCACGGCGTTTCCTTCTATGACGCCGTCGGCCCGGCCGCGTTCGTTACCTATATCCGGGCGATCCTGCTCAGGGATACAGGCTCCACCCTGTCCCCCTTCCACGCCTTCATTTTCCTCCAGGGGCTGGAAACCCTGTCCCTGCGTGTAGAGCGGCATGTGGAAAACGCGCTCAGGATCGTCAGCTATCTGGCAGATCATCCCCAGGTGGAAGCGGTGCATCACCCGGCGCTGGAAAGCGAACCGAGCCATCGGTTCTATCAAAAATATTTCCCCAACGGGGGCGGCAGTATCTTTACGTTTGAAATCAAAGGCGGCAGCGACACCGCCAGGAAATTCATCGACCACCTGGCCATTTTCTCCCTCCTGGCCAACGTGGCGGACGTCAAATCCCTGGTGATTCATCCGTTCACCACCACCCACAGCCAGCTGACGGAAGAAGAGCTCCTGGATCAGGGCATACGGCCGAATACCATCCGCCTGTCCATCGGCACGGAGAATGTCAATGACCTGATTGCCGCCCTGGACGTTGCCTTCGAAGCGGTCCGCTGAGCCTCAGACAGCCGTGCCGGACGCCGCATTCCCTGTCAGGCCAACCCGTTCCGCTTCCGTACACATCAGCAGGAAAGCGCCCACGCCGTGCAGGTCGTTCACGCTGACCGGCCTGGCACAGTAGAAGTCATAATCCCCCACGCCGGTCCCGATGCACACCTCGCCAATCCGGATGTCATGATCTTTCCACCGGATGGAGCGGATGACGCCCTCCCAGCCGCGTTTCGCGTGCTCCAGATACCCGGCGGGAAGATACCCCTTCCGCACCGCCTTGCAAAGCGCGGCGGTGTACAGGCAGGAGCAGGAGTTTTCCGGCCAGTTGCCCGGGCGGCCGCCTTTGTCGACCACCTGATACCAGCGCCCGTCCCCGGACTGATAACGGCACAGGGCTTTGAGCAGGTCCGAAGCCATCCGGATGAGCTCCTCCCTGCCCGGTATATCCTCCTCCAGAAAATCCAGATCATTCAGCAGCGCAGCCGGTACCCAGCCCATCGAGCGCCCCCAGAACTCGGACGACCGTCCTGTTCCCGGGTCTGCCCAGGGCTGGGTTTTTGTTCCGTCCCAGGCGTGAAAGTACAGCCCCGTGGCCTCGTCCCGGGTCTTGTCCCGCATCAGCAGGGCCTGCCGCACGACGGTTTCCTGCAGCGAAAGAAGATGAAACCTTCTGCCGTACTCCGCGCAGAACGGCCCCGCCATGTAGAGCCCGTCCAGCCACATCTGATCCTTCAGGACCGTTCCGTGCCAGTACCCGCCTTCCGCGTTCACCGGAATGTCCTGAACTTCCCGGTACACAGAATCCAGGCATTTGAGGTAAAAAGGGTCCCGGGTCCTGTCCCACAGCGGAAACAGCAGGATGCCTGGCTGGATATCGTCCAGGTTGGCGTGCGTATAGGAAAGGATACGGCCTTCCCGGTCAAAAACGGAATCGATCCAGTCCTTCATGTACAGGAAGTATTTTTCCTCGCCGCACAGCTGAAAGGTTTCGTACATACCGGACAGGAATACGCCCTGGTGATAGTGGAAATGGCCCCTGGGCGGCAGATACCGGGCCGCGTATGTCCGCATGAGCGTATCGCAGGCGGCGCGGGCGTATGCGATGGCGGATGTTTCCATCATGATTATCCTCCCAGCCTGTACATCACATGCCGATCAGGTCAAACACCGCGAAGCTGATCAGAACCTCATGGTCCCGCTTCGGGTTTTCATATCTGATCTGCACGGATTTGAGCGTCTGGCTGTAATACCAGCCGCAGGAAGCGGCCTCGAACTTTTTCCGGTGCAGGAAATGAGGGATCGTCTCTCCCCCGATCCGCACATAAAACGGCGATTTTTCCCGGTGCACCACATCCAGATGAATGGATGCCACATTCGTTGCGTAATCACCGGAATGCGAGAAGCGGATCACCGTCTGTTCTCCCGCGCTGACGTCAATCCGGGTTTTCAGATACTGCCCCCGCAGATAATCGTTCGATACCCCGTCATCCTCGTACAGGGTGAAGGAGGAATCCACATCCGGGGCCAGCAGCAGGTCAAGGACCGTGGTCTGCTGCGTCATCAGGTTGGTCAGACGGTTTCCGGACATCGGGATGACGGCGCCGGAGCGGATAAACATCGGGATGCTGGACCAGGAAACCGGTATCTCCGCCGTCCGGCCCGGGGCGTACGGCTCCCGGGTCCAAAAGTCGTACCAGCGCGCGTTTTCCTCCTTCAGCTTGGGCAGGTACACTGGCCGCACGGTCTGCCCCTTTTCCACTACATTGGCCACCAGCAGGCCGTCGCCGAGCATGAAATCAACGCCTTCCCGATAGGCGGCCGGGTCGTGCTGGAACGCGCTGCACAGGGCTTCCATGATCGGCAGGCCCCGCTCGTACGCCCGCCGTTCCAGGGCATACAGGTAAGGACTCAGGCGGTAGCGCAGGCCGATCGCATCGCGGATGTACGGTTTGATGCCGCTGTACATCCAGGGCTCGGTGACCGTGTTGTCCGTGTTGGTGGAGTGAATGGAAAAACGCGGGAAGAAAATGCCGTTCTGCACCCAGCGCAGGAACAGCTCCGCTTCCGGCGCGGGGCCGTAAAAGCCCCCGACGTCGCAGCCGTGGTTGGCCACGCCGCTCAGGCCCATGCCCAGGATGGTGGCAATATTGTATTTCAGGGTTTTCCAGCAGGTCAGGTTGTCCCCGGCCCATACCTGGGCGTAGCGCTGGATGCCTGCGTGGCCGGAGCGGCACACGGTATAGGGACGGACATTGCCGTGATATTCCATGATCGCGTCGTTGGAGAGTTTGCACATCAGGTTGGACATGACGGACTTGACCGCGCCGATGGTGGTTTCCTTCCCTTCGCCGAAAACCGCCGCGTCCCGGTCCACCATGGAATCATATTCGCAGTTGTCGTTCCAGATGGATTCGCAGCCGTACCGCAGCAGGCTGTTTTTGATGTATTCTTTCCAGTGCTCCCGGGCTGAGGGCCTGGTAAAATCCACAAAGACGCCCCGGCCGCCCCACCAGGAGCCCACGCCGCAGCCCCGGTAGTTTCCGGCGGAGCCGGCAGGAAGCGCCGGATCCGCCCGGACAAACATATTCTTTTCGAGCATCTCCTCCAGCAGCGGATGCACCAGCAGCATGCCCGGCTTGATGTTCGGCGACACGGCGATGCCCCGCTCCTTCATGGCCGCAAACCAGGCGGCAGGGTCTTTGAAGCGCTGTTTGTTCCAGGTAAAGGAGCAGCGCTTGACGCCCTCCGGCGTTTCGACGGCGCAGTAGCCGGACGAAAGCTGGAAGCCGTCCACGGGAATGTCTTCCTCTCTGGTGGTATCGATGAAATCCAGGACCGCGTCGTCGCAGTCCCGCGGCAGTTCGGGGTAGTACATGGAAGAGCCCAGATACCCAAGGGCCGCTCTGGGAAGCAGGGCGGATTTGCCCGTCAGGTCCGTATAGCGCTCCACCACCTGCCGGATGGCGGGACCGGCGATCAGGAACAGATCGACATCCCCGGAATCCACGGTATAGGTGGCGTAGCGGTGCCAGTAGTTGCGCTTTTCCCGGCCCAGGTTGAAGGTGCATTCTGCCGTATTGTGGTAAAAATACCCCACTGCTTTTTGGGTTTCTTCCGTCAGGCGGATAAAGAAGGGAATGTGCTTGTACAGGGAATCCGTCTTTTCCGCGTCGTAGCCCATGGCATCGCCGGGCGCCATGGTCAGGAAGGATTCCGCCTTGTCGATGCATCCGGCCTTTTCGCCAAAGCCGTAGAAATGATCGTCCGCTTCGATCCGGATGGTATGCATCCGCCGGCTGTTGCCGTCCTGCCGGTAGGCCAGATCGGGGATGTCCTCATGGATCAGCGTGCCTTCCCGGTCGTATACGGAAATATGGAAGGGATCCTTATGCACCACCGCCCGCAGGTGCTTTCCCTGAATGACCGCTTCCGCAGGGCCGTCTGTCAGGACAGCTTCGGCCGTTTCCACCCGGCGGCGCTCAGCGCCGAGAAAACCATCCGTGCGGGAAGGCCAGGCCGTCATCACCAGGCTGTAGGAAGCTTCGTCCCAGTCCCCGTCAAACCCGGCGCGGATGCGCAGGATGTCGTCCGTCAGAAACCACAGGCGGATCTCCAGACAGTCCGCCGCAATGGAAAAGTAATTGTCCCGCCGGGTGACCGCGCCCGCCCGATAGCATACCTTCATATTTTTTCCTCCTGACTGATCGGAATCCTTCCTGCCTTCGCCGGGTATCATCACTGCCCCGCCCGCTCCAGGAACAGATCCATCGCTTCGTCGAACCAGCCGGCCACCTCCAGCCCGTTTCCCAGGCCGTAGCTGTGGCCGCCCTTTTGTCCGATCCTCACCCGGTGCACGATGCCAAGCTTCCGGAGCGCTTCTGTCAGCGCCAGGCTGTTCACCACGGGCACGACCGGGTCATCCCGGTTGGCGGTGATATATACGGGCGGCGCATCCGGGTTCAGCTGCGCCGGAATATCGTAGACGGACAGCGTCTCCATGGAGAAGCCCGGCCCGCCGACCCGGCGCAGTACGGCGGCTGCGCCTTCCTTTTGGGGAGAGCCTTCCGGCGCTTCTGCCCAGGCCCGGTAGAATTCGTCAAACCGCGCCGGCGCATAGCCCAGGAACACGGCGGAGGGCTTCGGGATCCCCCCGGCTTCCCAGCCGAACCGTTCCGTCAGGATGCATCCGGCAATGGATGCCCCGGCCGAGAACCCGCCCAGCATGTACCGGGCAGGATCCGCCTGGAAGCGTGAGGCGTTTTCGCCGATAAACCGCACCGCCCGGTACACGTCATGGATGGGCAGGGGCATCACCGGCTCAAGCTTCACCCGGTAATACAGCACGAACGCCGGATAACCCAGGGCATTGGCCCGGGCGGCGACAGCCTGGCCCTCGATAAAGCCCCACTGCCGGTTGAACCCACCGCCCGGCAGGATCAGCACATACGGTCGGCCGGGCGCGGGCTGAGGGGCCGGGAAATATTCCAGCCAGACCGTATCCCTGTCCCAGGACGAGAGTCTTTCCTCCCGGGAATAGATCTGAAAATGCAGCGTCTGCCCGCTTTCCGAAAGCTCCCGCATCCGGGCAAGGCCCTGCGCAAAGCCCGTTTTCTCATAGCCGTAAGCGGACAGGGGGCTGTTCCAGTGGTCGGGGGTCATATAGGTAAAGATGAATCTTCCGAATTCTCCGTACGCCCCGCTCCGCACCAGATCGCCGATCGTTTTTTCGCTTGTATGCATCGCAGCGGTCATAAGCACCGCCTCCTTTTCGTTCCGTCCGTCACGCTTTTCCCGGAGCTTTTTCTTTCAATTACTATAACAGATAAACCCCGGATTGGCAATGATAAACATATAACAGTTGGTAAAACTTCATCCATATTTTTATATCCTTCTTCTTGACAGCCAAAAGCGTTGCCTTTATAATAGAATCATCAAAATCCTTTTCAGGAGGTTCATTATGAAAAAACTGCTCGCTTTGGTTCTGTCTCTTCTCATGATCCTGACCGCCGTTTCCGCCCTGGCGGAGCTCAAGGTCGGCACCTATGATCCCGCCTCCGCCGGCACGGTGGAACTCGGCTTCGGCTGGTGGGGCAATCAGAAGCGCGACGCCGTGACCAAGGACGCTTTTGACTTCTTCACTGAGAATTATCCCAACGTCACCTTCAACCCCAACGCCCAGAACTGGACCAACTACTGGGCGCTGATGAGCACCTATTCCTCCAACAACGACCTGCCCGACATCATGCAGCAGGACTACGCCTACCTGCAGCAGTGGGTGGAAGCCGGCGACCTGCTGGACCTGACCCCCTATGTGGAATCCGGCGCGCTGGACGTGAGCGGCCTTTCTGACAGCATCCTGGCCAGCGGCAAAGTGGGCGACGGCCTGTATGCCCTGTGCGCCGGCGTGAACGCCCCCGCTCTGGTTTATAACAAGACGCTCACCGATTCCCTGAACATCACCGTGCCCGACAACATGACCTGGACCGAGTTCGAGGAAATCTCCCGCCAGATTTTTGCCGCCCGCGGCATCGGCGTCATCTACGGCAACGGCTCCTCCGAAAACCCGCTGACCTATTACGCCCGCGGCCTGGGCTACCAGGAACTGTGGAACGCGGAAGGCGCCGTGCCCACCGCTGAAGAAATGAGCGGCTACTACGCCCGCCTGATTCGGGACGTCGCCGAAGGCTGGATGTTCAACACGGACCAGCTGGCCAACGTCATTGCGGAGGGCGACCTCAACATGAACCCGCTGGTATTCGGCGCCACGGACGACGTGCGCACCTGGTGCGCCTTCGCCTTCTCCAACCAGCTGGCTGCTCTGCAGAAGGCCGCTGACGCTGAAGGCGTCGAGCTGGCCCTCGCTGCCTGGCCGAGCGACAATCCCCAGGCTTCCAACTACATGAAGCCCGGCCAGTTCTTCTCCGTCACCACCGACACCAAGAATCCCGACCTGGCCGTCGCTTTCCTCAACTATCTGATCAACGACCCGCAGGGCAACATCCTGCTGCAGGCTGAGCGCGGCGTCCCCGCCAACAGCGAGCTGGCCGTCCAGATTGCCGACGAGCTCAACAAGCTCGACGCCACATACGGCACCGCCGCCAAATACCTGGCCATGGTCGCGGAGAATTCCTCTCCCATCTTCCCGCCGCTTCCCGCTTACGCCGGCACCGCCAATGACGACATCATCAAGCGCCTGAGCGACGAAGTCCTGGTGAAGAACCCCTCCATGACCGCTGAAGAAGCCGGCGCGGATTTCGTGGATTCCGTCAACGACCTGGCGGCCAGCTACTGATACCTGATCCAAACCGCACCCCCGGGGCTGTTCAGCCCCTCAAAAGAGGGCGCCCCTCCGGACGCCCTCTTTCCTTTCTCCAATCCTGAAATAAGGAGGGAACCCTGCCTTGTCTACCAAAACCATCCGCAGGGAAAGGTCATCCTTTAACGCCTGGCTGCAAAAGGAATCCACTGCCGGGCTGGTGTTCAGCCTGCCGTTCATCATCGGTTTCCTGATGTTCATGGCCATTCCGATGGGCCTTTCGCTGTACTATTCCTTCTGCAAATACGACATCCAGAACCCGCCGCAATGGATCGGGGTCGACAACTACGTCCGCATCTTCACCAACGACAAGGTGTTCAGCAAAGCCCTGGGCGTCACCTGCTACTTCGCCCTGGTGGGCACCCCGCTCAAGGTGATCTTCGCCCTGATCGTCGCCCTGATCCTCAACCACAAATCCAGGGCCATCGGCCTGTACCGCGCCGTGTACTACCTGCCCTCCATCATCGGCGGTTCCGTGGCCGTGGCCATCCTGTGGCGCAGGATCTTTGAGTCCAACGGCACCCTGAACGCGATCCTCTCCACGGTTTTCCCCGGCATGGCCAGCTATAACTGGTTCAGCGAAGGCCCGGCCATCTGGGTGCTGATCATCCTGACGGTGTGGCAGTTCGGCTCTTCCATGCTGATTTTCCTGTCCTCCCTCAAGCAGATCCCCCAGGAACTGTATGAAGCGGCGGATGTGGACGGCGCCACCAAGTTCCATCAGTTCTGGACCGTCACCCTGCCCCTGCTGACCCCCACCATTTTCTTTAACCTGGTGCAGCAGACGATCAACTCCTTCCTGGCATTCACCCAGTCCAAGCTGATCACCAACGGCGCACCCAGGAACTCCACCCTGTTTTACACCGTATACCAGTACAACAAGGCCTTCCCCGCCTCCGGCAAGAGCCAGATGGGCTACGCCTCGGCCCTGGCCTGGATCATGCTGCTGATCGTTTCCCTCGTCACCGTCTTCCTCTTCTGGACCCGCAAAAAGTGGGTCTATGACGGCTGAGAAGGAGGATGAGCGGAATGACACAGAAAAAAGTCAAAAACATCATATTCCATGTGCTGGTGGCCATCGGCGGCCTGATCATGGTGTATCCGCTTTTGTGGATGGTGTTCAGTTCCTTCAAGCCCACCGACCAGGTGCTGCCGACATCCAGCCAGCTGTTCCCCGCTCAGTGGACGCTGGAGAACTACGCCAACGGCTGGAAGGGCTTCATGGGCTACACCTTCGGGGTGTTCTTCGCCAACTCGTTTTTCATCTCGATCGCCGCCACATTCGGCACCCTGATTTCCTCCGCGTTTGTGGCTTATGCCCTGCAGCGCCTCAAGTTCAGGGGCAAGAAGCTCCTGTTCACCCTGGTGCTGTCCACCATGATGCTGCCCGCGCAGATCCTGATGATCCCGCAGTTCATGTGGTACCGCCACCTGAACTGGGTCGGCACCTACTTTCCCATGATCCTGCCTTATTTCTTCGCCATCCAGGGTTTCTTCGTGTACCTGATCATGAACTTCATCGGCGGGATCCCGAAGGACCTGGACGAATCCGCCAAGATCGACGGCTGCACCTACTACGGCACCTTCTTCCGGATCATCCTGCCGCTGATCGTGCCGGCCCTGGTCACCTCCGCCATCTTCTCTTTCATCTGGCGGTGGGACGACTACCTGTCCGCCCTGCTGTACGTGAACCGCGCCAACATGCGGCCCGTGGCCCTGGCCCTGCAGCTGTTCAGCGACCCGTCCTCGGGCTCTGACATCGGCTCCACCCTGGCCATGTCCACCCTGTCCATCGTGCCCGCCACCATCATCTTCCTGATCTTCCAGAAATCCCTGGTGGAAGGCATCGCCACCACCGGCATCAAAGGATAACCGCAAAAAAAGAAGGCGCACGGATCCCGTGCGCCTTTACGCCTTTTTACATGGAGGTTCCTATGGCGTTTCTCACCTGCCACATCTACAGCCACGCGCTGTACAGCAATATTTCCTTTAACCTGTGCCTGCCCACGCCCACCAGCGGCGACAAAGTGGACTACCGCTCCCTCCGCCGGGACTTTGGCTATGAAGCCGGACTTCCTGTCGCCTATCTGCTGCACGGCATGTACGGCGACGCCCATTCCTGGACCCGGTTTTCCAGTGTGGACCGCTACGCTCAGGACCGCCGCATCGCGGTGGTCACCTGCTCGGCCGGGAACAATTTTTATCAGAACGTACCTGGCGGACTTGCATGGGAAACTTTCTTTACCAAAGAACTGCCCGCCTATATCTGCGCCCTGTTCCCCGTTTCCCCCAGGCGGGAGGACACGTTCATCGGCGGCTTTTCCATGGGCGGCTACGGCGCGTGGCACCTGGCCCTGGCGGCCCCGGAGGTATACAGCAAAGCGGCCAGCATGTCCGGCGCGCTGGACATCGTGAAGCTGTACCGGGACGCGAAAGAAAAACCCGCTCCCTCGCCCTTCAACTGGCAGGCCATGTTCGGAAACCCGGAAGCGCTGGAAGGAAGCGGCAGCGATCTGTTCGCCCAATACCGGCTATGCCGGGAAAAGGGCTGCGTGCCCGCCCTGTACCAGACCTGCGGAACGGAAGACTTCCTGTACCGGATGAACCTGGACGCCCGGGACCGTCTCCTGTCCATGGGCTGCGGCCTGACCTACACGGAAGGGCCCGGCGGCCATGACTGGACGTTCTGGGACCGGGAGATCCCCCATGTGCTGGACTGGTTCCTGAAAGATCATCAGAAAGCCAAAAGCAGCGTCATCATGGGATAGGCTCACGCTGCCGGCCCCATGTGTACCAGGAGAGACAAAACATGACGACCTTTGAAAGCTTCAAAAAATTCGGTCTGGAAACCCGCGGCGCCGTAGGCTGTATCCTGACAGCCCTCGGCTGCGCGCTGATCCTGCTGGGGGCGATCGTGATCGCCGTGGATCAGGCAAACGGCTCCTTCGGGCTGGAAGGCGCGGCGCTGCTCATCTTCCTGCTCGTCTTTGCCGGCGCCGGCCTGGGGCTGGTCTTTGCCGGCACGCGAATTTTTCTTAAGGATAAAAAACGGGTGGACGGCCTGCGGGAAGCCTATGAGAACCACCGCTGCGTGATGGCGGACATCGCGGACGTGCGGGCGCAGACCTCTTTCGACAAAACCAGCAACAACATGTTCACCGGCACCCGCTACCGTGAGTACTATCTGGTGGAATGCCGTTACAGGGACCCCGGCACCGGCGTGATCCACATCTATTACAGCCGCAGCCTGTACTCTGACCCCACCGAAATGATCATCGCCAGGCAGGTGCCCGTCTACATCGACCGGAACGACGAAGAAAACTTCTTCGTGGACATTGACCAGGCGCTTGCTCCGATGGAAGTACACCGGGGGTGAGACAAACCATCCGCCCTGTCTTCGCAGAACCGTTTTGCTGTGACAGGGCATTACTGTTTCTTATATTCTCCGTCCTGATAAACCACAAGCCCCTTGGGCGTCTGCTTGACGCCCAAGGAATCAAACATCGCGTTTCTCTTCTTTACGAACGCAAGTTCCGATTTCAGAATGGAAGCGGTCTGATCCCGGCTGCTTCCTTTTGCTATGTACTTCCCGGCCTGATAAATCCAAGCAAAAGGCCGTAAAACAGCATATTTCCTGGCTGCCACCCAGTTTTCCAGGCCGTTTTTCTGAAGCATGGACAGAAAAGCCCGCGGATAACTGGTATAGGACAGTATTTTGGTTCCTGCCCGGAAACCCGATTCCCATTTGTTTCCGAAGTTTCCGCAGGACAAAACATAGTCCATCAGCTGTTCACACAGCGCCCGGTCCGCTTTCATGCACCAGGTTCTTTCCGGCAGGCCCAGATACATTTCACACATCCGGGTTACTGTTTCCGCCAGTGTTTCCAGACCGATCTTCCGGACCATTTCCTGAAACTCCGGCCATTTTTCGTCTGGCAGGCATTTATCGGCAAACATCATCCAATCGATGATCTGGCGCAGCCCCAGGCCATGCTCCAGATGCTGGCTGATATGCTCCAGCAGCACCAGACCATTGACCATGTCAGGGAGCACATGGGATGGATTGATGTTTTCAATGATCAGATCGTCCAGATATTTTGACTGTCCGGAATCATTCAGGGAAGCAAAATACACATGTATTTCGACGATCACTTTCTTTTTTTCAAATTCGCGGTGCCGGATATTGCCTTCCAGCACCACTTCCCTGTATCCGTTTTCGGTCATCATCCCGCAGGCAGCCTCATAATCTTCCCGGCGGGTCATGATGTCGATGTCTCCAAGCTGCCGGTATTCTGGGTAAGGATAATACTGCGCGGCAGAACTGCCCTTCAGAACCGTATAAGGGACGGAAAGCGGAAGGGCGGACTGAACCTGCATAAAATAAAAATATCTCGATATCTGCCTGAGGATATCCTTTTCCCAGGCCTCGGACAATTCAGGAGACAGCGAAAGCTCCGGCAGCACAGGAGCCGCCAGCGCGGCGATTGCATGCGTTTTCATTTCCTGATAGATTTCCTGATCCGCCACAGCCGTTCCCGTGTGCCACAAAGCATATTTGATTACATCGAATAATGAAGTACGGTCCATTCTGTTTATCCCCGCTGATCCATGCAATGCAGGAGATTCCTTTTTATTCTTTGATATACCGGCCGTCTTTATATACGGCCAGTCCCTTCGAATCCTGCCTCACGCCTGGCGGCCGGATGATCTTTTCTTGCAGACTCTGAAGAATCATCATTGCCCAAGCTTATCCACCGCCGGTATGGGATGAAATAACAGGCGCTTATAACTTGCAATACTTCCCATCCTTATAAATCACGAATCCGTTTTTTTCCCGGCTGACTTCCAGCGCATCAAACAGATCGTTTCTTTTCTTGCCATCCTCATACTCCGCCCTCAGCTTATTGACCGTGCTTTTTCTGCCAAGTCCTTTTTTCAGATATCTTCCCACCTGATAGAGCCAGGCAAAAGGGCGCAGGATGCGATACTTCTGCGCTGCTTTCCAATGGACCAGCCCCCGCCCCTGCAGAAACTGCAGCGTGCCTTTCAGCGTTCTGCTGCTCGAGAAAAAGCTGGCGCTCGTGCTGCTGTCTGCAGCTTGCTTCCTGCCGAAGTTCCCATTTGCCAGGATATGTTCCATCAGCCGTCCGCACAGTTCCGGAGCAGCCCCGGAACACCATTTTCTCTGCGGCAGCCCCAGATAGATTTCACACATCCGCGCAGACACTTCAGCCAGCTTTTCCAGCCCCGCTCTTTGGGCAAGCTGCTGAAAAGCAGGCCATTTTTCATCCGGCAGACAGGCGTTCACATACATCATCCAGTCGATGATCTGCCGGAGACCCAGGCCGTATTCCATATGATGATTGATATGCTCCAGCAGAACGATGCCGTTCACCGGATCCGGCAGCTCGTGGGAAGCATTGATATGGCCAATAATCAAGTCATCCACGTATTTTGCCTTTTCCGGATCATTCTTGTGCGCGTAAAACCCATGCACCTCCACCAGAAACGAATCTTTAGAGAATGATCTGTGCCTTCCCCGCACTTCCTGTACTTCATCAAAGGTTTCCCTGAAACCGTTCTGAAGCAGCATGTCACAGGCGGCCTGATGATCTTCCCGCCCGGGCATGATATCGATATCGCCCATCCCCCGGAGAGCAGGGTTCGGATAATACTTTGCCGCAGCCGTTCCTTTCAGAATCACATAAGGGACAGTGACCGGCAGCGCAGCCTGAAAAGCCCGATAGTTCGCTTGATATGTAATATACTCATATATTCCCATTTGCCAAGTCCGGCGCAGATCGTCAGGCATTTCCAGCTGAGACAGAATGCCCGCCGGCAGCGCGGCGATGGCATGCTCTCTCATTTCCTCAAAAAGCGGCCAATCCACATAGCCGACTGTCCCTGTCTGCCAGACAGAGCGCCTGATCAGGCTGAAGAGGTTTTCATGAATAACTGTAATCATCTTTATCAAATGAATCCGTTTTTTACACTCAATATAATAACTGCCATATTCCCGGATGCCATCAAAAAAGTGGCGTACCATATTAGATGTTTCCCACCAGATATTTTCATCTTTGTTTTCTTCATGTCAGATACTGGCACCATGGCCATTTCGAACGTTTCTGTAAGAACAGCACGAAAATACACATGACCGCCATTACAAGGGCAGAGATGGCAAAAAGCACAAGAGACGAACTGATCTTCAGTATCTGTCCTCCTATCCCCCACACACACAGCACATTTCCCTGTGCACAGTATATGATCGTGCTGAGTTTGCGAAATGTCATATGAAATCTGACTTTTTTCTCACACTGCAGACAAAACAAAAAAATGAAGAAAGCAATCGGAATCAGACAGAAAGCCGCATCTGTGGATTTATTGACAGATGTAGGCTGACTCCTTTCGATTTCAAAGAAAAAGGCAGTATAGAACAAAACTGTAAACAATATGCATCTTGTCAATGTGTATCTTCTTATTAGCTTTTCTTTATTATCCGCAATATATTTCCCGATCGCAAAGAAAAGGCATCCATTAAACAGATTGAGTGGAAAATTTAGAAAATGCAAAATCCTGTACATTTCAGGATTGATCCACGTATGATAAGCAGACGTTAAAACACACAGCATATAAAGAGGGAGAGATAGCAGGACAATTGTTCCGACTTTTGCTTTCCGGCTCAGAAAGTAGATAAACCATGCGCTGAAAATGCAGCTGACTAAAAACCATGATCCGAAAAAAGAAGAGCTCAGGATACTTTCTTTCACGAAAGCAATCCAGGTATTAACCTCAAAAAAACCTCTGACATATATCCGCTTATATAATGTATAAGGCAAATTAATAATGAACCAAACAAGATATAGTTTCC
>JBGUJG010000030.1:0-24422 GCA_045113695.1 Christensenellales bacterium
GGCCTGCCGGCCCGTTCTCGCTGAAAACAGCACACCGTGCTGTTTTCCGGGCGCTGCGAACCCCACAGTGCAGGCTCTGCTCCGCAACAATGCTCCTCGCGACGTACATGCCGCCGCTGCGGATTACAATCAGGGGGACGTCTCCCCCTGATCACCCCCTCTTTAGCTCCCAGCGCCGCCTCAAATGTGACGATTTTTACACTCGTGCGTTTGCCCTGTGACCGGCCGGCCAGGAAGGAAGGAATCGGGGCATCCGGCTCCTCAGTCGTCGTCGTCTTCATCGTCCCAGTCCAGGTAACTGGCGCTGACGTATCCGATCGTATCGCCGGCCCGGACGACAGCCCATGGATGGCGGTTCACCGTCACAACGCTGTACACGAGGACTTTTTCGCCCGCGTGAAAGATCCTGACCGGCTTGGCATTGAGATCCATGACGTCCCGGAGGTTGGCGCCGCCTTTCCCCACCCGGACGTATACGGCCTCTTCTTCCTCCGCCACGTCTTCATCATACCATCCGTCTTCGCCGTCAAAAACCGTTCTGCTGACATAGCTGAGCTTATTCACATGAATATAGCCTCTCTGCCCGAGATAGCGGACCGCGTACCAGTCTCCCTTCCTGCCGGTGACCGTGACCAGCTCGTTGGGGTGTACGATTGTGATCACCTGGCTGTCCTGGCTGGGCTGATCGCGCAGATATGCCCCGTTTTTGTCGGCAATCGCGGTAAACGGATAGGAAGCCGCCTGCGCGCAGGAAGCGCCCAGCAGGGCGGCCAGGCAGATCAGAACAAAAAATACTGAATATAACCGTTTTTTCATCATGTTGTCCTTTCGTCAAAGAGAATGCCGGGCCAGAAAATCCTTCTGGTCGGTCAGGATCAGCGGCAGCTGAATCACATCTCCCTGCCGCTCGCCCAGGGCGATCCATTCCCCCAGGGCGCAGATCCGGAACCGCTCCCCCTCCGCCGCGGCGAACCTGGCGGCAGGAGGCCGCACGCCGTTCAGCACGTTCAGCAGGAGCTTGCCGGATACTTCCGCCTGCCGGAGCGTCCGGAGCGGTTCGTCCATCGGCCGCAGAAGGACAGCCAAGTTTCCCTCCCGGGCAGCCTGCGCCGCTTCTTCCGGGGTATGGCTGTCCTTCAGCGCAAAACAGCCCGAACGGGTGCGGATCAGCAGCCTCATGTGGGCCGGATGGCCGAGATAGACGCCGATGTCGTGGCAGAGGGTGCGGATGTATGTCCCCGCGCCGCAGACGACGCGGAGCCGCGCGATATCCGGCGGGCGGATGTCCATCAGTTCGATCGAGCGGATCTCCGTTTCCCGCGGTTCCGTCTCCACCAGCCGGCCCTCCCGGGCCAGGGCATACAGGGGCCGGCCGTCCCGCTTGATCGCGGAATAGGCCGGAGGCCGCTGCAGAATGACCCCGGTAAAAGCCTGCAGGGCGTCCCGGAGGGCGTTTTCGTCCGGCATGCCGGTGCCGGGCACGGTCATCCGTCCCTGCGCGTCCTGGGTGTCCGTGGCGCAGGAAAAGCAGATTTCGGCAACGTATTCTTTGGATTTGTCCTGAAAATAGGGCAGCACGCGCGTCGCCCGGCCGATCATCACCGGCAGAACGCCGCAGGCCTCCGGGTCCAGCGTCCCGGCATGGCCGGTCTTTTCCCCGGTCAGGCGCTTGACAAAACCAACCGCCGCCGCGGAAGACATCCCCGGCGGCTTCAGGAGATTGAGAAAGCCGTTCATACAGTTCCGTTCACCTGTGCAACGATCAGAAACAAAGCCCGGCTAGGTGAAGCATTGTCCGCTGGTTGATCCGGCGGATGCCGCAGGCACCCCGAAGGGGCGCTTCGGCCGGGTGGGCTTTGTTGATGGTTTCAGAGGGGAGCGTGAGGGGGCACACCCTCACGTCTTTTCGTACATACCGGCTTTGCCGGTATGGGCGGGGTTTTCCGTCAGGAAAACGATCCTTGCGGATTTGCCGCCCGGGAAGGCTTAAGCCTGACAGGCAAATCCGAAGGGGAAAGCGTTGGAGGGGGAAGGATTCCCCCTCCCAGTCAGCCCTGATGGGCTCGGATTTCCTTTTCCATCTCCGCCAGCATCATCGCCAGGGCCTGGCTGGCCGGAAGCTTCATCGTACAGCCGGCGGCCACCAGATGGCCCCCGCCCCCCAGGGCTTTGGCGATGTTCTGCGCGCAGACCGGGCGGATGGAGCGGATGCTGAACTTGGTCTGGTCCGGCAGATGGGCGTCCATGAACACCGTCAGGCGGACGCCCGGAATGTACAGGCCGTAGTTGACGATGCCGTCGCAGTGCTCCGGCAGGGCGTGGTAATCGGCAAAATCCTTTTCGTCGATCCGGGTCAGGGTGGCCGTTCCGTCAAACAGGAACTGCATTTTGGACAGCGCCCGGGACAGAAGGCCCAGGTACTCCCTGTCCCGCGTCAGGTGGATGTTCCTGGCCGGGACCACGATGTCCATGCCGGTTTCCATCAGGCGCTGCATGATCTCAAAGGTCTCGGCATCGACGCCGGAATAGCAGAAATTCCCCGTGTCGGTGCTGATGGCGGCATACAGGCACACGGCGATGTCCCTGGTCAGCGGGACGTTCAGCCCCACCGCCATCCGGGCCGCCAGGACGCCGGCGGCCGGCGCTTCCGGATCTACCTCGTTCTGCACGGCGTACAGAGGGTTCGTGCCGTGATGGTCCAGCTGCAGCCGCACCGGGATCTGCTCATAGACCGCGCCGCATGCGCCGGTCCGTTCCAGGTCGGAACAGTCCAGGCTGAGGGCGGTGTCAAACGCCTTCGGGTCCAGGCCGGCGGGCCTGACAATCTGATCCGCCCCGGGCAGGTCCCGGTATCTGCGCGGCACGTCGTCCGCGCAGGCCAGGACGCAGCGCTTGCCCATCGCCGAAAGGATCTGCCCGGCGGCCAGCAGGGAGCCGACCGCATCCCCGTCCGGCATGATATGCGTACATAAGAAGAGGCTGTTCGCGCTTTTCAGCGCGGACAGCAGCTCCTGATTCACAAAAGGCTTCATTCTTCTTCCTTTTCCCCGCTATCGGCGTTCAGATGGCTCAGGATGTCTGAAATATGAGCGCCGTAGGCGATGTTCCTGTCCAGCTCGAAGAGGAGCTCCGGGGTATAGCGCAGATCCACCTGCCTGCCCAGTTCCCGGCGCAGGTAACCCGCGGCGCTTTTGAGGGCTTTGAGCAGGTCCTTCGCCTTGTCCTCCTCCAGGACGGAAACATAGATTTTAGCGTACCGCAGGTCCCTGGTGACGTCCGCCCGCGTCACGGAATAGGTGCCGGTGACCCGGGGGTCGTTCATGCCGCGGATGGCGTTGTCCACCGCGGTGCGGACCTCTTCGGAAATTCTGTCAATGCGAAAGCTTGCCACTTGTTCTCCTTTTGATCAGACTTCGATTTTTTCCATATTGAAGCACTCGATGACGTCGTTTTCCTTGATGTCGCTGTATTTTTCGAGGCTGACGCCGCATTCGTAGCCGGTAGCCACGTCGTGCACGTCGTCCTTGAAACGGCGCAGGGAGGAAAGCTTGCCTTCAAAGACCACCACGTTGTCGCGCAGGAGGCGGACGCTGGCGTTCCTGGTCAGCTTGCCGTCGGTGACGTACGCGCCGGCGATCGTGCCCGCGCCGGTGATGTGGAAGACGTTGCGCACCTGGGCGTGGCCGAGGATGACTTCCTTGAACTCGGGGGCGAGCATGCCCTTCATGGCCTTCTCGATGTCCTCGATTGCCTGATAGATGATGCGGTACAGGCGGATATCGATGCCTTCCTTGTCGGCCGCAGCGCGGGCCGCGGCGTCCGGACGGATGTTGAAGCCGATGATGATGGCGTTGAAGGCGGACGCGAGGTTGACGTCGTCCTGCGAGATGGCGCCGACGGCGCTGTGCAGGACATGGACCTTGACCGAGTCGTTGGACAGCTTTTCCAGGGACTGCTTGACAGCCTCCACGGAGCCCTGCACGTCGGCCTTGATGATCACGTTCAGGTTCTGTACCTTGCCCTCGGAAATGCCGGCGAACAGGTTTTCCAGAGAAACCTTCGCGGACGCCTGGCGGGAAGCCTTGAGCTTGTCCCGGCGCTCCTGAGCGACCTGGCGGGACAGGCGGTCGTCCTGCACGGCGATCATCTCTTCGCCGGCGACCGGCACTTCCTCAAAGCCGGCGATCTCCACCGGCATGGAAGGCCCTGCGGACTTGACACGGTCGCCCCGGTCGTTCATCAGGGCGCGGACACGGCCGGCCGCCATGCCGGCGACGATGTTGTCGCCCACGCGCAGGGTGCCGTTTTTAAGCAGGACCGTGGCCAGCGGGCCGCGGGCCTTGTCCAGCTTGGCCTCGATGATGACGCCGACGGCCATGCGGTCCGGATTGGCCCGGAGGTTGAGCACGTCCGCCTGCAGCAGCACCATTTCCAGCAGGTCGTCGACCCCGTCGCCGGTCAGCGCGCTGACCGGGACCATGATGGTCTCTCCGCCCCAGTCTTCAGGCACCAGGCCGTACTTGGTCAGGTCCTGCATGACGCGGTCCGGGGTAGCGCCCGGCTTGTCCATCTTGTTGATGGCTACGATGACCGGCACGTTGGCCGCCTTGGCGTGGTTGATGGCTTCCACCGTCTGGGGCATGACGCCGTCGTCCGCCGCGACCACCAGGATGGCGATGTCCGTCGCCTGGGTGCCGCGCAGACGCATGGCGGTAAAGGCCTCGTGGCCGGGCGTATCCAGGAAGGTGATCGGACGGCCGTTCAGTCTGACGGTATACGCGCCGATGTGCTGGGTGATGCCGCCGGCCTCGCCCGCGGCCACCTTCGACTTGCGGATATAGTCCAGCAGGGTCGTCTTGCCGTGGTCGACGTGGCCCATGATGGTGACCACCGGGGGACGGGGCTTCAGGTCCTCTTCCCTGTCTTCCACGTTGGTGTCGCTCAGGACGTCTTCCGCCGTCTTTTCCTGCTTCATTTCCAGGGTCACGCCGAACTCGGTGCAGACCAGGGAAGCGGTGTCGAAATCCAGCTCGCTGTTGATATTGGACATGATGCCCAGCATCAGCAGCTTCTTTAAGATCTCGCCTGCGGGCTTGCCGATGCGCTCGGTCAGGTCCTTGACGGTGATGGTATCGGCCGTCATGTAGGCCTTCTCGATCTTGATCGGGGCCATCGTCTGCTGGACGGAGGGTTTGCGGGTCGCGCGGGAGCGCTTGCCGCCGCGCACCATATCGTCATCCAGACCGTTGAAGCTTTCCCGCTGCAGCTGCTTGCGGTTCTTCGACACGTGCTCGGGATCATGCTGCCGCTGATACTGCTTCTTGTTCGGATCGTAATTGCTGACGCGTTCTTTTTCCATTGTCGGCGTCAGATCCGGCGCGGCAGCCCTGCTGCGTCCGCCCTGGGGACGTCCGGCACCGCCCTGGGGACGGGCGCCGCCGCCCTGCGGACGGCTGCCGAAACCGCCCTGGCCCTGGCCTTGCGGACGGCTGCCATAGCCGCCCTGGCCCTGGCCCTGCGGACGGGCTCCGTACCCGCCCTGGCCCTGGCCCTGCGGACGGGTTCCGTACCCGCCCTGGCCCTGACCCTGCGGACGCGCGCCATAGCCGCCCTGGCCCTGGCCCTGCGGACGGGCTCCGTACCCTCCCTGGCCCTGCGGACGGCTGCCGCGGGCAAACACGCCGGTGGGCTGCTGCCTGTTGGCAAAAACACCGGTAGGCTGCTGTTTATTGGCAAAAACGCCGGTGGGCTGCTGCTTGTTGGCAAAAACGCCGGTAGGCTGCTGCCGCTGTGCCGGACGGGGGACCGGCTGCTGGGCAGCGGGCTTCTTGGCAGGCGTCTCTTCCGCAGGCTTTTTCTCCGGCTCGGCCGCCGGTTTTTCCGCAGGAGCCGCGGAAACCGCGGGAACCTCCGCGGGCTTTTCAGGCTTCGGCGCTTCCGGAGCGGGTTCCCTGGCCGCCGGAGCTTCCGGCCTGGCTTCGGGCTTTTCTTCCGGCTGAAGAACAGGAGCTTCCGCCGCGGGCTTTTCCTCCGTCCGCGGTTCCGGCTGTTCGGGCGCCGGTTCCTGCGGAGCGGGCTGCGCGGCAGCGCTGGCGATCTCCATGGCGGCCTTCTGCTCGTCGTCCATCATCACCCATGCTTTGGTGTGCTGGCTCATCAGCAGCTGCTGCTCTTCCAGCTTCTTTCTCTTCTGTTCTTCTTCCTCGATCAGGCGGAACTGATTCCGTTTCCTGCGAAGGCCCTGGATCACGCTGTCCAGGTTCCGGCGGACACGGCCGGAGTTCTCCAGCATCTCGTCAGCCTTCCTTCCGAGTTCCTTGGTGGCTTCCGCCAGTTTTACTTTTGTCGCCATTCGACGTCTGCACCCCCGTAGATTGCATTCATGTTACTTTTAAATATCTGATCGGTCCGAAACCGGAATCAGCGCTTGTCTGACCTGTTCGGCCAGCGTGCCGGAAAGCACGGCGGCCGCCATTTTCCCTTCCTGGCCGCAAGCGCGGTCCAGAAGGCCTTCCGGCAGCTCGGCGAGCGGAACGTGATGAAACGCGGAAGCGTCCTTCAGCTTTTTCCGCAGATTGTCCGACGCGCCGGCGTCCATCAGCAGCACGGCGGCGCGGCCCCCGCGGACCGTCCGCAGGGTCATGTCCGTCCCCAGCACCAGCTGACGGGCGCGCATGCAAAGGCCGATCAGCCCGGACAGTTTCTGTTTATCCATCCGTCTCTTCCTTTTTCAGCGCCGCCACGGCCCCGCGGAGAGTTTCCTGGGTTTCCGCGCTCAGCGGAGCCGAAAACGCGCGCTCCAGCTGTTTCTGTTTGAGCGCCCGCATCAGGCATTCTTCTTTGGGACACAGGTAGGCCCCGCGGCCCGGTTTGCGCCCGGTCAGATCCACCGAAACCTCCCCTTCCGGGGAATGGACCACGCGGATCAGCTCTTTTTTCGGCTTCATCTCACGGCAGCCGACGCACATGCGCATCGGCACCTTTCTGGTTTTCATCCGCCCACGCGCTCCTTACAGTATCTCATCGTCTTCCGGAATGACCGGGGCATCGTAGCCCTCGTCGTCGTCCATGATGACGGAGCCCTGGGATTCCGGCATGCCGGCGCTGTTCTGCTGCTGCAGCTGGATCAGCTCGGACACCTGGGTCTGGGACTTGATGTCGATCTTCCAGGTGGTCAGCTTGGCGGCCAGGCGGGCGTTCTGCCCCTCCTTGCCGATGGCCAGGGACAGCTGGCTGTCCGGCACCACCACGCGGCAGATCTTCTCCTGATCGGAGACGAACACGCTGGTCACGTGCGCGGGGTTCAGGGCGTTGGCCACGAATTCCGCCGGCTCAGAGGACCATTTGATTATGTCGATCTTCTCGTTCTTGAGCTCCTGCACGACGCGGTCCACCCTGCTGCCGCGCGGGCCGACGCAGGCGCCGACCGGGTCGACGTTCGGGTCCACGGAATGAACGGCGATCTTGGTGCGGCTGCCGGCTTCCCGGGCGATGGACTTGATCTGCACGATGCCGGCGGCGATTTCCGGCACTTCCATTTCAAACAGGCGCTTGACCAGGCCGGTATGGCAGCGGGACACGCGGATCTGGGCGGCCGCGCCGGTATGGCTGGGCGGCGGCACCTGCAGGACGTAGACCTTCAGGTGGTCGCCCTCGTGGTATTCTTCGCCCGGCATAAAGTCGCCGGATTCCATGATGCCCTGGGTGCGGCCCAGCTCCAGCAGGACGGAGCGGGCGTCGGCCTTCAGCACGATGCCGGTCAGGATCTCGTTTTCCTTGTCGCTCATTTCGTCGTAGATCCTGCCGTGCTCCGCCTCGCGCAGGCGCTGCATGATGACCTGCTTGGCGGACATTGCCGCCACGCGCCCGAAATCGGCCGGGGTCACGTCGATCTCCACGATGTCGTCCGCCTGGCAGTTCGGGGCGATTTTTCGGGCAGCCTCCAGAGAAATCTGGTTGGTTTCATCCTCGACTTCCTCGCACACGAGCTTGCGGGCGAACACCTGCACGCCCTTCTGGCGGGTCAGGCTGACGGCCAGGTTGGCCGGGGCGCTGCCCTTCTTGATGCTCTTGCGGTAAGCGGCCTTGCAGGCCTCCTCGATCGCGCTGATGATCAGGTCCTCGCTGATGTCCTTTTCCCGCGCCAGCATGACCACGGCGTCCAGAATATCTGATTTGGCCGGCGCCTGGGGCGCTGTCCTTCTGCTTCCTGCCATATGGGTCCGTCCTTCCTTTGCTTGTCCTTTGCTTTGCATTCAGTATCAGTCGTTTTCATCCGGCCCGCCGTTCAGGCCGCTGTCCAGGATCTCCACCGCATCCCCGTCCTCTTCGTCCAGGGCGCTCAGATCGGGCACCATCCGGACCAGGGCCGTCTGCGTCCGGGGAAAAGTCAATTCCTGACCGTTTTCGGAGATCGTCACCTGTTCCCCATCCATTCTGAGCAGCGTTCCCTCAAAGTCCTTCCGGCCGTCCTGCGGCCTGTACAGATGGACGGCGACCGCCGTGCCCAGGGCCCGCTCAATGTCCCTGTCCGTTTTGACCGGCCGGTCGATCCCCGGGGAACAGACCTCCAGAAAATCGTAGTCGTAGCGTTCGACCTTCGGCTGCACGGCCCGGTGATAGGCCTCGCACTGGTCCAGCGACAGGCCGCCGTCCGCGTCGATGTAGATCCGCAGGTAGAGGCCCGCCGGCTCCCTGTCCAGCGACAGATCGTAAAAGGACAGGCCCATGTCCGCCGCCAGTTTCTCGCAGACGGGCCGGATGATGCTGACAAACGATTGCTTCCGCGCCATACGCTCCCCTTTTTCCAAAAAGAAAAGAGCGGATTTATTCCGCCACGGATGGAATGAACCGGTCAGAAAACGCGCTCATTCCACACACAGCAGCTTCCACTCTTCGTTAAAACCCTCTTTCTGATCCGTTCTCACATACGCTGGAACGGGAAAAATTATACCATAACATTTTTCCGATTACAAGCGTTTTTTGGCGGTTTTTTAGCATTTTTGCCTGAAATCCGCCGGAATTCAGAACAGGGACACCTGGCTGGTCTCGCTTAATGCGTTGAGGCATCCCTGCCCGCGCAGCAGCTCGATCACGGCGCTGGAAACGCGGGCGCGGTTTTTTAAGTCCTCCACGGATACAAAGGGGATCGACCGCGCCTCCACCAGGCCCTGTGCGGCCGATTCGCCCAGCCCGCCCAGGGAACTGAAGGGCACGCGCAGGTCTTTGTCCCCCTCAGGCAGGAAGCGGACGGCGTCGCTTTTGTACAGGTCCGCCGGCAGGAAATGATAGCCCCGGGCCATCATCTCCCGCACCATCTCCATGGCGGTGATTTCGGTCTGTTCCTTGGCGGACAGCTTCTTTTCCTGGTCCAGGCGTTTGAATTCCTTAATGCGGGCGTTCAGCTGGTCCATCGGCAGGACCATCGTGCAGGCGTCGAAACCGTCGCCGCGGATGGTGAAATAGGCGCTGTAATACGCCTGCGGGTAATAGACCTTGTACCAGGCCACGCGCAGGGCCATCGTCACATAGGCGACCGCGTGCCCCTTGGGGAACATGTATTTGATCTTTTTGCAGCTGTCGATGAACCACGGGGGCACCTGGTGGGATACCATCGCCTCTTCCATCTCGGGCTTGAGGCCCTTGCCCTTGCGGACGGATTCCATGGTCGTAAAGGCCATCTTGCTCTCGACCCCGTAGCCGATCAGGGCGTTCATGATGTCATCCCTGGTGCAGATGCAGTCCCTGAGGCGGGCGGTGCCGTTCAGGATCAGGTCGTGGGCGTTGCCCAGCCACACGTCCGTGCCGTGGGACAGGCCCGAGATGCGGATCAGCTCCTCCATCGTGGTCGGGTGGGTCTCGTCCAGCATGCCGCGCACGAAGGGAGTGCCGAACTCGGGGACGCCCAGGGTGCCGGTCGTGCAGTCGATCTCCTCCGGCGTGACCCCCAGGGCCTCCGGGGAGGAAAACAGGCTCATGACCTTTTTGTCGTCCAGCGGAATGGTGCGGAAGTCCACCCCGGTCAGCTCGCCCAGCATGTGCATCATCGTCGGGTCGTCGTGGCCCAGACAGTCCAGTTTGACCAGCACGTCGTGCATGGAGTTAAAGTCAAAGTGGGTGGTGGTGATCCCGCACTCCAGGTCGTCCGCCGGGTGCTGGACCGCCGTGAACTGGCAGATATCGTAGTTTTTGGGCAGCACGACGATGCCGCCGGGGTGCTGGCCGGTGGTCCGCTTGACGCCTACGCAGCCGGCCGCCAGGCGGTCCTTTTCGGCCTCCGAGACGGTCCTGTTCCGCTCTTCCAGGTATTTGAGGACGTAGCCGTAGGCCGTCTTTTCCGCCAGGGTGCCGATCGTCCCGGCCCGGTAGACCGAGCCCTTTCCGAACAGCTCCTCGATGTAGGCGTGGGCCCGCGGCTGGTATTCGCCGGAAAAGTTCAGGTCGATATCCGGCACCTTGTCGCCCTTGAAGCCCAGGAAGACCTCGAAGGGGATGTCAAAGCCCTCCTTGACCAGCGGCTCCCCGCAGACCGGGCAGTTCTTGTCCGGCAGGTCGACGCCGACGGTGTAGCCCCTGGGGATGTCAAAATAGCCCTTGCGGCATTTGGCGCAGCGGTAATGGGGCGGCAGGGCGTTGACTTCGGTGATGCCGCTCATGCACGCCACGAAGGACGAGCCGACGCTGCCGCGGCTGCCGACCAGATAGCCGTCCCTGAGGGACTTCTGCACCAGCTTGTTGGCGATCGAATACAGGGTGGCGTAGCCGTAGCCGATGATCGAATTCAGTTCTTTTTTCAGGCGCTTGTCGATGATCTCCGGCAGCTCGTCCCCGTACATCTCGTGAGCGGTCTGCCAGCTCATGGTCTCGATATCATGCGCCGCTTCCTCCCAGAAGGGAGAGAAGGTTTCCTTTCCTTCCGGGTGCGGGATGTGCCAGAACAGCTTTTCCACTTTGTCGGCGATGCGGTTCGGGTTGACGACGACCACCTCGCGGGCCTTCTCTTTGCCCAGGTAGGAAAACTCCTCCAGCATCTCCGTCGTCGTCTTCAGGTACAGGGGCGGCTGCTCGTCGCAGTCCTTGAACCCCTGGGCGTTCTGGATGATGGCACGGAACACCGCGTCCTCCGGGTCGAGGAAATGCACGTCGCCCGTCGCGCAGACCGGGATCCCCAGCTTTTCGCCCAGCCAGACCACCTTGCGGTTCCAGTCGCGCAGGGTTTCTTCGTCTTCCGCCAGGCCCTCCCGGACGGCGAATGCGTTGTTGCCGACGGGCTGGATCTCGAGGTAATCGTAAAACCTGGCCAGCTTTTTGAGCCGGTCATCGCTTTCGCCCGCCATGACGGCCTGCATCAGTTCCCCTTCGATGCAGGCGGAGCCGACGATCAGCCCCTCGCGGTACTTCTGCAGGATCGCCCGGGGCACCAGGGGGCGCCGCTTGAAATAGTTGAGGTGGGATTCGGACACGATGTGGTTGATGTTTTCCACGCCCTTCTGCGTGGCCGCCAGCAGCACGATGTGGGTTGAAGAGCCCAGAGTGCAGGCGTGGGAGATCTCATTGAGGTCCGCAAGCGTCTTGCAGCCCTTGCCCTTTGCTTCGTCCAGCATTCTGGCCAGGCAGTGCGCGGTGGCCGCCGCGTCGTTGACCGCCCGGTGCGCATCTTTGAGGGACACGCCCAGCTTCTTGCACACGGCTCCGAGCTTGTGGGACTTCATCTCCGGGTAGAGCTTGCGGGCCATGGCCAGGGTATCGAGCTTCGGCCCCGCCCAGCTCTGCCCCACCCGCTTGAGTTCATTGGCCAGGATCGCGCAGTCAAACCGGGCGTTGTGGGCGGCGATCGGGCAGTCCCCGATGAATTTCATGATCTGCGGCAGGGCCTCTTCGGCCGTGGGCTGGCCGCTGAGCATCTGATCGGTGATATGGGTCAGCTCGGTGATCTTGGGCGGCAGCGGGAAGCCCGGGTTCACCAGGATGTCCAGGGAATCGACCACCTGGCCGTGGGACAGCTTGACCCCGCCGAACTCGATCATCCGGTCTTTGCGGGTGTTGAGGCCGGTGGTCTCAAAGTCCAGCACGATGATGGGCTCGTCCACGTCCGTATCGTCCGGGTCATCGACGACGTCCTCGTCGTCGGTCAGGTAGGCTTCCACGCCCGGGATCAGCTTGATCCCGTATTTTTTTGCCGCCCCGAAGGCTTCCGGGTAGGACTGGACCACCCCGTGGTCCGTCACGGCGATCGCCTGATGGCCCCATTTCGCCGCCCGCGCCATCAGGGCGGACACGGAGGAAACGGCGTCCATCGTGCTCATGTTGGTATGCAGGTGGAGCTCCACCCGCTTTTCTTCGGCGTCGTCCTGGCGGACCGGCAGCTCCGCGTGCGAGATATCGTCCGCGCTGACGGTGATTTCCTTATGGAAATTGTCGTACTTCGCCTGGCCGCGCACCAGGACGCCGGTGCCCGGCTTGATCTGGGCGGCGATGTTCTGGGCCTCCTCCTTTTCTTCCGGGGCGATCGGCGCCTCGTCCTCCCTGGGCGCGCCGCGGCGGCCGCCTGCCCGGTAGCGCAGGAAGGCGACGCAGCGGATGGAACTGGTCAGGTCCGTCACGGCAAAGTTCAGGATCATCATGCTGCCGTCTTTGGATTCCCTCGTCTCGGCGTTCAGCACCCTGCCGCGGATCGTGACGCGGCCGCTTTCCGGCGTGATATCGGCGATGGGCACGGGTTCGGTGGCGATCTCCCGGCCGCGGATCTGCAAGGACGGCTTTTTTTCCTGTTTCGGCGGCTCGGCGGCGGGCCGGCTGATCAGCTCCTCCTCGGCAGCGCGCTGCTCCCGCTCCCGGTTGATCAGGGCTTCCGCGTCGCCCCGGACGCTGACCAGCACCTCGGTTTTCACACGGAAAATATCCTGAATGGCCTGGGCCAGATCATGCTTGACCTCGCCCCGGCTCAAAAAGCCGGCGGAAAAAGCGTCCGGCGTTTCCAGCTCTATATGGCCGTTTTTCGCGCCCAGCCTAAGCCATTTGCGCCAGGCGTTGGCGTTGGGGTAGCGGCGGCAGAGGAAGTCCAGCACAGGCTCCTGATAGGGGGTGGGGTCTGCCAGAAAAGCCTCGCCCAGAGCCGGGGAGGCTACGCGGACGGACACCCGCATCTGAGGGAAACAGCCGAAGAGCACCGCCTTGATCAGCTGGAAATCCTCCTGGCCGATCAGATCGGCGGCCAGAAAGCTGAACACCGCGTGGTTATCCGCGCGGCTGAAATAAATCCGGTCCAGGGTCAGCTTGTCCCTGAGTTTCGGCACCTTCCGGACGATCTGCCCCAATACTTCCGTTTTGGTCATGTTCTGTTACCGTTCCAGTTCCTCTCTGACAGCTCTGATCATTTCCTCTTCGAGGTCGCCCTCCAGCCTGCGGACAAAAACGCCTTTTCGGTACAGGGCGCCGACCCCGTCGCCGCCGCACAGGGCGATGTCCTTGTCCCGGGCTTCGCCCGGCCCGTTGACCACGCAGCCCATGACAGCGACGGAAAGATCACGGTCCGCATTCCCGAACTCTTCCTCCAGCCGCCGGGCGATCTTTTCGACGTCGATGCGCGTCCTGCCGCACGTCGGGCAGGAGGTAAAGCGGATGCCGCCCCGCAGGTTCAGGGCCTTCAGGATGTCCAGGGCCGCGGTGACTTCGTTCACCGGATCGCCGGTCAGGGAGACGCGGACGGTGTCCCCAATGCCGGAAAGGAGCAGGGCCCCGATCCCGATGGCGGACCTCACTGTGCCCCGCCCGGGCAGGCCGGCCTCCGTCATGCCGATGTGCTGGGGATAGCCGCACTGTCTGTCCAGCAGGGTGCAGGCTTCAACGCTGGTCCTGACGTCGCTGCATTTGAGCGAGATCACCAGGTCGTCAAACCCGAACTTTTCAAGGAGCCTGGCGTGGGAGAGGGCGCTTTCGCACAGGCCCTCCGGGGTGACCCCGCCGTATTTCGCTAAAATGTCCTTTTCCAGGGATCCGGCGTTCACCCCGATGCGGACGGGCACATGGTGGCGCTTCAGGCAGTCCGCCACCAGCTTCACCTTATCCTCCCCGCCGATGTTGCCGGGGTTGATCCGCAGCTTGTGGATGCCGTTTTCCAGCGCCCCTATGGCAAGCCGGTGGTCAAAATGGATGTCCGCGCAAAGCGGCACCGGACTGTTATCCACCAGGGTCCGGACGGCCTTCACGCAGTCCTCATTGTACACCGATACCCGCACCAGCTGGGCCCCGGCCTCCGCCAGACGGCGGATCTGGGAAAGGGTCGCTTCGGCGTCCTCCGTGCGGGTGTTGGTCATGGACTGAACGGAAACGGGGGCTCCGCCGCCGATCTGCAAAGTGCCTGCGTAAACAGCTTTTTTCATTTTCCTTTTCTTCCTCCGCGCTGATCCTTCTGCCACCCGGGGTTAGCTTGCCCTGGCTGCTTCTTCTTTACTCGGTTCCGGCCGAGTAAACCATTTGTATAAGAATGATGCCAGTGAATTGCCATAAGAAAAAGCTGGTAAGATATCCGTGAGCCCCGGGCTCAAAGTCCCCGTAAAATGCTCAGAATATCCTGCCGCTGGTCAATCACGGCATAAACCATGACTTCTTTTCGTGTTTCATCTATTTTGTAGAACACCAGATCCTTTTTCAGGATAAGAACTTTATAACCCTGACGTTTCAGCACTGTGTACCGCGGATCGATTCCCAGGTACGGATTGTCTCCAAGGTTCCAGATAGCCTGTTCCAGTTCGTCCAACTTCTCTGTTGCGACTTCAGGGCCAAACTGTTCTGCTATATAGAGCACAATTTTCCTGATCAGGGAATCAGCCATATCGGTTCTCACAACCGAATATCTCACATCATTCACGGCTTTTCTCCCGCCAGCAATTGTCTGAGTTCCTGAAATGTATCCTGAATAGGGGCGACTCTGCCCATCTTTACATCTTCTTCGGATTCGGCCAGGATTTCGAGCAGCTCAATTCTCGTTCTCATCCTTTGATACTCTTCATAAGCCAAAGATACGGTATCGCCCCGACCGTTGACCGTAATGATGACAGCTTCTTTATTATCTCTGCATTGTTTGGAGATCTCGTTATAATGGTTCCTGAGATCAGCAGAAGGCCGGATGGTTTCCCGCAGTGAAAGCATAGCACTCACCTCTTAAAACAGAATATAGACATATTATATCATAAAATGTCTATATGTCAAATGGGCATATAATGGCGTCGGTTGGGTTTACACAATCTATAACACACTCAACATTCTCTCAGAATCCAAGTGAAATCGGCGGTGCAAAAGTAAGCGATTCTACCTCAATAACAACGTACTGTCCTTCTTTTAACGTGATTCTTCCGACGGTATTCGTTGTCATTCCAGAAAATGTATACATCTCAGTCATATCACTAAAATTCTTCTCAGCACTTTTATAGATTGTCATTGTTGCCATATATTTGCCACCACTGACGGAATAAGTTCCAGCAGGAATATCTTCTCCGACCTTCCAGGTTCCGACTGGAACAGTAACTTCTTTCCATTCAGGACGTGACATGATCTCTTTGTTGACTTGTTTTTGCAGTTCAATCAGTTGTTCATATGAATAACCAGATAGATTGATTTCTTCTGCGAATGCTGTAAATATAAACAAATTCATCAGAACCAACAGAAGAGCCAGGGTCTTTTTCATGCTTTCTCCCTCCTATCATGTCGTGTATAAATAAATGGTTTTGTTTGATTATGTTGATAAAGAGTTGATTTCATCGTGTTTTCCCAATAAAAAAGCCATTTGTTCCAGTAGTTCTTCACTAAATCCATCAAGATCATCCAATGTAATAGTATCTTCAGCAAGCAGATTCATGATATTCAGATTCATTTGGGACCGGCGCATTTCTGCAATTACCCCGGTATCCCGCTTGCCATGCTGGATACGTTTTCCAGATCCCAGAATTTGTCGGAGGCTGCTCCGGGACCAGTCAGCATGGCAGTGTATTCGTCGATCAGCTTCTGCATGTAAGCTTCCTGCCAGCCGGGAAGTCTTTGACGAAACAGTTTCCAGTCATATTCATTGACTTTTCCGTAAAAACAGATCACCTCTTTGTCAATCCATCTGCTTAAAAAGGAGTTTTTGTTCCGTCACGCTCCCCTGAATATATTCATCAGATCATGATACGTCAGCACCACAAACAGCATCATCAGCGCGGCGAAGCCGACCATGGTGATGGCGCTTTCCACCTTGCGGGGGAGGGGTTTGCGCCGGACGGCCTCGATCAGGAGGAGGACCACCTGGCTGCCGTCCAGGCCCGGGATGGGCAGGAGGTTGACCAGCCCCAGGTTCACCGAAATCATCACCAGAAGGGACAGATAGCCTTCCAGGGCGTAATCCCGCGTGGTCTCCGCGACGATTTTGATCACGCCGACCGTGCCGGACATCTGGTCCAGGTTCTGGCCGGTGCGGATCGTGCTGTAGAGGGCTTCGATGATGGCTTTGCCCTCCCGCACGCACAGGTCAAAGGCGTAGCCCGCGGCCTGGGGCAGGGTCAGGTGGACCACGGTTTCGGACAGGATCACCGGCTCGATGGTGACGCCCATCATCATGCGGCCCGTTTCGGCGGAATAAACAGGCGTGATCGGCAGGGTCAGCTCTTCCTCACCACGCCGGACCTTAATAGAAAGGGCCTCGTCCCCTGTCTGATAAGCGCTGGTCAGCTCGATCATTTTGTAGGTGGAGCCGTCTGCGCTCAGGCCGCTGGCATCCGTCCCGTTGACGGAAAGAATCAGGTCGCCCGCCTGCAGGCCGGCCGCCTGCGCCGCTGAACCTGCGGAAACCTCCACGATGCGGACCGGGCCGTATTCCTTCACCTGCGGGATGCCGGTGGCCCAGTAAAACCCGAAGGCCACGACGAAGGCCAGGATGAAGTTCATCCCCGGGCCCATCAGGACCGTGACCAGCCTGCGCCACACCGGAAAGCGGCGCATGGCCCGCGGGTCCTCGTCCGCCTTTTCATCGGGGCTGTTTTCCCCGTAAAAAGCGCAGTAGCCGCCCGCCGGAATCGCGCGGACGGAAAACTTCGTTTCGTATTTTTTGCTCTGCCAGGATTTGATCAGGGGCCCGAAGCCGATGGAAAACTCCCTCACCGGGATCTTCGTCAGCCGGGCGGCCATGAAATGGCCCCACTCATGCACGGTGATCAGAATGCCCAGCATGAGCAAGGCCAGAAGGACGTACAGTATCATAAGTGACCTCTCTATCCTATTTGTTTTTCAACAGTTAGGAGTGAGGAATAAGGAGTGAGGAGTTGAAGATGGTTCATGAGCACCGAAAAAAGAAGCCGGCGTCACCAAAAACCATCTCAGCAGCAGATACCGGACTGCCCGTGAAATCTGTCACTGGGCAATGAACTCCTCACTCCTAACTCCTCACTCCTCACTTTTTACTGCCCCGCCATATACTCAATATGCAGGATCTCCATCGCCGTCTTCCGGGCGAGGCGGTTGGCGGCGCGGATGTCCGAAAGATCGCGGGCCGGCAGGAAGCCCAGACGGTTCAGGGTTTCCTCCACGCAGGCGTAAATGCCGCCGAAGGGGATCATTTCGCGCAGGAAGGCGTAGACCGCCACCTCGTTGGCGGCGTTCATCACGCAGCAGGAGGCCCCGCCGGCGCGGAGGGATTCGTAGGCCAGGCGGAGGGCGGGGAACTTGTCCGCGTCCGCGTTTTCAAAGGTCAATTGGGAAAGGGCGGCAAAGTCCGGGAAGGGGACGCCGCTGTCCATCCGGTCCGGGTAGGTCATCGCGTAGAGAATCGGCACCCGCATGTCCGGCACGCCCAGCTGGGCCAGGACCGCCCCGTCCTCAAAGCCGACCATCGAATGGACGATGCTCTGTGGATGGACGACCACCTGGATCTGCTCCGGGGCGACGCCGAACAGCCACTTCGCTTCGATGATTTCGAGGGCCTTGTTGAACATGGATGCGGAATCCACGGTGATCTTCTGCCCCATGTTCCAGGTCGGGTGGTTGAGGGCCTCGGCCTTGGAGGCGTTCATGATCTGATCCTTCGGCCAGGTGCGGAAGGGGCCGCCGGAGGCCGTCAGGAAAATGCGGGCAGGCTTCTGCCCCCGCCTTCCTTCCAGGCACTGGAAGATGGCGCTGTGCTCGCTGTCCACCGGCAGGAGGGTGGGGATGCCGTTTTCCACGGGGCATTCCTTCATCACCAGCTCCCCGCCGGCCACCAGGGTTTCCTTGTTGGCCAGGAGGATCCGCTTGCCCGCCCGGCGCGCCGCCATCGTGACCTCCAGCCCGGCGACGCCGACGATGGACACCATCACGTCCTCCGCCGAGCACTCGGCCGCCATGCGCGTCAGCTCTTCCGGCCGGTAAAACTGGCAGAAGCGCAGGTCGTCCGGCACCTGGCCCAGGTCCGTGCCGCTCAGGCAGGCGCACTGCGGGCGGAAGGCCCGGATCTGCTCAAAAAAGAGCCAGCGGTTCGTATGGGCGGACAGGGCGCTGACCTGAAACTGATCCGGATGACGGCGCACCTCGTCCAGAGTCTGGGTCCCGATCGACCCGGTCGACCCGAAAACGGCGATTTTTTTCATCAGAAGGTCACACCCCGATGTAGAAGATGTAGTAGACGTAGACGACCACGGTGGAGAAAAACACGCTGTCCAGCCGGTCCATCATGCCGCCGTGGCCGGGGAAAACGTCGCTGAAGTCCTTGATTTCGCAGTGCCGCTTGACCAGGGAGGCAAACAGGTCGCCCACCTGGCCGGCAATCCCGGCCACCAGGCCCAAGATGGCCATATGCCAGAAGACCGGCGTCACGGTGAACAGGCTGAAAGCCAGCGTCGTCAGCACGCCGAACAGCACGCTGCCCAGCAGGCCGAACAGGGCGCCCTCCACCGTCTTTTTCGGGCTGACTTCCGGACACAGGGCACGCCTGCCGTAGCGGCGGCCGCCGAAAAGGGCCAGGGTATCCCCCATCAGCGGGATGCCGAAAGAAATCAGGATGAAGAAAGCCCGCATGGCCGGATCGGGATGCTGCTGGAAGGTCAGCATGCACAGGCCCGGCACCAGCACGGAAAACAGCGGCAGGCAGGAAAAGAGCAGGTCGGACAGCCGGGGCACCCTGCGGAAGATGACGTTCGCACAGGTCAGCATGCAGGCCGCCCCGATCAGCAGCATCGTGATGTACATCCGGTCGCTGAACACGTAGATCGGGATGCTCACGGCCATGCAGGTCCATACCGGCCATTCGACCGGCCGGTTCCCGGCGTTCCTGAGGGCCCGGAAAAACTCAAACACGCACATGCACAGCGCGCCCATGAACAGCAGGTTGAACACCCAGCCGCCCATGACCAGGGCAAACACCAGTAGGCCCAGCAGGCCTACGCCCGTCACAATCCTCTTTGTCACTTTCTGCCTCCAAATCTCCTGTCCCGCTGCGCAAAGGCCCGGAGCGCCGCGCGGTAGTCCTCCAGCGTAAAATCAGGCCAAAGCGTTTCGGGAAACTCAAACTCGGCATACGCGCACTGATACAGCAGGAACCCGCTCAGCCGCATTTCCCCGCTGGTGCGGATCAGCAGGTCCACATCCGGAAGGCCGGCGGTATACAGGCACCCGGAGAACGCCTGTTCGTCGATCTGATCCGGTCTGATCTCCCCCGCCTGAACCTTTTCGGCAAGCAGCCGGGCGGCCCGGACCAGCTCCTGCCGACCGCCGTAGTTGATGGCGATGCAGAGGTTCAGCCCGGTATTGTCCTTCGTCCGCTCCTCCGCTTTGATCAGCGCTTCCCGCTGGGGGGCGGGCAGGCCGTCCTTGTCCCCCAGGATGCGGATGCGGACGTTGTTTTCGTCCAGCTCGTCGATCTCGCTGCGGAAGTATTCCAGCAGCAGCTGCATCAGCGCGGCCACTTCCGTCTCGCTCCGGCGCCAGTTTTCCGTAGAAAACGCGAACAGGGAGAGCGCTTTGATCCCGATATCGCTGCTCTCCCTGATGATCGCCCGAAGCGCTTCCACTCCCGCACGGTGCCCCATGGCCACCTTCAGCATATGCTGTTTTGCCCACCGGCCGTTCCCATCCATGATGATGGCCACGTGCCGCGGCAGACGCGTAGATTCACTCATGCTGCGCATGCTCCTTTGATGGATCCGGCACGCGGAACAGGGCGCAGGTAAGCCCTGCGTCCCCCTCGCGGACGACGTACGGACTGTACGGCTGCCCTTCTTCCGCGCGCCCTGCGCCGGATGGACCGGGAGGGGCGGTAAAAACTTCCGCCCGCTCCGGAAGCCCGGCGCACTTCAGGCGTTCCCTGGCTTCTTCCAGGGGAAGCCCGACCAGGGTTTGCTCCGTCATCAGACCTCCATGATCTCCTTTTCCTTATCGGCGGCGATCTTGTCCACTTCCTTGATGAAGTTGTCCGTCATCTTCTGCAGGTCCTTTTCTGCCTTGCTCTGATCGTCCTCGGTGATCTCGCTGTTCTTCTTGAGCTTGCGGATGGACTCCATGGCGTCGCGGCGGGTGTTGCGGACAGCCACCTTGGTTTCCTCCGCGCTCTTGCGGACGACCTTGGTCAGTTCCTTGCGGCGCTCCTCGTTGAGCTCCGGCACGACCAGGCGGATGATTTTGCCGTCGTTGGAGGGGTTCAGGCCCAGATCGCTCTTCAGGATGGCTTTTTCCACCAGGGAGATGGCCTTGGGATCCCACAGGGAGATGGTCAGGAGCCTGGGTTCGGGCGCCATGACGTTGCCCATCTGTTTGAGCGGCGTCTGCGTTCCGTAATAGTCCACCATGATTTTATCCAGGATCTGGGGATTGGCGCGGCCCGCCCGGAGGGTCAGCATATCCTTCTGGAAATAGTCCCTGGTCTTGGTCATTTTGTCTTTCGTCTGATTCATCAGTTCATCGATCGTCATATCCATACCTCCAGTCTCAGCTCGGATTCATTGCCCTTATTGTATCTTTTTTTGCCCCGCTTGGCAAGCATAAAATGTGTCAAAACAGATACCGCCCCATGAGCCTTCCGTTCCGGATCCGTTCAAAAAAGGAGCCGCTGCAGCCGTTCAGCCGCAGCAGCTCCCTGATATCCGGTTCCGGTCCATGGCCCGGCGGGCAGACGCGCTTTACTTTACGTATTCCGCCGCGCTCTGGCCGGCGATCCGGCCGAAGACGATGATGTCCGCCACGGCGTTCCCGCCCAGACGGTTCGCGCCGTGCACGCCGCCGGTGACCTCGCCGGCCGCGAACAGGCCGCTGATGGCCGTGCCGTCCGGACGCAGGACCTGGGTGCTTTCATTGATGCGGATGCCGCCCATCGTGTGATGGATGCCGGCGGTTACCTTGATGGCGTAATAGGGCGCGGTATCCAGAGGATTGGCGAAGGAGACGCGGCCGAAGTCCGGGTCTTCCTTGGCGGCGACCTTCTGGTTCCAGTCGTTCATGGTGGCGGCAAAGGCTTCCGCGGGGATGCCGATTTCCGCCGCCAGGGCTTCATAGCTGTCCGCCGTGTGGCAGAAGTCCGTGCCGCGCTTGATGTAGCCCTGGATGACGGCGGAGGCGTCCGCCATCTTCTGGTCGACGATCAGCCAGCTGAAAGAGCCGGGCTGGGCGATTTCCGCAGCGGAAACCACGTCGCGGGTGCCGACTTCGTCGATGAAACGGTTTCCCTCGGCGTTGACCAGGATCGCGCCGTCGCCCCGCAGGCCCTCAGTGATCAGGGCGGCGGTGTCCGCCTGCACGGTCGGATGGATCTGGATCTGGTCCAGATCGACGGTGTCCGCCCCCACGGCGGTGGCCATGGCGATGCCCTGGCCCTGCGCGCCGGCGGCGTTGGTGGTCATAAAGCCGTCCAGGGCGGGCTGATAGGACGCGACCATCGGGAGGTTCGCGCCGAAGCCGCCGGTGGCCAGGATGACGGCTTTGGCACGGACGACCACCTGGTTGCCGGTCTTGCCCACGGCGTGCACGCCCGCGGCGGCGCCGTCTTCGCTCATGAGGATCTCATCGGCCGTGGTATTGGTCAGGATCGTGATGTTCTCACGCGCTTCGCAGGCGGCCTGCAGGCGGGGCACGATATAGGCGCCGACGGAGAGCACTTTGCCGTTCTCGTCCACCGGGCGGTGGATGCGCTTGACGGAAGCGCCGCCGAAGGAAGCGACATTGTGCAGCTCGATGCCGACCGAGCCCAGCCACTCGACAGAGCTTTCAGACTGGGAAGCCAGGGTGTGAACCAGGGCAGGATCGTTCAGGCCCTTGCCGCCGATGATGGTATCCAGCTCAAACAGCTCAACGCTGTCAAAATACCCTTTCGGGGCCGCCTGATAAGCGGCAAACTGGCCGGAAACCGTTTCGGCCAGGGCGGCGACAGCCGCATTGCCCGCGTACGCTTCGGCCGCCTTGAGTTGTTTTTCAACGCCCGCGCCCTCGGCAAACGTGTTCTGGTCCTGGTAGACAGTCTTCGCGGCGTTCATGCCGCCGGTGGACTTGACGGTGTTGCCGCCGACGGCGTCCTGGCTTTCCAGCACCAGTACGGTCAGCTGCTGATCCGCGGCGGTCAGGGCGGCCGTCATCCCGGCGCCGCCGGCGCCGACGATGACGACGTCCACGTTATATTCAGCGTCGGCCAGGGCTTCCTCGGCGGGCTTTTCCATATAGTCGTCGGGATTGACCCCGGCGTTTGCCAGCGCCTGCCGGACGGCGGCCAGGATGGCGTTGGACGTGATGGTGGCGCCGGAAACGGCGTCCACGTTGATGGTATTATTGGCTGCCATGGCGGCAGGCAGCTGCTCGATCGCGACGCTGCCGATGCCCGGGGTTTCCTGGGCGCCTTCCGCGGTGACGGAGGTGATCACCCCGTCGGTCAGCTGAACGGTGACGGTCACTTCACCGTTCAGGCCCATCGCGGAGGCGGTGCCGGTCACGGTATCCGCCAGGGCGGGCGCAGCGGTCATCGCCAGCATCAGGCACAGCACAAGGGACAGAAGTCGTTTGCTCATGGTTCATTCTCCTTTTCCTGTTTTCAAGTCGGACAAATTCCGGATTGAGATCATTGTATCACGGCGGCAGGCAATAGCACAAGGAACAGCCGCACGGCCGTATGAATATTTACGCATTATTCACAACTCATCCTCTGCCTGAACAGCCGCGTCCTGCCAGAGGGCGCGTTTGCGCTCACACATCTCATCCACCCGGGCGATATATTCCTCAATGTTCCCCACGTTCGGGGCCCGGGTGATTTTCCCGCCGGAAGGCCAGACCCTTTTGCTGATGCCGCCCGCCCCCAGGGCCAGCACGTGGCCGGTCTCCTCCATCATGCGGACGTTGTAGAGGCACTCACAGCCGGGCCTGGCGTAGGCCACGTTTTCAAGGGCACCGGCCATGTACTTCTGCCGGTAAAGGTAATAGGCCTGCATGCCCATTTGGTGGGCGGTCTCCAGCCCCATGCGCTGCATTCGGGCCACCATGTCCCCGTCCGGCAGGGGAGCGCCGAACAGGTGCAGGATGCTGGCGTGCTTGATGGACAGGGTGTGGACGGTCAGGCTGTCCGGCCCAAGCTCCGCCACGAGGGCGAGGGTCTGCGCGAACATCCCTTCGTCCTCGCCCGGCAGGCCGGCGATCAGGTCCATGTTGATGTCGGAAAAGCCCATGGCCCGGGCCAGGGCGAAGGCTTCCTCCGTCTGCGCCGCGGTATGGGCGCGGCCGATCCTTTGGAGGGTCTCGTCGTGCATGGTCTGGGGATTGACGGAAATGCGCGTCGCCCCGGCCTCCCGGATCACGGCAAGCTTCCCTGCCGTAATGGTGTCCGGCCGGCCGGCCTCCACGGTGAATTCACACCCTTCCGCCAGCGGGGACAGGGCGGACAGCACCGCTCTCAGGGATTCTTCATCCAGGGCTGTCGGCGTCCCGCCGCCCACATAGACGGAGGAAACGGACAAACCCGTTTCCTTCAGCAGGCTTTTCACAAACCCGATTTCCCGCAGCAGGGCTTTCACATACGGGGCGACCAGGGAACCGTCCCCCAGTTCCCCGCTCAGAAAGCTGCAGTAGGCGCAGCGGGTCGTGCAGAAGGGGATGCCGGCGTAAAGCTCCGTCTCCCGGCCCGTCGGCTGCGGGAGCGTCTGCTGGCGGCAGATGATCTCGGATAGCAGGGCCGCTTTTTGAGCGCTCACGTCAAACGTCTCCCGGACGCGCTGAACTGCGGCTGGAAGGGCAAGTCCTTTGTCCATTTCCGCGTAGACCAGGCGGGTCGGCCGGATGCCGGTCAGGGATCCCCAGGGCGGGGTCACCCCGGACGCTTTCTTCAGCAGCCGGTAGGCCGCCAGCTTGATCGCTCGCTTGTGCAGGCGCTTTTCGGACAGCGGATCATCCTGCGGAACGTATTGTTCCTCCTCACACCCGGAATAAGCGCCTTCCGCTTTCACCGCCACGCG
>JBGUJG010000031.1:0-14674 GCA_045113695.1 Christensenellales bacterium
GAGACGCCAGACCGCGGCGCCGGTTCCGGCTTGCCGCCCGGCCAATGAAAAAAACGGAGGATTCCGGCATGATGGATACGGAAAAGCAATTTGTCCTGTTTGAGGATGATTTTTCGGGCTTCGCCATCGGTCCGCTGCCCTTTGACCGGGAGCATTCCGCGACCGGCGAATATCATTACGTGGTCAATCCGGGCTACCAGGGGTCCTGGTACGACCCGATCACCAACTGCTGGTTCCGCGGGCCCAACTGGGTGGTGACATCCCAGGACGGCATGCACGTGATGGAACAGATGCGGGTGCGCAACCCCCTGACCCACGGCGTCTGCTCCGTGCTGGCCGCGGGCGACAAGGACTGGACGGATTATACCGCCGAAACGGACCTGCGGGCCCTGTGCACCACCGACCAGGTGGGCCTGCTGTTCCGCTATCAGGCGTCCCTGCAGCACTACGCCCTGTTTCTGAGCAATCAGGAGGCGCAGCTGGTGAAGGTGGTCAAAACGGAGCGCACCGTGCTTGCGAAGGCCCCCGTCGCCTATTCCTGCGATGCATTCATCCATCTGGCCGTCACTGTCCGGGGCAGCCGGATCACCTGCAGCGCCGGCGGGAAGACCCTCTTTACCGTGGAGGACGATACCTACGCAACCGGCTGCGTCGCCCTGGCCGGCTACATGCCGGCACAGTTTGCGCATGTGAAGGTCACCTGCACGGAGGAAGAAGCCGCCGCCTTCTCCCGCTTCAAAGCGGACAAGGCCGTGCGCCTGGCGCAGAAGCGGGCCCGCTACGCCCAGCCCAAATTATGGAAGAGCTTTGACCTGGGCAGCTGGGGGGCCTCCCGCCAGATCCGTTTCGGCCACCTGACGGGGACGGACGAGATGTTCTTTGTGATGGCCCAGCACCAGAAGCGGGTGTACAAGGAGCGTTACTGCAACATCTCCTGCCTGACCGCCGTGAGTATCAACACAGGGAAGATCCTCTGGCAGTGGGGCGAGCCTTCTCCCCTGGAGGTCAACCAGGACACCACCTGCGACCTGCCCTTCCAGATTTACGACATCAACAATGACGGCGTGGACGAAGTGATCATGGCCAGCGATTTCAAGCTCCAGATCCTGGACGGCCGCACGGGCAGGTGCCTGCGCTGCATTGACACGCCTTACAATACGGAGGACCCCGAGAAGATCCTGGGGATCGAGTTCCAGAAGCACGCCTTTGACCGGCTGAACGTGGACGCCATCCGGATCGTCAACGTGCGCGGCAAAGACCGGCCCAGCGACATCCTGATCAAGGACCGCTACGCCCGGCTGTACCTGTACACGGACGAACTTGAACCGCTGTGGACCTTCTGCCACAACAACACCGGCCACTTCCCCTATGCCTACGATTTCAACGGGGACGGGAAGGACGAGATTTTCAGCTGCTACAACATGATTTCCAGCGACGGGAAACTGATCTGGGAGCTGCCTGTCGATACCGACCACACGGACGAGATCATCATCGGCCGCTTCGACCCGGACATCGACGACGACCTGATCGCCATCGTTTCCGGCTGGCAGGGCTTCATGATCTGTGACAAGCAGGGAAACATCCTCGCCCGGGACATCAACGGCCACGGCCAGCGCATCTCTGCCGGCAACTACATCCCCGGCATGAGAGGCATGCAGATCTGCACCACGACGTTCTGGGAAAACCAGGGCATCATCTACATGTACGACTGCAAGGGCCGGGAGCTGTGGCATATGGAGCCCTCCACCAACGGCAACGTGATCGCCCCGGTCAACTGGCAGGGGGACGGCACGGAACTGGTGCTGCTCAACGGCAATGTGAAGTACGGCGGCCTGATCGACGGCGAAGGGGATCAGGTGGTGCTTTTCCCGGACGACGGCCATCCGGACATGTGCGCGGAGGTGCTGAACCTGACCGGCGACCGCCGGGACGAGATTGTCCTGTGGGACCACAAGCGGATGTACATCTACACCCAGGACCGTCCCTGCGAAGTCAAGGGAAAAGAGTACGCGCCGGAAAAATACCCGCTGTACAATTCCTCCAACTACCGGGGCGAGTATTCGTTCCCGAGGTGGATTGAGAAACCGAGTTGATCAGTGAGGAGTGACCGCTCCATCCGGTTGCCGTAGCGGCGGCCCCTGGGCTGCCACTGAGTGAGGAGTTAGGAGTGACCGCTCCCTGCGGTCGCTCAGTGAGGAGTTAATAGTCAATGAACCAATTTCAACTCCTCACTCCTCATTCCTCATTCCTCACTCCTCATTCCTCATTCCTCACTCCTCACTCCTCACTCCTCACTCTCAGCCTTTCCCCCTGTCATTGTCTCTGGGAGGCCTGTTTATGCTGATGGAGTATTATCTGGAAAAATACGCTCAGGTGTTTGCCCGGACGGACCGGGACATCTGGAACTATGAGGACGGCTGCGTCCTGATCGGCCTGAACGCTCTGTGGGAAGCCGCGGGGGAAGAAAAGTACTTTGACGCCATGCGGACCTTCATCGACCGGTATATCGATGAAAACGGGGCGATCCGCCTGTACCGGATGGAGGATTACAACCTGGACTTTATCCCGTCCGGCCGGGTGCTGTTTCCGCTGTATGAAAAGACCGGGCGGGAAGCTTACCGGCGGGCGGCGGAAGCCCTCCGGGAGCAGCTGCGCCGCCAGCCGCGCACGAAAGCGGGCTCGTTCTGGCACAAAGCCATCTACCCGAATCAGGTATGGCTGGACGGGCTGTACATGGGCCTGCCTTTCTATGCGATGTATGAGTGCCGTTTCGGGACAGGGGATCTTTCGGACATCGTCCTTCAGTTCACCAACGCCCGGAAAACGCTGTATGACGAAAGCGCCAGGCTGTACCGGCACGCCTACTGCGAGACCAGGGACATTTTCTGGTGCGACAGGGAGACCGGCCTTTCGCCCAACTTCTGGACCCGCTCGATCGGCTGGTTTCTGATGGCCTTCGCCGACGTATACGAACTGCTGACCGACGAAGGGCAGAAGCGGACGATGGCCGCCCTGTGGAAGGAAGCCGCGGACGGCATGCTGGAAAGGCTGGATAAAAAGAGCGGCATGTTCCTTCAACTGCCCGCCCTGCCGGACGAGCCGGGCAACTATCCCGAAACCAGCGGCACGCTGATGGCCGCCTACAGCCTGATGAAGGGAGCCCGGCTGGGCGTGTGGCCCGACGGAAGCTATGCCCGAAAGGGCGTGGAGATCCTGCTGGCGGTGGAAGCCGCACAGTTCCGCATGCAGGACGGCGGCCTGCACCTGGGCGGGATCTGCAAGGGAGCAGGCCTGGGGCCGGACGGCAACTTCCGGCGCGACGGCTCCGCCGCCTACTACCTGTCCGAAGAGGTGGTGGAGGACGAGCAGAAGGGCGTGGGCGTCTGCATGATGGCATACGCGGAATACCTGAAGCTCCGGGCCGCCGGGAAAGCGGCCGGGCCGGAGGTTTCGCTGTTCCTGAAAAAGTATGACCCGATCATGCCGGAGGAGATCGCCCGGCTGGAGAAGGAGAAGAACGGACGGACGCCGTGATTCCGGTCAGGAGCCGGGAACCGGCGGCATGCTGCGGTATTTGAGAAACCGGACAGGAGGACGCCCATGCGCGGACAGTGGTTCCGTTATTTCCGGCATTACGCACAGGAAACCTTTCCGGCCTTCGTATCCTCGAAGCGCTGGAATTATAAAAACGACATCTGCATGCTGGGGCTGGACCAGCTGCACCGCGTCTCGGGAGAAGCCGTCTTCCGGGACGCTCTGCTCCGCTGCGGAAGCGCCCTGTGCGACGAACAGGGCGTGATCAAAGGCTGGGACGACAGCGCGCACAACCTGGACTTTGTATCCTTCGGCAAGTCCCTGTGGGTCCTGTACGATCAGACGGGGAACGAAAGATACCGGGAGGCCGCTTTCCGGATCCGGCGGAACCTGGCCGCCCATCCGCGGACAGAAACGGGGAACTACTGGCATAAAGACATCTATCCGCATCAGGTGTGGCTGGACGGGCTGTACATGGCCCTTCCCTTCCAGGCCAGGTGCGGCCTGGAAGCCGGCGAAACGGATTTTTCCGATATTTTCCGGCAGTTTGAGACCGTGCGCCGCGTCCTGTTCCTGCCGGACAGGGGGCTGTACGTCCACGCCTGGGACAGCAGCCGGCAGATGGACTGGGCAGACCCGGAGACCGGTTTGAGCCCCTGCTGCTGGCTGCGGGCGGAGGGCTGGCTGCTGATGGCCATGTGCGACATATACGGGCTGATCGGCGGCCGGGAACGGGGAGCGGAAATCCTCAGGGACCTGCTGCGGGAAGCGGTCGGCGGCCTGCTCCCCTTCCGCGATCCTGAAAGCGGCATGTTCTTCCAGCTGACAGACCGGAAAGACCTGCCCGGCAATTACCCGGAAACCTCCGGCACCGCCATGATCGCGTACGCCCTCATGAAAGGCTGCCGCCTGGGGATGCTGGACGAAGAGGCGGGCCGCCTCGGGGAAAACATACTGGACTGCATCCGCGTCCGTTACCTGTCGGACGGTTCCGTGCCGGTGCTCCGTGGCATCTGCGGCAGCGCCGGCCTGGGCCCCGGCCCCGATCACCGCACCGACCGGGACGGGTCGCCCGCGTATTACCTGAGCGAAAAGCAGATCGACGACAACCAGCACGGGGCTGCCCCCTGCATGATGGCCGGGGCGGAGCTCCTCCTGAGGGAAAAAGCAGGGCTGGTTTCCGGGAAGGAAGGAACGGAAGATTCAGCTGCCGGCTCCATATAGCCGGTTTTTTCTGTCCCGAAGAATATTTCGGCTGAAAACCCATTGACAAAATGGTGGAATGGGGGCTATAATAGCCATGAAGTTTAACGTTAAACCAATCATAACGGAGCCTGTTTTCATCGATGAGGAGGGGTAAAATGAACAGACTGTTCAGAATGATTTCACTGCTGCTGGCCCTTTGCATGCTGCAGGTCACCCTGTGCGCGCTGGCCGAGGATGTGATCGACCCGGACCTGACCTGCACGATCACCCTGGGCAACTGGCCGCCGGATACGGCGGCCGCGGCGGAAAAGGAGCTGTTTGAAGGCTACCGGGCCGCGATGGCCCGGCAGTATCCCAACGTGACGCTGGTGCCGGACTATTATTCCTATTCGCTGAGCAATTATGTGCCGATGGCCAAGGGCGGCACGGCGCCGAGCATTTTCCAGCCTCCCTTTACCGACCCGCAGCTGCTGATCAGCCAGCACCTGGTGGGCGACGTCACCGACGCGCTGGAGCAGTTCGGCGTGCTGGACCAGTTCAGCCCCTCCTATGTGGAAATGCTGGCGGATGAGAACGGGCGCATCTACGGCCTGCCCAGGGACGGCTATGTGCTGGGCATGCACATCAACCTGGCCCTCTTCCGCCAGGCGGGCCTGGTGGACGAGGCGGGCCTGCCCCTGTACCCCAGGACCCTGCAGGAGCTGGCGGAATACGGTCAGATCATCCGGGAAAAGACCGGCAAGGCCGGCCTGGTTTTCCCGGCCAGCGAGACCTACGGCGGCTGGCTGTTTACCAACATCGCCTGGAATTTCGGCTGCGTGGGCGAAAGCGCCCTGGAATACCGGGATGAGGACGGGCGCTGGGTGTGCAATTTCACCTCGCCCGAATGCATCGCCGCAATGGAATACATGCGCGACCTGCGCTGGAAGTACGACATCCTGAACGCCGACGCCACCACCACGGACTGGGCCGGCGCCCACTCCCTGCTGGGCACGGGCGAAGCGGCGATGAACTTTGCCGCGGACGATTCCGTGGACCAGCCTACCGCCAACAAGGGGCTGCCGGTGGAAGACTTCGCCCTGATCCCCTTCCCGGCGGGCCCGGCGGGCCGCTATGCCCTGGCCGGCGGTACCTGCTATATGTTCGCTCCGGACATCACCAGGGACCAGGCCGTGGCGCTGATGGCCTACCTCAAGATCCTGGGCAAGCTGCCCTTCCTGGACGACGCCATCGTGGCCGGCATGCGGGCGGACTACGCCGCCAAGCGGGACCGCGGGGCCCCCGTGATCCCCGCGATCAGCGCGTGGAACGATGAAAAATACAACGCGGCCAAGCAGGCCATCGTGGACGAATACTGCAACGTGGACATGCGCCTGTACGCCGATTTCTTCGATTCGATCTCCGCGGGCACGATCACGCTCAAATCGGAAGAGCCGGTGTTCGCCCAGCAGCTGTACCGCGAACTGACCGCCGTCGTGCAGCGGATGATCACCCGGGAAGGGGCCGATGTGGAAAAGGCCCTGCGGAAAGCGGAAGAATCTTTCCAGGAATACCTGGACGACGAAATCAACGACTATTAAGGGCTGCTGCACAGCTTGCTTATTTTCATATCTGTTGTTAACAGAGGGGTGCTGCAGCTTTTTTATCTGCAACACCCCGTTGTTAAAAATAGCTTGGAGGGAGCCGTATGAGCGCAGCGAAACAAAGGGTCCGTACGCGCGGGAAAACGGGGGAGCAGGTCAAATCCTGGCTGATCATGCTGCCGGGCCTGGTCCTGATGACCTTTTTCGTCTGGGAACCGCTGTTTGAAAGCATCCGGATGAGCCTGTACAAGACCAGAAATGTGGAGCTGGTCCGGTTTATCGGCCTGGACAATTTTATCAGCGTGACCGGCAAAGACGACTTCCTGCAGGCGCTGGCCAATACGTTTTCCTACACCTTCTGGTCCCTGCTGATCGGCTTTGCTCTGCCCATCCTGCTGGCCATGCTGATCGGGGAGACCAGGCGGGGGAAGGGCCTGTTCCGGACGGCGGTGTATCTGCCGAACATGCTGCCCGGCCTGGCAGTCATCATCCTGTGGTCCGCCTTCTTTTCAGGGGAAAAATCCGGTGTCCTCAATATCCTTCTGAGCAGGATCGGCGTGCCCGCCCAGTCGTATCTGACGCGGGCGGACTGGGTGATCCCCATCATCATCGTCATCGCCACCTGGAAGGGGGCGGGGGCGACGGCCCTGATCTACATGGCCGGCATGGCGTCCGTGAGCCCGGAGCTCTACGAGGCGGCCGCCATTGACGGGGCCACGGTATGGCACCGGATCGTGCACATCCTGCTGCCCGCCATCCGGAAGCTGGCGGGGACCCTGCTGATCCTGCAGATCATCTCGGTGTTCCAGATCATGTATGAGCCGATGGTGCTGACCAAGGGCGGGCCGGACAACGCCTCGCTTTCGCTGATGCAGCTGATGTGGCAGTACGCATTCGGCGGCTCGATGAACTACGGGAAGGCTTCCGCTGTCGCCGTGATCGTGACGCTGATCCTTCTGGTCATGACGGCCGTCTATTCGTATTTCAACCGCAAAGAGTCTGACTGGGACTGAAGGGAGGGGAAACCGCATGAAAAAAGTTCAGCGCACCGGGGTCATCCGGGAGTATGACATGCACGCCCCTTCGGTCCGGGCCGGCTATGCGTTCATTATTCTGGCCTGCCTGCTGATGGTCGTGCTGGCGGTGTTCCCGCTGATCTGGGTCACGCTGGCGGGCTTCAAGGACCTGAAAGAGTTCGTGTCCAGCACATCCATCCTGCCCCGTTCCTTCAGCCCCGGCCCCTTCGCGCTTACCTGGTCCCAGCTGGGGATTGCGAAAAACTATCTGAATTCCCTGATTTCCGTGACGGGCAGCGTGGTCTGCGCGCTGTTTTTCAACGGCCTGCTGGGCTACGGCATCGGGATCCTGAAGCCCAGGGGACACCGGGCGGTCAAGCGGCTGGTGCTTTTGTCCCTGCTGATGCCGCCCACCATCAGCATCGTCCCCCTGTTCATGAACATCCAGAAGCTGCGCCTGGGCAATTCCTTTCTGCCCCTGTGGCTGTCCTACGGGGCGAACGCGATGTACGTGATCCTGTTCGTTCAGTTTTTTGAGACGCTGCCGGCGTCCATCATCGAAGCGAGCCGGATCGACGGGTGCAGCCAGCTGCAGACGTTCACCCGCATCGTCCTGCCGCTGTCCAAGCCCATCTGCGCCGTGATCGCCATCTTTGCGGTGAACGCCGCCTGGTCTGACTTCCTCCTGCCTTACCTGGTGCTGCGGGGCGGGGACAAGCAGACCGTCATGGTCCGCCTGTTCGTGTTCAGCACAGAGCAGACCGTCAACGCGGACACGATGATGCGTTCCGTGGTGTTCTCCATGATCCCGCCGATCATCCTGTTCTTCATCTTCCAGAAGCAGCTGACGGAAAACGCCGTTTCCGTCGGCATCAAGGGATGACCGATCCCGTCAGAAAGGGGAGCTTCCAATGGCAAAAGCGGCAGATGTGTATTTCCGGGTGGATCCGTGGAAAATCATCGAGGAAGGCTTTGACCCGGCGTATGCCCGTGTCAGCGAATCCGTCTTTTCCCTGGCGAACGAAAGCATCGGCGTGCGGGGATATTTTGACGAGGGCGGCACGGCGGACAGCCTGCGCGGCGCCTATGTGAACGGTGTCTATGACACCGAAAAACTCGGCCGCTCCTACCGGGGCATCATCGACCATACGCACTTCATGATCCCCGCCGCCGACTGGCTGCGGTCGGACATCACCCTGGACGGGGAGAAACTGGACCTGGGCAGGGCGCGGTTCAGCGGGTTCCGGCGCGAACTCGACCTGCGGTCGGGCGTCCTTCAGAGGAGCTTTGTCTGGGAGACGGAAACCGGAAAGCAGGTCCGCCTGATCTTCCTGCGCTTTTTGTCCATGGAACACCGGGAGCGGACATACCAGCGGATCATCCTGGAAGCCCTGAATTTTGACGGGCCTGTGTTCGTCGGCTGCGGGCTCAGCTTTGATACCGTTCACGAAGGGTACGGGAAATGCTTCTGGCGGGAAACCAGGATTTCCGGATCGCCCCTGGTCCTCCAGTCCCGCACCGTTTCCTCCGGCCAGGAGGTATTCGCCGGGGCGGAAATCACCATGCCGGGGGAAACGGCCCTCCGGACGGAAGAAAAAACCGTCTGCCAGGAGGGGACGGTTTTTCTGCGCAGGGGAACGCCCGTCCGGATCGACAGGCGGGCCGTGATCCTTTTTACCGGCGAAACCGGGGACGCCCTCTGGGCCCATGGCGTCCGGTCGCTTTCGGAAAGCCGGGCCGTATCCTGGGAGGAAGCGCTGGCTTCGCAGACGGCGTGGTGGACCCGGTGGTGGCAGACGGCGGACATTCAGCTGACGCCGTCCTGCCCGGAGCAGGAGGCCGTCGTATCCGCGGAGCAGCAGGGCATCCGTTTCTGCATCTTCCAGCTGGCGCAGACGTACAACGGCGGCAGCGTCCGCCACAATATCGGCGCCAAGGGACTGACGGGCGAAGCGTACAACGGCCATGCCTTCTGGGACACGGAATCCTGCTGCCTGCCGTTCTTTCTGCTGACCAGCCCGAAAGCGGCCCGGGATCTGCTGCTGTTCCGGTACAACACCCTCCCGCAGGCCCGGGAGCGGGCCAGAATGCTGGACTGCCGGGGCGCCTGCTATCCCATCGCCACCCTGAACGGGGAAGAGGCCTGCTCGCTCTGGCAGCACGCCAGCCTGCAGCTGCAGCCCGGCACCGCCGTCGCCTACGGCATCTGGCATTATGTGCGCCTGACGGGGGACGAGGACTTTCTCTGGCAATACGGCGCGGAAATGCTGCTTGAAATCGCCCGGTTCCTGAAAAGCCGTGTCGGGAAAAACAGCCTGACCGGGCAGTACGGCTTCTACGGCGTCATGGGTCCGGACGAGTTCCACATGATGGTCAACAACAACGCCTACACCAACTATATGGGGAAGCGTACGCTCAGGTATGCCGCCGGTCTGCTGGAAAAAATGAAGACGGAACAGCCGCAGGCTTTCGCCGCGCTCTGCGGCAGAACTTCGCTTGCCGAGGATGAAATCCGCTCCTGGCGGGAAATTGCGGAGCAGATGTATATCCCCGCCGGCGAAAACGGGCTGATCGAACAGCACGACGGCTTTTTCAGCCTGCCCCACACGGAGATCGGCGATATCCCCATGAGCGAGTTCCCGCTGTACGAGCACTGGTCGTATGACCGCATCTACCGCACCGACATGATCAAGCAGCCGGACGTGCTGATGATGCTGTACCTGTACAATTCGTCCTTCAGCGAAGAGGTAAAGCGGGTCAACTACGACTATTACCAGCCCAGGACGATCCATGAATCCTCCCTGTCGCCGGCGATCCATTCCATCCTGGCGGCGGAGCTGGGGAAAATGGAGGAGGCGGTCCGCTTTTTCGGCTACGCCACCCGCCTGGACCTGGACAATTACAACCGCAACACGCGGGAAGGCCTGCACATCACCAGCATCGCCCTGGCGTGGGTCAACATTGTGTACGGGTTTGCCGGCCTGCGCAGCGACGCGGAAACGCTTCGCTTCGCCCCGCGGCTGCCTGATCGGTGGCGGGAGCTGGCCTTCTCCGTCGTGTACCGCGGCCGGGTGATCCGCCTGCGCATGACGCCGGAAGGGACGGCGTTCAGCCTGGCGGAGGGCCAGCCGCTGAACGTGGAGGTCTGCGGGCAGCCCGTCCTGCTGGACGCGGAGGAACGGCTTATTCCGGCGCGGTAAGCGCCTGACCGGAGGAGAATCATGGATACCTGGTCTCTTGAAAAAAGCGGGTTTGACCCGCAGGCGGCGGCGGAGGACGGCAATCGTTTTCTCTGCGCCAACGGCTATATGGGCCTCAGGGGGACGGCGGAGGAAGCCGGCCGGGATCTGTTTCCGGCCGTCACGCTGGCCGGCGTGTACGACCGGCACGGGGACCTGTGGCGGGAGCCGGTCAACGCCCCGAACCCCCTGTTCGCGCAGGTGTTTTTTAACGGCCGGGCCCTTCACGCGGCGGAAGCACGGGAGCACCGGGTGAAGATCAGCTACCGCCACGGGATCTTCAGCCGGGAAACGGACTTTGGGCCGGTGCGCCTGCGCACCGAACGGTTCGTCTCGATGGCGGCCCCTCATCTGCTGGCGGACCGGCTGCGCCTGACCGCCCAAGCGGACGGGGAACTCTGCATCCGGACCGGCATATCCGCCGGCATCTGGGACATCAACGGCCCGCACCTGACAAATTTCTCCTTCCGGCAGGGAGAAGCGGCCCTCTGCCGGGCGGTGACCGGGGAAAAGGGGATCACGGTGGCCGCGGCCCAGGCCGTCCAGGCGGATTCTGACTTTGCGAAATCGTTTGAGCAGGGCCCGCAGGGGATCTTCCGGGTCCTGCGCTGTTTTGTACGGGCGGGGGAAGAGAAGACGCTTTCGCTGTTCGCGGCGGTCTGTACTTCCCTGGACGGGGAAGCCCCGGGAAAGGCGGCGGAAGCGGCCTGCCTGGCCGCAAAAGCGGCTGGTTTTGATCAATGTCTTCAGGCGCACCGGGACGCCTGGGAGAGCATCTGGGCGCAGTCGGAAGTGACGCTGGAGGGAAACGATGAAGCGGCCCGGGCGATGCACGCCAGCCAGTACCATTTAAACTCCGTAGCGCCCCGCCATGCCGGGGATATGTCGATCCCGGCGCGGGGACTTTCCGGGCAGACGTACAAAGGAGCCGTCTTCTGGGATTCCGAGATGTTTTTCTTCCCGATGTTTGTTTATACCCAGCCGGACATTGCCCGCTCCCTCCTGCGCTACCGCATCAAGACCCTGCCCGGCGCGCTGAACAAGGCGGCGGAATACGGTTACCGCGGCGCTTTCTACGCCTGGGAAAGCCAGGAGGGCGGCGAAGAAGGCTGCACCAATTTCAACGTCGTGGACGTGTTCACCCACCGCCCGGTCCGCACCTATTTCCGGGACAAACAGATCCATATCAGCGGGGATATCGCCTATGCCCTGCGGAGTTATTATGAGCTGACCGGCGACCGGACGCTGCTGTTGGAAGGCGGGGCCCGGGTGATCCTGGAATGCGCCCGCTTTTACCTGAGCCGGGCGGACTGCCGCCTGGATTCGGACGCCATCGACTTTGCCGACGTGATCGGGCCGGACGAGTACCACGAGCGGGTCCGGAACAACGCCTTTACCAATCAGATGATCAGGCACTGCCTGGAAAGCGCGCTGGCGCTGAAAGACATTTTCAGCGACCGCCCGGCGTGGTTCGCCGCCCTGCTGTCGGAACTTGACTACGGGGCGGACTGGGCGCTGCTCAGGACCGCTTGTGAGAGGATCAGGCCCCGCCGGGTGAAAGACGGGGTCATCGAGCAGTTTGACGGGTATTTTGACCTGGAGGACTGTTCCCTGGATACAGTGCGGGGCAGGCTGCGGGACCCGCGGGAATACTGGGGCGGCGACCACGGCGTGGCGGGCACGACGCAGATCATCAAGCAGGCCGACGTGATCGCGATGGCGGCCCTGTTCCCGGCCCTGTTCACGGATGAAGAAGTCGCGCGGAACTGGGATTACTATGAAAGGCGCACGGAGCACGGCTCCAGCCTGTCCGCGTGCATGTATGCCCTGACCGCCTGCCGGATCGGGCGGCTGGACGAGGCGTGGGACCTCTTCCTGCGCACGGCGTCGATCGACATCACCGGCGGCGGCAAGCAGTGGGCGGGGGAGATCTATATCGGCGGCACCCATCCGGCGTCCAACGGGGGCGCGTGGATGATCGCGGCGCTGGGCTTTGCCGGCCTCAGGATGCGGAACGGAACACCGGAGCTCCATCCGCATCTGCCCCGGCAGATCAAAAGGCTTTCGTTTCCCCTGACCGCCGGCGGGAAGCGGTACACGGCGGAAGTGACGCATGAAGGCGCGGCCATCCGGCAGGACGGCTGACCAGTGTCAGGAAATCAAAACACAGCCTGCGGATGGACGGGCTGTGTTTTTTGATTATTCACGGAAAGTCAGGGAACAGCGGAAAGCCGGACCGTCTCCTGAAACAGCAGAACGGATCCTTCAGGCCGGCGTTTGCCTTGCGGCGGCAAACGCTGACCGGCCCTCAGGATGACACCCGGGGGACGGATAGCTCGAAGACGGCCTCGGCGGGCGGGGAAGGTGCGAACAGACTATGATATGGCAGACAGAACTACCGGAGTTTTCCGTCTTCTTCCTGATCTCTCTCATGGTCAGGGCGTTCCCCCGTGATTTATGCATGAAGAATCAGCTTACAGTCATAAATCAAGCGTTTTTGTCATCCTGAACGGCGAAAAAGGCCGGTCCTGATCGGGCCGGCCGCGCCGTGAAGGATCCGTTCTGCAGCGGGAGCGGCGGCACTGGGAACTTCGGAAACCTGTCTCGTTCACTGATTACGGCGACACAGGGGGAGACCGGAAAGCCCGGACCGTCTCCTGAAACAGCAGAACGGATGCCTGAACTGCACCAAAGGCCGTTAAATCGGTATTATTCCAGCGCCCGGACGCTGCCGCGCTCCACCAGGCGGACGGGCAGGACGATCTTTTTTTCCTCAATGGTTTCGCGGCGAAGCCGGCGCAGGATCATGTCGGTGGCCAGGAAACCTTTCCGGTCTGCGTCCTGATGGATGGTCGTCAGGCCGGGAACGGTCAGCCGGGCCAGATAGTTGTCGTCAAAGCCGACCACGGACCGGTCACGGGGCACGCGGACCCCGTATTCGCCCAGGCCGGCGATGATCCCGGCGGCCAGAATGTCGGCCGTGGCGAAAATGCCGGTGATTTCAGGTTTTTCGGCCAGCAGCCGGCCGAGCTTTTTCCCTTCTTCCGGGGAGATCTCCTGGGTAAATACCAGGGACGGATCAAAGCCGATGCGGAATTCTTCCAGGGCCCGGCGGTATCCCAGCAGCCGCTTTTCGATGACGCCGCCCGGACGGACGGAAGGGGAGGCGAACGCAATCCGGCGATGGCCCTTTTCCAGCAGGTGCCGCGCGGCCAGGTATCCGCCCTTTTCGTCTTCCAGCCCGACGCTGCAGACGTCCGGCTCGTCCACATAGCTGTCGATCAGCACGAAGGGGATGCCGAGCTCCTGCGTCACACGGAAAAAATCATCCTGGAACATGCCGGTCAGGATCAGGCCGGAAAGCTGCCAGCTGCGGCTGAGGGCCGCCAGTTCGTCCGCGTCCTCCACGGCGCGGATCATCAGGTAATAGCCTTCCTCCCGGGTACGTTTTTCGATGCTGTCCACGAAGGCGCTCAGGAACGGGTCGCTCATTGTGCTGCCGGTATTCTGCGGCGTCAGGTGGGTGATGACCCCGATGATCGAGGAATGGCTGTTGGCCAGGGAGCGGGCGGACATGCTGGGGGCGTAATGCTCCCGCTCGATGATCGCCCGGATTTTATCCACCAGCTCGGGGGAAACACGGCTTTTCCGGTGGTGCACCACGTTGGAAACGGTGGTGATGCTGACGCCCGCTTCGGCTGCGATGTCTTTTAATGTGACCATGTGATCCACTCCGTCGGCTGCTGAAATGATCTTCCTTCTGTGAACAGAATGCTTTTACAGTTTAACCGTTTTATTATGAAGATGCAAGGTTTCTGATCAAAAAAACCAGGGCTAACGCATGTGTGATAAAAACATCACTTGTTGCAGTTACAGTGCCAACAGACAAAGGGGTTGTGAAGGGGGGCTGTGCCCCCCTTCAGGGAAATCCGCAGGACTGGCTTTGCCGGTCCGAGGAGAATTTTTGCGGAGGTTAGCTTGCCATCCGGGAGCAAAAATTCATTCCTTGCTGAAGTGGTAAGATAAAACTGGACACGGAGGGGGTAGAAAATGGACACAGACCTGTAGTAAGCTGAACAGGCAGAAACAGGAAGGT
>JBGUJG010000032.1:0-6567 GCA_045113695.1 Christensenellales bacterium
TAGGTGAAATCCTGCTCCCTGCCGCCGACGATGGCGGGCAGGTTCTCCAGGTCATGGGGCACGGTCCAGTCCAGGGTGATGTTGGAGAAGGGCGCCTGGGTGCCCCAGCGGGACGGGGTATTGACGCCGTAGACGAAGGACTGCACGCACTGCTTGACCTCCTTCTGGCTCAGGTTGTCCACCTTGACGAAGGGGGCCAGGTAGGTGTCGAAGGAGGAGAAGGCCTGAGCGCCGGCCCACTCGTTCTGCATGATGCCCAGGAAGTTGACCATCTGGTTGCACAGGGTGGACAGATGGGCCGCCGGGGAGGAGGTGATCTTGCCGACCACGCCGCCCAGGCCGTCCTGGATCAGCTGGCGCAGGGACCAGCCGGCGCAGTAGCCCGTCAGCATGGACAGGTCGTGCAGATGGATCGCCGCGGAGCGGTGCGCTTCCGCGATCTCCTCATCATAGATCTCGCTGAGCCAGTAGTTGGCCGTGATCGCGCCGGAGTTGGACAGAATCAGCCCGCCGACGGAATAGGTGACGGTGGAGTTTTCCTTGACGCGCCAGTCGTTGATCTGCAGATAGTTGTCCACCAGATCCTTGTAGTCCAGCAGGGTGCCGCCGACGTTGCGGATCTTCTCGTGCTGCTTGCGGTAGAGGATGTAGGCCTTGGCGACGTCGTAGTACCCCGCCTCGGACAGCACCTGCTCCACGGAATCCTGGATATCTTCAACGGCGATCAGCCCGTCTTTCACCTTGTCGGCAAAGTGCGCGGTGACGCGCAGCGCCAGCAGATCCAGCACGTCCTGAGTATATTCCTTCTCCTGGGAAAGGAAGGCCTTTTCCATGGCCGCGCTGATTTTGCCGATTTCAAAAGGGACAGCTTTCCCGTCCCGCTTTTTGACCTGATACATGTCCTGTCCTCCATTAACTTTGGCCCGGCCCAGCCGGGCGCCTGAGACCTTGCACAGTATAATCCCATTTCCCTTTTTTGTCAATATATGGATAAAATGTGAATAAATGTTACGAAATATTGATATTCCGGCGTTTCAGACGGTTTTGCCCGGAAAGGGACAAAGGAGCATCAGAAAATTTAATATTTGCTTCACGCTGTTTTAAGTACATTTTAAGTACTTGCCATATATTGTACCAGGTACTATACTGTCAGAGGAATGAGCACTATTTTCCACATAAAGGAGTCCTGTATGTCTGAAACCGGGAATGCTCCGGCCGTCCGCAAAGGTCCGGGAAAAAAGAAACGCAGAAAAGTCCGCAGGCTGATCCTGATCCTGCTGGCCGTCCTGATCCTGGCCGGAGGCGGATGGATCCTGTTCCGTCAGCTGAAAAACCAGTATACGGTCGTCTACGAGAGCTATACCGCCAGCCGGGGCTCCATTTCCAATTCCCTGTCCTTCAGCGGCACGATGCAGGCAATCAGCAACGTCTCTTTTACCTCCTCTTCCTCCACCACGGTGCGCACGGTCTATGTAAAGGAAGGCGACCAGGTACGCAAGGGCGAAAAGCTGATCCGCCTGACCAGCGGCCAGGTGATCGAATCGGAATTCGATGGCACTGTCAACCAGCTGTATTTTAAGGAAGGGGACAAGGTCGCCGCCGGGGACATCCTGATCCAGGTGGTGGATTTCAAACATATGAAAGTTTCCATCCGCGTGGACGAGTACGATATTTCCGACGTGCACGTCGGCACGGAATGCAGGGTGACCACGACCGCCACGAACGAATCCTTCCGCTGCGCCATCGACTCGATCAACTACGTCTCCTCTTCGACCGGCAACGTCGCCTATTACACCGCCACCGCCTATGTGGACGTTACCGGCACGGTGTACCCCGGCATGCAGGTCACCGTCACCGTGCCCCAGGAGGAGGCGGCGAACGCGGTGATCCTCAAGGCCGACGCGATCAGCTTCAGCCCCAGCAACCGCGCCTTTGTCTATATGCAGGACGAAAGCGGCAAGATGCAGCAGGTGCCGATCGGCACCGGCGTCAGCAACGGCAACTATGTGGAGATCACTTCCGGCCTGAAGGACGGGGATACCGTGTACGCCGTCGCCAAACAGACAGCCGAAAGCGGCATTTCCGGCCTGTTCTCCGGCCTCTTCGGCGGCCAGACCATCCGCAATAACACGCCCTCCAACCGCCAGAACTGGGGCAGTTTCAACAACGGCGGGCAGCGGCCGGGCGGAGGCAATAACGGCGGAGGCACCGTACGATGAACACGGGCCCGTTTTTCCGGATGGAAAAAATCAATAAGATCTATCAGATGGGCGAACAGCAGGCCCACGTGCTCAACGATGTGGACCTGAGCCTGGAGGAAGGCGAGTACCTGTCCGTCCTGGGGCCCTCCGGCAGCGGCAAGTCCACCCTGATGAACATCATCGGCTGCCTGGATACGGCGACCAGCGGCACCTACATCCTCAACGGCCGGGAAATCGAAGACCTCGGCGAAAACGAGCTGGCTCAGATCCGGTCCCGGGAGATCGGCTTCATCTTTCAGAACTCCCAGCTGCTGCCCCGGCTGACGGCCCTCAAAAACGTGGAGCTGCCGCTGATCTACGCCGGGGTTCCCCCCAGGGAGCGCAGGAAAAGGGCCCTGGGCCTGCTGGAGCGGGTGGGGCTTCTGGACTGGCGGGACCACTTCCCCAACCAGCTGTCCGGCGGCCAGCAACAGCGCGTGGCCATCGCCCGGGCCCTGGTCGGCAATCCCTCCATCCTCCTGGCGGACGAGCCGACCGGCGCGCTGGACCAGAAGACCGGCCGGCAGGTGATGGGGCTTTTCCAGGAGCTGAGCGGCGAGGGCAGGACCATCATCATGATCACGCATGACATGCACATCGCGGGGTACGCCCGCCGGGTCGTGCGGATCGTGGACGGGGTGCTGACGGAAGGGGGAAGCGCGGAAGATGCCTGAGCGGGTCAAAAAGACGCTGGTCATGCTCAAGGAGTGCGTGGTCATGTCCCTGGACAACATTCTGGGCAACCGCGTCCGTTCCTTCCTGACGATCCTGGGCATCCTGATCGGGGTCATGGCCGTCATCGCGCTGATCACCACCGTGTCCGGGTTCTCCGGTTCCCTGTCGGACTCCTTCCTTTCGATGGGCGCAGGCACCCTGTCCGTCAGCGTGACCGGCAGCGACTTAAAGTCCGGCATGACCGCGGCGGACCTGAACGAGCTGACCGAAATGGACGAAGTGGACGGCATCATGCCCAACGTCACCCTGCGGTGCCGCGTCGCCCGCGGGGGCAGCTACAGGAACAACATCACCGTGTCCGGCAAGAGCATGTACTATTTCCTGCGCAACGACGACAAGGTCAGCCGGGGGCGCATTTTAAGCTACATCGACGAGGACAATATGTCCCGTGTCTGCCTGATCAGCGACGCCATGGTGGAGGAATTCTTCTACGGGGTGGACCCGGTCGGCGAGACGATTTACCTGAACGCCCTGACCTTCGAGGTGGTCGGCCTGCTGAACAAGAGCGCGTCCACCAGCGTGGCCGACATGATGAGCGGGTCGCCCGACATCATGATCCCCTACACGACGGCCCTCAAGATGAACAATGAGAGCCTGGTCACCAGCTTTTCGGTATCCCTCACGGACGGAGTCGATTCGGAAGCAGGCTCCGAGGTCCTGACGGACAAACTGGACGCCATGTTCAGCTACGAGGAAGACTGCTTCACCGTGACCAAGATGAGCAGCATCGAAGACACGATGAACTCGATCCTCTCCATGGTCAGCACCCTCCTGGCCGGGATCGCTTCCATCGCCCTGCTGGTCGGCGGCATCGGCATCATGAACATGATGCTGACCACCGTCACCGAGCGCACGGTGGAGATCGGCCTCAAAAAAGCCCTCGGCGCGATCCCCTGGCAGATCCAGATCCAGTTTCTGATGGAGAGCTTCCTTCTGTCCATGATCGGCGGCCTGCTGGGGGTCGTGCTGGGCCTGGGCCTGTCGCTGGCCCTGAGCCGGGTCATGGGGACGACCTTCCGGATCTCCTACGGGGCGATCGCCCTGGGCGTCGGCTTCTCGGCCGCCGTCGGCATCCTGTTCGGCTGGGCCCCGGCGCGGAAGGCCAGCCGGCTGAACCCCATCGACGCGCTCCGGTCGATGTAGAAGCAGCGTGCTTTTCAAATGATACATACACCATTCAACAAAAGGAGGCGTTCCCCGTGAAGAAAACTCTCAGTATCCTGCTTCTGGCCTGCCTGATGACGGCCTGTCTTTCTTCCGCCGCGTCTGCGTACGAGCTGAACGGCACCGTCATTTCGGCCGTCACCCGGAACATCACCAGCGTCTACGGCGGGGCAGTGGACGAGGTGCTCGTCTACGTCGGGCAGACCGTGCGCGCCGGCGAAACGATCGCCACCCTGAAAACCACGAAGGTATACGCCAAGGAAAACGGCAAAGTCTATTTCTTCGGCAGCGCCGGGGACGACGGGGAAACCCTGATGGCCACCTACGGCGCCGTCGCCTACCTGGAACCGGACATCGCCTATTCGGTCACCGGCTCCACCAAATACGCCTATGACAGCGCCGCCAACAAGACCATCCATCCGGGCGAGACCGTCATGCTCCGCTCCACCGAGGGGGATTCCACCGGCCGCGGCCTGATCACCTCCGTGACGGACAGTTCCTTTGAGGTGCTGATCACCAACAGCGGGGACCTGCTGAACGGGGACACGGTCAACATCTTCCGTTCCGGCAACTACCAGGCCACCAACCGCATCGGACGCGGCAGCGTCGTGCGGCGCGGGCCGGTCGCGTATGACGCCGTCGGCATCATCACCTCCTACGCCGTCACCTCCGGCCAGAAGGTCAGCAAGGGCGACCTGCTGTTTGAAACCCTCACCGGCTCTTACCAGGGCGAAACCGAAGGACTCACCCAGATCAAATCGCCCGTGGACGGCGTCATCGCGTCCATCGCGGTCAATCCCGGCAGCGCCGTCGCCGAAGGCGGGGAGATCGCGGCCGTCTATCCGCTGGACACCCTGCGCGTGGAAGCCTCGGCGAACGAGAGCGACTGGGTCAGCGTTCACGTGGGCGACCCGGTGAAGGTCGAACTGACCTACGCCAACGACGGGGCCAAAACCCTGAACGGACGGGTCGAGTACATCAGCATCGTCGGCACCCCCAGCGAGACGGAGGAAAGCGAGGAAGCCAAATTCTCCGTTTATATCTCCCTCACCGACAGCGATCTGACAGGCGTCGCCTACGGCATGAACGCCATCGTCACCAGCCAGTCCGAAGGCAGGAAGACCGTCCGGATGCCGGTGGAGGATCAGGAAGAAGCGTCTGACGAGGCTTTCGGGGAATAAACAGACAACGGAAGGACTGTACAGAAAGGAAAACCGCTCATGCGTATCCTGAAATTGCGGGGCTGTCTGCTGGCCGTCCTGCTGGCCGCGCTGACGCTTCCGGCGGTCTGCCTGGCCTGCGCGCCGCAGGAGGAACCGTTCTGCCGGGAGGACCTGCCGCCCGACGCCGTCTGGATGGACGTCGTCTACCGCTCCTATGACCCGAAGGACATCCGGGTGACCCGGATCCTGACCCAGCCGCCGGGCGTTTCCCTGCGGGAAGGCCCTTCGGCAGCGGCCTCCAGGATCAGGGGGGTTCCCGCGGATACGGTGCTGGATGTTATCCGGCACGTCCCCGGCTGGTATTACGTACGCTACCGCGGGGATACGGGCTACGTGAACGACAGCAGCGAGTTCGTCCTGATCATCGGCTGCATCACGCCCGAGCCGCAGACGCCGACCCCCACCCCGGTGGTGACCCCCACGCCGAAACCGGCCACCCCCACGCCCAACCGGAACCCCTCGGAGATGGCGATCCCCAGCCTCGGGGACAGGGTCTGCCGCGCCGGGGAAATGAGCCTGACCGTCTTCTGGACCCAGACCCAGCTGGCGGCCACCGGACAGTGGTTCCAGGACGGCGGCTGTGCCGTCACCGGGGTGCTGGACGAAGCGACGATGTCCGCCGTCTCTGAGTTCATGGAAGCACAGGGATCCCCCGGTCACAGCGGGGAAATCGGTCAGGATGTGATCGACGGGCTGACGGACTTTCTGAGCAGCCGGACGGTCGCCGTGTACACGGGCGGGTTCTATGACGCGATGAGCGTCCTGATGGACGGCAGACCGGCAGACGTCATGACCCCCGTCGGCGGGACAGACTGGCAGGGCATTGTTCCCTCCGGGGAAAAGGTGCGCTGGGTGCAGACCTGCCTGGCCTTCCTGGGGTACTACAGCGGTCCCGTCAATGGAACTTACAATGAAGCAGCCCGGACGGCCGTCCGCTGGTTTGAACAGGACAATGGCTTTGAAGCGCAGGACACGGTGAACCTCGGCGTCGCCCGGGCGATGCTGGAAGCCTACTACTACAACCGGGGAGACCTGGGACTGCTGCCGTAACGGGCGTCCTCTCTCTTTTTCCTTCCCTGTCTCCATGGTCCGGGACTTTATCCCGCAAGGGGCTTCCCCGGTTTTACCCGGCAGCCCCATCTTCATGGGTAACGGTACCATTGTTTCCGGTAAAAACCGCCAAAAACTAAGGTAAAAACCCGCCC
>JBGUJG010000033.1:0-34774 GCA_045113695.1 Christensenellales bacterium
CCGCTGGAGAGTGAAAAGCTGACAGCCGATCGGTCAGATGCGGTAACCATATGAATCTTCGTGGTGAGTCCGCCTCGGGATTTTCCAATCGCTTGCTTTCCTCTTTTTTTAACGCACCAGTTCCATCAGGATGAACCTTGACCGTCGTACTGTCAAGGCACACTACTTCCACGTTGATTTGAATGATACCTTCTGTCTGCAAGGCGGCAAATACCCTGCTAAGAACCCCGTTCTTGCTCCACCTGTTCATGCGAACATAGATTGTATGCCAATTTCCATAGGTTTCCGGCAATGCCCTCCACTTGCAGCCGTTTTCCGTGACATACAGGATCGCATTGATCAACTGGAGATTCGTCATGCTGACGTTGCCTCGTTGAGTCGGAAGATACTTCGCTATCTTCTCATACTGCTCTTGTGTGATCTGCATGACTCTATTATACAGTGTTTTCTGCGGTTGTCAATAGTGTGAACAGACTCTAGTCTTGACCGTTACATCTTTCCCTTGCCTGATATGTTTGTCAAAATACCTGTTTAACTGTTTAGCCCATTCTTCCGGATCGTTTCCTTTGATAACCTTTCTGTCAGATTCTACATAGTAAAATGTCTTCCCATCTCTCTCAAAGGATTTAATAGCATATCTTACTCCCTGATCCCCATCAGCGTTTGCACGGCTGTCATTATTCATACCAATCCCCGCAAACACCTCCGGCCCTGCCTTCATCGCGTCCTGGGCATACTTGCCCAGCATCGCAAAGGCCCGGTTCATTTCCGCGTTCTGGCCCCAGGGTTTAAATCCGTATTCCTGCAGGGCCTCGGCCATCGTTCCGCCGGTCGCCGCCCAGGTGTAGGCCGCCTTGATCAGCTGCCTGCGGTTGTCTGGCTTGGTCGCCTGCCCCATCTCCTCCAGCATATCCCAGGCCAGCAGGTCGGCCGCCCCGTTCAGTTCCTCCCGGCTCACAGCTTCTGCCACCCGCTGCTGGTAATCCCTGGTCATATTGCCGTTCTCGCCCAGTGCCTGAACGGTTTTTTTGCTTTCGTTCAGTTTGTTGATATCGTCCAGCGCCTGCTCGATCATCGCCTGCAGCCGCTCCATCGCGCCCTCGGTTTCCTGCAGGGCCTTCGCCCCCGGCGTCCGGTCCGTGTACTGGTTCATCATCTCGCGGATCTCTTTCATCACGCGCTGCACCCAGTCACGGATCCGCTGCACCAGCCCCCGGTCCTGCGCCGCCAGGGCACGGATCGTATTCTGGTCCCCGATCGCGTCGAACACGCTGTTCGCCACAAGCTCTTCCCGCAGCACCGCGTTGTTCTTAATTTCCTTGCCGGCGTTCTTGTATCTGGTCCTGAGTTTTTCCAGCTCGTTGTTGATGTCAACCCCGGCACGACCCAGATAATCAAATACTGCCTTTTCAATTTGCCCGTATGCCTTCGGATTGTTCGCGCTGATCAGGTGCATCATCTCATGGGAAAACACGGCCTTCAGCGGGTCCGTCGCGTCCTGCGCGATATGGATCACCAGCCGCCCCTGTTTATCTGTCGGGCTGTACAATCCGTTGGCGATTCCGCCCTCCAGCGTGCTGTCCGCAATGACGACCAGGTTGTGCCTTTTCGCAAACGCGTCCGCCTCCTGCAGCTGCCCCGCGTACGATTCGCTGACGCTGGTCCCTCTCCAGGTCCGCACGTTGACCCCGGCCTTTGCCCCCTGTTCATCGTTCTGCAGATGGTTCCATCCGTACTGCCTGCTCACGGTCCCGGCGTTGTCCCGTTCCGTCTGCAGTCCGGCCGCTTCACCTTCACCGGCCTGGGCTTCTTCCTGCACATTCTCCCCGGCATATGCCTCTGTTCCGCCTTCTTCCGCCGGCGTCTCCTGATCAGGCTGCACGGACGTCTCCCCGGAGATCTCCTCCGCCGGTCCGGCCGCTTCACCTTCCCCGGCCTCCGGTTCCTCGTCTCCCACCAGATCGCTTACCTGGTCCTCCGGTTTTTCAGGTTTTTGATTCTCCACCAGCTGGCTCTCCGGTTCTTCAGGTTCCTGATTCTCCACCAGCTGGCTCTCCGGCTCTTCGGGTTTCTGATTTTCCACCAGTTGGCTCTCCGGTGCTTCAGGTTTCTCATTCTCGACCAGTCGGCCCTCCGGTTCTTCAGGTTCCTGGTTCTCCACCAGTTTGCTTTCAGGTTCTTCAGGCCCCTGGTTCTCTACCAGTTTGCTTTCCGGTTCTTCCTCTTCCTGATTTTCTGCCAGTTGGCTCTCCGGCTGTTCCGGCTCCTGATTCTCTACCAGACTGCTTTCCGTTTCTTCAGGCTGTTCCTGTTCAACGAGTTCCTGCCTCTGTTGTTCTACGTTCTCGCGCATCGTCTGGATCACTTCCGGATCTGCCCCGGCCTGTTCCAGCGCTTCAATTTGCACCATCTGCTGTTCGATGGATTCCTGTGTGACCGGCTGCTCCATCTCCTGGAGCGTCTGCACATCAGTTATCTCCTGCGCCGGTTCCGTTTGCGCCGCCTGTTCTTCCGTCACCTCCGTCTGCTGTGCCTGCCCGGCCCTTTCTCCCGCCTGCTGGGCCTGCTCATAGTTGATCCTCGCCCGGTCCAGGGCGTTTTTCTTTTCAGTCAATACGGCCAGCTTCGCGTCCAGATCTGCCGGATCGAATTCATGCCGTTCGGTATCCAGCACAAGCTGCTGCTGCTCATCAAATTCCGCCTGCGCCCGGTCCATCTCCTCACGTGCCTTCCCCTCTGGGGAAGGTGCCGCTTCTGCGGCGGATGAGGTCACCGCCGCCTGCGCCCGCTGGTCCGTTGTTCCCGGCGTCCCGTCATTCCCACGGTTCTCCCCGCCGGCCGCAGCCTCAAACGCGTTATGCTGATCATCCGCCGTCGGCGTCGTGACCGTAGTATTGTTCACCTGTTCCGCCGCATCCGCCACGGTCGCCTCCACGACCTTCTGCACAGCTTCCATCTCCTGCGGCGTCGCAGTGCCGTTGATGGCATTTTCCACAGCCTTGCGGAAATATCCTGCCGCTCCGCTACCGGCGCCGGCCAGCACGTTCATGCCCAGTGTGGAGACCGCTGTGGTCGCCATGATGTCCAGATAGTCCGCCACATTGAACAGGCTGTCTTTTGTCGTTGTATCCATGGCATGGCTGAGTTCCCTGCCGTTGTACAGGTCCGCCAGGTTCTCAAACCCGTATCCGGTGAAATGCTGTTTCAGTTCCTCGCTCATTTCCGAAACAGTACCGCCCAGCAGCTCGCCGATCTTCGGGAATCTCCCCAGGTTGGCAATGGCCTGCACGCCGTTGGAGAATCCGAACTTGGTTTCATAATTCTCGATGATGGCGTTTACCGCGCCGCTGCCCATAGCAAAGATCAGGTCCGCAGCCGTTACGCCGTTTCCGTATTTGTCATAGGCTGTCTGCATCGCGTCGCCTGTTTCCTGCATGAACAGCGACAAGAAGCTCGGGTTCTTCATCGACTCTACGATCCGCCCCACCATGCCCGTTGATCCCGCGCCTTCCAGCATCGGCCCGCCGGACATCCATCCTGCGATCAGGCTTGGCAGCATGTTGCCGTACATCCTCGCGCCTTCCTGCAGCGCGTCCATCACCTTGCTGGCCACGCCGTCCGCCAGCGTGTCGTCCATTCCCATACCGGTCAGCAGGCCCTTGATCTCAGGCATCACCTGCTCCCTGTAATAGCCGGACGATTCCCACAACCCTTTTTCCACGCCGCCGATTTGCTCCGCTGCGCTCTGGAACGGCTGCCGGACCATGTCCCGGTTGTACGCCATGAAGTTTTCCTGCTGCGTCAGGGTGGTCCCGAACATCATGTCTGCCAGGCCATAGCTCCACAGGACGCCAAGATCCGCCAGACCTTTGATGAAGTTCACCGTATTTTTGACCGCGCCGGCAGCGCCAGCGCCGACGCCCTCTACCAGCATTTCTCCGCCGCTCATGGCCGCATTGATCCTGCCGTTCACCCAATTGGCCAGATCGGCCCCGACCTGTCCCCACTTGTCCAGTGTCGGATGGTACATGTCGATGTTCCCGTCCCCGGTCAGCAGGCCCAGCGCCATCTGCATCGTCTGCATATTGTATTCCTGGAATGCTTTGGCCATTCCCTCGGGCGTCAGTTCATGCTCCTCCATATACTGCTGGATCTGTCCTGCCGGCGACTGTCCCAAGTCCGTCAGATGGTTGCCTGATTTCCAGCCGGCCAGGATGGGCCGGATGCTCTCCGCGTCATCCGTCACCCCGTTCAGGTAATCCTCCAGCGCCTGCTGGTCCGCCTGCAGGGCATATCTTTCCCGCACGTCCGCCTCGCCCAGCTCAGCCAGCCTGCCCTGGATCTTGTCTAGCGTCGCCCGTACGGCGTCCTCCGTGACTTCTGTCTGCTCCGCGCTGAATGTAAAGCCATCGTTCTGCGGGTTCTCTGCCGAAAACGTAAAAGTCGGCTCATTCCTCACCGCGTCCACGGTCTGCCATACGCCCGCCAGCCCGTCCCCGCTCAGCGTGAGTCCCTGCTCGTTCATGCTCCGGATGTTGGCCAGGTCCTGCTCCGCCTTCTGCCGCAGCCCTTCGTCCCGGATGCTGCCCTCCGCCAGCGCCCACTCCAGTTCCTTCTGCGCCACCAGCTGCTGCACCCGTGCCCCGGCCCCGGTCGCCGCGTCATCCCGGTCCCGCTGCTCCCGCTCCATCCGTTCCTGCTCCGCAGCCATATAGGCAGGATTCTGCGGGCCCTGGTTTGCCGGTCCCTGCTGTGCCTGCTGCGCCTGGTACGCCTCCCGCTCATCGATCGCCTGCAATTGCTTCGCCGCGTACTCGCTCATGCTCAGGCTCTTCGGATTTGCGTATCCGTACTTTACCTTCAGTGCATGCTCCCCAGCCAGCGAAGCTGCGTCTGTCGCGTTAAACCATTGATTCTCTTCCGCCGCCTTGTATGCCTCATCAAATGCCTGTTTATAGGTTTCCCTGTCGCCGACATTTTCGATGTCTTTATACATCAGCGTCGGGTTCGGGTTGACCGGCCCGTTCAGATTGAATCCGCCGATAAACTTATCCGGCTTTTCCGTCATGGCCGCGATCCGTTCGCGCTCTTCGTTCCGCCAGGAAAACAGCTTATCTTCAGCCGCGATGGATGCCTCATCGATATTGTCCAGTTCCTTGTCATAGACCTGATCAAACGCATCCTTGTAAATCGGTTTTTCATCGTCGCTCAGATCTCTGTACATGATGGAAGGGGCCCGGCTTTCGCCTGCCCCCGTGTCGCCAAATGATCCGCCTCCGCCAAATGAGCTGCCACCGCCAAATGTATATTTAGACATCGCCTTCACCTCATTATCAGATCTTTATTAATATCCCAGGTCTTTTCTTTGCTGGTTGCTGTCGTATTTTTTTGAATTATTGCTTCCGCCCGTACTATTCGCTCTCGTTCCTCCATGATTGGCGTTATGCGCACTGTTGTAATTCCTCGCTGTCTGCTGATATGTCTGGCCATAGGTTTCCGGACTCATCGAATACAGCGCCGCTTCCCGCATCGTGTGCGTGTCCATGCCCTTATACGATCCGCCATCTTCAATAGTGGTCAGTACACCCATCGCCGACAGTGTTCCGTTCTTGATTGCATCAACCGTTGCGGCCCAGGTGGTGGGGTCAATCACGTTCCCGTTGCCGGTTGTCCCGCCCTTCCCGTTGATCAGATAAGCCGGCGTATTCGGCGCATAGTCCCCGCCGCCTCCGACGCCCAATCCGGACGGCATCGGCAGCACCGGCAGCTTCGCCAGCTGCTCCTGGTATGCCTTCTGCTCATCCTGCCAGCGCGCATACATTTCACTACACCATGCTCATCTGCTCCGGCATCACGCACGACTCATAGAACCCTTCCCTGGTCATCCGGATGCCCACGGTTCCCTTGGTCTTTCCCTTCCCGCCGTCGATGTTCCCGCCGATGCTGTACCCGGTTTTGAAACTGTACTCCGGCACAAGGCACATGTTGCCCTTGTCGTCGTTCTCGGTCCTGATATGCACGTCGATCTTCAGCCGGATCCCGGCGCTGTAAAGGTTCTTGCGGATTGCCTCCTCAATCGCCTCGTTCACCGTCTCCTCCAGCGTCCTCCTCATCTCCTGGATTTCCGCGTCCCCCAGACTAAACAGGTCCATCATCTGCAGTATCCTCGCTTTCTTTCATATCAAAAAAGGTAATTTCCAAGTACATGGTCTTCTTCTTGTGATTCGTTACGCATCCCGATATTCTCGCATCGCCTTTGATGATGTCCTTCAGGATCTTGTTCATCAGCACATCGCCCAGCCTATGCGGGTACGGCTTCTCATCCTGTTCCTTGACAAATTCGATCAGATCCCTCTGCAGCTCCATATCAATCTGTGCCAAGATTCCCAATCGTAACCCTCCTAATTTTTCGTACACATTCGTACACACCCGCCCCGTTATGTCATCCTGAGGAGGATGAAGCAGCCGCGCCGCAAGCGGCTGCGCCGACGAAGGATCTCCTGTGCGGCTCTTACATTCTGTAGTACGTCTTCTGCCCGAACGTCTCCCGGACGTCATCCCATTCCTGCCTTTCCCGCTGTTCCCGGATCATCCTCATCCGTTCCCTGTGCTCGCTCCACGCGATCCACCCCAGCACGATCATCAGCCCCGCCAGCATCCCGCCCAGCAGCCACGTAACCATATCGTTGTGCCACATCACCCGCCGGACGATGTCATCCGTCTCCCGGATCATCTGCTCATAGTTCATGATTCCTTCCCCTTTCGTAAGCCATTATGACTTATAATCTTTCGCCAATTCAGTGTTAATAAGATATATAGAATCATTCCTTCGCATTACTCTCCCATCCGGCCCCGGAAGGCTTCGTCAGCCTTCCGTTCCCGCTCCGCCCTCCTGGCCGCTTCCGTCAGCAGCACCTTCGGCACACATCTCACCTCCGCACTTCCCGCAGCACGTCCCCTGCTGCTCCTGCTTTGCCGCCAGCCCGTCGATCACGCCCATAATAAAGGCCCTGTCATTCTCCTCCAGCTGCGTCATCCGCTCGATCACCATTGCCTGTTCCGTTTCGCTCATACGCTTACCCCCACTTCTTCTTTCCTCTGGCAGTTGCACGCGGAGATCCACGGGCTCCATACCATCCTGCACATCGGGCACATCCACCCGTACTTATATCTGTCCGCCATCGTCTCCCGCGGGGCTTTTGCTTCCGGCGTTTCTTCCTTCGCTCTCTCTTCAGACTTCTTCCTGTCATCCTGAGGAGCGAATCCTTCCCGTGTCAGCGAGCGCTTAGCGAGCGCACCCTGAGCCTGCGAAGGGTCTTCCCGCGAAGGATCTCCCTCATTTCCTGCCGCTGCCTTCAGCTTCTTCCTTCTCCTGTAATCAAACACGTTCTGCGGATTGACGCCGGCCTTCGCCGCGATCTCCCGGGCCGTCAGGCCCTTTCCCTCCAGCTCGTCCACGATCCGCTTCTGTTCTTCGGTCACGCTGTCCTCCTCCTTCATGGCCCGCATGCACTTATAGCTGCAGGTGTACAGCCCGCCGTAGGCGTATCCCCACACCCCGCCGAATACCTGAAACGCTTTCCCGCAGTAGGCGCAGAACTGGATCATGTCAATCAGCGCCCTTCTCCGCAGCCGCTTTCGCGTCGCTCAACTTCCAGTATTCCTTTTCGCTCCCGTCCGGCTGTACCACGAAATAGGTGGTGTGCATCCACACCCCTGCGCCGTTGGCGTGCGGTACAACCTTCTTCCTGCTCTCGATCCAAGCATCGATGCCCGGCGCTTTGTAGACGATCGTCTTCTCACCGTACTTCCCGTAGATCCTGATCGAGTGCTGCGTCCACCTGGCCATGTTGTCCCTCCTTACTCATCTTTTCCAGACTCTGAATAAACTCGTCAACCACCCGCACGGTGATGTTCTCTCTTTCCATCAGCTTAAACATGATCTGGGACGGCGCGAGGAATGCCCTGGCCAGTTCCCGCTTCTGCTCGTACGTCATCCTCCTGAGATACGATAGCATCCATTCAATCATCTCTTCCTCCCTTTCCATATTGTCAAATCCGTCTTTCCTGTGTTATCCTTTCTCTGAAAGGAGGGTTTCATATGCCTGATATGCTTTGGTTCTCTTTCGATGATCTGGAAGCCGTCGTTCGTAAGCTGAAAAAACTGGATGCCCGCTACATCGGTTTCAGTTACAACGAGGCTCAGGATGACCTGGATGCTTTCGTGCAGGTCTATGCTCGTTTGAACGCTTCCCCATTGGTCGAGCATGATGTCTGTGACCTGGACATCGTGTCCGTTCCCCCGGCAAACACATAAACGAATATCCTGTAATGTCCTTCTTCCACCTTCTCGGCGCGGTACTTCACCTCCGCGCCGGTTTTTTCGATTCGCCTTTTTGCTCTCAGAAGTTCTCCCCGGATCTCCAGCTTCCTGTCTCCGAATGTGATGGTCATGTTCCTTTCCTTCCTTTCACAAAAGTTCAATTTTGAACTTTCTCAGTAAAAAAATAGGCTGGTATATCCTCATGCGGAATATCGAGCACATTACATGCGCTTACGATCTCCGCTTGTTTCCAGCCCCGTACATTATTCATTTTCAGAGAAACCGATCTTTCCGACAGGTTAATTTTACTCGCAAAATTCCCACGGTTTCCGCACTTCTCCGTTATCCTCCCATCCAGTTTTGAATAATTGTAATTCATCTTAGCACTCCTTTCTGAAGTTCAATATTGAACTTTTCTGTATCATACATCGTATCTTCGATTTTGTCAACACCGTTTGTTCAAATTTTTTAAACTTTTATCTTGAACTTTTGTTCTTTTCGTGATATCCTTCATCATGAGGTGATTCATTTGCAAAAAACCACTGCTGATCGTCTGAAAGAAATCATGACAATTAAAGGCTTGAAAGCAATTGACATTATTCGTTTAGCTCAGCCTTACTGTGAACAGTACAATTTAAAACTGACAAAAAGTGACATGAGCCAGTACTTGAAAGGTTCTGTACGTCCAAGCCAATGGAAACTAACGATCCTCAGCAATGCTCTTGGCGTATCTGAAGCTTGGCTTATGGGTTTTGATGTTCCTCAGGAAAAGGTATCCTTTACCAAAGTAACCAGTTTCCTCCATCAGCCCGGTCCCGCATCATCCGCTGATACCCTGACCCCTGACGAGCATTCCCTTTTATCCTCCTACCGTTCCCTGAATGAAGACGGCCGCACCTTTATCCGCGCAGCCGTCGCCTCCGCCTCATCGAATCCCGCATATCAAAAAGATACACCAAACACTGCAACCTGATCGTCCTGTCCTGCCTGAAATTGTTAATTTTATAAAACCTCTTGACTTTATTCATCCCGCCATTGTATTATAATGTCAAGCATGGGCTGTCCGAAAGGACCGGGTCCACCACACGGCGGGGATGTTCCTCGCCATTTTTGTTTGGAGTGAATATGGAAAAGATCTTAAGCGTCTTCATCGACGAATCCGGAGACTTCGGCGCCTTCGAACCGCATGCGCCCTACTATATCTTTTCTCTGGTTTTGCACGATCAGTCAGAATCCATTGATCAGATGAACAATCACCTGGACATGCAGCTTTCGTATGCCGGGCTTCCTGACCATTGTTTCCATACCATGCCGCTGATCCGTGGTGAAATTGACTACCACGCCATGAACCTCGTCACACGCCGGAAACTGCTCGGCTATCTCTTCACTTACCTGCGCGCGGCCCCTGTTCATTATTCCACAATCACCGTTGAAAAACGCAAAGAAACCGACGTCGTCGGCCTGACCGCTTCCTTAAGCGGCAAATTGTATCATTTCATCACTTCACATCAGGCTTTTTTCAATTCTTTTGATAAAATCATTGTCTATTATGACAAAGGCCAGGTTGAACTGACGCGCATCATCGTGACCGTGTTCACCATCCTGTTCCACAATATAGAATTCAGGAAGGTTGAGCCATCAAACTACCGTCTTTTCCAGATCGCGGACCTCTGCTGCACTATGGAACTGATCAGGGCAAAAGCCAAAAACGGAAATCTGAACAAATCTGAATCACTCTTCTTTGGCAGCAAGCAGGCTCTCCGCAAGAATTACCTCAGGCATCTCGATCCTGTGCGAATGCCGTAAACCTCGCCGCCTGCCGCCAGTACCTCCACACGTCCCCCACCCCCGCCGATCTCGGCACTTATATGGAAAACTATAAGGAGTGATCAACATGCCCAAGGCAAAGAAACTCCCCTCCGGATCCTGGCGCGTCCAGGTCTACGCCGGCAAGGCCCTGGACGGCAAGCCGATCCGCGAGTCATTCACTGCCCCAACAAAAAAAGAGGCGGAGTACCTGGCCGCCCAGTGGCAGCTGCAGCGCTCCGCCCGCCCGGAAGATTACACCGTCGCCGAAGCGATCAGTGCCTATATCGAAGCCAAGTCGGCCATCCTGTCCCCGTCCACGGTTCAGAAGTACAAGTCCCTCGCCCGCACCTATTACGCTGCGATCGCCTCCACCCCGCTGCGCCGCCTGACCTCCGCGCAGATCCAGTCCTACCTGAACACCATTGCCGCAGAGAAGAGCCCGAAGACCGTCTCCTGCGTCTACGGCCTGCTCACTGCCACCCTTGCCCTCTACGCCCCGGATCAGGCGTACCACGTCCACCTGCCCCGCCGCATCCCCCACGAGATCACCATCCCCACCCCGGAAGACGTCGCCCGCATGATCGACGCGGCCGATGATGTTTTTCGCCCTGTCCTGGTCATTGCCTCCAGCATGGGCCTCCGGCGCGGAGAGATCTCCGCCCTCACCTGGTCCGACGTGCAGGGCTCCGCCCTGCGGATCAACAAGGGTTACATCAAAACCGACGAGAAGATCTGGGTCCTCCACGCCCCCAAGAGCAATGCCGGCATCCGCACCGTCGAAATCCCGCCCATTGCCAAAAAATACCTGACTCGTCCAGGCGAAGCCGCCGACGATGACCTGATCATTCCCCTGACCACGGATGCCATCACCCGCCGCTTTGAACGCATGATGACATCCCTCGGCATGCCCTACCGTTTCCATTCTCTCCGCCACTATTACGATTCCGTCCTCCTGTCCCTTGGAGTCCCGGACAAATACATCATGCAGCGCATGGGCCACGCCACCCCCGCCATGACCAAACAGGTTTATCAGCACGTCATGCAATCCAAGGACCAGCAGATCACGGATTCCATTAACGCCTTTTTCCGGTAAGATCCTTCGCGGGCTCAGGATGCGTGAGCCCCTTCACATCGTTCAGGGTACGCAGCACGTTGTGCTGCTGACACGGGAATTATAAGCCGCTCACTGACACGGGTACGATCACATCACACGAAACTGCACACGCCCAAACCGCAAACGTCTATATCACGGCGTTTTCACCAAAAGATCGTAAAGTTCAAATCTCTCCACCCAGACCAAAAGGAAAACCGCGAGAAATCGCGGTTTTCCTTTTGGTTAAAGCTTCGCCGCGATTTCTGAAACCGCCACCAGGGCCGCCGCGCCGCTGATGGCAATCCGGCCGTTTTTCGTGAGCCTGCAGTGCAGGAATCCGCCGCGGCGCGAAGCCTGATATGCAAGTATTTCGCTTTTGCCCAGTTCCCCGGCCCAGAAAGCGGCGATCTGGCAGTGGGCGGAGCCGCAGACCGGGTCCTCCGGGATCATGAGCTTCGGGCAGAAGCTGCGGGACACGCAGTCCGTCTCCTTCCCCCGCGCGGTCGCGTTCTGGATCCGTCCCGGAAGGGCGGTGAGCAGGATCTGATCCGGCTTCATCAGGCGCACCTGTTCTTCCGAAGCGAACACACAGACCAGGTCCAGCCCCAGGACGGCCCGGACAGGACGGACGCCGAACGCCCGCTCCATCGCGTCGGTCACCGGGATTTCCAGAAGGTCAAAGGCCGGAAAATCCATCTCATAGAGCTCTCCGATGCGTCTGACAGTCAGCGTGCCGCTGAGGGTTTCAAAGGAAACGGATGAAAGCGCCGGCATAACATGGTTCATCACGACATAAGCGGCGGCGAGCGTCGCGTGGCCGCACAGCTCCACTTCCGTTCCGGGGGTAAACCAGCGCAGGCGGTAACGGTCCCCTTCCTTCACCAGGAAAGCCGTTTCCGAAAGGTTATTTTCCATGGCCAGAAGCATCATGGAGCGGTCTTCCGGCCAGCGGTCCATCACGCAGACGGCGGCCGGGTTGCCGGCAAACGGCCTGTCCGTGAAAGCGTCGACGATATACTGTTTCATACTTCTCCCCCGTGATCGGTACTGTCCGGCCGCCGTGATCCATTGATTCCGGATCACCCGGGCCGCACGGACAGAATGGGCCTTCCGCCGGAATCCGGTTCGGAAGGCCCGTATTTTATCATCCCCATTGGTCGCCCGGCAAGCGGCTGTCAGTCCTCCAGCAGCGCCCAGGCGCGGTTCAGCACCCGCTTGGTGTTGGCCAGGACGATCTCTTCATCCTCCCCGGGACGGGTCGATACTTCCATGGAAAGCACCAGGGGATCCTGCGGACGGAAAAAGCCCTCTTCCCGGAGCACGCGAAGATAGTCCAGCAGTTCTTCCGTATCGTTGGCGCTGTGGGGAAAGCCGAGCCTCGGGTGAAGGTCGCCGTAGGCATCCTGCCCTTTTTCCACCACGGCGTTGCCGAAATGCAGGTGGGTGATGTAGGGCCTCAGGGTCTGGATCACGAAACGGCTGGTCTCATACGTGGTCGGGAAATGGCTCAGGTCGACCAGAAGGCCGAAGTTGGCGTGCGTCATCCGCATATCGGCGGCGAAACGGGCGGCCAGCGGGGCAGGGCCGATCAGGGCAGCCTTGTCCATATCGTAGTCAAACACTTCCAGTTCGACAGACATCCCCTTTTTCCCGGCGTAGTCACAGACGTTCCTGGTGGTTTTGAGCAGCTGGGCATAAGCCTGATCTTTCGTTTCCGGCTGCCATTTCCCGGCCAGGAAAGCGATCCCGCCGGCGCCCAGGTATTCCGCCTCGTCCACGGCGGCGGTCAGGGCGTCTTCCGCCTGCTGCCGGGCCGCTTCGTCCAGGGCGTTTGGGTTGAGCTTCGGGCCGAGCAGGTGCGGCTGCGCCCCGAAGCACACCTTCAGATGGCTCTGCTCCAGCAGCTGCCTGCCCTGGCCGTCCAGCTCTCCCCAGCCTTTTACCTCAATGGCGTCGAAATAATCGTCCCGGCAAATTTTTTTGAGCGATTCCATGGGAGACAGCCAGGGATAGCTCATCCACTGGATGACGCCTACCCGGAAATAGCGATGGATGGATTCACGCATCCTGAGACCCTCCTTATGACATACGGCTCCGGCTGCCGGGGCACAAAACCTCGCGCAGACGGAGCAGAACATTGGTTTACAGCAGCTGGCAGACGTTTTCCGGCTTCCCGTCCAGATAGGCCATCGTGTTGCCGAAGGCGATATGGGCGCGGCGGACCATGGCTTCCTCCGACAGGAAGGCGACATGGGGCGTCAGCAGGCAGTTTTTGGCATTGAGCAGCGGCTGGTCAGCGGGAAGCGGCGGCTCCATGTCGAATACGTCGATCCCGGCGCCGGCGATGCGGCCTTCATTCAGGGCATCCGCCAGGGCTTCGTCGTCGATGATCGGGCCGCGGGCGCAGTTGATGAACAGAGCAGTCGGCTTCATCAGCGCGAACAGCTCCCGGGTGATCATTCCGCGGGTGGTCGCATTGTTGGGCGTATGGAGGGAAATGATGTCGCTGCGGCGCATCAGGTCTTCCAGGCTCACATATTCGATGCCGAGGGCCTCCGCTTCCGGTTTCACGCTTCTGGAGTAAGCGATCACTTTGGCGCCGAAGGCCAGGAAGAGTTTGGCCGTGATCATGCCGATGCGGCCGGTGCCGATGATGCCCACCGTGCGGCCGGCGATCTCCCGGCCGGCCAAGCCCGCGCTGGTGCCGCCGCTGCGGACCCTGGCGTCGCCCTCGCTGATTTTGCGCAGCAGGCTGATGGTCATGCCGATGACCAGCTCCGCCACGGTTTCATTGGAATAGTTGGCGGCGTTGCAGACCGTCACGCCCTTCTGCCTGCAGGCGTTCAGGCCGACATGGTCGATGCCGGTAAAGGCCACGTTCAGCAGCTTCAGGCTGTCCGCAGCGAGCACCACGTCATTGGGATACGGGTTGTTGGCAATCATGACCACCTCGCTGCCTGCGCTGCGCTTTTTGAGTTCTTCCGGATCGGTGGTTTTAACCGGATAGTAGACAAACTCATGGCCCCTTTCAACGATCGGGGCTGACAGTTCCCGGATCAGGTCCTCGCTGACGCCGAGGGGCTCCAACAGACTGATTTTCATATCGATCTTCCTCCTTGTTTTTCATCGTGTTCAGGCAAATCCGCGTTTATCCGAAACCCGTCAGTCCAGCCGGCGCAGGGTGTCGTCCTGCGCAAAGCCCAGCTTCTGATAGTGATCGCCGCGGGTCTTGATGTCGTCCTCCAGCTGCATCCGAGCAAACTGGATCACATCCTCCGCCCGTTCGAAGGGGATCACGAGGACGCCGTCGTCGTCGGCGCAGACGATGTCCCCCGGCTTTACCTGGACGCCGGCACAGTTGACCGGGATGTTCGTGCCGCCGAAAGTGACCCGCCCATAGGCATGGGTGAAGGTGCGGCAGGTACAGCAGACGTTCGCGCCCTCCAGGTTGGTCTCATAGCTGTCCCGGCATCCGCCGTCGATGACGGCGCCGCTGATACCGCGGATCATCGTATTCATCGCGATCTCGCTGCCCCAGACGCCGCCGCGGACACCGTCCATATCGATGACGACCACCATGTCTTTGGCGGTTTCCGGCGTGATCTGGTCCACAAAGCGGTAGATATCGTTGCAGCCTTTGCCAAGCTCTTCCCGCCATTCCTCAATGGTGGAACAGGCTTTGACCGCATCCTGCTTGCGCAGGAGCCTGACGGTGAACGCGTATCCCTTGAACTCGATGCCCGGCCGCAGGGGACGCATTTTTTCGTTCATGGTTCCCCTGTCCACCAGGCCCAGCGCGTCCATCGCGTCGGACAGATCGGCGCAGCGGTATTTGCGGATTTCCCGAATCAGTTCTTCCCTGTTCATCCTGTCATCCTCCTTTTAATCCTTGGCCAGCAGGTTCAGCCCGTTTTCATTCCTGACACGGCGAAGCGGCTTTCCTTTCAGTTCCAGGAGAACCACTTCCGCCAGATAGAGCACCTCGCAGCCCGGTTCCAGATGGCCGGCATAGGTCCCCCGGCTGTCCGAGCAGACGATATGAAAATGCGGTTTTCCGTCGACGACGGAGCCCTGCAGAGCGCACAGTTCGATCGGCCCGGCAATCGACGGATACTCTTCTTTCGGCTTTTCGTCCAGGGTGGTGACCCGGTGCCAGGTCATGGATGACAGGGTGCCGATACAGGAAAGGACGACGGCATCGCGGATCCCGTTTTCCCGGATCGCTTCCTCGATGCCCTCCAGCAGCTTTTCCCCCCGCTGCAGGGATACCGTAATGATACGCCCGCCCGATTCATTCGTCAATGCAAACATTCTGATTCCTCCCGTCCTGACAGATCCATACATCCCGTTCCGCCCGGGCTGTCCACATATCCGGGCTCACAACGCCGCGCAGCCGGCTGAGCCGCTGCGGACGGTACCACCGGGCGGTTTCATCGGCATAGGTCCGCCAGTGATCCGCCGCCTCCTGCATGTTCTCAGCCGCTTCTTCCTGTTCACCCCGCAGCAGCAGCACGGCCGCCTTCAGCTTCAACGAGTAATACCTGGCCAGGTGGGTGATCCGCGCAAGGTCTGCCCGAAGCTCCCGCTCCCCGGCGGTCGTCCCTTCCGGCAGAACAACTGCGTCTGCCAGGTCCGCCTGGCGCAGCATTTCATCCGCGATGTCCAGGGTCGATCTCTTTCCCTCCGTGAGGCCCAAAGCCGTTTCCCTGACCGACGCGGTGCCGGCGGACGGGCAGGCCCCGCAGCGCATGAATTCATTCAGGTTCATGAATACGGTGGTCGTATCCGGCTCATTCAGGCAGCAGCAGGCTTCCGGATACCACTGGAAATCATAATGCCGCCAGTGCGCCAGGCTCACCAGGCGCACGGCATGGGACGCGCTTCGGTATTTCCGGAGCAGCGGTTCCGCTGGAAAGCCCGGGGCCAGCCTGTCCATCAGCAGCCTGCGCTCCGCGTTGTCCACCTCGGCCCGGTATCCCAGGCGGCCGACCAGGGCAAAGAAGTAAAAGTGTTTGTCCACCCAGTAGCGGTTCCGGATTTCCCGGCTGCGGCTCTGGTTCTCGATCCCCCAGATCATCCCGTCGGAGCCGAGATAGAACCCGCGCAGGTCATCCATGGGCAGCTGACGAATGAAGGAAGTCAGGAAATCGTCGTCCGCCCAGGGGAACAGATAGAACTCGTCCTGCCGGAGCGTCAGCCAGACACCCATGCCCGGTTTCTTCTGACGCAGCAGTTCATCCGAAAAATGCGGTTTCTCCGCCGCCGTCATGTGGGCCATGGCATATTTGCTGCTCAATTCCAGCCTTCCTTTGAAGTCCGCGAAAGCTTCGGAAAGCAGCGGCAGGGTCGTCTGATGCGTCCGGCAGATGAGGGTCAGGTCCCGCCCGAGATCCTCTGCCAGCACTTCTTCCACCGCTCGGCCGTACGTATCGCGCACCCAGTGCATGTCCTGGGTTTCCGTCCATTCGGCGCAGAGGTTTTCCCCCGCCGTCACGCCGATGCCCGCCAGGGTCGGATATTCCCTGAGCAGGGCTTTGACACTGCAGCGGATATAGCGCTGCGTCTCCGGGTCATCGGCACGTTCCGATAAAGCATAACCGCTGTCTTCCAGGCCGTAGAGATACAGATTCCAGGTAAAAATATACACCCTGATGCAGCGGTCGGCCGCATAGCGGAACACCCTGTGCCAGAAGGCCGTTTTTTCGTCGATGGTCATCCTGCGGATGCAGACCAGGTTCTCTTTCATTTCAGGCGTGTAAAAATGCAGCGCCCGGGACGTCCCGCCCGCCATAAAGGAGGAGATCATCACATCATCCAGGGCGGCGTCCGGATATTCCGGCACCCGCACCATGACCGGGAACGGGCAGAGGTTCCACAGCGTCAGGGTGTTGTAGCGCTGCAGGGCCATCCGGTCCAGCAGGCCCTGCCAGAAGCTCTCTTCCCACATGAAGGCAATATTGTCCTGGGCGCTGTCACCGCAGTCGGTATAGCTGGGCGTCCGGGCATCCAGCGGGACGTTCAGCTTGATCCCCCGGTTCAGGATGTACGGGGTATGCCGCCCCTCCGGAAGCGCCGGAACGCCGCCGTGTGCCTCCAGGCTGTCCGCCAGGTCCAGCAAAGCGTGCAGGGCGCATTCCTCGTCTCCGGCTGAGAGGCAGAAGCACTCCCCTTCCTTCCGGAGTTCATAGCACTGCGCGGGAAGCTCCGGGTTCGAAGCAAGAGTGTATTCGATTGATACGCCTGTTTTTTCGCAGGCTTTTGTCAACTGCGCCCGGCCGAAAGCCGCCGCCGGGGAAGCGGAAAAATCCATCATGGCCATCATCCCTTGACGGCGCCCGCCGTCATCCCTTCAATAAAGTAACGGTTGAAGATCATATAGACCACGATCATCGGGATCATGGAAATGGCCGTACCGGCCAGCATCAGGTTCCAGGAAGACGCCGCCTCGCCGGAACTCTTCAGGCTGATGACGCCGACCACCAGCGGCATGCGCTCGGGCTTTGACATGGTGAACACCATGGGCATCATATAATCGTTCCAGCTGTGCCGGAACTCAAGAATCGCAATGGTGGCGATCAGCGGCTTGAGGAGCGGGAAGATGATATGCACAAAGGTGCTGAAAAAGGAGCAGCCGTCAATCTTGGCCGCCTCGTCGATCTCTGTGGAAAGGGTGCGGATATAAGTACGGGTGATAAACAGGTTGGTCACGTTCATGCCCAGCACGCGGATCAGGATCACGCCCCAGAGGGATTTATTGATGCCGAACCACTTGGCGATCATCACCGTGGGATAGAGTGTCAGGCTGCCCAGGGAAACGAACATTGAAGAAACGACGACCGCGAAGATCGTGTTCTTTCCCCTGAATTTTCCCCGTTCAAAGCAGTATCCGGACACCGTGCTGGTGATGATGGTACCCAGCACGATGAAGAAAGACATGTATACGCTGTTCCAGGTGTACTGCTCGAAGTTGGCCAGGCTCCAGGCCTGTTTGTAATTATCCAGCACAAACCTGTGCGGGATGATTGTGCTGCCGGAGGTCAGCAGCTCCTGGTTGCTCTTGAAAGACCCCATGAAGGTGTAAAAGATCGGGAAAATCACAAAGATGAAGAGGACGCCCAGCACCAGATAGGTCAGCGCCGCAGTCAGCCGTTTTCGGACGGTCATGGTCATGTCTGTTTTTCCCCCTTTCTCAGTACACCTGATTCATTTTGTTGGTGACCTTCATGTAGATCAGCGAGACGATCGCCAGGAAGATCCCCGTCACCACCGACATGGCGGAAGCGTAGCCGATTTCAACCGACCGGCCGGAATAGCCGAAGAAATATTTGAACACGTAGGTCATGATCACCTCGGTCTTTCCGCCGGGCGCGCCGTTGGTGGAAGCCAGCACCAGGTCGGATACCTTGAGGGATCCCACGATCGCCATCAGCACGACCACCTGGGCGATCGGGGCGATCATCGGCAGGGTGATCTTCCAGAAACGCTTCCAGGGGGTGACCCCGTCCAGCTCGGCGCACTCGTAGATTTCCTTGGGAATCGACTGCAGAGCCATCAGGAAATAGATCATATTGATCGGGAAATTGTTCCAGATGGAGGCGATGCCCAGCATTTCCAGCGCCGTCCACTTGTTGCCCATCCAGTTAATCGGACGCGAAATAAAGCCCAGGGACTGCAGGATGTTGTTGACGATCCCGTCAAAGCTGGCAAACATCAGCGAAAAAACCAGGCCGACGATGGCGGTGGAAGTGATGGCGGGCAGGAACAGGGTGGTACGGAAAAAGCCAGTGCCTTTGAGCCCGCGGTTCAGCAGGACCGCCAGGAACATGGCCAGCGGGATCTCGATAACGAGCTTTCCGGCGGACAGGATCACAGTGTTCAGCATCGCGTCCCAGAATGCGCCGTCCCGGGTGAAAAGGCGGGCGAAATTGTCAAAGCCGATATAGGTGGCCCTGAAATCGTTGGCTCTATACAGGCAGAAACGCAGGATATACAGGATGGGGCCGTACGTAAACAGCGCAAAGCCGCAGAGCATGGGCAGCAGCATCAGCACCGCCTGCACATTGTCGCTGCGGACGGACAGACGACGGCGCGGACGTTCAGGCAGAGCAGACATGCGTTACGCGCCTCCTTTCTGTTGATTTGAAAAGACAAAGCCGTCCCGGCGCAGCCGCTCCTGCAGTTCCTGAACCGGCGCAAGCACCGGCGGGCAGTGATCCCTCAGGGAAAGGGCCGCGGCGGTGCCGGCAGCCTGGCCGGTCATCGCGCAGAGGGAAATCGCCCGCACCCCGCTTTCGGCCACATGGTCCGCGCTGATGCAGCGGCCTGCGACCAGCAAGTTGTCGATGGATTCCGGCACGAGCGAACGGTACGGCACTTCAAACACCCGCCGGCCAACGATGGGCTCGTAGATATGGCCGTGATAGCCCCGGCCTGCGACGTTCCCGTCCCCCGCCTGCAGCATGGCGGGATCAGGGGTCAGCATATCATAAAAGCGCGGATAGACGGCGATGCAGTCGTCAAAATGCTTCTGTTCCTCCATGTCATCAATGGTCAGCCTGTACAGTCCGCGGATCCGCCGGCTGTCCCGGAAGCCGATCTCAGGCGACATGGAAGCGATTTCCGTTTTTTCAAACCCGGGATAATTGGCTTTCATATACCGGTAAATATCGAGGATAAAACGGCGGCACTCCTGCTCCCCACGCGTCAGATCATCCACGTCCGTCGGATCGATCCCGTAGGAACAGGCGTAGTTGACATAGGAAACTATCCCCGCTTCCGTCAGCCGGCCGAAGGGAAGGTCTTGCCGGAAGCATGGAAGGCCTGTCTGCCCGGCCCGGTATTCGATGTTGAAACGCCGGCTCAGTTCTTTCAGGCCGTCCCCTTCCGCCAGCAGCTTCCCGGTATCCGCGCCTGCCAGGCGCAGGCTCACCGTACCGGGCTGGCAGGCGTGGTCCGTATCCCTGCCCTGATCAAAGGGCACGCCTGCGGCGGCTGCCGCATCTCCGTCCCCGCTGCAGTCGATCACCATGTCTGTCTGCACGGCCTGCGGCCCCTGTTTGGTCTGGATCACGACCGCTTCAATCCGTCCGTCGCGAACTGATACCTCGTTGACAAAAGCGTGCAGCTTGACCAGAACGCCCTCCCGGCGCAGGAAATCGTCCAGGAAAACCTTGAGATGCTCACTGTGAAACCGGTGCGGAGCGTCCGGACGCATATCATCGCTGGGATACTCGCTGTCATAGGTCTCCTCAATTTCCCTGGCGATGCCCTGCGGGGAAAAGCCGGTGCCCCGCATAAAGTAATTGCAGGTTTCCACATAGCACGCGGTCACGTTGCCGCCCAGAAAGCCGCGTTTTTCCAGCAGCATGGTGCGAAATCCCATCCGGGCCGCCGCGGCGGCCGCCGCTACCCCCGCGGGTCCTCCGCCCACGACAAGCACCTGCGCATGATCCCGGACCGGAATCTGCCTTTGCGGAAGGACAATATGCATGGCTCTTCCTCCTTGATATCTCGGAAAAGGGCTGCTGCAGTGATATCCTGCAACAGCCCCCTGTACAGACCGGATAATTACTTGGCCCGTTCCACCTGGGTGCCTTCGGGCAGCTTGAACAGCTCCAGCTGTTCCGCCGTCAGGGCTTCCAGCGCCTTGTTGTAGCGGGCGTCGCAGTCTTCCAGCGCGGCGCGGATGTCGCTGCCGGCCTGGCCGGAAAGCAGGTTGATGATCACTTCGCGGTAGGCAGGTCCTTCGATGGAGATCAGGGTATCGGGCATCGCGCTCATCACGAGCTTCTGCTCGATGTTGGCGAATTCGGCAAAGCCCTTGGCGTCCGGCTGCTTGGTGGCCAGATCAATGGCCTGCTGACGGATCGGCACATAGAGGCCCTGCTCATACATGGCGGCGGCGCACGCGTCGCTGTAGAAGTAATCGAATACCATCAGCGCTTTTTCGGGATGCTCCAGTGCCTTCTTGCCCATGACCAGCAGCTGGGTCGGCTGGACAAATTCCTTGTAGGGATGGCCTTCTTCAGAGATGGCAGGTTCCGGCACGACGGCCCACTCGCACTTGGCGGGGAACTGCTCGTTGTAAACGGCGGCGTCAAAGCTGGCGGCGCCCATGATGCCGATGCGGCCTTCAGAGAACTGTGCGCGCACGCCGTCGCCGTCCAGACCTTCAAAGCCCGGGAACACGCTGCCGTCGACCTGCGCCATCCCGTACACTTCTTCGATGATGGAGGTCAGGGCGGCGAAATTGAATTTGCCGCCGTTCCAGTCATAGCCGTAGTGGCCGATGTTGCAGCCGGCCGGCATCGTGATGTAGCTGGAGAGCGTCCAGGCGGACTTGAGGGACAGGCCGAAGCCGTACGCCTTGCCGGCGCTGACGTCGGTGATCTTTTTGGCATATTCCCTGACCTGCGCCCAGGTCCAGCCGTCATAGGGCACTTCCAGGCCGGCAGCCTTGAACAGGTCCACGTTGACGACGAATTTGTAGGTGGTCAGGTTGTAGGGCAGGGTATATACTTCGCCGTTGAAAATATGGTACTGCTTGGCCAGCAGACCGTCATACCGGGCAACCAGTTCTTCGCTGCCGGGGAAGCTGCTCAGCGGCACCACATAGCCGGCGTCCACGAAGTCCTGCATCCACTTGGTATCTGCGCGGAACATGTCCGGCGCTTCGTCCGTACGGGCGGCGATTTTGATGGAGTCGGAGTAATTGTCGCCGTACACGGTGTATTCCACGAAAATGCCGTTTTCCTTGCCGATGGTCTCATTGAATTCCTCAACCTGTTTGACGCGGAGTTCCTTTTCATGGGCATTGTCAGACCAGACGGTGATCGTAACCACGTCGTCCGCGTACGCGGTGAACGCGCACAGGCCCAGCAGCATCGTCAGGGCCAGCAGGGAAGCAAGGATCTTTTTCATGTGATTCTCCTCCTTTTTGGTTTCAAAATAATATGTTGGAAAACGTTGTATCTGACTGTATTATTTCATGAAATCCGGATCCGAACAAGGTGGATTTTTTCTGCGACTACAGCCCTGTTCCGCTTCAGAGAAGGAGAGAAAGTTGGATATAATTTCCACCTTGTCAAAATCAGGATATCCTGTAAAATAATAATGGGTAAAAATCTGTATTTTATTTCCCGGTTTCGGGAACGGGAGGCCGTTTTCCCATGTCGCTGACCATCCTGCTGCTGCTGGTATTCATGCTGCTGCTGCTTGTCTGCGGGTGGCGGAATAAATACTATGTCCTGTTTGCCTGTCTGGCCGCCGCCATGGCGGTTTCCATGTTCACGCTGACCATTGAGGTCGCGAAGAGCAGCAATTACCTGGTCCCCGCGCAGAATCTCGTCCGTCCGCTGGAAACCAGGCTGTACGACCTGTTCCGCGACCGGGCGCGCATTCCCCTTTCCTCCCTGATGATCATCCGGAACGCCAGCATAGCGGCTTATTTTATCGTACTGGACCTGTTCGTGCTTTCCTTCAGCAGCAGTGTGCGGCTGGATGAAAAAGCGCCGGTCAAACGCACGGTCATCCGGTATGCGCTGATGATCAGTTTCCCGGTGATCTTTTGCCTGTTCTATCACCCGCAGACGGCATTTTCCTTCTTCCGACGGTTTCACGCCGGCCCCGCCCAGGGGATTGAATCCATCCTCCGAACGCTGAATACCCTGATGACTGCCGGCACGCTGCTCTATCTACTCTGGCCCGTTCTCTTCCTGCTGATCAATTACCGAAAAGGCCGGATGACCTTCCTGTCCGGCTTCCTGCTGCGCCTGGCCGGGCCGCTGCTGGTGCTGAACATCAGTTTCTTCATCCTGTTCTTTACCGGGCTGTTCCGCCCTTCCTGTTCAGACGCCCTTCAATACGGCTTCTGGCGCTTCACCCTGCCCACACAGCTGCCGGTTTTTTATACGTCGGTCCTGCCTGCCATCACTTTCGTCCTGCTGATCGCAGCGCTGATTGTCCTGATGCGGCTGCACGCCGACTATATCCTCAGCTTTTTCAAATCCAGGGGGATCCGCAAAAACCTGGATGCTCTGTATGCCAACGTACGGAATGTGATGCACAGCGAAAAAAACCTGCTGTTCACCATCCAGATCCTCATCCAGGAGGCGCTGGAGGAAAAAGACGAAGCCGCACGGGAAGAAAAGCTCCGTTCTGTGCTGGACTTTTGCGGAGAGAATATGGATTCCCTCACCGGCACGCTGAACAACGTTCACGATATGAACGTCAAAGCCCTGCGCAGCGATCTGATCGCCGCCATGGAAGCGGCGATTGCCAGCCAGCGGATTCCGTCCGATGTCCGGGTGGATCGGAATTACCCGTCCGATACCCTGCCGCTGTTTTTCGACATGTATCATATGACCCATGCCATCGCCAACCTGCTGAGCAATTCCCTGGACGCCCTGAGCACCGAAAAACCGGAAACACCCATGATCCGGCTGACCGTATATACCAGCCGCAGCTGGGTTTATCTGTCCGTATGGGACAACGGGTGCGGCATTCCGGCCAATATCCTGCACAAGGTCGTGCAGCCACGCGTTTCCACCAAGAACAAGAAAAACAGCTGGGGAATCGGCCTGTCCTATGTTTACAGCGTGGTCCGCGCCCATTACGGCCAGATGCACATCCGCAGCCGTCAGCATCAGTTCACGCAGGTGGAGATCCTGCTGCCGCGTTCCAGCAAAAGGAGGTAAGCCATGATCCGTATTTTACTGGCGGACGACAGCACCGAAATCCGCAGTTATTTCCGCAGCGTGCTGAACCGGGAACCGGATTTCGAAGTGATCGGCGAAGTAAGCAGCGGAGAAGAATGTGTTGAATGCGCCAGGGAAAAGCGCCCGGACATCATTCTGATGGACATCCAGATGGAGACGGAAACAGCCGGGATCGATGCAGCAAAGGTGATCCACGACTCCCTGCCAGAATGCAAGATCATCATGCTGACCATCCATTCGGACGACGAGATGCTGTTCCAGGCCTATTCCAGCGGAGCGCTTGATTTCATCGTCAAAACGGATTCCATCGCCAAGATCATCGCCTCCATCCAGAGCGTCAACCGCAACCAGATGCAGCTCAGGAGCGATGTGGCGGCCAAGATCGTCACTGAATTCCAGCGGATCAAGAACGAAAAGGCGAGCCTCCTGTATACCCTGAACATCCTCTCCAAAATGACCAACAGCGAGTTTGAGGTGCTGTGCTGCATCTACAACGGGGACACCTACAAAGAAGTGGCAAAAACCCGCTTTGTCTCCGAGGTGACGATCAAAAGCCAGGTCAACAGCATCCTCAGGAAATTCGGCATGAAGCGGATGAAAGATGTCATCGCCACGCTGAACCAGGTCGATTTTGCCCAGCTTGCCTCCATGATGCAGCGGCACTGACAATACTGGCACGGCAGCATAATCAAACAGAGTCCGGGAGAATTCACGTTCCCGGACTCTGTTTGATTTTTGATTCTGTTTAGCCGCGCCCGAACACTTCCCATTCCGTCAGGGCGGGAAAGGCGGAAGGATCGTCGCTCTTGCGCAGGCGCTCCAGCCGCATCCAGCGGACCTTGTGCGGACCCAGGGAAACATACTGCCGCTCACGTGTTTTCTGAAGGGTAAACCGGATATCCGCCCCGTCCGACAGGATGACATGACCTTCCGTCCAGTAAGCGTCATGCGGGAAATCAGCACGCAGGGTCAGGGCCATCCGGTCCGTTTCGATTTCCCTGCCGAAATCCAGCATGCACCACGCGTCTTCCCGCGCGCCGATACCCCAGCTCTGGTAGGGCCATTCCCCGTGAAAACTGTTGAGCCGCATTCCGTCGATCACATTCCTGGCGCAGAAGCAGGCCTCGTTCCTCGTTTCCACGTTCGCGGTACAGTGCGGGAAAAAGTCGGTTTCTCCACGCAGGTCGGCGGGGTTCAGCGCGACATTGCGGACGGCGGCAATTTCATCCGCTTCCATTTCCCTGGCGGTGATCACGTGGCGGGCACCTCCGAAGCTGCCGGGCGCGTAAGCGAGCCGGTTTTCTCCGGAGGGAACCGGCCAATCCATGCATCCGTCCGGAGCATAGATTTCACAGGCGGGAAGCGCCTGATCCATCTGCACGAAAAGCCGCTCCGCCCCGCGGATGACCAGCCTGTCTCCCGGCTGATACTTCCGGTCGACGCAGAGCATTGCCTCTTTTTCATGGCTCACAGCAGCCAGCAGATTTCCCTCCGCGTCGCGAACCTGAATGACAATCATTCCGTTTCCCCCTCACTGCCACAGCATCGGATCCGTCCCGTTCAGGCGGGCCAGCGCTTCCGTCAGGAAGTAGTCCCCGTAGGTGATGTTGGTGTGCCTCCCCGCTCCGTCGTCGTGATAGCTGGCAGTGCAGTGCGTCAGCACGCCGCAGCGTTCCTTCGTCCAGTCGCAGCAGAGTTCCAGCAGTCCGTCCACCAGTTTCCGGGCGGTTTGCCCATAGCCCGGTTCCCCTGTAATCTTTTCAAGCTCCAGGAACCCGCAGGCGGCGATCGCCCCGGCAATATTGTCGATCCTCTCCTCGGTATCCGGCTGGCAGAAATCGCAGTCGGTCAGTCCGTCGGGGCGGATGTGGGCGGCAAAATTTGCGGCGATTTTTTTTGCAGCTTCGAGATACCTCACGTCTCCGGCGTTCAGAAAGGCCAGGGTAAACCCGTACAGGCCCCAGGCCTGGCCGCGGCTCCACTGGCTCCCGAGGGCATAGCCCTGGCCAGGATGCTCCCGGACCCGCCTTCCTGTCTGCGGATCAAACTCAATGATATGGCTCACCGAACCGTCCGGCCTCAGGAACTCCCGCATGGCGGTATCCGCGTGCATGCAGGCCGCATGGGCAAAGCGCGGGTCTCCGGTCCGGCGGGAGGCCCACCAGAGCAGGGACAGATTCATCATGCAGTCAATGATGGCGTAACCGGCCCTTTCCGGCCCGTTCCATGCACGGAAAAAGCCCTTTGGGTTGAACCGTCCCATCAGCAGGCTCGCGGCGTGCAGGGTGTCCGTCCGGGCCTGTTCGTTTCTGGTCAGCTTCCAGTCCGCCCCGCAGGAAAGCAGGTACATGAACCCAACGTCATGGTTGAGCTTTTCGAACACGCGGAATTCGTCCGTCAGCAGGCTTTCCACCCGCCTGGCTTCTTTCAGAAAAGCTCCGTCACGTGTCGCCGCGTAAAACTGCCACATCAGCGCCGGCCAGAAACCTCCGGTCCACCAGCTGTTTCCGTCATACGGCGACGGAATCCAGCGGCCGTGTTCGCTTTTGTACGGAATGATGCCCTCTTTCGCGGCCAGCGGCGCGGAATACCTGAATTTGTCACACAGCTTCTCAAACGCCTGTTCATAACGACCGGGCACAGCGCAGCACCTCCTCCGGCAGCGTATCGGGACAGCGGTCCTCCGGATCGGACCATACGGCGCAGAGCAGCACCGTACGGCCGGGATGGATCTGTGCGCGCAGCATCGGGATCACTGTCCGCGGATACATCAGGTTCGTATTGGGTTCGGCGTGAATCACTTCCCCTTTTTCATAGCCTGAAATTGCGAAAATCGCGCTGGACCCGTATACACCGTGCGCGGCAGCCATCTGACCGCTTTCTGAAAGGGATGTGGCAATCCGGTCGCAGGGCCGTGCGCCGGGCCCATCCTTTTTAACAGCGAAGGCGCCCTCCGCGGCCTCGGCTTCACAGTCTGCGTCGATCACATGTTTCCGGATATGCCACATGCCCAGCGGGGCCACGGTGGTTTCGATCTTTACGCCCTCCATCGGCGACCAGATGCAGGTGACCCTGCTCTCGCTGAGCGAAAAGCTTTCGCATCCGCTGCGGACATGCCACAGATCGCGCCCGGTCCGTTTGACCGCCAGCATGGAGTCATACGCGCCTTTGCTCAGGGTATTGGATTCTTTGGTGACGGAGAACGCAAAATGCGTCGAGTAGGCGAACTTTTCGTATTTTTCGTCTTCATGCATGTGCTCCCAGCCATGGTTGCCGGCTGTATAGGCGACGACCTGCCGGTTCTCCTTGTCGCGGGTCAGCAGCAGGCGCACCTGTTCGTCCAGGAAGACTTCAGGCGGTGCGTACGGCTTTTCTTCCGCCTGCCAGAACGGATGGCTTTCCGGCAGAGCCAGCGCCAGGAAAGTTTTCATAGCCCAGTAGGGAGAGCCCGGCGCGTTGTAGCCTTCCGCCGCGCAGAGGTTCGGATAGCCGTATCCGACGGTCAGCACGCCGTCCCGGTCAAAGACTGGCATCCGCATCCAGAAGCGGAGGTTCCGCAGCAGGAGGCCCTTGATTTCACCCCAGGAAAGACCCTCTTCAGTCACTCCTGCAAACGCCATGGCAGACCAGAAAGCGCTTTGCGCAAAGCGGTAGGTCAGACTCCGGCCGTAAGGCAGGGCCCGGCCTTCCCGGTCAAACCAGCAAGCAAAACGCGGGGCGATCAGCTTCGCTCGGCCGATAAACCGTTCGCATCTCTCCGGATCGGCTTTCCGCATGGCGGCGGCGTAAACCAGGCTGTAATAGTGGAACGCCCAGATCGTATAATAGTCCCGCTTGGTCTGATAATCGAAATACCAGCCGTCGCCGACGTAATGGCTTTCCATCATATCGAGGTCTTCCTTCATCCGCACCTCGTTGACGGGACGTCCGACGCGCAGGAAACCGATGTTGACCAGGATGCGGAAAAACCGCCAGTTGTTTTTGGGCATGTCGTGCAGGTTGATCTGGTTGAGCCAGTCATACAGATGGTCCCGCTCCGCAGGCTGCAGTTCATCCCAGAAACGGTCCGGCACAAGGCAAAGGCCCATGCCGATGACCGCCATTTCCACCATCCGCTGATCAGTATCCCGGATATCCCCCCAATAGCCTGCGTGATCCGGATCGGTCCCATGGATCAGGCCTTCCCGCCACTGGGCCCAGAAAGGTTCCGCCTCCGGGCATTTGCCGATCAGCATCGGCACCAGGGCCCACAGCACGCGGGAAAAGCCCTCCATGCCGGCCACATCCTCCGCATAATGGGCAGATCCTTCCCCCACGATCATGCGGGATTTTTCAGGCGTCAGGCAGGAGAGGAGCGGTTTCATCAGCGAAACAGCTGCCCGTACCAGATCCTGTCTCGTTTTCAGCGGGTTTTTCTGAATGTCAAGCATCGGAATCCCTCTTTCTGACGGTAAACGTCCTGTCTGTTTCAGCTGCCGGCGCATCGGTCACGGTCACGCGCCAGAGACTGCCGGGAAAACTGCGGGCCATCCGGCTGTCTTCCACGGGAATTTCCTCTGTCCCGCAGTTCATGCCTTCCGGGATCAGCAGGCTGATTTTTCCTGATAATATCTCCGATCCCCTGATCTCCGGCCGGTTCCGGAGCATGAACACCCAGGTCACCGGCGCGGGGCTTTGAAGGCGCACGCTGTCCGTCAGGATCAGGGCGTCCTCCTGAAGCCTGACCGTCCTGCGAAAGGACAGAACGCCGGCTTCTTCCCCGTATGCTTTATCCAGGGACATAGAAAGCCCGTCCGGAAGACAGCGGACCTGACGTGCGGAAAAGGACGGCCCGGGCTGCTGCTCGCATCCGCCGATCAGCGGCAGGTTGTGACAGGCTGACCGCACGTTCCAGAGGGTATATCGGTCCACCGAAAATGTTTTTGCCGTATAGGTCATATTTCCGGCATCCACAATCTGCGGTTCACCGTCCGCATAAAGCATGAAAGAACCGACATCGTTATGGTTGTGGCTTTCTGCGTTATGGCCGCCCTTGCAGCAGAGCGTCCATCCGTTCCGGCGCACGACACGGACCTGCAGGTCCGGCAGCCAGACGTCCTCCGGACTGCCGGAATACTGAACCGGCTCCGGATGATGGAACAGCATCCGAAGCAAACGGATCAGATGCGGCACATCGCTGAGCTGCGCAAAGAGGCTGCCGCGGCAGCGGTCCCCCAGCGCCGTGAGGACGGGATCGCCGAGCTTCTCTCCCGCGTACTCAAGACGCTCCCCGGACAAAAGGGGCCGGGCGTCGCAGTCGGCAAAGTTCAGAAACCAGCCGTTCCCGATCTCGGCGGACAGCGGGAAGCGGAGAATGTTCCGGATCTTCGGAACATGATAAAACGTCATTTTCCCTTCCGTGATCCTGTCCAGCAGCTCCAGACAGTCCAGCAGGGCGCCTCCGGCCATGTTCCAGTAGCCTGTTCCCTCATCGCAGCCGCCGTCCTCCGGCACACAGATGAGCCAGCGGTCCAGCATCCGGCAGGCCCGGTCCAGCAGGGCAGCCAGCCGGGCTTTTTCCATCTGCAGCAGGCAAGCGGAAAGCATCACATTCGAAAGGATCCAGGGCGTCCAGTTGTTGAGATCCTGCCGCCTGACCCCCATCCACCAGAAATCGTCCGTTTCCATGAAAGGACAAAGGACTCTGCTCCGGATCTCTTTTTCGATCCGCCGGCAGATCAGTGGTGTCACTCCGTCCAGCCGTTCCTTCAGCAGATGGCGCGCAAGGCTCAGGATCATGGCGGTCTGTGCGGAAAACAGGTCGACATACGGAGCTTCCGGGTCAGGAAGCGGTTTTTCTTTCGGATCCGACGCGCCCGGAATGGGATTGACATTGTGCGCGCTGATCACCCAGGAGGTCTCTTCGCATATACACCAGATCCCGTCGATCACGCCTGTCAGGGGAGTGTCCTGTGATACACAGCACTGAAGGAGAGCAGCGCACAGCTTCCTGCGCCGTTCAAAATACGGCTGTTCATCCGCCTGACGGCTGCCGCTGTCCACAAAGGCCATGAAGCCGCCTGCCGTCCGCATCGGATACGGCACATCCCGGTACCGTTCCGAAAGCTTCCGGATCTCCTCAAGATCCTCCGGGCGGATGCTTTCCCAGGCCGCCCGGTCCGATGCCTGCGGCACGCCTGTGTCCATCCGGTCCGTAAGCAGGCCGGACAGCGGGTGCTGATCCAGATATTCCGAAAACATGCTCGCTCCTGATCAGGCCGCGGCAGAAATCAGCTGCGGCCGTTTGATATGTTGATTATCCCTTGATGCCGCTGGTGGCAATTCCCTCGATAAAGTATTTCTGCAGGCAGAGGAAGACGACAGAGACCGGCAGCAGGGAGCAGAGGGACGCCGCCATGATCAGATGATAGTCGCTGGAGTTTTCCTGGATGAAGCGGCGCAGACCCACCTGCACGGTTTTGTTGATATCCCGGGTCAGATAGATCATCGGGCCCATGTAATCGTTCCAGGTGTTGACAAAGGTGAAAATGACCAGGGTAGCGATCGCCGCCTTGGACAGAGGCAGCATGATGCGCGCCCAGATGCCGTACTCGTTCAGCCCGTCGATCCGGGCCGCTTCGCACAGCTCCGTCGGAATCCCGCGGTAGAACTGCCGCATCAGGAAGACGCCGAAGGCGCTGAAAGCCTGCAGCACCACCATGGCCCACAGGGTGTCATACAGGCCCATGGAGCGCATCATGATGAACTGCGGCAGCATGTAGGCCTGCCACGGAACGGCGATAGTGGCTATGTAGCAGACAAACAGGGTGTCCCGCCCACGGAAATTGAGCTTGGCAAACGCGTACGCCGCAAAGGAGGAGGTCAGCGTCTGCAGGAAGGTGACGACGACGGCGATGAACGCCGTATTCTTAAAGTAGGTGAGCAGCGGCACCTTCTGCCAGATCAGCGAATAGTTTTCCCACCGGAATGTTTCCGGGATCCACTTCATCGGATAGGAAAACACTTCCCTGTCCAGCTTCAGGGAGGAGGATATCATCCACACGAAGGGAATCAGGGTGAACACGGCCAGCGCTGTCAGAACGACATAGATCACAGCCTGCACGATCATCTGAACGGTTTTGTTGTCTTTCCGGATTTCACGCTGATGAATGGTTTTTTCCATGACGGCTCCCCCTTTCTCAATCGTTGGAGAATTTCTTCTCGGAACGGAACTGGATCAGCGTGATCACCAACACGATGATCAGCAGAATCATGGAGATGGCGCTGGCCTGACCGTAGCGCACCTTGACGAAGGCCTCGTCGTAGATGTAGGTCACCAGCATTTTGGTAGCCCGGCCCGGGCCGCCGTCTGTCATGATCGCCACGACATCGTAGATCTTGAAGCAGGAAATGATCATCATGATGGATACGAAGAACGTGGTCGGCCGCAGCTGCGGCAGGGTCACGCTGGTAAACTGCTTCCATTTTCCGGCCCCGTCCACAGTGGCCGCCTCAAGCAGCTCCCGGGGAACTCCCTGCAGGGCAGCCAGGTAGATGACCATGTAATAGCCCATATTCCGCCAGACAGACACCAGGATGATCGACCAGATGGCCATCGTACTGTCCGCTGTCCAGGATTTGTTGAAGGCAATGCCGAAGAACTGCAGCATCTGATTGACCGGACCGTCCCGCATCAGCATAAAGGACCAGCAGACACAGATGGCCACCATGGACGCTACATAGGGAAAGAAGAAGATCGTGCGGTACGCGACGGCCCCCTTGATCTTGTTGAGCAGAAGGGCCAGCGCCAGCGCGCAGATGATGGTGAGGGGCACGGTGATGACCGTATAAAACACCGTATTTTTCAGCGCGATCCCCAGATCAACCCGGTTGAACAGGTAAGCCAGTCCGTTCTGGCTGACCTTTTTGACATTGAAAATCGTGGCGTAGTTCTCAAAACCGACAAATCTGAGCTTGGAAATATCCCCGCCGTTCCATTCAAAGAAAGACAGGGCAATCGCGCAGATCACCGGCACCAGGGTAAAGATGGCAAAGCCCAGAAAGTTGGGCGCCAGAAACGAATAGGCGATCAGCGTGTTTTTCCTTTCCAGACGGCTCATCCGGACGCGGGCGCGTTTTGCTTCACCAAGACTCATCAATGTCACGGTCCTTTCTGTTTTCAATCAAGAAAGGCAGGGAAGGCAAGAAGCCTTCCCTGCCCGTATCACCTGTCTGCCGGAAACTTACTCAAACAGTTCGGCGACGCGCTCGTTCATCTCCTCGATACCTTCTTCGGGAGTGATCTCGCGGGCCATGATGAGGGAGTGTTCTTCGTTTACGATGGTTTTGATATCGGCCACCTTTTCAGCCACCGGCCATTCCATGCCGACGAAGGAGGGGATCAGAGCGCCCTTGCTGGTTTCATCGGTCGGGAAGCCTTCGACAGAAGCCATGGCGGCAGCGACGGTTTCGGAGACGAACGCCGGACGGGCACCGACGGAAGCGGTCGCGGCAGCGCCTTCTTCGCCGCCCAGCCAGGAGATGTAATCCCAGGCCAGATCCTTGTTTTCAGACTTGGCGTTGATCATCGCGCCTGTCAGGTTGCCGAAGGAAGAACCGGCCTTGACGCCGTCCGCATGCGGGACCGCCGCAATGCCCCAGTTGAAATTGCAGGTGCCGTCCTTGTTGTAGCCGATCAGGGTGGACACATACCAGTAGCCCATCGGCATCATGGCGATGTTGCCGTTGGCGAAAGCGGCGCTGTAGTGGAGACCCGCAGCCTTCAGGTCCGCATAGGACATGCAGGCGCCGGCGTCTTCCAGTTTCTGATAGAGCTGATAGAAGTAGAGCAGGTCGTCATAGTTCCTGTCGGCCAGGGTGTTCACGCCGTCAGCCACGGTCCAGTTGGCCACAGCAGACAGCCAGGTGTGATAATGGGTGCCGTAGTTGCCGTTGCCGGTCAGCTTCATGGCCAGGTCAGCGTAAGCGTCCCAGGTCATGTCGTTGGTGGGATAGGCTTCGCCGGCGGCGTCAAACAGGTCCTTGTTATAATAGAGCACCCAGAAGTCGGAACGGAAAGGAACGGCGTACAGTTCGTCTTCCACGCAGTAGTTCTTTTCGGTGCCGACGAAGCCGGACAGATCATAACCGGTCTTTTCGACATAGGCATTCAGGGGTTCCGCGAAGCCCTGGGCCTGCCATTTGATGATGTCGTCGATTTCCTTCACCATGAAGACGTCGCTCTTGTCGCCGCCGGAGAGCATGGTGGTGGTTTTGATGCCGTAGTCCTGGGAGGCGACGTCCACATACTCGATCGTCACGCCGGGATGGGAAGCTTCATAAGCTTCTTTCTGGGCGATCAGGTAAGGAGTGGTGGTAGCGTCCCAGGTGACAACCTTCAGCACCTGATCTTCCGCCATGGCGGGCAGGGCCAGCAGGGACAGGGCCATCATCGCAGCCAGCAGTACGGAAAGTGTTTTCTTCATTTCGGAGTCCTCCATTCTTGATGGGCGGGAAATGTTATCGGTTTCATCATCAGGGGTCCGTAATCCGGAGTCCCCGCCTCAGCAATCCTCCATTCCCGCCTGTTTTTGTAATTATTATAGTAATAATGGGACGTATTGTCAAGCACGAATCATGGAAAAAGTGAAATTTTCTTCATCTCAAAAATGTTATCGGTTACATTTTCCTTGTCTTTTGGTTTGCGATATGCTATAATACCCCAAACAAAAAAGACCGGCTTCCGTCTGCCGGCATCCAGGAAAGGGAGTACTCCCGCATGAAGGGAAAAGCCACCATCTATGACATCGCCAGAGAAGCCGGCGTTTCCACCGCCACGGTGACCCGGGTGGTCCGGGGAGACCAGGGCGTCCGGGAGTCCACGCGGGAAAAAGTACAGCGCGTGATTGACCTGCACGCCTATGCGCCCAGCATGTCCGCGCAGAACCTTGAAAGCGGGCGGACCGGCACGCTGGCGGTCGTCGTGCCGTCCATTGCCAACCTGTACTTTTCCCGGATCTTTGACAGCGCCTACTGGGAGGCCGCGGACAACGGGTGCAGCGTCCGCCTCTTTCAGACCAAGGACAACCAGGCAATCTCGCCGGAGATCGTGAACGAGCTGATCCGGTGCAGGATGGACGGCGTACTCTTTGCCGGCAATATCTGGTCAGCCGACCGTGCCGACCTGAACGACGCGATGGACCGCCTCAGCCACTATATGCCCGTGGCCGCCATCTGTCCGCCGGGCGTCGAGCTGAACTGCATCCGCATCGAGAGCGACCTGCTGAACTGCTCGCGTCTGCCCGTCCGCCACCTGCACACGCTGGGACACCGCCGGATCGCTTTTATCGGCGGTTCGATGCACAGCAAGGACGCGTCCCGCCGGGGGGCGGCTTTCCTGGAGCAGCTCAGGCTGCTGGGGCTTGCGGATGATCCGGCTTACCATGTGGACGCCGGATACGACATGGAAGGCGGTGAACGGGCCGTGCTTCGGATGCTGTCCGTCCTGCCCAGGGAACGCTGGCCCAGCGCCATCGTGGCTTTCAACGACCTGGTCGCTCTGGGCGCGATCCGTCAGCTCAAGAAGATGGGACTGCGTCTGCCGGAGGAGATGGCCATCGTCGGGTGCGACAACCAATTTTTCTGTCCGTACGCGGACCCGCCGCTGACCTCCGTGGACCTGCACCCGACGGAAATGGCCCAGAGCGCCGTGCGGGAGCTGCTGGTGGCGAGGGAATCCGCTTCCCGTTCGTTTTCCATCCTCCGGGACGCGACGCTGGTCGTGCGGGAAAGCTGCGGGGCCGCCCTGGGCTTCCGGCATTTTGAGGCCTGATATTTCCTCAGCGAAGCGGCGCC
>JBGUJG010000034.1:0-27952 GCA_045113695.1 Christensenellales bacterium
AAAATCGCCGTAAGGGATTTATATCGATATAATTCATTTCGATATATCGCACCATGCGCGATTCGATATGCTGCCTTGCAGGCAGCTCGATATATGCTCGCTGCGCTCGCATTCGATATGATCTTCGATCAAGGCAAAAGGCCTTGACCGAAGATCAAAACAGCCCCTTCCCGCTCGGCGGCGAGACCTCCAGCCTTGTTTCCAGGTACTTCCTGAGCAGCCCCAGCGGCGCGTCCTGCGGCGGGCACTCCGTCTTCTCGATCCCGTTCTTCAGGATGTCCTTCATCCAGATGATTTCCCGTGCGTTCACCGGGACGGCCGGGACCTGCCGGGAAGAACAATCATCACAGACCAGGCCGCCCTCTTCGATGTCAAACAGGCGGGCTTCGGTTTCGGCCAGGCGCTTCCCGCAGCGGACGCAGTGGGAAAGCCTGGGCCGGTAGCCGGACAGGGCGGCGTCCATCAGCAGGAAGGCGGCGGTCACCGCCCGGGGCTCGAGGGGGAGGTAGCAGAGCCGCTTGAGCGAGCGGATCAGCAGCTGGAACAGCTTGTCCGCCCGGTCGCCCGGGATGGCCTGGGCTTCCAGGATCTGCAGCATGTAGGAAGCGTAGCGGAGACGGTCGTAGTCCTCCCGGAGGGGGTAGAAGCTGTCGATCAGATGGAAGCTGACGACCCCGGCCCGGCCCTTTCCCTGGTAAAGCACGTATTCCCCGTAGGCAAACAGCTCCGCGCAGCTCATCAGCGGGCTGCCGGGCTTACGGCAGCCGCGGGCCAGAGCGTCCGCCCGGCCGGAAAAGGGGGTCAGTAGGGTCAGCATCCGGTCGTTCTCCCGGTAATCCGCGTACCGCAGGACGATGCCCTGCGTGGTAACATTAGCCATATCTCTCATTCCCTCTCAGACTACAGTGTTTTTAGTGAGGAGTGAGGAGTGAGGAGTTGAATTAGGTTGAGCGGCCGGAGGCCGCGATCAGTATAAACTCCTCACTGAGCGACCGAAGGGAGCGGTCACTCCTAACTCCTCACTCAGTAGCGGCCGAAGGGAGCGTCCACTCCTCACTCCTCACACAGCGGCGGCCAAAGGGAGCGTCCACTCCTCACTCTGTACCCCTTTTCCGTCTGAAAACTCTCCCCGCCGCCTTCCCCCGTCCCCGTATCAGCCCCGGGGCGACGCAGGCGGCCAGCAGGCCGACTTCAGCCGCGCCCATCCGGCGCAGGACGCCTGCGCAGCTCAGGGCGGTCGCCCCGGTGGTGCGGACGTCGTCCACCAGCAGGACGCGTTTTCCCGCGCAGTCCGCCCCTGGGGCCGGGGCGAAGGCGTCCCTGACGTTCAGGACCCTGTCCCGCCGGGTATGCAGGTCCGTCTGCCGCCCGGTCTTCCGGACGCGGACCAGCAGGTCCGATACAGGAATGCCGGTTTCCATGCCGGTCAGCTCCGCCAGTTCCCGGGCCTGGTTGAACCCGCGCTCCCTCAGGCGCTGGGCGCTCAGCGGCACCGGCACAAGAATGTCCCAGGCTGTTCCGCGCAGGCTGCGCGCCAGCGCCGGAGCCAGCAGGGCGGCGGCCCGGGTATCACCTTTGAATTTGAGGGAAAGCACCAGCGCCCTCGGCGCGCCGTGATAACGGTAGGGCGCGAAGGTCCGGGAAAGGAGGCCTTCTTTGTCCCTGGCGCAGAAGGGGCAGGGCTTCCCGATTTTCATCAGGCTCCGGCAGCGCGGGCAGAGCAGGCCCTGCCGGTACGGGGCGCGGACCAGTTCCCTGGCACAGGCCGGGCAGAGCGGCAGGCCGGAAAGCTGGCCGCGCAGCTTCCCGCAGGAAAGGCAGAGCGCCCCGTCCGGGCTCAGCAGCCAGCCCCTCACGGTTCTTCCTCCCCGGGGTCGAACCCTTCCGGGAACGCGGGCGTCTGGACCGCCCCGCTCTGCTCGAGGATCCGTTCCTTCAGGGCGGTATAGCGGACGGTGATGTAGTTGTTGCTGACCATTTCCTCAATCACCCGCTCGGTGCCCACCAGCACCAGCAGCTGCCGGGCGCGGGTGAGGGCCGTGTAAAACAGGTTGCGGGTCAGCAGCATTCTGGGCCCGCCGGTGACCGGCATCACCACGGCGGGGAATTCGCTGCCCTGGCTCTTGTGCACGGATATGCAGTAAGCCAGCTCCAGCTCCTCCAGCTGGCCGTATTCGTACGTCACGTTCCGCTCGTCGTCATAGCGGACGGTGAGGGTGTGGTCTTCCGGGTCGATGCCCGTCACGAAGCCGACGTCCCCGTTGAACACGCCTTCCCCTTTCTCCCCGCTGTCGGTGGACCAGGCAAGCTGATAGTCGTTTTTGATGTGCATGACCTTGTCCCCCGGGCGGAAAACGCTGTCGCCGAAGACGGCCTGGGGGCAGTCCGGACGCTCGGGGTTGAACGTGTCCTGCAGCAGGCGGTTCAGGGCGATCACCCCGCAGGGGCCTTTCCGGGCAGGCGCCATCACCTGGATGCCGCGCATCCCGTCTTTCAGGTTCAGGTAGGCGGGCAGGCGGGTTTGGCACAGGGAGACGATGGTCTTCGCGGCCTCGACCTGGTTCAGGCGGCGGTCAAAGAAAAAGTCGGACCCCTTGCGGTTCAGCTCCGGCATTTCCCCCTGGTTGATCCGGTGGGCGTTGATGACGATCATGCTCTTCGCGCTCTGGCGGTAAATGTCCGTCAGCCGCACGGACGGCACGGCGCCGGAGGCCAGGATGTCGCGCAGGACGTTCCCCGCCCCGACGCTGGGCAGCTGATCGGCGTCCCCCACCAGGATCAGCCTGGTCCCGCCGCGCAGGGCCCGCAGCAGGCTGCGCATCAGGTAGATATCGACCATCGACATCTCATCGACGATCACGCAGGCGCATGGGAGCGGGTTGTCCTGGTTGCGCAGGAAGCGCTGTTCCTCCCCGCTGTATTCGAGCAGCCGGTGGATCGTGCTGGCTTTTTCGCCCGTCGCCTCGCTCATCCGCTTGGCCGCCCGGCCGGTCGGGGCGGCGAGCAGCACCTTTCCCTCCGGGGACAGCAGGGACAATATGCAGTTGATGATGGTGGTCTTGCCCGTGCCCGGCCCGCCGGTGATCACCAGGACGCCCTTTTCCACGGCGGCCTGCACAGCCTGCCGCTGCAGGGCGGAAAACGTGATCCCGTTTTTCTGTTCATAATCGCGGATCGCCCGGCGCGCGCCGCGGTCATCCTTCCCCGGGGCCAGGGCCAGGATCCGCAGCAGGCGCATGGCCGTCTCCGTCTCGCAGTAGTACAGGGAGCTCAGGAAAACGCACTCCTCCCCGCCGACCTGCGAAAGCACCAGTTCCCGGGAAAGCAGCAGGGCATCCAGATGCGTCTCCAGGACGTCCCTGGGGCTGCTGAGCATTTCGGCTGCCCGGGAAAGCAGCAAGTCCCGCGGCAGATAGGTATGGCCGGCACTCACCGAGGCGTCCTGCAGGAGATACTTGAGCCCGCAGCGCAGGCGGAAACCGCTGTCCCGGGCGATGCCCATCGACAGGGCGATCCGGTCGGCGGTCAGGAAGCCCGCCCCGTCGACGTCGTCGACGATCTGATAGGGGTTCTCCCGCATGACCGCTTCCGTCCGCTCGCCGTAGGCTTTGGCGATCTTCATCGCCAGGGCAGGCGAAATGCCGTAGGACTGCAGGAAGATCATGTTTTTGCGGACCCCGTACTGCTCGGCGAAGGAGACGGCGATCATCCGGGCCCGCTTATCGCTGATGCCCCGGAGCTTCTTGAGCCTGTCCACATCCGTCAGGGCGTCCAGGGTATCTTTCCCGAAGGCGTTCACCAGCTGGCGGGCGGTGGCTTCCCCCACCCCCTTGATCAGGCCGGAGGACAGGAACCGCTCGATGCCCAGCAGGGAGGTCGGCTTGCGGATCTGGCAGCCGGTGCATTTGAACTGCCGGCCGTAATGGGGATGTTCGACCCACGCGCCTGTCAGCAGCACCTGCTCCCCTGGGGTCAGCGGCGGCAGGATGCCGACCGCCGTGCAGGTCTCGTTCCCGACGCGGACGCTGATGACCGAATAGCCGTTCTCCTCGTTGCGGAAAACGGTTTCCTCCATGACAGCTTCCAGGGCGGTTTCCTGCATAACGGCCTCCAGGATCCTGCCGCGAGGGACAGGATGTTTGTTTCTTCCATCATACACCCGTCAGAAAAAAATGCAAGCAAAAAGAACAGTTGAGCGCCCCGCGGTTTTGTGGTATGATGGACGCAGAAACCACCGGCTGAAAAACAGAACAAAAGGAGGCCTTCCCATGGCGGAACAATACAGCATCTGTCTGGACATCGGCGGCACCAAGATCCTCGGCGCCATTTTTGACAAAAACGAAAAACCCATTTACCGGCTCAAGAAAAAGACCCGGTCCGGCGGGGATTCCTCCGAGAATGTCGAGCAGGTCATCATCAGCGTCGTCAAGGAAATGATCGAGGAATCCGGCATCAAAAAGAACGACATCCGCGCCATCGCCGCCGGGGCCCCCGGCGTCATCAACCAGGAAGAAGGCGTCGTCCTGTTTTCCCCGAACCTGCCGTGGCGGGACTATAACATCCGCAAGCCCATCGAGAACGTGTTCGGCGTCCCCTTCCACATCGGCAACGACGTGAACGTAGGCGTGCTGGGCGAGTTCAAATACGGGGCGGTCAAGGGCTGCCAGAACGTCGTCGGCTTCTTCGTCGGCACCGGCATGGGCGGCGGGCTGATCCTGGACGGCAAACTGTTTACCGGCCATCTGTTCAAGGGGGCGGAATTCGGGCACATGATCCTCGACCCGGAAGGCCCCTTATGCAACTGCGGCCAGCGCGGCTGCCTGGAGGCGTTTTCCAGCAAGCAGGGCATGTCCGCCTATATCCGCCAGCAGGTTTCCCGCGGCCGCAAAAGCATGATGGCGGACGCTCTGGACGGCGCCGCCTTCAAGAGCAAGGCCCTCAAGCAGGCCCTGGAGCAAAAGGATCCGGTCGCGACAGAGGCCGTCGACCGCGCCTGCCACTGGCTGGCCGTCGCCACCGGCAACATGATCAACACCGTCAGCCCCGAGGCCGTCGTGTACGGCGGCGGTGTGATCGAAGCGGTGGGCGACATCTTCCTGACCAAGATCCTGGCGGAAGTGGACCGCTACTGCATGCCCTCCATCCGGACCACGGTGGAGCTCAAAAAAGCCGCCCTGGGCGACGATTCCATCCTCTACGGCGCGCTTTCGATGATCACGGGAAAATGACCGGCCCCTGCGGGAAGCGGGTGCAAAACCACCCGTCCCGGCAGTCTCCGGTAAAAAAAGGAGTGTTCCGAACATGAGAACCATCCGCATGGCTGTCATCGCCGGGGACGGCATCGGGCCGGAGGTGATCCGGGAAGGGATCAGGGTGCTGGATACCGTGGCCCGTCTGGACGGAAGCTTTTCCTTCGAGTGGACCCATTTTCCCTGGGGATGCGATTATTATCTGAAGACCGGGCGGATGATGCCGGAGGACGGGATCGAAACCCTCAGCCGGTTCGACGCCATCTACCTCGGCGCGGTCGGCGCGCCCGGGGTGCCGGATCATGTCTCCCTGTGGGACCTGCTGCTCCGGATCCGCAAGCGCTTTGACCAGTACATCAATCTGCGCCCGGTCCGCCTGCTGAAGGGCGCCCCCTGCCCGCTATCCGGAGTGCGGCGGGAAGACATCGACATGATCTTCGTCCGGGAAAACAGCGAAGGCGAATACGCCGGCAGCGGCAGCTGGCTATATAAAGGAAAGCCGAACGAAGTGGTCATTCAGAACGGAGTCTTCTCCCGCTTCGGCTGCGAGCGCGTCATCCGCTACGCCTATGAACTGGCCCGGAAAGAGCACAAAACCCTGACCAGCGTCAGCAAAGGAAACGCCCTCAACTATTCCATGGTCTTCTGGGACCAGATCTTCCGGGAGGTTGGGCAGGAATACCCGGATGTCCCCGCCCGGACCCTGCTGGTGGACGCGGCAGCGATGTTCATGGTCAAAGACCCGGCGAGGTTCCAGATCGTCGTTACGTCCAACCTGTTCGGCGATATCCTGACGGACCTGGGCGCCGCCATCTCCGGCGGCATGGGCCTGGCAGCCGGGGCCAACCTGAACCCGGAGCGGAAATTCCCTTCCATGTTTGAACCGATCCACGGCTCCGCCCCGGATATCGCCGGGCAGGAGAAAGCCAATCCCCTGGCCAGCATCTGGTCCGCCAGCCAGATCCTGGACTTCTTTGGCTATGAAGCGTGGGGAAAGCGCGTGCTGGACGCCGTCGAAACCCTCCTGACGGAAAAAAGGGCCCTGACCCCCGATCTCGGCGGCACGGCGAAAACGCATGAAACGGGCGGCGCGGTCATTGACATCCTGGAAAACCGCTGACCCGTGCGCCCCGCTCTCTCTTTACAGACTGTTCACAAAATTCATGTATATTTTTTCCCGCGGTTCCTATATAATACAGCCATAACAACGAATTACCTCTCTCTCTTTTCCGTCCGCCTTACCTCTGCGGGCGGTTTTTTCATGCCTTCTGATCCGGTGGTCCCCGCCTGGCGCGGCATGCGATTGGAGCCCGGCGGACGAATGATAGGAAGCCGGATCCAATGTGTTACAGTTTTCTTCCCTGCTGTTGAAATCCATTCGTTTTGTATTGTAAAATAAGCTGATGATGTTGACCGGCGCAGAAGGTGCTTCCCGCCTTGTCGGGAACGTATCTTCAATCACGGACATGACGGGGGTTGGAATATGGAAATTTACAGCTATCACTACGGCGCGGCCCCCGGAAAGGGCATCGGCGTCCTGGCCCAGTCCAGGGAACTGGAGAACCTGCCGCTCGGCCCCTTCCTGAAAGACCTTTCATCCTTCCGTGCATTGGCATCTTCCGGGCAGAGGGGAGAAAAACTATGCTGCCTGCTGGAAAAGGACGGGTACACCATTTTCGGCCTCACGTACCCGGAACCGCCGGAAGATTCCGGCACTGCCGCCCCATGCGGGCTGCTGTATGTCGTCCGATCGGATGAATGGCAGAGTTACGCAAAATACACCGGCGAAATCGTCCGCACGGCGGTTTTCCGGAAACCGGAAACGCCCGTCTCGGAACCGGCCGCAGCATTTCCGCAGGACAAAAACCGCCCGGCTTCCGGCATCAGACCAGACGTCATGGCCCAGCTGGTGGACGGACTGGTCCGGGCCGCCCTGTCCGTTCAGAACGAGATCCTGGTGGCCGCCCTGCCCGGAGGGCTTGAAAGCGGGTACGAAACCGCCCGCTCCGCCATCGGCGAAGCGCTGGATTGCCTGCCGCCCGATCTTCGGAAAAACATCCGCTTCCTGACCGGGCTGCCCGTCCGGGAAGGCGAAACCAAATGCCTGGCCGGGTATGAAAACGCGGTCCGCCTGAACGCCAACGCCGTCTTCTGCCCCCACCGGTATCTGCGGGAACTGACCGCCTGCCGCTCCTTCATCTGGGTGGATATGGAGCATCCATCCGGCGAAACCGGGGCGTTCGCATCCTGGATCGTCCGGTCCTCCCATCGGGAGGAAGATCTGCAGCGCATCACCGCCCGCCTTCAGGGAGCGCCGGAAAAGCGGTCTTACGCGGAGCTCAATCAGGCGGCGGAAGAACTGGCCGGAGAAAAACCATTCCCGGAATCGGAAACGCGGCGGCGGACAGCGCAGGCCCCGGACGGCAGCGGAAAGAAGGGCGGAAGAAAACCGGAAACCATTGCCGGCAGCAGACATCCTGAAGTCCCGGAGAAAGAGAAGATGGGCTTATCCGTCAAAATCCTGCTCGCCGTGGCGCTCACCGCTCTCCTGACGGTTTCTGCCTTTGCGGTCATCCATCTGCTGCCCGCAGACCGGACGCAGGGCCCCGCCGCCGTTCAGGCGTCCGCCCTTCCGGCCGGCACGGACGCCGGGCACCAAAACCCGGCCGTTTCCGGACCCGATCAGGTTCCGGCAGCGGACAGCGCCGAACCGCCCCGGAATACCTGGATCCCGCTGGTCACCGTCAGCCCGCAGAAGGAAGAACCCATCTCCGCCCCGGGCATTCATAACCGCTATGCGAGAACGGTCACGAAAGATGACCCGCTGCGGATCCGCGAACAGCCGGGGACGAATGCCCGGACCGCGAAATCGATCCCGCCCGATTCACTGGTCTGGGCAGTCCGGTCCCAGCCGAATGACGTGAACATCCTCTGGACGGAAGTGTATTACCAGGAAGCAAACGGGCCGGTATACCACGGCTATGCGGCCAGCGAATTCCTGAATCTCCTGTCTCAGGAAGAAAGCGACCGCTATAACGCCGGCCAGCCGTCCCCTGTGCCCCAGAACATGTACGGACGGGAACCGGTACCTGAAGAAACCAGCCCCGTTCCGGCGGCATAAAAAAGGGGCTGTTGCACAGTCCCTTCTCCAATACAGATTCTTATTCAGCCTGTAATCGCTTACGGCTGCCTGCTGTCTTCAGGATGATCCGCCTGATCATCCGGCGGAGCGGCTTTCCCGATCAGGCCGCCGGTCGTTACGCTTTTGATCGTCTCCGGGATATCCAGGCCGACCGCCTGCTTCACGGCTTCAAACGTCTGCAGCATGGTGCCGGCTGTATCCCTGGCCATAGAGGTTGCCCCGCCTTCGCCGAAGAGAATGATTTTCTCCGTTTTGCTCAGAGGCTCGGACACGGCCCTGGCAATATCCGGCAGCTTGTCCGTCACCATCTCCATCATGGCTGCTTTCCCGTAGAGCTGCATGGCTTCTGCCTTCATCCGCAGAGCATCCGCTTCTGCCTCTCCTTTCATCCGGATCGCTTCCGCTTCCTTCTGTGCGGCATACAGGGCCGCATCCGCTTCCGTCTGTCTGCGGTACTTCTCCGCTTCAGCCTCCGCAATTGCCTTGTCTTTTTCCGCGACTGCCTTCTCACGGATCTCCAGATTCAGTTTTTCACGCTCAATTTCGACTTCCTGCCGCTTGAGTTCTGTCAGTTTTTCAAGACGGGTCAGTTCAGCGGAGGCATGTTCCGTTTCAAAAACCTTGTTGATTCTTTCCTGCTCGATTTTGTAAGCCATATCCGCCTTGGCCTGCGCTTCTTCCGTTTCCTGCTTGAAAGCGGCCTTCTGCACTTCCAGGTCGCGGTTCTGCCGGGCAATTTCGGCTTCCGCCTGCATTTCGGCAAATTTGGATTCTTTCTCCGCCGCGGCTTCCGCGATGCGCTTGTCCTGTTCCTTTTCCGCCACGTTCCGGGCCGCCATCGTGTCAATCACATTGCCGTCTTTATCAGAGAAATTCTGGATGGTCAGATTGATGATTTCAAGGCCCATGTTGCTCATGTCGCTCATGGCTGCCTTGATGGACTCCTGAGCGAATTTATCCCGGTTCTGCACCAGCTCGGCAATCGTCATCTGGCCGATGATTTCACGCATATTGCCTTCCAGCACATCCTTGGCCAGGGCCTTGATCTGATCGGAATCATAATGAAGCAGCTGCTCGGCAGCCGTGGCGATGGACAGATCGTCGGAACCGATTTTGATATTGGCAACCGCGTCCACCAGCACGGAAATATATTCCTTGGTGGGAACCGGCTGGGCCGTCTTGATGTCCACCTGGGTCAGACACATGTCCAATTGATCAATCCGTTCAATCGCAGGAATATAAAACGTCGCCCCGCCGCGGACGATGCGGTAACCGAATTTTTTGGCTGAAATCGTTCCATCCGCGTTGCGCACCTTATAATTCCGCCGCAGCAGGCCGGAAATGATGAAAGCCGTGTCCGGCGGGGCGATCTTATACCTGGGGACAAATTTCAGCATGATGATGAGGACAACCAGACCGAGGAGCAGCCAATACCAGTTCGTCTGAAGGAACGCAAGAACATCTTCCATTTTTCTCTGTACTCCTTTCCAAACCGTTTCAGAATATGGGTCTTATACGGACATCGCTGCCATCTGAGGAAATCTTACTCTTTCAGGCAGCGCCTGTCAACGGGATCCATTCCTTTATCTGCATGGGCCTTCGCCCGTCATTCCACTTCCAGCACCGGGATATACCCGGCCTGCCGGACGCAGCGCTGGCCTTCTTCGCTTGTCAGCCAGTTCACGAAACGTTCGGCGGTTTCGTTGCCAGCCCGGTAAACGGCATAGTAGTAGACGGTGTAAGGATACGCGCCGGAGCGGAGGTTTTCCGGGGTCGGCGCGGCGCCGTCCACGCTCAGCACGCGGAGGCTCCCGCTTTTGTACAGGCCCTCCACATAGTACAGGTAGGAATAGCCGATAGCCTGGGCGGAATTGTCGTAATTGCCGACCTGGGCGATCAGGTCCGCCATGCCATCGGAGATGTAGTTGGGCTCAGCCACCAGCTCCTTCCCCTGCATGACCAGCTCCTCCATGGCCGTCTGGCTGCCGCTGCCGTGCGGGCGCTGGTAGGCTGTGATCTCCAGACCCTCCGATCCGCCGACTTCGCCCCAGTCCTGAATCTGCCCGCTGTAGATCCCGCGGATCTGCTCTGCAGACAGGTTTTCGACCGGGTTGTCCGTTTTGACCAGGAAGACGAAAGCATCGTAGCAGACCGGCACCATCACCAGTTCGGCCCCCGCGTCCTGCGCCGCCTGCCGCTCGTCCGCGTTCGGGCCGGTGCCGATGACGATGTCAATCGGGTGGGTGTCGTCCATCATCACGCCTTCCGAGACGATGGTCACCATCGGGTTGGGCCTGCCCTCCGTCAGCCGGTCATATGCGTAGGGCGTGGTGGAGAAGTTCACGAAACCGTTCAAATCTTCTTCCTTCAGATCCAGCCACTGCCGGGCCAGCTCCATCGCCAGCGGCACGCAGACGGTGGAACCGTCGATGGACGGGTAGGCGCCCCAATCCTGAATAAACAGGCTGCCGCTGTCCCCAAAGGGCTTCTTTTCACCGAGCTGGAAATCTTTCCGTTCCGTCACAAACCGCTGCCAGCCCTCACCCCTGGCCAGGGACTGGTTGATCTGCCCCCAGGACCCGCTTTCGGAAAGGGCGGAGAAAGCCAGGGAAAAGACAGCCAGGATCAACAGTGTCATGAATGCAAACCGTTTCATCTGAATAAACCTCCTTCATCTTACCCGTTTTTGCGGAGAAGTTTTTTCAAGTTTTTCCAAAATTCGCAATACTACTGCGAATTTTGGAAAAATCCGGAAAAATTCGCAATAGAATGCCGGAACATCATTCTTCCTCCTCCCAGTCCTCTCCCCAGCCGTATTCCTTCGGATGAAGCCTGGTCGTCCCGTTGTCTCCGTTGAACCAGGTGAAATCGCCGTATTCCGTCCAGCCCGTATCCATCCGGGCCGAAAGTCCCGGCGGGAGGGACAGGCGTTCGAGGCTCGTGCAGTTGCGGAAGGCGTTCTCGCCGATCTCCGTCACCGTCAGCGGGACGGTCAGGCTGTGAAGCCTTCCGCAGCCGGCAAAGGCGTCTTTGCCGATTTTCTTCAGGCCCATCGGCAGGGAAATCGTCTGGAGAGGGTTTTCCAGCCAGTCGCTGTCAAACGCCCTGTCGGCGATTTCCTCGACACCGGCCGGCACGTCGTAATGGATGTCCTTTTTCCCGTCCGGATAGCGGAGAAGCACTTTGCCGTCCGCGCTGAACAGGACTCCGTCCCGGGAGGAATAGAGGGGATTCCCCTCCTCCACGAAGAATTCGCCGACCGAACAATGGTCATAGCAGGTCCCCACGGGGCCTGTGCAGCGGAAACCGGCGGGAATGACCACCCTGCCGATCGTGACGTCATAGAAAGCTTCATCAGCCAGATATTCCAGGTTTTCCGGGAAGCGGAATGATTCAAGCTTTCCAGAAGAGAAAGCCTGCAGTCCAAGCACCCTCAGCGAATCCGGCAGGGAAACAGATTTGACCATGTCCTCCCAGACACCGCTTTCATCGTTGAATTCGCAGAAATCAAACAGTTCCGGCAGGTTGGCCGTCAGGTCGTCCTTCCGCAGGGGAGCGTAAACCCACATGCCGGAATCCTCGTCCTCCGACTCCGCCGGCAGTTCCACCCACTTCAGTTCCGCCCCGCCCAGCCGCGTGACGCCCTCCTGCACGGTCAGGGTATTCCCTTCGACCTGATACATGGGCACTTCCTCCACGGCGCCGGGGTCAATGAACAGCCAGGCAGTCTGTCCGTCCACCTCGGTCTGCACGTAGAACCACCGGGTGGGGTCAGAAAAAGACCCCGAGTCAAACCGGCACAGGCCGACCACGGTATCCCCTTTGTGCAAGCGGGTCACGATCCGCCCGGAGCCCCAGGGGTCGTCCGTCAGGTTTTCGTTATAGACCAGGCGCAGCAGCGTTGCGTCGTTCGGGAAAGATTCTCTGTATGAATCCATCTCATAAGGGATCTTCACCCAGCCGACCCTTTTGGCCGTATCGGTCACCCGGTATTCGACCATCCGCCATTCCCCGGCACGGGCCAGGACGTTGAAATACTCCGCCGCGATCAGTTCCGCCTGCCCGTTTTCGGGCCGCCAGGCGTCTTCAAACGGCGCGGCGTACACCGGATACCGGGAATCCGGGCTGACGCCCAACGCCTCCGCGTCGGTCCATCCGCTTTCGGACCAGATCTCCCGGAGCCTGACGCCCCCTTCCTCCCCCGCCGCCGTGCAGCATGAAGACAGGCACAGCGCCAGCAGGATCATGACTGCGGTCCATCGCCGATATTTCATCTTCTTTTCCTCCCCGGGTAAAAATCTCTGATCATCCAACACCGCGTATTCTTTGTGCCCAGGACTTCTTTGATTGTGTCTCTTAAACGATTATACCCCTTCTTCCTTTGACTGACAAGCGTTTTTGCCTTCATTCACGAAGGGGGGCATGTAACAGATTCACTGATCACGCCGGGCTTGCCCAAACCGCCTTCCGTGTTGTATACTGTCCGTGGCCTGCGGCAGAATCCGGCAGGCCGCACTCTCAACCAGCGTCACGGGAGCAATGAACGATATGCTGCACATTTTGACCGGGCCGGTGGTGCACGGGCAGGGAAAAGGCGCCGGCGCCGGCTTCCCCACGGCGAACCTGTTTTTCCCGGAAGGGACCGTCCTTCCCCCCTTCGGCGTATACTGGACCCGGGTCGCGATCGGGGAACAGGATACCCTGGGCGTGACCAACGTCGGCCTCCGCCCCACGGCGGACGACCGGGAAGACGTTACCGTGGAGACCTTCCTGCCTGACTTTGAGGGGGATCTGTACGGGCAGACCATCCGGCTGGCCTTCCTGCGGTATCTCCGGGAAACCGTCCGCTTCCCCTCCATGGACGCCCTGAAAGAACAGATCGGCCGGGATGTGGAGGAAGCCCGCGCCTGGGCCGCCCGCTGTCCTCAGGCGGATGGATATATCACCTTTTCCGCGAAAGAGACCCGCGCCCTCGCAGCGCAGACGGCGGAAACACTGACGCCCGGCAGCGTGCTGGTGCTCCGCGGGAAGATGGGGGCTGGGAAAAGCGAGTTTTCCCGCGGCATTGCCCGGGGTCTGGGGATTACCGGCCCTGTGCCCAGCCCCTCCTTCACCATCCTGAACGCTTACGATGAAGGCCGCCTCCCCCTGTACCACTTCGACTGGTACCGGGTGGAAGACCCGGAAGAACTCTACGAGATCGGCGCGCCGGAATACCTGCCCGGCGACGGAGTGACGCTGGTGGAATGGGCGGAACGGGCGGAGGAACTGCTGCCCGGGAAACGAACGGAAATATATATTCAGGCGCTGGATGAAACCACAAGAATCATCCTGATTTCTCCGCTTTGCAGATCGTCAGGAGTTAAGAGTGAGGAGTGACCGTTCGCTTCGCTCACTTAGTGAGGAGTTGAAATTGGTCATGACTATTCACTCCTCACTCCTAATTCCTCACTTAAATAATCCTCTTCTGTCGAAAGGAATCATTATGCTGATCTTTGCCCTCGATACTTCCGGCCCGACCGCCGGCGTTTCCCTCTGGCTGGACGGGACGATCGTCTATGAGGCGGTCGTCAAAAATAAGATGACCCACAGCGAATCCATCATGCCGATGACGGAGGAAGCCTATCTCCGCGCCGGGCTGAAGGTGATGGATACGGACTATTTCTGCGCGGTGACCGGGCCGGGTTCCTTTACCGGGGTCCGCATCGGAGTCACCGCCGTCAAGGCCATGGCCCACGCGGCAGGCAAACCCTGCATCGAAGTGCGGGCGCTGGAAGCGATGGCCCGGAGCTCCGGCTTTCCCTCCGGCCTCGTCTGCCCCATGCAGGACGCCAGGGCGGGGCAGGTCTACGCCGCCCTTTATGACGGATCCGCCGCTCTCCTCACGGACCGGGCGGAGGCACTGGAGGAGCTGCTGACCGAAGTCCGGATCCTTGCCGGGGAGCGGCCGGTCCTCTTTACCGGGGACGGGATGCTGGCCCACCGGAAAGAAATCGAAACCGCCTATGAAGGCCCGGCTCTGTTCGCCCCGGCGGAGAGCTCCTTTGTCCGCCCCGCCGCGGCAGCCGCCCTGGCCGCTGAACGGACCGCCCTGGCCGTGCCGGACAGCGATCTTCATCCTTTCTATCTCCGCCCCCCGCAGGCTGTGCGGCAGAAAAACTTAGTGGAGCATGCCCATGACTGACGAAACCAGACAGGATATTCCCATCCTCATCCGCCGGATGACCCTGAGCGACGTGGACGCCGTCCACGCCATCGAGACAGCCACCTTCAGCACCCCGTGGTCGAAGGCGGACTTTGAGCACGAGATGACGAAAAACCCCTGTGCCCGCTACCTGGTGGCGGAAGCAGAGGGACAGACCGTCGCTTTCGCCGGGGCCCACATCATCCTGGACGAAGGGCATATCACGAACATCGCCGTGCTGGAACCGTACCGCGGCCGTGGCATCGGGCGGAAAATCACCCAGGCCCTGCTCCAGTACGCCAGCAACCTGGGCGCTTCCTACCTGACCCTGGAAGTGCGCGAGCACAACGAAAAAGCCCAGGCGCTATACCGCTCCCTGGGCTTTATTAAAGTGGGTGTCCGGAAAAAATATTACGAAGATACCGGCGAAGACGGCTGGATCATGGTGTGCGACCGTCTCCCGCCGGCGGAAGAAGACTTTACGGAAAAAGAAACGCTGTATACAGAGTCAAGTTCCCTTCAGTCACTCATGGAGAAGGCAACAGGCAGCAGGCAGTAAACTTGATGCTGCCCTTCATGGCGACATTATTATGACTATATCTAGCTCCTACTCCTCATTCCTCATTATCACATATTTAAATCATGATGAAATCAACGAAGCGTTTCCTCCTGACCGTCTCCTACGACGGGACGAATTACTGCGGGTGGCAGCGGCAGAAGAACGGGCCTTCCGTCCAGCAGACGCTGGAAGAGGCCCTGGAAAAGCTGCTGCGCGAGCCGGTCCGGGTGACCGGGGCCAGCCGGACGGACGCGGGCGTCCATGCCCTGGGCCAGCGCGCCCATCTGGACAGCGCGGCGGCCATCCCGGCGGAAAAGCTGCCCTTCGCCATCAACACCATGCTGCCTGCGGACATCCGGGTACTGGAAGGCCTGATTGTGCCGGACACCCTGCACGCCCGTTTTTCCGTCAGCGGGAAAACCTACCGGTACCGCATCCACAACAGCCCGCACGCCAGCGCTTTGTACCGGAACCTGTCCGCCCACGTGCCGGTGCGGCTTGACGACCGGCTGATGGACGAAGCCTGCAGGGTTCTGCTGGGCACCCACGATTTCGCCGCCTTCGCTGGCGCCGGCGGCACCGCGCAGTCCACCGTCCGCACCATCACGGAGATCCGGGTGGAGCGGACAGGGGAAGAAGTCCTGCTGACGGTCTCCGGGAACGCTTTTTTATACAACATGGTGCGGATCATCGCCGGCACGCTGATCGGCATCGGCCACGGCAAGCTCCCGCCGGAATCCCTGCAGAAAGCCCTGGATACCGGCGACCGCCTGCAGCTGGGCGTCACCGCCCCGCCCCAGGGGCTGACGCTGGTTCAGGTCCGGTATCCGGAGACGGCGTTTGATCAGGAAGGCTGACAGTACAGGAGGTACGGCCATGGAATGCCAGTATTCGGAAATGGCAAAGGTTTTCAAGGCGCTTTCTGACCCCAAGCGGGTCAAGATCGTCGACCTGCTCTCCTGCGGCGAGATGTGCGCCTGCGTGCTGCTCAAATGCTTTGAGATCACCCAGCCTACCCTGGCGCATGATATGAAAGTCCTGACCGACGCGGACATCGTGGTCAGCCGCCGGGCCGGAAAAAACATCTATTACTCGCTGAACTGGGATAAATTGAGGAAACTTGGCAGATACCTGCAGGTGATGTGGATGAGTCCGAAGTGCGGTGGCAGCGCCGGTCCGCGGCAAAACGGGCCATGCTGCTGACACCCGGACGGAAAACGCCCATAAAAGCGCCGTAATACCGTCATAATCAATCGAAATATTTAAATATTTCGATTGATTTATGGGTGACGGTAGGGTAGAATAGGGAAGCATCCGCTCCCTATTATTTTATTTGGAGGAAGTTTTTTATGAAAAAAACCGCTGCCCTGGTCCTGGTATTCAGCCTGCTGCTCAGCTGCGCCTGTGTGTTTGCTGAAGGAAGCGAAACCTGCACCTACACCATTTTCAACGAGACCGGCGAAAAGGTCGTCGGCCTGTACGTGACGGACAACGCGACCGGCGAAAAGAGCGAAAACTACGTCGGTGAGGAAGGCCTCGCCAAAGGCGGGATCATCGAGATCAACGGCACCAACAAAGAGGGCTATGAGATCACCCTGAGCTTCGTGACCGAAAGCGGTTATGAGGCCGCCTTTGAATCGCTGCACTTTGAGACGGTCCCGCTCACCCTCTTCTCCCAGAAGAAGGTCGAGGAAAACATCGCCGCCGCCGGCCCGGACGCCAAGAGCGGCGCGACGCCCCTTTCCTTCTTCGCGCCTGTCTGCACCTACACGGTGTTCAACGTGACCGGGGAAACCGTCACCGAGCTCTACGTCACCGACAACGCGACCGGTGAAAAGAGCGAAAACTATGCCGGCGAAGGCCTGGCCGACGGCGCGTCCGTGGCCATTAACGGCACCAACAAACCCGGCTATGCCGTGACCCTCAGCTTCAAAACCGAAAGCGGCTATGAAGCTGCCTTTACCACCCTCCACTTTGAAACCGTTCCGGTCAGCCTGTTGGCCGCCGACGCCCTGACCGGCGCGACTCCCATCAGCTTCAAGGCGCCCTGAACAGCCCGAAACGCAGAATAAACCATTTTTAAACACTGCCCCCGGGTCCGTCCGTTTTGGATGGATCCCGGGGGCAGATGTTTGATATGATCATTTCTGTTCAAAAGACTGGTCTTCGACCGCCATCAGCCGCAGCCGCCGATACACCGCGTCGCAGATCTCGCAGTCCCGGAGGGCCCGGTGCGCGCCCTGAGTGTTCAGGCGGAACCAGGCGGCGACGGTGGTCTGCTTCCGGTCCGGGAGAAAGGGCAGATAGCGCCGGGAAAAACGGAGCACGTCCACAAAATCGTTGCGCAGCGGCAGGCCCAGGTGGGCCAGGCAGGCGTCGTACAGGCAGTTCACGTCAAAGTGGACGTTGTAGCCCATCAGCAGATCCTCCCCGATGAAAGAGAGGAACCCCGGCAGCACCTCCAGAGGAAGAGGGGCATTCCGTACCATTTCGTCCGTGATGCCGGTCAGGGCCGTGATCCAGGGATCGACCCGCCGGGAGGGACGGACGAACCGATCGAACCGTTCAGCCCGCTTTCCGTCCCGCACCCGGAGAGCGGCGATCTCAATCGGCTCCATCCCATGGTCCGTCATGTTCGTCTCGATATCGATCACGGTATAGTCCCGGGGCAGGCAAAGCAGGCTTCTCCCTTTGAGCGGACGCTGGTTCATAATCTTTCCTCCGGGGGAACACGGAGGGGCGTATCCGGCCAGGCCAGGCTGAGCGTACAGCGCTTTTCCGCCCCCGTCGCTTCAAAATACGCGTCCTCCAGCGGCATCCAGCGGGTGAAGAACATGGAAGCCTTCTCCCCGTTCCGCAGGAGGATTCTTTTTCTGCGCGTTTCCGGGTCCGCGGTAATGAAAATGGAAAGATCATACAGCTGCGCAAGCGCAGGGTGCATGGAATAGGAACCCTCCACGATGATCAGTTGGGATGCCGGAACCCGGACCCTTTCCCCCAGGGCCATCGCGGCGCAGTCGAACCGGCGGTAGGAAAAAGCCTCTCCGGCCTGGAGATGCGGGGCCACCTCCTGCAGAAACCGTTCCCGGTCCACATTGCCGCCCGCCTCCCGGAACCGCTCCTCTGTCCGCTGCTCCGGGCGGAGGAAGAAATCGTCCATCGGGATGACCGGCGCACCGTACACCGCATGAAGCAGGGCGGCAGCGGAGCTCTTGCCCGACGCGCAGCCGCCTTCGACAGCCAGCGTCACGCGCTGGCCGGCCGAAAGCCTCCGGTCGATCCGGGCAATCAGCGGGAGCAGGGCCGCGCATTCCGCGGCAATCACCCGGTAGGCGGGCCGGTACAGCTGCCGGAAGGCTGCGCTGTGGGACAGCATGACCGGTGCTTTGGGAAGATAGGAAGAAAGAAATGCCCGGTCTTCCTCATCCGCGGGTAAAGCCCCTGACCGGACGGCGTCCCGGATTTTCCCCAGGTCTTCCCGGAACAGATCCTCCTGCCCGGTCCGGATCCGGGCGGAGAGGACAAAGAGCCGCTGCGCCGTTTCGGGCCGGACGCCCTGTTCCCGAGCGTCCCCCAGGTGCAGGCGGGCAAAGCCATTGAGCAGCGCTTCCGGGAACCGCCCGGTGACCGGCGCCCCGTCCCACTCCGCCCGGAGCCGCGCAAAACTCCCCGCCTCATCCGCGATCAGATGCCCGCAGCCCAGGCAGGCCTGGTGCAGGGCCTTGACCAGGTCCTGCAGGCGGGAGGAGGGATAGAGGGACCGCTGATCCGAAAACAGTTTTTTCCAGCCGGTTTTCTGCATCTTTTTCCTTTCTGCATACGGATGAACTGCGCAGCGTCAATCGGGCAGATATCTGCCCGCCTTCATCTCATTGGGCCCTTAAAAAGAGCACCTCGTCACAGTTTTTCGGATATACCTGCGGGGTCTGATATCTTCCGGTATGTTCGAGAACATACTGATAAAGCTCCTGCACAGTGAGCCGTCCGTCCCGGTTGCCGCAATCCCGGTCCGCCGGCATCAGTCCGACAGTCCCAACCCCCTTGGTCAGATAGTAGGGAAACAGGTTGCAGCCGGTTCCGTTGTAGCTGTAGGAAATCTGGCGATAAGCCGCAGCCGTCATGACAATGAACTTTTCAGTCAGGAACAGATTATCCCCTCTCGGGATGATCCCGGAAATGGCGGGCTGCCGGACAGCCAGGCCAGGATCGGCCTCAGCAAAAGCGGAAAGCATGGCGGAAGCCAGACCGGGGTCGTCAGTGATCTCCGGCTCCTGTTCTCCCGTTCCCTTGAAAGTGACCAGTGCGGCCCCCGGGCCGCAGGATTCCAGCAGCACGATGACTTTTCCCCTGACTTTCGAAAGCTCCTGCGCCAGGGTGGGAAGTTCCAGCCAGGTTTCCTTGTTTTTGCACCACAGACGGCCGGCGTACTGCTGAGAAGTGGAATACCGGTCTCCGTGCGACGCAAAAAAGAACATCGATACGTCCCCGTCCCGGGACGGAGCGGTCAGATACGCGGATATCCTGTCGTATACTTCATCTGCCGTCAGGTCTGTGAAAGAGCTGACTTCGTATCTTCCGCCGTCCGGCCCGGTCACGGCCGCCAGCATTTTTTCCATCAGCCGGACGTCTCCCTGATTGCGGATCACCTGCTCGTCTTTGTAAGTGACCTCGGAAAACAGGACGGCGCGGTAATTGGCCTGTACGGTCACGCTGATCTGCGCGGAGACGAGCCCGTCCGGCGAAGAGACCGTGATCTCCGCCTGCCCCGGATACTGCCCGGTGATCACGCCGTCCCCGCTGACCGTACAGATCAGGTCATCGCTGCTCGTCCAGACGAGGCCGGTTTCCCCGCCGGCAGGCTCCGTGGTGACCATCGCCGGGACGGAAGCGCCGTTCGCAACGGTCAGAACCGGATCCGCCGGGATGATAGCGGCAATGTCCGCCATCAGACGCCACGGAACGCTGTGCCGCCCGCACCATGCCTGCGCGTAGCTGCCCTCCCGGACCAGCAGCACCAGGCCCTCGCAGCCGTCAAAGGCATGATCGCCGATTTCCGTCACGCTCTGCGGGATCATCAGTTCCCCGGCCAGGGACGAACAGCCGGCAAAGGCGTCGTCTTCAATGACGGTGATGCCTTCCGGGAGAACCGGCGGCACAGCTTCCTCCGCCACAGCTCCGCAGGATGGGCATGCCAGCAGAACCAGCAGGAAAAAAAGGCATATCTGCCGGATGATCCATAGCCTTACTGAATGGTCTTTCATCATTACATACTCCACTGTTTAAGAAACACTCATTGACAGAATGCCCGCCAGCAACGAAGCTTCCGGTTGATTCCGTACGTTTTGCTGCCGCCTCATTCAGGATCATATCTCATTCTCCCATGAAAGTAAACAAAAACTTCACTGAAATTCACTGTTTGCTTCACTCGGCTTCACTGCCGCTTCACTCATTTCTCTGCTTCTTCCCAATCCTGCGTTTCTGTGATATAATAAGGCCATCAAAAGCGGAAAACGGGCGGCAACGGCGGAAAAAACAGTGCGGTGAGGAGCAGATGTATCAGATATTTGTGGTGGAGGATGAACTGCTGATCCGGCAGAACATCCGCAATATGGTCGAAAAGATGGAGGGGCCCTACGCGTTCTGCGGGGAGGCGTCGGACGGGGAAATGGCCCTGTCCATGATCCAGGAGCTGACGCCGGACATCCTGCTGACCGATATCCGGATGCCCTTCCTGGACGGACTGGGGCTGATCCGTCATGCCAAAGCCATGATGCCCTGGCTGAAGGTGGCCATCATCAGCGGGTACGGCGATTTTGAGTACGCGCAGAAAGCGATTTCCCTGGGCGTGGACCAGTACCTGCTCAAACCGGTCCGCCAGGCGGAGCTGGTGCAGGCTGTCGAAATGATGGCAGCCCAGATCGAGAAAACAAAAACCGCCGGCAGCCTGCCCGGCGGGATGGATCAGGAAGAGATCCGCCAGGCCCTGCGCCGGCAGTGGCTGGAACAGCTCCTGTATGACCGGCCAGACCTGGACAGCCTGCTGGAAAAAGCCCAGGGTCTGGGGCTGGACGTGGTCAAAGCCCATTACCTGGTGACGATCTTCTCCTTTGACTCCTCCGACATCGACCCGTACCGGCTGAAGGCGGCCGTCCGGAAAACGATGGAGGAAACGGGCTGCGGGCTGTATCATTTCAATTCTTCCGACCAGATGACCCTCCTGTCCTTCGACAACGACCCGGAGGCCCTGAACGAGCGGGTCTATCAGCTGGCCGCCATCCTGCGCCACGAGCTCAAAGACCTGTGCCCGGTGGTGACGGCGGTGATCGGGCCGAGGGCACAGCGACTCGGCGCCGTCAGCGAAACCTGCCACGCGGCGGCCGGGCTGATGCGCGCGGTCCGGAACCTGTGCGCCGGCAAGGTGATCAACATGAACGACCCTGCCCCGGTTTCGCCGGAAATCACGGCCCTGGAAAGCCCCTTCGGCGAGGACTTCCAGCGCAAGCTGCAGTACGCCGGCCCGGACGACGTGCCCACGATGATCGACGAGATCCTGAACGCCCCGGGCGATCCGTTCGAAAGCATGCTGATCCGCTATCACGCCCTGCTGTCCGTCGTCCGGACCGCCGCGTGCATGATGCCGAAAAACCCGTCCTCCGAAAGCGGACGGGAAACGGCGGCCGGACTCACCCGGCAGTTTGACCTGGTCGCCGCCTCCGGCAGCAAAAGCGGCTTCCGGGAAGCGGCCGTCGGCATCCTTCAGCGCGCCCTGCGGGAGCAGAACCGCAAAACCGGCGAATCGGAGGGCTACCAGTACGTGATCCGCCGGGCCCAGCGGTACGCACAGGAGCACTTTCAGGACCCGGACATCTCCCTGCTGAGCACCGCCCAGCACGTCGGGATGAGCGCCGCCTATTTCAGCACCGTCTTTTCCCAGACGGCCGGCCAGTCTTTCATCTCCTACCTGACGGGCCTGCGGATGGACCGCGCACGGCAGCTGCTCACGGAAACGGATATGAGGCTGACCGATATCGCCATGGAGATCGGCTATAACGAACCCAATTATTTCAGCCACGTATTCCGCAAGACCGTCGGCATGACGCCGAAGGAGTACCGGCAGCGGCACGCCGCTCAGTAGCCCCGCTTCCCGATGATCTCCTCCGTCAGGTTTTCCGCGTCAAACGATGTTTCATCCACATAGGTATACTTGGACGGGGTTTCCCCCCGGCGCAGCTGTTCGATGATCGTCCTGACCCTCGGGCCGTGCAGGGGGTTGCATTCCACGTCCAGGTTGATTTCCCCGTTCAGCACCAGGCGAAGGGCCGCGGCGCTGGCGTCAAAGGAGACGATGGCGACATCCTGCCCGGGGACGAGGCCGGCTGCCTTCAGCGCGTCGATGGCTCCGTAGGCCATGTTGTCGTTTTCCGAATAGATCACGTCGAAGCCCGTTCCTTCCCGGAGCAGGGCTTCGATCAGTTCCTGGCCTTTCGCCTGGGTAAAATCGCCCGGAGCCTCAAAGACGAGCGACCAGCCCGGATGCCTTTCCAGCGCGGCGGCCAGGCCGTCGGACCGGCCGATCTGGGCGGACGACCCGATGTTGCCCTGGAGGTGGACGATCCGGAGCGTCTCCGGCAGGTTTTCTTCCATCCATTTTGCGGCTGTATCGCCCTCCCGGCGGAAGTCGCTGCCCACCCAGCAGGTAAAGAGGCTGTCGTCCGTCACCCCGATCCGCCGGTCCACCAGGATCACCGGGATGCCGGCGGCTTTTGCTTCCGCCAGCACGGTATCCCAGCCGTTTTCCGTCGTCGGCGCCAGGACGATATAGTCGACCCCCTGGTTGATGAAGTTGCGGATGGCGGTGATCTGTTTTTCCTGCTTCTGCTGGGCGTCCTCCAGGATCAGGCGGTAGCCGTTTTCAGCCGAGAAGGCCTGCAGCATGCTGCCGGTGTTACCGATCCGCCAGTCTGATTCCGCGCCGACCTGGGAAAAGCCGACCACGACCAGCTGGCTTTCGTCCGGTTTGACCGGTTCGTTCGTCCGCAGCGCGCAGGCGCACAGCAGCCCCGACAGACAGAGCAGAAGAACAAGCAGCCCTGCTTTTTTCATTCGTACGCCTCCTTTTGTCCGGGCGCCACGCCCCCCGCCGGCAGCAGGATGGAAACCGTCGAGCCCCCGCCCGGCGAGCTCTCAAAGAACAGGCCGTAGGGCTCCCCGCAGTACAGGCGGATGCGCTGATGCACGTTTCTGAGCCCCAGCCCGCTGTGATTGTCCTGATACAGGCCGCTTTGCAGCTGGGATAGCTTTTCCGGGCTCATGCCCGCCCCGTTGTCCCGGACGGTCAGGAGGATGCCTTCTTCCTGAAGGCCCCCGGTGATCGTGATCCGCCCCTTCCCCCGCCGGTTCTTGATCCCGTGGTAGAGGGCGTTTTCGATCAGCGGCTGCAGGATCAGCTTCGGTACCAGGATGTCCTGGACCTCCTCCGCCACGGAGATCTCATAGGTCAGGATGTCGCTGTAGCGGATCTGCTGGATTTCAAGATAGCTGGTCGCCTGCGCCAGCTCGGCCCGGAGGGGGATCACGTCCTGCCCGCCGCTCAGGGAATTGCGGAAGAAGGTGGACAGGCTGTTGACCATCTGCACCGCGTCCTCCTCCCGCTGGTTTTCCGCCAGGATGGCGATGGAGTCCAGGGTATTATAGAGGAAATGCGGGTTGATCTGCGCCTGCAGCAGTTCCAGCTGGGCCCTGTGCAGGGAACGCTGATTTTTGATCTGCTGGTCCATCAGCTCGGTAATGTGACCCGCCATGTCCGAAAAGCTCCGGTCCAGGATCCGCAGCTCCGAAATGTCCGTTTCCACCGGCTGGTCGGTATAATCGCCGGCGCCGAACTGCTCCGCCTTCTGCGTCAGGCGGATGATCGGGGTAGTGATGCTCCGGCTGATCCTCGTCGAGGACAGGACGATGAACAGGAACAGCACCGCCATCCCAACCGCGGAAGCGATGATCAGGATCGTGACCTGCCGGCTGAGCGAAAGGCGCAGGCGGGCCAGCTCCCGCACCTCGTCGTCCACAAAATCGTGCATATACTGCTCGATCAGCCTGGTCAGCCCGGTTTCGCCGCGGATGTTGCGGTCCAGCAGCTCCATCCGCAGGTCATAGGCGTCCGTCCGGGCGATTTCTTCCATATACATGCGCAGGTTCCGGCACATCGTCAGCATGCTCTGCGCACGCCACCGGTTGTCCGGCAGGGTCGTCGCGCTTTCCAGCTGGCGGAACACGTCCTCCGCCTGGTCCAGCTCCCCCGTCGGCAGCCTGTCCGTATCCTGCCCGCTGCGGGGCCGGATCACGTGGTGATACATGGCCAGGTCGATGTTGTTTTTGAATTCCTTGTTGAAATCGGCCGCGGTGTTCACACACAGGAGGGCCTTTTCATACCGCTGATTGATCGACACCAGCATCAGGATCAGGATCAGCATAATCACGGCGGCGCTCACCGTCACCGTTCCGAGCAGGCGGTTGATCCGCTGGCGGATGCTGCGGCCGGGCACGGCCTGTCCCTGTCTGCGTGTCATCTGATTCACCCTCTGTCCATCGGCAAAAAAGAAAACCGGGGCATCGCAAACCCCGTGCGATAAGCCATTATAGCATATCCTCCGGCGCTCCGGAATGGCTGGCGGAATGCTTTCAAAAGAATGTGCAGGTTTCCAAAAAAAGTATCAGCGCCCCCGGACAGAGAACCGGATTTCAAAAAAAATTGCTACCCGCATCGAAAAAAATTGAATGTTTTCCGCCGCGCGGTTCCGTATGATGAAAAACAGAAAAAGATCCCAAGGGATCCAAAATTGAGGAGGTATTCTCATGAAGAAATTGATCGCTATGTTCCTCGCTCTGGCGCTGGCCCTCACCTGCGCTGCCGCCATGGCCGAAGGCACCATCAAGGTCGGCATCGTCAACAATCCTCCGTCCGAATCCGGCTACCGCGAAGCCAACGTCAAGGACTTTGAAGCCGTCTTCACCCCCGAAAACGGCTACGAAGCCAAGACCTTCTACAGCATCAAGAACGACGAGCAGCTGAGCGCCGCCCAGGGCTTCATCACCGAAGGCGTCGACTATCTGCTGGTTTCCGCCGCTGAGACCACCGGCTGGGACGAAGTACTGAAGGCTGCCCAGGAAGCCGGCATCCGCGTCTTCCTGTTCGACCGCATGATCGACTGCGATCCGGAACTGTTTGAGGCTGCCGTGGTTTCCAACATGGCGGACGAAGGCGACACCGCCGTCAACTGGCTGCTGAGCCTGGGCCTGGAAGCCTACAACGTGATCCACATCCAGGGCGCGATGGGCAGCGACGCTCAGCTGGGCCGCACCGGCGCGCTGGACGCTCAGTTCGCAGCCGGCACGATGAAGAAGGTCGTGCAGCAGACCGCTACCTGGGACGAAGCCGAAGCCAAGAAGATTGTTGAGTCCGTCATCAACTCCGGCGAAGACTTCAACGTCATCTACGCTGAGAACGACGGTATGGCCCGCGGCGCTGTGGCCGCTCTGGACGAAGCCGGCATCACCCACGGCCTGAACGGCAAAGTCGTCGTGATGGGCTTTGACTGCAACAAGTGGGCCCTGCGCGAACTGCTGGCCGGCAACTGGAACTACGACGGTCAGTGCAGCCCCTTCCAGGCGGCTGTGATCGATCAGATGATCAAGACCCTCGAAGCCGGCAATGCCATCGAAGGCCTGAACGACAAGAAGCAGATCATCTCCGTGGAAAAGGGCTTTGACGCCGCCACCATCACCGCGGAAGACATCGATGCGTACGGCCTGGGCGAATAATGACAATACCGCAGGGGGGTCTTGCGACCCCCCTGCGGAACCCCCCGGATGGATTTACCTAATACTGGCGCGGTGTGGATAGAGTGGAGAAAATCCGCGGTCCGCACCGCGCCTTTCATCATCTGTCTGCTCCCTATTCCCTATTCCCTATTCCCTATTCCCTGTTCCCTATTCCCTGTTCCCTATTCCCTACTGCCTATTCCCTACTGCCTGCTCACTACAATCATTCTTCCGGCAAGGAGGAGGAACGGATGGAAAACGGCATCGTTTTATCCATGCGCAACATCGGCAAAAGCTTCCCGGGCGTCCGGGCCCTGCAGCATGTGGACTTTACCCTGAGGAAGGGCGAGATCCACGCCCTGATGGGCGAAAACGGCGCGGGCAAATCCACCCTGATCAAAGTGCTGACCGGCGTCTATCCCAAGGACGAGGGAGAAATTTATATTGACGGCACAGAAGGCGCCATCACCATCCGTTCGCCGCAGGAAGCACAGTCCTACGGGATCAGCACGGTGTACCAGGAGATCACCCTCTGCCCCAACCTGACGGTTGCTGAAAACATGTTTATCGGCCGCGGAAAGGGCATGAAGGTCGACTGGAAAGACATGGAGCGCAGATCAGGCGCCCTGCTTTCCAGCCTGGGCATTCCCGCCCGGCCCCGCCAGCAGCTGGGCAGCTGCTCGCTGGCCGTCCAGCAGATGGTCGCCATCGCCCGGGCCGTCGACACCGACTGCAAGGTGCTGATCCTGGACGAACCCACCTCTTCCCTGGACGACAAAGAGGTCGAAATGCTGTTCCGCCTGATGCAGGACCTCAAGTCGCGCGGCGTCGGCATCATCTTCGTCACCCACTTCCTGGAGCAGGTCTATCAGGTCAGCGACCGGATCACCGTTCTCCGCAACGGCGAGCTCGTCGGTGAGTATGAGGTCGAAAAGCTCCCCCAGGTCGAGCTGGTGGCCAAGATGATGGGCAAGGAACTGGAAGACCTGAACGTGATCAAGAAAGCCGCTCCCGACGCCGGCGGCAAGGCCGTGACCTATTACGAGGCGGAGGGCCTTGCGAGCACCGCGAGCCGCCCGTTCAATTTCCGTATCGCCAGGGGCGAGGTCAACGGCTTTACCGGCCTGCTGGGCTCCGGCCGCAGCGAGAGCGTCCGCGCCATCTTCGGAGCGGACCGGGTGACGGGCGGAAAGGTCAAAGTGGACGGCAAGCCGGTCCGGATCACCAAGCCGATCGAGGCGATGAAAAACGGCATCGGTTATCTGCCGGAGGACCGCAAGCGGGACGGCATCATCGCCGACCTGTCCGTGCGGGACAACATCATCCTGGCCCTGCAGGTCATGAAAGGGTTCTTCCACCCGTTCTCCAAAGCGGAAGCGGAAAAATTCGCCGACGAGTACATCCGGGCCCTGGAAATCAAGACCGCCTCCACCGATACGCCGATCAAGTCCCTTTCGGGCGGCAACCAGCAGAAGGTCATCCTGGCCCGCTGGCTCAGCCGGGATGTGGACGTGCTGATCCTGGACGAGCCCACCGTGGGCGTGGACGTGGGCGTCAAAGCGGAGCTGTACGTTTATATGCGCCGTCTGGCCGACAAGGGGGCCATCATCATCATGGTTTCCTCCGACCTGGCCGAGCTGACCGAGGTCTCCGACCGGGTGCTGGTGCTCCACGGCGGCACCTTCTTCCAGGAATTCCGCGACCACAAGGCGACGCAGCAGGCCGTCCTTCTGGCCTCCTCCGGCGTGGCCGCAAAGGAGGGTGAAGTGCTGTGAAAAACAAGAATATCTTTGCCAATGTCTGGGCGCAGCGGGCCCTGATCCTGGCGGTGCTGCTCATCATCATGCTCATCGGCAACCGCAGCTTTTTCTCCCTGGGCAATCTGCGCACCATCCTCATGTCCATCGCCATCTACGGCACCATGTGCTGCGGCATGCTCCTGTGCATGCTCACCGGCGGCATCGACCTGGCCATGGGCTCCACTGCCGCCTTCACCAGCG
>JBGUJG010000035.1:0-7645 GCA_045113695.1 Christensenellales bacterium
GTATCTTTTGGTAAATCCTTCAAAAACGCCTTCTTTATGCTCGTATACCCGGCGCTGTAAATTGTTTGTCACGCCGATATACATCACATTTCCATAATGGTTCGTCAGAATATACACATAGAAGCGGTAATCCCTCATGACTGTCTTCCGCCTGTCCGGACTGGTTTCCCTGCCATTTCATTTTCAGTCATGACCGGAAAAGAACAATGAAGTATACGCATATCCTTCAGACCCCGCGCCCTGGTCCGTCGGTTCTTCCCAACCTGGCCGTCGGGATCCCTCGCGATGCGAACCGCTGTTTCTTCAGGCCATTGGCCTTCAGAATGACAGGATGGCGGTTCTTTTTCATCGCTCGGGATGACACCCGGGGGGCTGAAGGAAAAAAGCATATTCTTTCCCTTGCCATGCCGTCCTTCCTGACACCAGAAACACCTGATCATTCAGGCATTGGATGTCATCCTGCGCCGAACCCTTCCTTTGTCCGCCGTACCCCCCGGAGTTGTCATCCTGAACGCCGATCAGTTCCGGCTCCTATTGAGCCGGAACCGGCGTGAAGGATCCCGGCGGACAGGATAGGGAGCGGTACACCATCGGCGCGGGGACAGCCTGTCGGAAAAAAGCCGCCATAAACACCGTCCGCAGGAGGCAGCCCCCGCGCCCGGGTCCGCCTGTTCTTCCTTAATGGGCCGTCGGGATCATCCGTCACAATATGGATGCCGGGCAAAACACTCATGACGATTCGGTCCCTTCATCCGAAAGTCAAATACCGGCGGTCCCCCTCATTTTCCCCCGTACGCCCAGGCGTAGCAGTAGGCCTGTGTGCGGGCGGCGAAGGGTTCGGTGCGGAGGAGCTGTTTCATTTCGTCCCTGGTGTACCAGCCCGGGACGATCTCCTCGGCGTCCGAGGTGCTCTTGCGGAAGGTGCCGTCTGCCGTGCCGAAGACGCAGATGTTCCGCTCGTTGGAAAAGCCGACGGCGCTGTAGCTGTTGTCCAGCACGTCGTCGATGCGGGTCAGGCGCAGGCCGGTCTCCTCCCAGAGCTCCCGGCGGGCGCTCTCTTCCGCCGTTTCGCCCGGGTCGATCAGGCCGGCCGGGAAATTATACAGCCACTGCGCCATCGCCATCCGGTATTCGCGGTTGACGAGGATGCGTTCGCCGCTTTCGTCCGTCAGGATCATGACGACGGCGTTGGGCACCTTGTTCTGAAGTTCCTCAAGCGTCCGGATGTCCTGGCTGCGGCTGATGATCTCGTAGGTCTTCGGATGTCCTTCCGCGGTCACGTAGTCGACGTCGTAGCGGGTGATGAAGCGGCCTTCGAGGATCCTGCGGATGCCCTTGAATTCCATACGTTTGTCCTTCCTGATAAAGCGATGATCATGCATCAGAGCTTCATAAACAGCCTGGCGTTCCAGAACTCCATGTGAAGCTCCTCCAGGTAGAAATGAAGGATGGCCCGCCAGTTTTTCGCGGCGGTACTCAGGGTGATATACGCGGCCTCTCCCCGGACAGTGTCTGCCGCCGCCCGGAACAGGGCGGAGCCGATCCCGCGGGAACGGCAGGCGGGGACCACGTAGAGCTCCTCGACTTCAAAGCAGGCCGTGCCCTCCGGCATGACGGAGGAAGCGTTCTGGGCCCTTTCGGTCAGGCCGAAGAGGTAACCGGCCGGTCTGTCCCCGTTTTCCGTGTCCAGCGCCAGGAACACGCGGCGTCCTTTGAGGTCCTCCGCCGTATTGGCGCGGTAGCCATGGCAGCTGTTCTCCGCCTCCCAGTCCCGGGAAAAAGCAATCAGCGTGTTCATGACCGCGTCCGTCAGCGCCGTTTCCCGGATGACGATGCCGGCGGGAGGGGAACTATTCTGTTCATGCCGCTCCTGCTCCATGTTACCGGATCGCCTTCTTCTGCAGGGCTTCGACGCAGTCGGTGCGCTCCCAAGGCAGGTCGACGTCCGTCCGGCCGAAGTGGCCGTAGGCGGCGGTTTGGCGGTAGATGGGGCGCTTCAGGCGCAGCCGTTTGATGATGGCGCCGGGCCGCATGTCGAAGGTCTCCCGGACGATGCGGGCGATGTCCGCGTCAGCCAGCACGCCGGTGCCGAAGGTATCCACCGTGAAGGAGACGGGTTCGGCCACCCCGATGGCGTAGGCCAGGGCGATCTGGCAGCGGCTGGCCAGGCCGGCGGCCACAACGTTCTTGGCCGCGTGGCGGGCGGCGTAGGCGGCGGAACGGTCCACCTTGGTGGGGTCCTTGCCGGAGAAGGCACCGCCGCCGTGGGGGGCGTAGCCGCCGTAGGTGTCCACGATGATCTTGCGGCCGGTCAGCCCGCAGTCGCCCGCCGGGCCGCCGATCACGAACCGGCCGGTGGGGTTGATGAAGAACCTGGTCTGACCGCTCAGCAGCTCCGCCGGGATCACCGCTTTGACGACGTGCTCGATCATGTCCCTGCGGATGGTCTCCTGGGAGACCTCTTCGTCGTGCTGGGTGGAGATGACGATCGTGTCGATGCCGACGGGCCGGTCGTCCTCATAGGCGACGGTCACCTGGGCTTTGCCGTCCGGCCGCATGTAAGGGCAGATGCCCTCCTTGCGGACCTTCGCCATCTGCCGGGTCAGGCGGTGGGCCAGGGCGATGGGCATCGGCATCAGCTCCGGCGTCTCGTCGCAGGCGTAGCCGAACATCATGCCCTGGTCGCCGGCGCCGGTCTCCTTTTCGCCGCTGCCGCGCTTTTCCAGCGCGTCATTGACGCCCCGGGCGATGTCCGGGCTCTGGTCGTGCAGGGCCACGAGCACCGCGCAGGTGGCGCCGTCAAAGCCCTTCTTGGCCCTGTCGTAGCCGATGTCGTTGACCACGGAGCGGACCAGGTCCTGTACGTTCACATAGGTTTCGGTGGTCACTTCGCCCATCACCATGATCAAGCCGGTGGTGGCGCAGGTCTCGCAGGCGACGTGGGCATCCGGGTCCTTTTCCAGGATTGCGTCCAGCACGGCGTCCGAAATCTGGTCGCACATCTTGTCCGGATGGCCTTCGGTAACGGATTCAGAGGTAAACAGTTTGCGCATGGGAGTTCCTTTCCGGCCGCATACGGCCAAACATGAAGCGGGGAGATGAGTTGGAAGTGAGGAGTGAAGGAGTGAGGAGTTAGGAGGAAGAGTGAGGAGTTAGGAGTGAGGAGTTAGGAGTTAATGGTCATCAATTGATGACTTGACAACTCCTCACTGAGGCTCTGAGGGCCCGGAAAACAGGCCGGTGGCCTGTTTTCACCGAAGAGCGGGCCGGCAGGCCCAGAGGGATCGCGAAGCGAACGGTCACTCCTCACTCCTCATTGAGCGACCGGAGGGAGCGTCCACTCCTCACTGTCTGCTGCCCCTGGTTCAAAAAGCGCGCCGGACGATGGTACAGTCCGGCGCGCATCAAGTAAAAACATCGTGTCGCCTTATCTGCCGGCGGTTTCCCGCCGCTGGAATTGGCACCTCGCGGAATCTCCGCCGGTTGCCGGGCTTCATCGGGCCAGTCCCTCAGCCGCTCTGGATAAGGTTATTCAGTTGCCGCCGGTTACCCGGCGGGTAAGTGTATTATAACTGTTCTTCTGGCGGATGTCAAGAATCATGACGGAGGCTTTTGCCTTTCCCGGCTGCCAGGCCGGGAGGGGCGTAATAGTATTATGCCTGCAGGGCGTCCAGCCTTTCCACGACGCAGTCGTCGATGAAGCTGTTGAGGCTCTGGTTGTGGGTGAGGGCGTAGATGGCGGCCCTCCGGTGGGTTTCCGGCTTTCTGAAGCGGAGGTTCAGGCTGCCCTTATAGGCGGTTTCCGGTTCCGTTCCTTCTTCTTCGCAGAGGGCGAGATAATCGTCCACCGCCCCGTGGAAGTCGTCCAGAAGCTCCTGCACGGAGGTCCCTTCGTAGGAAATCAGGGAGCGGATGCCCTGCACCTTCCCGAACAGCACACCGTCGCTTTCGGAGAATTCCACACTGCCGACATACCCCCTGTACTGCATGACACTGTTCACAGCAATCCCTCCTGTTCCAGCTGTTCGATCAGCTGTTTCACCTGGTATTCCAGCAATTCCTTGCGGGGATGCGGCTTGTGGAGCAAGATCTTCGTCCTGTACTCAGCGCTCGTAAACATCACGCGGGATCCGCTGGTTTTCCCTTTGTTGCTTCGGGTATAGGTGAAATAGCCGAGGAGGGTTTCAGCATCGTCGAAGGTGAATGTCTTCGGATTGGATCTGAGCTTGAGGATGAGCTTTTCCTTCTGTCCCAATGCCGTGTACCTCCCTTCCGGGACATTATAGCATATGGCAAGGGATATTGCAACTGAAATCAGTTGCTGATGTTTATACGCTTAAGTATCTGTCCATCACCCAGGCGGAGACAACATACATCAGCGCGGAGTAGGCGACGGCGATGCCGGCGCGGACCAGGAGGATGGCCTCGATGCTCATGCCGGTGCGGAAGCGGTTCTGGATCCAGTTGAGCAGGACGGTCAGGAGGATGAAGAAGAGGAAAGAGAGGAAGCCGTTCATCTTCCTGCCGTTCAGGAGGGCGGAGGAGACGATGTCCGCCAGGTAGGCGACCGAGACGGTGGCCAGCCAAGAGGCCAGGACCTCGACGACCAGACAGAGGATGCTCGTCGCGTTCAGCGGGATCTCCTCGCCGATCATCCGGACAAAGTCCTTAAAGAAGTTCCAGAGTTCTTCCAGGGAGCCCAGGCGGGTGAACAGCAGCGTCACGTCCAGGAACCCGAGGAGAAAGAAGAACGCGCCGGCCAGAGCCAGGGAGATCCCGTTTTCCGAGAGCTTCGCGCCCAGGATCTGGAAGCTGTTTTTCGGCGTCATGTACAGCATGTAGCCCTGTTTGGTGTTCATGTCCCGGTGCAGGGTCAAAACGCTCTGCACGCCGATCAGCAACGTGCCGCCCATGGCGATGAAGAACAGCAGCACGCAGGTCAGGCCGATGGCCCCGTGGTTGTTCTGGTCCAGGAACAGGGTGATCAGGAAGGCCAGCTCGGCGACCGCGGTGATACCCAGGATGATCAGCTTGAGCGGCCAGGTCTTTTTGAGTTCGTATTTTAACAGCTTGCTCATCGTCTTATCCCTCCGTGTGCCCGTAGATTTCGCGGTAGCGGTCCGCCATGGAAACGTGGTCGGTCTCCCGCATCTCTTCGAGGTTCCGCACCTCGACCAGACGGCCCTGTTTGATGAACACCGCCGTGTCGCAGACGGCCTCCATCTCCTCCACCAGGTGGCTGGACAGGAGGAGGACCTTGTCTTCCGACGCTTCCCGCAGGATGCACCGGCGGATCTCGTCGCGGGCCAGCAGGTCGATGCCGTTGAACGGCTCGTCCAGCATCCAGACCCGGGCGTCCCGCGCCATCGTCACGGCGATCTTCAGCTTGGCCATCATGCCGGAGGAGAGGGTACGGGTCTTCATGGCCGGCTCCAGCTCCATCTCCCGGATCAGGCTGTCATACTTTTCCGGGGAGAAATCCTCAAAGAAGTCCTGATAGTACCGGCCGACGTCCCGGACGGTCATCCAGCTGTAGAAGTAGGGCTCGGTGGACATGTAGGCCACATGCTTCCGGCTTTCCGTCCCGACCGGGGCGCCGTCGTACAGGACCTCACCGCTTGTTGGCTTCATCAGGGCGGCGGCCATCTTCATCCAGGTGGTCTTGCCGCTGCCGTTCGGGCCCAGCATCGCGTACACATGGCCGGGCTCCAGCGTCAGGCTGACGCCGTCGACCGCGGTTTTGCTTCCGAATTTCCTGGTCAGGTTATTGCTCGTGATCATGTTCGATTTCCTCCTTCTGTATCAGCCGGACGGCTTCGTCCCGGCTCAGCCCCAGCCCGGCCAGATCGGCCAGGAACCGGGAGACGGCCTGGCGGGCCATCTCTTCCCGGAGGGCTCCGATGGTCTCCCGGGATTCTGTGACAAACGTGCCCAGGCCCCGCTGGGTGCGGCACAGGCCTTCGCGCTCCATTTCCTGGTAGATCCGGGCGGCCGTGTTCGGGTTGATGCCGTACTGGATCGCCAGGTCCCTGCCGCCGGGCAGCTTCGACCCGGGGGGCAGGTCGCCGGTGACGATCTGCTGCTTCAGCCGGGTGGCGACCTGCAGCCAGATCGGGCTCATCGGATCAAAGTTCATCGCGCCACCTCCTAAATGAATTAGTGCACTATGTGAATAGTACACTAAGATTCTGGAAATGTCAAGGGGGTTTGAAAAAGTTTTTTTGAAGGCAGCAGGCAGGAGGAAGCAGGCAGGAGTGGAGGGTTATCGCGGCCTTTGGCCGCAGAGCGAAGATTGATTTCAGTGACCGGAGAACAAAAGCCTGTCTTCACTCCCCGCTCTGCGGAAACCTCTTCACGCGGAGGCCTGCCTCAAATCTTCCGTTGCCCAAAGGGCCGCTTCGCGGTATAATGAAGCCGTATCTGATGGTGAAAGACCGGCGGGCGTATGCGGGAAAGCAGCTGTTATCAATCATGAAGAAGAAAAACAGGATCAATGAAAAGCAGATTTCAAAGGCCCAGCGGGGCATGCGGGCGCTGGGCGTGTTTCACTATGCGCTGGCCGGGTTCCTGCTGCTGATGATCGTCCTGCTGATCATTGCCGGTCCCGAACAGCTGGGCGAGGCCATCCACCGGCAGGACACGGGTGCGCTGGCGTCCCTGAACCGGTATGACGACGAGGTCGCAGGGGTGACCGGCATCGGCCTGCTGATCATCCAGTTCGGCATTGAGCTGTATCTCGGCTGGAGCACCCGGCGAAAGGCGATGCGCCCGGACAAAATGCTGTTGAAGCTGATCCTGTCCGGCGGCAGCGCCCTGATGACGCTGTTTTCCCTGTTCCGCTCGGGCTTTTCCGGCGCGGAGCTGGGCGGTCTGCTCTATACCCTGATCCTGAATCTGATCACCTTCCTGCTGGCCCTGCGGATCCGGAACACCTATGAACGCCTGCGCAGGGAGCGGGCCGGCGGGACGGAAACAGGGGATGGGTCTTCACCCGGCGGTTCCGGCGCAATGGGAGCCGGGGCCTGAACGCCCCATCGCACGCTCGGGGTACGCCGCGCAGCACGCGGCTGACACGGGAAGGATTCGGTTCAGGATGACACCGCTGATTGAGCCGGCAGGTGTTTCTTCTGTCGGGAAGGATGGCCTGGCAATGGGAATAAAGTGTTTTTCCAGCTCAGCCCCAGAGTGTCATCCCGAGCGATGAAACGGGAGGGCATCGCAGGCCCGATTTTCAGTTCAGTCCCCCGGGGTGTCATCCCGAGCGATGAGAAAGGGAGGGCATCGCAGGCCCGATTTTAAGCTCAGCTCCCCAGGGGTGTCATCCCGAGCGATGAAACGGGAGGGCACCGCAGGCCCGACCGCATCGCGAGGGATCCCGGCGGCCAGGCAGGGAAGAACAGGCGGACCTGGGCGCGGGATTTGAAGGATATGCGGATACTCTATTGTGCTTTTTCCAGTGATGACAGGAAATGATACGGAAGGGAAACCGGACAGGCGGAAGACAGTCATGAGAGATTACCGCTTCTATGTGTACATTCTGACGAATCATTACGGAAACGTGATGTATATCGGCGTGACAAACAATTTACAGCGCCGGGTATACGAGCATAAAGAAGGCGTTTTTGAAGGATTTACCAAAAGATAC
>JBGUJG010000036.1:0-9347 GCA_045113695.1 Christensenellales bacterium
AGGATGAGCAAGAAGAAATGGATCGCCAGGATCGGCACCGTCGCCGTCCTCCTGATCATCGCCGCCGTGATGCTCGTGATCGGCCGCGGCCACACCGTCTATTTTGACAACAAGACCGCCGAGTACAACGGCACGGAGTATCCCGCCTTCCAGCGGGTCAACGTGACGGTCAACGGCGAGCGGGTTGCCAAGCTCTCCAAGCGGGACCGCGGCATGGCCACCTGGATCGGCCAGAACTTTAAAATGGAGCTGGAAGTGACCGCGAACAAGGGGGATGAACCCAAAGTCATCCCGGTCTCCATCAGCCTTCCCTACGGCCTGGACGGCATCGTCGTGAACCTGCCCGAGCTGGTCGCCGGCCTTCCCCAGGAGGTCTGGCAGAGCGAGTTCGTCCCCATGGTCACCGTGGAAGATGTGGATGAAGAGGTCATCACGGAAGACGACATGCTGGGGGATTTCTGATATTCAGTACAAACAAATCCCGGTCAGGACGGGCTGAAAGCCCTTCCCATGGCCGGGATTTTGTGTTATCATGGGAGCAGATGATAAACATGAACGGAAAACCGAACAGGAAAGGAAGTGCCCTGAATGAAAAAACTGCTGCTCCTGGCGCTGTGCGCCGTGCTGGTGTGCCCCTGCCTGGCCGCCGCCGCGGCCGAAAAGACGTCTGTCGACGAATCCGGGCTGTTCGAGTACGTCGTCCGGGAGGACGGCAGCGCCGAACTGATCGCCTATCTGGGAGAAGAAGGCCGCGTCCTGATTCCCAACGAGCTGGACGGCCATCCGCTGACGGCTGTCCGGAGGAATCCGTTTTTTAATGAATCATTCCAGTCTGTCAAAGCCTGCGCGGCGGCGGTGGCCAAGGACCATCCTTACCTGGCCACCATCAACAACGTGCTCTTCGGCAAGACCGACTGGAAGCTGATCGCCTATCCCACGACCCTGACCGATACGGAATATCAGATTCCGGAAGGGATTGAAATCATCGGGGATCACGCTTTCGATCAATGCAGGAATCTCAGGTCCGTGTCCATTCCGGGCACCGTTATCAGCATTGGGGCGAATGCGTTCAGACAATGCTCCGGGCTTGCCTCCATCCAGATTCCCGGCAGCGTGACGGCCATCGGCGTCAGAGCGTTTTCCTATTGCAAGAACGTGTCAGATGTAAATATCCCCACGAGCGTTATCAGCATTGAGGAAGAAGCCTTCTACGAATGTGACAAGCTCACGTCCGTCGTTCTTCCGGAGGGAATCGTCATCGTTCCAGACGGTCTATTCAGAAGCTGCGACAGCCTTTCTTCCGTCGTCATTCCCTCCGGCGTCACCAGGATCGGGTCTGGCGCGTTTTACTATTGCACCAGCCTCGCGTCAATTGATCTTCCTGGCAGCGTCACCAAAATCGGCGACCAGGCTTTTATGCATTGCGAGAGCTTCACGTCCCTCGTCCTCCCTGATGGTATCACCGAGATTGGCAGTCAGGCCTTCTCTTCCTGCGAAAAACTCATATCTGCGGAGATCCCCGGCAGCGTCAGCAAAATCGGCAGTAATGCATTTTCCTATTGCAGCGGCCTTACATCCATCGTCATCCCGGAGGGCGTCACCAGCATCGGAGAGCAAGCGTTCCGTGAATGTAACAGTCTTACCTCCGTCACCATTCCGGATAGTGTCACCAAAATGGGGGACAACGTGTTCCTGTACTGTTCTCCCGAACTGGTGATTCAGGTGGGATTTGGCAGCTACGCCGAAGGCTACTGCATGAAGAATGCCCTGAATTACGAAACGAATGACGATACCTACGGCGACGCGCCGACGGACTGGCTGAATCACTGATCCGCTGACAATAAGGAGGAACAATCATGAAAAAGATGATGGCACTGCTGCTTGTGCTGCTGCTTGCGCTGGGCTGCGCCGGCGCCGCATGTGCGGAGATTTACGGAGAAGAGATCAGATTCCGGGGATTGGCATGGGGATGCACGCTGGAAGACCTGGTCAGTCAGGCCTTTGTGGAAAATGCCAATACTTCTTCGGGCTCAGCGCACGATGTAGCGAATTATATGTACGGCGAAACGGACAAACACAAATATGTCACAGACATCGTGGCGATCAAAGGTCTGCCCATCAACGAAGCGGCGGGATATGAATTGGACGGCGCCTATCTGTATTTTGTCAAAGAACCGGACAAGAACGGGAATGTCATCAGTGCAGACGCCGCCCGCCTGAAGCTGATCCGCGGGGAGTATGTGGTGAAAACCATGGGGTCTGGTGTTTTTGACGACATCACGGCCAAACTGACCAGCCTGTACGGCGACGTGGACTTTACCTATGAAACCGAGGAAGGAAACTGGAAAGGGAAAAAAGCCAAACGCACCTCCAACGTATGGTACGGGGCAAACGGCACAATGGTGTCGGTCAGCTATTACGTTGGGTGGGGGACGGCCATCAACTACAGCTATGAAGGGGCGGACGAACTGCTCAAAAACGCCTCTTACGGCAATCTCAGCGGGCTGTGATCCGCTGCCTGGAAAACAGGCGGAAAAGGAATCTTAATGGCGGATTCATGAAACCGATTACATGACCTGCGAACCGAAAGGGAGGAAACGAACATGCGCAAACGGATCATTCTGCCGCTCTGCCTGCTGATGTGCCTTTGGACCGCCTCTGCCTTCGCGCAGGGCATCCTGCCCGTGCTGCAGACGCCGATGCCGGAGATCACGCAGGCGGTCAGCCTGCACAGCCTGCTGTGTGAAAGCGCCCCCGTGCCGGAAGCGAAAAATGGCGCGCTCACCTATGCTTATAAAGACGTGACCTACAGACGGTATCAGCTTTTCAGCCGGGCCCTGGGGCAGGACGGCTTCACGTTTGAAAGCGCCGAAAAGGCTGAATCCGGCGCCGTCACTGCGGTGGCGGTCCGCGGCTGGGCCAGGGTGACGGTCGTTTACGACCCCGCCGCGAGAACCATGACGGTGACCTATCCGCCCCGCGTGGAGGCCATGGAAACGGATCCGGACCAGCCTCCCGTTGTGGACGGTGACGCTGCCGGCGTTCTGCCGGAGTTTCCGCAGGCTGTGAGCCTGGAGAGCGTGTCCGGCTGGAACGTGTCGAAGCGGGAATCCCTGAAAGAAGGCGGTTTCCGCAGCCGCTATGACGAAGTAAGCTACGACGGTTATACCATGCTCAGCGAAGCGCTGGGCCGCGAGGGCTATTCCCTGGTTTCCGCCGAAACGCTGGAGGACGGGACCAGCAGGGCTGTGGTGACGGACGGAGCGGTTTCCCTTACCATCGACTACCATCTGGAAAACCGTACCGCGCTCGTGACCTATCCGGCCGGCGTGGTGTCCAAAGAGGCGAACCTGTTCGGCGACTATACGGAAATCACCATCGGCCAGGCCATTCCCATGGCGGAGGGCGTGACGGTCACTTTCCTGGGCTGGGAGACGACGGACAACTATCAGACATACTGGCGCAACACCAACTGGATACCGACCAAGACAGGGTATGACGATCATCCAGCGAAAGAGGGGGAGCAGCAAATCTGGCTGGAATTCCAAATCGATTATAACCGCCCGGAGGAGACGAGTCTCCTGGGTATTATGAAAAACAAAGCCGTTTATGACAGACAGCTGATCGTCAAGATTGCATACTCCGGCAAAAGGACCGGGGAGCACAGGCTGAACAGCGTCACCGCCGGATCGCTCAGCGGGAAAGATACCGGTTTCGTCGCTTCCGCCTTCACCCTCCGCGACAGCCAGATCGCCCGCCTGGACGATATCCGCTTCACCTTCAGCAGCATGGACTGCCTGCACCGCTACGCCGTCCGCCTGACGGAGGAAAACCGCAAACCGGCGGAGGAAGCGCAGTAATCAGGATGCTCAGGGAAAGATCATACAGGATGGGGGCTGCCGCAGCGGCAGCCCCTTTTCCAATGAAAAACATCCCGCGAGCGCCCGCGGGATGCGTCATTCAAAGGAGGCGATGACAGGAGACGACGAAGGGGACATCCTGACGATGGAGACAAATCAGGAGGAGAGGCATTTCTGGTGGTTAAGGAGCTTTAACCATAGACATCATATCAGACTTTTTCCGCTTTGTCAACAGGCCGGACAGAAATTTCATTGAAAGACGGGCGCTGCCGTGGTATAGTATTCGCAGGAGAGTAAAGTCTGCATGAAAGGTTCCGGAGGGACATATGAAATTCATCCATCTGGCCGACCTGCATCTGGGCAAGCGGGTCAACGAGTTTTCCATGCTGGAAGATCAGGAGGCCGTCCTGCTGCAGATCCTCGGGATCATCGGGGAGGAGCGGCCGGACGCGGTGATCATCGCCGGGGACGTCTATGACAAGCCGGTCCCGCCGGCGGAGGCGGTGAGCCTGTTTGACGATTTTCTGGTGCGCCTGGCTGCAAAAGGGCTCCAGGTGTTCGTGATCGCCGGCAACCACGATTCTCCCGACCGCATCGCCTTCGGCGGCCGTCTGATGGACTTGAGCGGCATCCACATGGCCCCGGTCTATGACGGGCGCATCCGCCCCTTTACCTGCACGGACGGGTACGGCCCCGTGCGGATCTGGATGCTGCCGTTCATCAAGCCGGTCCACGCCCGCGCCTGCTTTCCGGACGAAGAGATCATCACTTACACCGACGCCGTGCGGGCCGCCGTTGTCCATCTTAAGATGGATCCGGCGGAACGGAATGTGCTGATCACCCACCAGTTCGTGACCGGGGCGGAGCGCTCGGATTCCGAGGAAATCTCCGTGGGCGGGACGGACAATGTGGACGCCTCCGTCTTTGACGGGTTCGATTACGCGGCCCTGGGCCATCTGCACAAACCGCAGAACGCCGGGGGGGAGAGGATCCGCTACAGCGGTTCCCCGCTCAAGTATTCCTTTTCCGAAAAGGATCATCAGAAATCGGTCACCGTCGCCGAGCTTCATGAAAAAGGCCGGCTGTCCGTCCGGACCGTGCCGCTCGTTCCCCGCCGGGACCTGCGGGAAATCCGGGGCACCTACGAGCAGCTGACGCTGAAATCTTCCTGGGAAAACACAGCGACGGACGACTATCTTCATATCATCCTGACGGATGAGGAGGACGTGCCGGACGCCGCGGCCAGGCTGCGGACGGTCTACCCGAACCTGATGAAGCTGGACTACGACAACACCCGCACCCGGTCGTCGGGCGGACTGGCCGCGGCCGATCCCGCGGAACGGAAGACGGAGGCCGAGCTGTTCGCGGCGTTTTACGAACAGCAGAACGGTCGTCCGATGAGCGATGCGCAGCTGAGCTATGCCTGCGCCCTGCTGGAAAAACTGAAGGAGGAAAGCCGATGAGACCCCTCAAACTGACCGTTTCCGCTTTCGGCCCCTACGCGGGCCGGCAGGAAATCGATCTGAGCCTGCTGGGCGATCACGGCCTATATCTGATCACCGGGGATACCGGGGCGGGAAAGACCACGATCTTTGACGCCATCACCTTCGCCCTGTACGGGGAAGCCAGCGGGCCGAACCGGGAGGCGTCCATGTTCCGCTCCAAATACGCCGGAGAAGATACGCCGACCGAGGTGGAGCTCACCTTTCTCCACCGGGGGAAGGAATACCGGGTGCGCCGCAACCCCGAATACATGCGGAAAAAAAGCCGGGGCAGCGGGGAGACCAGGCAGGCGGCGGATGCGGAGCTCATCCTGCCGGACGGACGGATCGAGACGAAGGCGGCGGCCGTCACCCGGCGCGTCACTGAAATCCTGGGCCTGAGCCGGGACCAGTTCACGCAGATCGCCATGATCGCCCAGGGGGATTTTCTCCGCCTGCTCCTGGCTGATACGAAAGACCGCCAGGCCCATTTCCGGGCCATCTTCCGCACCGGCATCTGCCAGGCTTTCCAGGAGAGCCTGAAGGCTGAGACAGCCCGCCTGAACGCCGCCCGGGAAGCGGAGAAGCTCAGCGTCATGCAGTATATCCGGGGGATCCGGTGCGGGGAAGAGGATCCGCTGGTCCCCGAAGTCCGCCGGGCGAAACAGGAGGAGATGCTGACGGAGGAGGTCCTCGCCCTGCTGGACCGGCTGACCGGGCAGGACGAACGGCGGATAGAACAGCTGGACCGGGCGGTTCAGGCGCTGGAAGAACTCATCGACCGGCTGACGGCGGAGATCTCGCAGGTAGAGGCCCTGGACAAGGTCAGGGCCGGTCTGTCGGCCGCCCGCGCGGAGCTTTCGGCGAAGCTGCCGGAGGCGGAGCGCCTGGGCCGGGCGGCGGAATCGGCCGGGGCGAAGCTGCCGGAGGCGGAAGCCGCGGACCGGCTGGCCGGCCTGCAGGAAGCGGAGCTGCCCCGCTACCGGGAGCTTGAAAGCGGCCGTTCCGCCTTACGCAAAGCTGAGGCGGACCTGAACACCCTGAAAGAAAAAGGAAGCCGCCTGGAAGACGGGCTGACCGCCCTCCGTGACAGCCTGGCGGCCCTGAGGCAGGAGTTTTCTGACCTGGCGGACGCCGGGGAAAACCGGGAACGCCTGCGGCGCGAAAAGGAGAGGCTGGAGAACCTCGGGACGGACGTTTCGGTTTTCCGGAAACAGCTGCTGGAACTGGCCGGGATGAAACAGGCTTTCTCGGCCATGCAGAAGGATTATCTGGACGCTGAGGCTTATGCCGCGGGGAAAAAGGAAACGGCGGATGAACTCCGCCGGGCTTTCAACAGCGAGCAGGCGGGGATCATGGCCAGGGAACTGAAAGACGGCATGCCCTGCCCCGTCTGCGGTTCGACGGTCCATCCGCACAAGGCGCAGGCAGCGGAGGGCGCCCCTTCGGAAACCCGGGTCAAACAGGCTGAAAAAGAGGCCCGGGACGCCCAGGAAGCGGCCAACGCGCACAGCCGGAAGGCCGCACAGGAACGCGGCCGGATCCTGGCGGCGGAAGAGACCCTCCGGGAGAAAGCGCGCCTCCTAAAGGAGAAGCTGCCGGAGACGGCGCTGCCCGGCCTGGCGGATGCCTTCCCGGACGGGGCGGATCCTGACGCCCTGCGGGAAGGCGAGCGGCGGCTCAGACGCCTTTCTTCCGTTCTGGACGGGCAGGCGGCTGCACTGGAAAAACAGATGAGTGCGGAGTTCAACCGGATGCGCCGCCGGGAAAGCCTGGAAAAGCTGATCCCCCGGCAGGAGCGGCAGCAGCTGGATACGGAAAAAGAACTGGCGGACCTCCGCCTTCAGGCCGCGGCGGGGGAAACCGCCCTGGCGGCCCGGAAGCAGCAGCTTACCGAACTGGCCGGAAGGCTGTCCTTCCCGGACCTTACGCAGGCGGAAGACCATGTCAGAAAGCTGAAGGAAGCGTCCGGCCGGATCCGGAGCGCGGCGGAAACCGCGGACAGGCTGTATCAGGATATACAGCGGGAGATCGCCGGGCTGAAGGGGCGGATCGGCCAGTCTGAAAAGCTCCTGGAAAACGCGCCCGAAACGGATATTGCCGGAAAACGGACAGAACGGGACACCCGCCTGGCGGAAAAAAAACGCCTGCTGGATAAAAAGCAGCAGGCAGGCTTCAGGCTTTCTGCGAACCGGTCGGCCCGGGAAGGCATTGCCGATTCGGCGGAGCGGATGACGGCGCTGGAAGAAAAGCTTCAGTCCGTCAGCGCCCTCTCCAATACGGCCAACGGGTCGCTCCGGGGAAAAGAGCGGGTAACCTTTGAGACTTATGTCCAGATGACGTATTTCGACCGCATCCTGCGCCGGGCGAACGTGCACCTGATGCGGATGAGCGGCGGGCAGTACGACTTAAAGCGCCGGGCGTCCGCGGACGACCTGCGCAGCCAGAGCGGCCTGGACTTGGACGTGATCGACCATTACAACGGCAGCGTCCGCAGCGTCAGGACCCTGTCCGGCGGCGAGTCCTTTATCGCCTCCCTTTCTCTGGCCCTGGGCCTGTCGGAGGAGATCCAGGCGAGCGCCGGCGGCATCCGGCTGGATTCGATGTTTGTGGACGAGGGCTTCGGTTCCCTGGACGAGGATACGCTGGGCCAGGCCATGCGCGCCCTCAAAAGCCTGGCCGAGGGCGACCGCCTGATCGGCATCATTTCCCACGTCGCCGAGCTCCGCCGCCAGATCGACCGCCAGGTTGTCGTCCGGAAGGAGAAGAGCGGGGGAAGCAGCGTGAAAATCGTTTTGTGACGCAGTTGATATCAGGGATCAGGCAGCAGGCTATGATTAGTGAGGAGTTAGGAGTGAGGAGTGAGGAGTTGAAATTGGTCACGTTGATGACTGTTAACTCCTCACTGAGCGACCGCAGGGAGCGGTCACTCCTAACTCCTCACTCAATGAACTCCTCCCCCCTCCTGCCTGACCGAAAGAAAGGAGTCAGATCATGAAATCCAGGCTTGGAATCCTCCTGCTGGCCGCTCTGTTTTTGTGCACGGCCTGCACCGCGGCGGAGACGGTCTATACCGTTTCGTCCGTGACGGACGCGGAAGCATCCGTGAGCGCCTATGCCCGCTTCCGGGAAGCGGGGGAGCTGTCCGTTCTGATCCCGGGGCTCCGGGAAGACTTTGTCCCACAGGGCATCACCTATCTGCCGCAAGAGGATGCTTTCCTGTTTGCCGGCTACAGCGGCGGGAAGGACAGCAGCGCCCTGCTGGAGGTCAGCCGGCAGACCGGGGAACTGGTCCGGCAGGTGAAGCTGAACAACCTGGACGGGAGCGCGTATACCGGCCACGCCGGCGGGGTCTGCGCGACGGAGACGGACATTTACGTGTCCAACGCGAAAAAGCTGTTCCGGATCCCGCTGGCAGCCTACAGGGCCCTTCCCGCGCAGGCTGTCTGCCAATTTGAGGAAGAGATCCCGGTGCCCGTCAACGCCTCCTACTGCAGCTATGCGGACGGCGTCCTCTGGGTGGGCGAGTTCCAGTACGGCGGCGATTACCCGACCGACGCCTCCCACCGCGTCAGCACGAAGGACGGCCTGCAGCGGGCGTGGAACTGCGGATACCGGATGGACGGAAATCAGGATTTCTCCGCCCCGGATTACATCCTTTCGATCACCGAGCGCATCCAGGGGATGACCGTGCTGAACGGAAAGATTTACCTGAGCCAGTCCTACGGGCGCAGGAACGATTCGGTGATCTACCGGTACGGGGACGTGCTTTCTTTCCCTGCGGCGCAGACCGTTTCGCTGAACGGCCGGGACGTTCCCCTCTGGATCCTGGACAGCACCGTCCGGGAGGACGCCCTCCTGTGCCCGCCGATGACCGAATGCCTGTGTGCGGCGGGCGGGGAAATCTATGTGGTGTTTGAATCTGCGGCAAAAACCTACATGAACCCGGCCAAGCCCTCCGTTCATCCTATGGACCGGGTCTGCAAACTGACAGAATTCTGATATC
>JBGUJG010000037.1:0-3199 GCA_045113695.1 Christensenellales bacterium
CACCAGGTGAATCCTTCGGCCCGCTCCCTCTTACAGGGTACCGAAAACCCGGTCGCCCGCATCGCCCAGTCCGGGCAGGATATATGCCTTATCATTCAGCTCCCGGTCGATGGCCGCCGTGTAGATCTCCACGTCCGGATGCTCTTTATTGATCACTTTGATTCCTTCCGGCGCCGCTACCAGCACCATCAGACAGATATTATGCAGGCCCTTTTCCTTCAGCATGGTAATGGCCGCCGCCGCGGAACCGCCTGTCGCCAACATGGGATCCACTACGATGCATTTCGCGTCCAGCTGTTTAGGCAGGCCGCAGTAATACTCTACAGGCTTATGTGTTTCCGGATCCCGGTACAGCCCGATATGGCCCACATGGGCATGGGGGATCATGTTGATCACACCGTTCAGAAGCCCCAGCCCGGCACGCAGGATCGGGATGATGGTCACTTCGCCTTTCAGCCGGGTACCTGTCATCTTTTCCAGCGGGGTTTCAATCTCCACCGGTTCGGTTTCCCAGTCTTTCGTGACATCATAGGTCATCAGGGAAGCAATTTCTCCCAGCAGCTCACGAAAGTTCTTACTGTTGCAGTTCTTGTCCCGCATCATGGTCAGCTTATGGGCAATCAGCGGATGCTCTACTACGTGTACGTTCATGGGTAAGGCTCCTTTCAGATTAATATTGCTCAACATATATTTATTAAAAATATTTTGCTCTCTCTCCCCCGATGAGAGGCGGACGGGTACGGGCCGCCGTCAGCACCGCTTCTCCGATGTGCCGGACAGAAAGGCGTACCGGCACCGCCACCCGTTTCAGGTGCATGCCGATCAGCGTCTGCCCGATATCAAGGCCCAGGTCCGCGGTTACGGACTCCACCACCACCGGACGGTCAAACAGTTCATAGGCGCGGCTGGCCGCGCTGCCGCCGGCTTCCGGTACAGGATGCACCGTCACTTCCGTCAGGCCGAACCGTTCCAGCGCGTCCTCTTCCACCACCAGCGCCCGGTTCAGGTGTTCACAGCACTGTACGGCCAGGAACAGTCCGTGGCTGCGGGTGGCAGCCAGCACCGCACTGATGATTGTTTCCGCGGTTTCCGGCGAACGGGCCGTACCGATTGCAGACCCCAGTACCTCGCTGGTACTGCAGCCCAGTACAAAGATGCGCCCTTCCTTTGGCTTTGCCACGGCAATCAGCTCTTCGGCCGCCGCCGTAACCTCCGCAGCAATTTGGGACAGATCCATTTTATCGTTTCCCCTTTATTCCTCAATCGCCATGATCTTGTTTACCCGGCGTTCATGACGCCCGCCGGCAAATTCCGTATCCAGCCAGGCATCCAGGATGCGGGTCGCAAGTCCCGCGCCCAGCACGCGTTCGCCTAAACAGATCAGGTTGGCATTATTATGCTCCCGGCTCATGGCGGCAGAAAACACATCCCCGCACAGGGCCGCGCGGATTCCCTTAACCTTGTTGGCAGCCATGGACATGCCGATACCGGTGCCGCAGACCAGGATCCCCCGTTCCGACTTCCCTGCCGTAATTTCACGGCAGACCTTCAGCGCAATATCCGGATAGTCGCAGGACTCCTCCGTATAGGTACCTGCGTCAGAGACTTCCACGCCCCGTTCCGCCAGATGCTGTTTCAATACTTCTTTCAGATGAATCCCGCCGTGATCACTGCCGATTACAATTTTCATAGAGCGCCTCCTGCCGGTCCGGAATCAGAATCCGGTCTTTTGCCGATTGAAACAACCACATGCCTATTCAATATATTTTATCATAAAATGCCCTGCAGTACCATATGTAGTTTTTCAGGAAAAAACATCCCGGAAAAACAGATGGCTGCAGTCCCATTCCGCAGATTTTTACCGAAAAAACAGTTTCCGAATTGTCATTCACAGCGCGTGCCTTGCGTGAATGAGCCTTTACAGAACCCTCACTCTTTCACCGTCAGGAACAAATCCGGAAAGCCGCTACCGCTCTTGATAACAATGGTATTGTCCTCCGCCTGCAGGATCTGATAGCCTGCCGCTTTCCGCAGCCGGTTCATCACCGCCAGCCCCAGCCCTTTTTCGTCTACGCCCATGCCGATGATAAAGTCCGGAGAGACCCTGTCAAAATCACGCAGCAGTTCATAGAGATGCTCGGCCAGATCCGGTTTGCCCTGCCCCCAGGAAAAAATTTCCGCCCTGTGGCCCCGGCGCAGACTTTCCTCCAGCCTGGTTTTCACCGCGTCATCACACAGAACCCCCACATGCAGGCCCAGTTTCTGGGAGCGCTGCACCGCCTCTGTCAGACGCAGCGCGGCCTGTTCCCCTTCATACAGATACAAAGGCGCTTTGGGCGCATAGTGACGGTACTTCATGCCCGGCGCCCTGGGACGCAGGGCCGGATCGCCGTTGAGAGCCGGATCGATCTCCACAGCCCCCAGCCGATCCTCCAGCATTTCCCGGGTAATCCCCCCGGGCCGCAAAATGGTGGGCACCGGGGACGTGGTATCCACCACCGTCGATTCCACACCGATCCCGCAGCTGCCGCCGTCCAGGATGGCCGCTACCTTCCCGGTCATATCCTCAGCCACATCTTTGGCGTTGGTGGGACTGGGCTTGCCGGACACATTGGCGCTGGGCGCGGCGATGGGACAGCCTGCCGCCCGGATCAGGGCCGCCGCCACCGGATGGGAAGGCATACGGACCGCTACCGTATCCAGCCCGGCCGTCACGATATCCGGCACAACGGCAGAACGGGGTACCACAATGGTCAGCGGTCCCGGCCAGAACGTTTCCATCAGCGCCCGGGCATTGGCGTTCAGTCCGGTAGTCAGCCCATCGATCTGTTCCGGATCCGCAATATGCAGGATCAGCGGATTATCCGCCGGACGGCCCTTGGCCGCAAAAATCTTTGCAACCGCCTCCGCCTGCAGACCGTCTGCACCTAGACCGTAGACCGTTTCCGTGGGAAACGCAACCACCTCGCCCGCCGTAATCAGGCCGGCCGCTTCCGCAATCGCCCCTTCCGGATCCTTTTTTAATTCCAAAAACTTCGTTTCCATGACTTAATTCCCCTGCGCAATCCAATTCATCATAACAGCTTTTTCACCCATTCCGCTTTGGAACTGCCCGGCCTTGCGGCAAACACCATCCGGTCAATGCCCGCATAATCATTTACCACCGCCGTTACCGTAAAGCCCTGCGCCCGGCACAGCC
>JBGUJG010000038.1:0-5438 GCA_045113695.1 Christensenellales bacterium
GAATCCAGATGCGCTTGCAGAAAAAACGGATCATCTTGATCAGATCGATCCGGATGGAACCTTTTTCCATGGTCTGACTCCCCATGCCAGACGCTACGACGCCCGGCGCAGTAATCTGAGGAGAAGTACGTTTCTGTACATAATTCTCCTCGTACATATTACCATTTTTGAGTTTTTCCGTCTACAGATAAATTTATATTTTAATAATTTTAATAATTTTTTCAGAATTTCAGCTGTTCCGCCCGGAATGCCGGAAATGGCATTGCCACAATCGGAAATTTCATATATAATAAGCAAAGCATATGAATACTCAGGAGGAACCGGTATGGACAGAAGGGAAGAAATCATTTCCTTGCAGAATAGGATCATCAACCGGCGCGCGCAGGACAGGCTGCAGAAGGCCGGCGGGGACCTGTGGGGCCCGGTGCCGAAGCTGACGCTCGGGCCGGAAAACCCGGGCGGCAAAAACGGGGACGCTCCTTCCGCCAACCCGTTTTACAGCCTGGAGCAGAGCACGGACGAACTGATGCGCCTGGTGCAGGAAAGCGCCGACTCCCTGGTCAAAATGACCCAGGAGCTGGACCGGAAAAACCAGAAAGGCACCGGCGCCGTACCCGAGGTTCCCCTGCCGGAAACGCCGGTCCTGAACAGCCAGATCCCCAAAACGGAACCGGCCGAAGCCAAAAAAGAAGAGGAAGCCGCGGAGCCCGCGGAAAACATCGACGACCTCAGGGCGGAGCTGCACGGATACATCGGCCTGGACACCATCAAGGAAGAGGTGGACAGCCTGATCAACTATGTGACCATCATGCAGCGGCGCAAGGAAGAAGGCCTGCCGACCCCCGACCTGTCCCTGCACATGGTTTTCTCCGGCAATCCGGGCACCGGCAAGACGATGATCGCCCGGTTCATGAGCCGGGTGTACAGGAGCCTGGGCATCCTGTCCAAGGGCCACCTGGTGGAAACCGACCGCAGCGGCCTGGTGGCCGGCTATGTCGGCCAGACCGCCATCAAGACCAAAGAGGTCATCGACAAAGCCAAGGGCGGCGTGCTGTTCATCGACGAAGCGTACGCCCTGACCAACCGCGGCGGGGAAAACGACTTCGGCCAGGAAGCGGTCGATACCCTGCTCAAATACATGGAAGACGAGCGGGACGACCTGATCGTCATCGTCGCCGGCTATACCGAACTGATGAAGCGCTTCGTCAATTCGAACCCCGGCCTCAAGTCCCGCTTCAACCGCTTCATGGAATTCCCGGACTACACGGTCGAAGAGATGCTGGGCATCTTTGACATGCGCTGCGAAAAGAGCGGCTACACCCTGGCGGACGACGAGGCCAGGGAAGCGCTGAAAAACCGCATCGAGCACGATTCAAAGGATGTGGACGGCTTCGGCAACGCCCGCGGGGTGCGCAACCTCTTTGAACGCGCCCTGTCCCGCCAGGCCGACCGCCTGGCCTCCTTCTCCACCATCACCAAGGAAGACCTGATGACGCTTACGAAGGAAGATATTGAAAAGGCGTAAAACAGTCAGGAGTAAACGCTCCCTGCGGCCGCCGCTGAGTGAGGAGTGAGGAGTGACCGTTCGCTTACGCTCACTTAGTGAGGAGTTAATAGTTGGTCAGGAAACAGGTGATATGAACCAATTTCAACTCCTCACTCCTAACTCCTCACTCCTCACTCCTTACTCCTCACTCCTAACTCCTTACTCCTAACTCCTAACTCCTCACTCTCTCCTACCTCCTGCTTCCCACCTCTTACCTCATTTAGAAGGGAGCCAAACAGCAATGAGAAAGACAAAGATCGTCTGCACCATCGGGCCTGCCTGCCGGGACAGGGAAACGCTGATCCGGATGATTGAGGCCGGCATGAACGTCGCCCGGCTCAACTTTTCCCACGGGACGCACGAATACCATGCGGAAACCATCCGCCTGCTCAAAGAGATCCGGCATGAGCTGGGCGTGCCGCTGGGCATCATGCTGGACACCAAGGGCCCGGAAATCCGGCTGAAGGATTTTGACGGCGGCTCTGCGATGCTGGAGGACGGCCAGCTGTTCGTCCTGACGAATCAGGAACGCCTGGGCGACAGCACCGGCGCCCAGATGACCTTTGACAAGCTGCCCCAGGGCGTCGTCCGGGGCAACACCCTGCTGGTGGACGACGGGAAAATCGTCATGGAGGTGGAGGACACCACCGAGACGGACGTCGTCTGCCGCGTGATCCACGGCGGGAAAGTCTCCAACCACAAGGGGATCAACGTGCCGAACGTCCATCTGGACATGCCGGTGCTGGGCGACAAGGACAAGGAGGACCTGCTCTTTGGGATCGAGCAGGACATCGACCTGGTGGCCGCTTCCTTCGTCCGCTGCAAAAAAGACGTCCAGGACATGCGGAAGTTCCTGAACTACAACGGCGCGCACGACCTCAAGATCATCTCCAAGATCGAAAACCGGGAAGGGATCGACAATTTCCAGGACATCCTGTCCGTATCGGACGGCATCATGGTGGCCCGGGGCGACATGGGCGTCGAGATCGAGTACGCCAAACTGCCCGGCATCCAGAAATCCATCATCCGCCAGTGCTACCGGGCCGGGAAAATGGTCATCACCGCCACGCAGATGCTGGACTCCATGATGATGAATCCCTCCCCCACCCGGGCGGAGATCACCGACGTCGCCAACGCCGTGTTCGACGGCACCAGCGCCGTCATGCTGTCGGGCGAGACCGCGGCGGGCTATTACCCCGTGGAGTCCGTGCGGACGATGGCGGCCATCTCCGAACAGGCGGAAAAGGACCTGGCGGTCCTGCATCCGGAAAAAATGGAAGCGTACGACGTCAAGACCGACATCACCAACGCCATCTGCGACGCCGCCTGCTCCGCTGCCCGGGACCTGAACGCCAAAGCCATCATCACCGTGTCCAAGTCCGGCCAGACGGCCCGGAACATTTCGAAGTTCCGCCCGACCCAGCCGATCGTCTGCGCGACGCCGGAGATCAAGAGCTATCACCAGCTCTCCCTGTCCTGGGGCGTGTTCCCCGTTCTGGCCAGATACCAGAAGGACTATGACACCCTGATGCTCCACGCCGTCGACTGCGCCAAGCAGATCGACCTGGTGGAAGCGGGCGACGTGGCGGTCATCGTCGCCGGCGTGCCCCTGGGCTTTACCGGAAACACCAACCTGATCAAGATCGAGAACATTAACTAACGGCGCTTGTTCCGATGAATGAACGATGAATGAACGATGAATGATCGGTGAATTAACAGCCCATTTTCCGATGAAACGCTTGCAGTATCCGGAAAAGTCTGATAAAATGGGTTTTATCCAATGAAACTTACTGTGGAACGGAGGCAATCCTGATGTTGAAACGGTTTCTGCTGGCTGTGCTGATCGCCGCGCTGGCGCTTTCCTCTTTCTGCGCTTCCGCAGCGCCCGCCTCGTACGGCTCTGAATTTCTCGGCTTTTTTGAGCACGTGGTCAACATCCGCGCGAATCCCGGCGACCAGAAGGGCAACGTCGGCACCATTCCGGCTTACACGCCCGTCACCCTCAAGCCCGTCAGTTCCGCCTACGCGGAAGTCACCTATGAAGGAGCCCACGGCTATGTGTATACCGGCCAGGTCATGGTGGCGCCCGCCTGCAAGGACATTGATCCCTACATCCTGACCGCGCCCGGGAACAAGGTCGTCTGGAAGCTGTGGACGGAAGGGGCCGGCAGCTCCGGGTCCATCCCGGCCGGCACGCCCATCCTGATCACGCAGATCTGGGGCGATTATTACCGCGCCTTCACCGTTCAGTACGGCAGCGGCTACATCCACAAGCGCGACACGGTCGAATCCGTGAAGGGCGTCGCCCTGACCGGCTCCGTCTTCAGCGATGAGGACGCCAACGTGTATGAGCTTCCGTTTGAAAGCGCGCCGGTCAAGACCCTGCTGCAGAGCGGACAGAAATACAACGTCGTCCAGCTGCTCAACGGCTACTACCAGATCAAGCTGGAAGACGGCACGGACGGCTACGTGCTGGAAAGCGACGCTGAGCGCAGCGCCGCCACCGCTCCCGCCCCCGCTGCCCCGGCCAATACCCAGCAGACCATCACCATCCCCAGCGAGGCAGTCCAGACGCCCGCCGGGCCCGCGCAGGACAGCGCCGCCCCGGCTGCCGAACCCGAACCGGAACCGGCGCCCGAAGTCAAATCCAACGTGGTCTATATCGCCCAGGTGAATCAGGCGACCTCTTTCTTCACCGCCCCGAACCGCAGCAATGAGACCATGGAGAGCATCACCAAGTCCGCCGTGGCGATCGTGCTGACGCCCTCTGAAAACGGCTTCTTCTACTGGGCCCAGAAGAACGTCTATGTGGACGGCTCACAGCTGGACATCTGGGAAGCCAAAGAGCGCGACGGCTCCATGCTGATCTACTGCACCATCGACGTGCCCCTGCTGCAGCTGCCGGACAGCGCGGCCGGGAAGCTCGGCTACACCCTCGTCGGCGGCCAGGCGTACGACGCCCGGTACGAGATGAACGATTACTACGTCATTCCCGTCACCTCCGACGGCCAGCTGGGCTTCATCATGAAGTCCGCCGAAGGCGTCTTCGAAGTGGCGAAGTCCAGGACGGTCGATTAAGAATCTTCAAAAGCGCCGGGCGGATCCGAAAGGGTCCGCCCGGTGTTTTTTTTGATGAGCCTTCACTTTTCTGATGGGACCGGATTTCCCGCAGAGCGGCGCTGTCCGGACCTACCCCTCTGCCGTCATTCCGGACGGTGAGGAAGGGCGTGTGTCAGCCTGGAAAAACAGCAGCTGACTGGTCCCCGTTTTCCTGCCCCGTCCGCCCCGTGTTTGTCATCCTGAGGGCCGGTCAGCGTCTGCCGCCGCAGGGCAGGCGCCGGCCTGATCAGGGCCGGCCTTCACCGCCGCTCGGGAAGGCCAAAGCGCCTGGAGTACCTGGCCTTTCGGCATTTTCGTATTCCCTGCCGAAGTCGTCCATCACGGCGGTGATCAGGTCCATAAGAAAAGGGTCGTTCCCGTGCAGATGGCAAAGGGCCGCGGCTTCCAGCCCCATCTTCTCCCAGGTCTCAGGAGTTGCCGGGCAGGGCGCCCATTTTTTGTGAAAGTCATAGGCGAGACGGTAGGGTTTATTCTGTAACATTGATTTCCTCCTTTTTTGAAATATAACCTCCCTCCGTGTCATCCTGAGCGCCAAATGGCATTTGCCGCCGCAAGGCAAATGCCGGCGCAAAGGACCCCGACGGACAACAGGGAGAGTGACGGCAGCTCAGGCGCGGTGATTGTATTGCATTTGCTGAAGGATTCTATTCCCAATACGGAACACGCCGCACCCTGGTCCGCCTGTACCTCCCGGCTTGGCTGTCGGGATCCTTCGCGATGCGAAAAGCGCTGCGGCCGCTTTTCTTCCTCATCACTCAGGATGACAGCCCGG
>JBGUJG010000039.1:0-58458 GCA_045113695.1 Christensenellales bacterium
TACAATCTGCGCCTCTCAGAGGCTTGTTTGCTATGCGCTTCTTTGATTGGCGGCCCCGAATTTCCGGTAAACAATGTTTTCACAGTACATTCTCCTTCATTGTTTTGTCCGATTGGGTTTCGCAGAGACGTGGGAGCGCCGGCGAAGAGATCTGGCAACGCCTGTGTTCCCGGGGTACGATCATAATGCTTGCAAGCCTGTATCCGCAGAAGATGGGCCCCTTCTCGTCAGAAGGCTGCATCTTGAGCATTCATCCGAACACCTTGTTGTAGAGGGAATAATTGCCGCCGGCCTTCTTGGGGCCGGGCCCGACCGGGGCGAAGCGCATCAGGAAATACCCCGCGTCCGCCAGGCTGGAGTCGTCCGTGTCGATGACGGTCTGCCACATTTTTTTGCAGAGTTCCTTTTTCTTTTCCGCGTAAGCCGGGTCATCGGTCAGGTTTCTGAGTTCATGCGGATCAGCCGTCAGGTCGTAGAGTTCGTCATAGTCAAAGGCGTTGAACACATACTTGAAGCCGTCCTGCCAGACGATGCGCTGGGTAAAGGAGAAGCGCTGGCCGAAAAATTCGGAGTAGGCGGAGCGCCTGTCCGTTTTTTCCCCTTCGATCCACGGCACGACGGATTCCCCGGCGTATTCGTTGGCGAGCGGCCGGCAGCCAGCCAGGTCGAGCAGGGTCGGGGCAATCTCCGTGGTGCTCATATAGAAATCCTTCTTTTCGCCGGCCCGCCGCTGTCCCGGCAGCTTCATCACCAGCGGAATGTGATAGATTTCTTCGAAGCTTTCCACGCTCTTCATCATCATGCCGTGGGCGCCCATCATATCCCCGTGGTCGGAGGTACAGACGATCAGCGTGTCGTCGTAGAGACCGTTCTCCTTCAGATACCGGACCAGCCTGCCGATCTGGATATCCACCAGCGTGCAGTAGGCGTAGTAGCAGCGGATGGTTTTCAGGAAATCCGCTTCCGTGAGGCCTGCCAGGGCGCTGCGCATGCGCCGGTAGATGGCCGGCCGGTCCGCCAGGCTGTCACGGAAGCTTTCCGGCAGGCTGAGGGTGTCTCCCTCGTACAGGTCATACACTTCCTGTGGCACGCAGTAGGGGTCGTGCGGCGCGTTGGTGGAAATGAATGCGCAAAAAGGCCTGCCCTGCTTCCGGGCGGTTTCGATGGCAGCCATCCCCTTGCGGTACACGTAGTTTTCGTCGGTGATTCCTTCCCCTTCGGCGAAGACGCCGCCGACCATCTTGTCCGGATACCCGGGGGTCTGCACCATGATTTTATCCGACATCGTCACCTGACGGGACGGCATGTGAAGTTCCGTCTCAAACTCATCGATCCCGTATTGATGGAGATCGTGCGTCCGCTCGATGTGCCATTTCCCGAAATAGGACACATAATATCCCTCGTCATGAAACGCGCGGGTCACGGTGTCCAGCGTTTCATCGTATTCGGCGCGGTAGGGCGGCACGGTGTGGGTGCAGTCCACCATGCCGTGCACATGGGGCAGGACACCGGTGACCAGGGAAGCCCTGGCGGGCGAGCAGATGGCGTTGCAGGTGTGGGCCTGCTCGAATACGACACTGTCGGCCATCAGGCTGCGCAGGTTCGGCATCCTGCAGCCGGAGGCCGGGTCCAGCACCCGCTGCTGCATCTGGTCCTGGATCAGAAAAATGACATTGGGTTTACTCATGAGCGGCTCCTCCTTCATCGGGCTGCTTTCCTTCGGTCGTTGCGCGTTTGACCAGTTCGCAGGATACCCGTTCGTCGTCCACCGGCTGCTGATGGATCAGCCTGAGCATCATCTGCACCGCCAGCCGGCCGCAGAGTTCTCCGTTGTTGTCGATGGAAGTCAGCGGCGGGTAGCATTCACAGGCGCTGGTCGAGTTGTTGAAGCCGATCACGGCGATATCTCCGGGAATGCTGATCCCGTGATCGTTCATATAATGGACGCCGCCGACGGCCATGACGTCCGCCGAATACAGGATGGCGTCCGTCTTCGGGTATGCTTCCAGCAGCATCCTGGTCGCTTCCATCCCGTCCTCGAGGGATTTGTTCCGGACCTCGTGGGCGAACTCCGGCCTGAGTCCGCAGGCTTCCATGCCCAGGCGGAAACCGGTATACTTCTTCTGGTCGGACGCCGACTGGTGGCGGTAGATATAACCGATGTGCCGCCTGCCCAGGCTGTACAGGTAGCTGACGGCATCGCTGGTTCCGTTCACCTGATCCTGAATGATCTCGTGGACATTGGGCAGTCCGAAGTTGCCGTTAATGGCGACGAAGGGAAAACCGCTGTATTTGCGCTCCAGCGCCACCCGGCAGACATGGTGCTGAAAAATCGAGCCCATCAGGATCACGCCGTTGACCTTCCGTTCGATCAGGTGATCGAGCTGGCTGATGAATTCCTTCTCCACATCCACAATATTGCACAAAACCGTGTTCACAAAGCTCTGGCTCAGTTCGCGGTTGATGGTGTAGGCGAGACTGCACATATACGGATTGCGGATGTCGTTCATCATCAGGCCGACGGCCGTCAGATCCTGCTTGCGGAAATTTCGGGCGTTCTGCCTGGGAATGAAGCCGTATTTGCTGACCGTATCCTCTACCCGCTTCCGCGTTTCTTCATTCACGTTCGGGCTGCCGTTCAGTACCCGGGAAACCGTTGAAATCGAGCAGCCGGACAGGGTCGCGATCTCGTAGATGGTCATCGTTCCGCTCATGGCGTCCGTCTCCGTCCCTTTTGTTCGTTCGTGCTTTGCTTTCTGGTGACACCTAAATTATAATCGACCGCTTTCATGAAAGCAACGAAAGCGGAATTTTCTTTGCACAAAAGAACGCCAGATTTTTTGTGCAGTTTTACCAAAACGTTTGTTTTTCTCCTTCTGAGCCTGTCCCAAAAACCCGGATACAGGATGATTCATACATGCCGCTTTCAGATTCTCTTCCTGTTCCTTTTATGAAAGCGGCCCCGTTTTTTCTTTCACAGGCACAAAAAGCTGCCGGCAGATTTGTGCAGTGAAAACAAAGCGGCTGTTGCTTTCATCAAAGCGGAAGGGATACACTGTCAGTAACAAATACACGTGGCAAAGCACGTGAAAACAGAGATGGAGGTTGTATTATGAAACCCGGAAAACTGGCCGCAGGATTGCTGGCGCTGCTGATGCTCGCTCTTTCGCTCGGCGCTTTCGCCGAACCGCATGGGATCGCCTATCTGCAGGCATTCATTCAGAATGACCCGCTCAACGGCGACAACGGAATGGAAACGTCTCCCGCCGCACCGCTGATTTACGGCCCTGTCAACATCGCCTTTGATGTGGACGGCAACGCGATCGAAGCCCTGGACGAACAGGATCTGTTTTATGCGAACGGTTTCTATTACCTGATCGGGCAGTCCTACGCGGAAGGCGCTTTCAACTATGCTCCGGGCGTACCTTACAGCGAGACGCTCAGTACGCTCGTGCCCACCTTCTACCGCTGGAGCGGTGTCTGCACCTATCGTTCGGAAGATCTGGAAAACTGGACGCTTGTCAGCCGGTGGTATCCGCAGCGTGAAGGAACAAACAGCCATATCGTCGTGAAAAAACCCCGTGTCGTCTATTCAGAAGCGACCGGAAAATTTGTCATGTGGTTCCTGAATAACAACAGCGAAGCCGGCGAACAGCCTATGATGTATGTAACTGCTGACAGCCTGGAAGGACCCTGGAGCGCGCCCCAAGCCCCGTCCATCATGGAAGGAATGAAATATTCCGATATTACCCACGACTATCAGATCAAGGTGGATCCGGAAACCGGCATCGGCTGGTTTACTCAGGCAGGCACCTATACCCATCTGTACAAAATGAATCCGGAAATGACCGGTATAGTGGAAGATTACTCCTTTGAAATGTCCGGCGCGGGCGACTTTGGCGAAAACATGATTGCCGGCGGCATGGGCTTCTTCCACCATAACGGCTGGTGGTATATCACAGGTACCCGGCGCTGCGGAAACTGCATCGGGACTTCCATCTCCTATGTCATGGCGGAGAATCCGGAAGGCCCCTGGCTGAGCCCGGATACGATGTCTGCCGAACAGCCGCTGGTGCCTGCCGTGATTTCAATGGACGGAGCGCTTGCCCAGACGCACGGCGCCGTGGTATTCCCCAACGCGGACGGCGGATATGAAGCCATGCTGTATGGCACGCATTACCGTTCCAGCGCTACCGGTGCGCCCCAGACCGAACTTGTGTTCAACAACTCCGGCGACAACAGTCTCGCTCTTTCCGGACAGTGGTGGTTTACTCCGGAATTCGCCGAGGACGGCCGGATTCTGCCTCTGGAAGTGAAACCCTACTACTCTATCGCTTTGGCAGCGCCGATTGACAGCGAACACGTGTCCGCGTATCAGGCCGACCTTTCCATCACCGCTTCCCGCTCTGTCCGTCAGGAATGGGTTGTGGAGCCCGGTCAGACTATCGCCTGCATTCTTCCTTCTGTCTTCCAGCAGACGCCGGATGAATCTCCTTCCTCCAACAAATGGGTGCCTCAGGATCCGCTGGTTGACGCACCGCTCAGGGCACAGCTGGAACTGCCGGACGGAACTGTTTATAACTGGACCATTGACGCCCGTTCCATCGCCTGGGGTCCCAGGCAGGTGCCGCTGAATCTGCCTGCCACGTACAGCGGTGGCGGAAAACTCGTTCTGACACTGAGCACGACAGCGTATAACGGCGGTTATGGCGTGGCGCTGGGCGAGGGTCCCGAAAATGCGATTTATGCGCATCTCGAAACAGTCAACAACGAAACCGCCGCGACCGAATATCCCGGCCAGATGATCTGTCTGCGCACCTCTGACACGCCCGCTGCCGCTCCGACGATCACCACCCAGCCGGTGGATATCACCGTCACGGAGGGGACCCGCGTAGGCTTCCTGGTGCAGGCGGAAGGCATCGGTGTCGGCTACCAGTGGTATCATGACGGACAGATCGTGATGCCCCACGGCGTGACCGCCGGTACACGAAACGAGTCTGCTTCTGCGGCTCTTCGCCTGAGCGCCGTCACCATGGAAGACGCCGGCGTCTACATGGCGGAAGCCATCAACGCGGTCGGAAAGGTACAGTCTGTCCCCGTTATCCTGACCGTGCTGCCCAAAGAATAATCTAGACAATTATCGGGGCTGCTGCAAAACAACATTTCCAGCAGCCCCATTTTTGAATCTATTGTATTATATTTATTGAACAAAACCAGCGCTGCCTGCGGTATCATGCTGTCGGAAGGTCAGGCAGAAATCAGGTGAAATATATGGAGATCTATACACACCGTCTGATCCGGGCGGTTCTGCTGCTTGCCGTCCTTCTGATGTGCCTGCCGTCTGGCGGCGCTTTCTGTGAAGAAATGGAACCGGAAAAAGCCGCCGCCCGGACACCTGTCCTTTTCTTTTATTCCAGCGACTGCGCGGACTGCCACGCGATGAAGCGGATGATCGACGCGGTCCTTTCGGAGGATCCTTCGCTTCCCATCCGGAAAATCTGCATTGAGGAGGAGCCGGAAGCCTGGCGGGAGGCCTGTGAGAAGGCCGGCATTCCCGTCTGGGGCGTGCCGAGGATCTTTATCGGGGAAACGGTCTTTGCGGGCTGGTCCGAAAAGGACGGGGAGCTGATCTATATCCCCGGCTATTACGGCTATATGGGCTACCGCAATCAGGTGGCCGCGGCGATGGAAGCATATCTGGGCATATCCCTCCGGGGGATCCGGGAAACCGCCGCGCCTGATTCGCCCGCATCCGGCGGCGGATGCATCGGCGGATGCTGATGATGTTTTGTTCATGCTGATCATTTGGGGAGGCGTCCATGAAGAATTCATTGATCCGCTGTCTGGTGACGGCCGCGCTGCTGCTGATCCTTTCTGCCCTTCCGGCCTGCGCCATCGGACAGGGTTTCATCGGAGACTATGAATCGCTGAACGGGCAGCCGGTCCCGAACCATCCCGGTTCGGTGTATCAGACCCTGCGGATTGCGGAAAAGCCTCAGGTGCTTGAGATCACCACACAGGAAGCCGCGGCGCTCTCCGGAGAGCGCGCGCTGCTGTACCTAGGCGCCAGCTGGTGCCCGTGGTGCCGAAACGCCCTGCCTTCCCTGATGGCTGCGGCTGATGCGGAAGGTTTTTCGCGCATCTATTATGCGGATCTGACGGAAGAGCGGGATCTGTTTGAAGTCATCGGCGGGGAACCGGTGAAGATCAGGGAAGGCACGCCGGGCTACCGGCTGCTGCTGGATCAGTTGGAAGCCTTTCTGCCGGACTACACCGTCACGGCGCCGAACGGAACCGTTTATGGAACCGGGGAAAAGCGCATTTATCTGCCGACGCTGGCGTATCTGGAGGGAGATCATTATACCTCCGTCCTGCAGCCCTCCTTTGCGCCGGACGAAGGGAAAACCGCGTATGATCCGCTTTCGGATGAGCAGCGTTCCCGGATGACGGAGCGGATCGTCCGGTGGCTGCGCGGCGGCGGCGGGGAATGACGGTGCATCGGCGGCCGGATCCCTGCTTTTTGCTGTTTTTTACGTCAATTTCGTGAATTTCGCGAATTCCGTGCGGTACATTCGTTTTCCTCCTTGTCAAAATGCTTTTTTCACGCTATAATGTATCCGGCTCTTCAGGGGCCGCGCTTTGGCTGTCCCGGTGGCATATCCGCCGGCGGTACTATACATTGTTTCATTTATGTAAGGAGGTCTTTCCCATGGCTGTAAAAGTTGCTATCAACGGTTTTGGACGCATCGGCCGTCTCGCTTTCCGTCAGATGTTCAACGCTCCCGGGTATGAGATCGTTGCCATCAACGACCTGACCAGCCCCGCGATGCTGGCTCATCTGCTCAAGTATGACACCGCTCAGAAGGGTTACTGCGGCGTGATCGGCGAAAACAAGCACACCGTCGAATCCAAAGAGCCCGTGTTCGAAGAAGACGGCAAGACCGTGAAGGTTCCCGGCTCCATCACCGTGGACGGCAAGGAAATCACCATCTACGCCGAGCCCAAGGCGGCCAACCTGCCCTGGAAAGCCCTGGATGTTGACGTCGTGCTCGAGTGCACCGGCTTCTACACCTCCAAGGCCAAGTCCCAGGCTCACATCGACGCCGGCGCCAAGAAGGTCGTTATCTCCGCGCCCGCCGGCAACGATCTGCCCACCATCGTTTACAACGTCAACAACAACGTGCTGAAGGCCAGCGATACCATCATCTCCGCCGCCTCCTGCACCACCAACTGCCTGGCCCCGATGACCAAGGCCCTGAACGACACCTATCCGATCGTCTCCGGCATCATGACCACCGTGCATGCCTACACCGGCGACCAGATGATCCTGGACGGCCCGCACCGCAAGGGCGACCTGCAGCGTGCCCGTGCCGGCGCCGCCAACATCGTGCCCAACAGCACCGGCGCTGCCAAGGCCATCGGCCTGGTCATCCCGGAACTCAACGGCAAGCTGATCGGCTCTGCCCAGCGCGTGCCCGTGCCCACCGGCTCCACCACCATCCTCGTGGCCGTCGTCAAGGGCAAGGACGTGACCAAGGAATCCATCAACGCCGCCATGAAGGCCCAGTCTTCCGAGAGCTTCGGCTACACCACCGAGAAGCTGGTCTCCTCCGACATCATCGGCATGACCTACGGCTCCCTGTTCGATGCCAACCAGACCATGGTCTCCAAGATCGACGACGACACCTATCAGGTGCAGGTCGTTGCTTGGTATGACAACGAGAACAGCTACACCAGCCAGATGGTCCGCACCATCAAGTACTTCGCCGAACTGAAGTAATTGAGAACAGGGAGACCTGGCGTTTCCTGGGAAACGCCGGGTCTCCTTTTCTTTCGCCTGTCTGACAAGTGAAACGGAAGGAGGCCCGGACAGATGGTTCTCTCACTGGACAGATTAACCTCTGTCATTGCTTCGCTTCTGCGGAAATACAATGCGCAGAAGGCCATCCTGTTCGGCTCCTACGCCCGGCGGGAAGCGGATGAGCATTCGGACATTGATCTGCTGGTGATCGGCGGGGCGTCCTTTCGTCCGACCGATATTTTCGCTTTGGCGGAAGAACTGCACCTGAACACCGGGAAAGCGGTGGATGTGTATGAACTCCGGGAAGTGGATCAGAACAGCGCCTTCTACCATACCATCCTCCGGGAAGGGCTGAGTGTTGCCGCATGAAATACACGGATGAACAGTGCAAAAATGATTGCCATATTCATGAAACAAACAGCGGAAGCGTGTCATTTGCTTTCGCTGTTTGTTTTATAAAACTATGTGTAATTGCAAAATTTCACAATATCGAGCGATACGACCTTGAAATGCAAACAAAAACCTGATATATTTTTTCTATCGGAAAGCGGAGAGCGTTTTAGGCCTATCCAGTATAACAAATTGTAGGAAATCCTGATTGACTGGAAGATGAAAAAAAGTGATCTGGGATATTTGTCAGGTATTACACCCAACACCATGATCAAGTTGCGCAGAAGCATTATAGTTGCACTACCGATCCTGGTTTAATCAATGAAACTCTTGATGTGGATTAGGCAATATTGTTGAACATGTTAATGTGACAAAGGAAAAGATGAATTAGAGAGTCGAAGATCAGCGATAAGAAAGGCACATATTATGAAAAGGCTAATTTCGTTGTTCGTGATTTTTATTATGATTGTTTCCATGATTTGGACAACATCTATTGCTGAAGGTGAAAATTCATTTAGTGGAACATCTACAATCGAACTCGAAAGAATACTGCCAACACTAAAAGCAAATTCATCTGGATTATATCCACATGAAATACTTGCGATAGAATATGCAAATAAGTATTCATTTGGTGAAAATAAATTTGAAAGTTTCTGGTGGTATGAATATGGAGTCAAGGACATGACCTCTCTATTAGAGTCACTTCGTGAACGCGGGTTTCTGTCTTTGGGCTCCTTATCAGATAGCCTTCAATTGTATAAAGTTGATGATTTAAAGTCTGTGTTGAAAGCAAAAGGATTGAAAGTATCTGGTAAGAAACAAGAATTAATCAATCGCCTTATTGAATCCGTATCAGAAGATGAATTGAGTGAGTATTTTCCACGCAGGTCTTATACAATAACTGAAAAGGGAAAAGATGCAATAAAAGATGATAAATATGTTTTATATGCCCACAGACATCATTATGAAGGAATAAACATTTACAGCTTAAATATTTTGCTTGATGGACAAACAGAAAATTATCGTGACTGTATCTGGGAACATTTGAAAAAGCTCGGTTTAGAATATGAGAAACAAAGACAATATGGTCTTTACAGAAATGTTAAATATCAGATGGCTGAGTTCTTTCTCGAAGATTCAGATTATAAAGACGCACTTCCATTGTTAATTGAAGTTGTTTATTGGGATACCAGCGGTCTTGGTAATGGAGAATTAAATATTGAAATTTCAGAATCATTTTGGTTCCCATACGAAACCTCTATTGCAGTTACAGCACCAGCAGTAATCCGCAATATTGTCGATTGTAAGACTATGCTTAATCTGAATAATGAAGAGTTCAGAGCATTGGTTGAAGGTGTAATTGGTTCTCTTTATGCACCATTCCATATTTTTTCAATAAATGAAATTGCAGATATTATCAAATTTGAAATAGATCAAGATACTTTCCAACTATCCAGAGTATATGATAATGCAAAAAAGCGGTTGGATAATTCATATCCAATTGTTGCATTACTGCAGGATGATGACAATGATAGTATCGGACAGCAAGATGTCCAAATTGAAGAAGAAACAGCTCAAATTGCCGATACCGTTCAGGTACCCTCATCTGAAAAAGAAACTGAAGAAGTTGAAGTGCCCATAGGATGGTGCCCATTTGGAATAATAAGCAATGATGATTATCAAACAGCTGCAGATAAACTGCTTAAAGCAATGGCAGACCAAATGCCAGAAGTACACTCAAATTACATAAAAATCGACATTCTTTCATACACATTATATAATATCCCTATAAGCCAAATTACACTGAACAAACCCGGTGGACTTTCAAACCCAGATGCAACTTGGAGGCTTATTATTTCTGCAGAAGTTTATCAAATTGAAGACAGCCTTATTTCTTGCTACGAATTGTACAAAGCAATTGTAAAAAAGTGTGGAGAGCCCGAGATTACTACACCAATGATAAAAAAGGCCACATTTGATGAAGTAGAAGAAATTAGCCCATTTAGCACTCGGGAACTTTTCCTTAACGAAGTATCCAAAGCTCCAATCGGAACTGAGTATAAAGCTCAATTTGAAAACTGCCAAATGTTGATAAATATATTTAATGGGTATCAATTGAATATCAAATTAATCTTTGACCAGAAAATTAAAGATTAACCCAACTCCTGCGGAGCAAAAATTCTTTCATTGCGCCTTTGCCGCCCGTGGTTCGCAGCGCCTGGAAAACAGGCCGGCAGGCCCTAGTTGTGTGCCCCCCTGTCGCGGGCTGTGAAACAGCCCCTTATTGCATTCCACGCGGTTTTGCTATATAATACCCGCGTACCAAGATCAAGGAGGAAAACAGACATGAAAAAGTATCTTGCGGAATGCATCGGTACGGCGACCCTGGTGATCCTGGGCTGCGGCACGGCGATGCTGGTGGGCTGCGACGCGGCTGCGGGCAGCGGCTATCTGCTGACGGCCCTGGCCTTCGGCCTGACGATCGTCGCGATGGCGTATTCCATCGGTAACATCTCCGGCTGTCATATCAACCCCGCCGTGTCCCTGGGCGTGCTGCTGACCGGCGGCATGGACAAAAAGGATTTCGTCGGCTATGTGGTGTCCCAGTGCGTGGGCGCGCTGTGCGGCGCGCTGATCCTGAAGGCCATCTTCGGCCTGGGCGGCGTCACGGACATGACCGGGGGCCTGGGCTCCAACGGGCTGGCCGGCGTGGGCGGCAATGCCCTGGCCGGGCTGCTGGTGGAAGTCGTGCTGACGTTCATCTTTGTGACCGCCATTCTCGGCGTGACCAGCAAAAAGGCCAATCACGGCTCCTTCGGCGGCCTGGTGATCGGCCTGACGCTGGTGGTGGTGCATATTCTGGGCATCGGCCTGACGGGCACTTCCGTGAACCCCGCCCGCTCCTTCGGGCCCGCCCTGATCGCGGCTCTGAGCGGGAACGCCGCACCGCTGGGCGCCCTGTGGGTGTTCATCGTCGGCCCGCTGGTGGGCGCCGCCCTGGCCGCGTGCGTCTACAAAGCGCTGGAAAAAGACTGAAGAAGGGGCTGATGCACAGCCCTCAGCAGGGGGACACGTCCCCCTGCTGGAAACCCCCTCGCCTTTGCCTCTCGTCCCTTCGGGACTCCCGGGCGGCAAAGGCGCAATGAATGAATTTTTGCTCCCGCGGGGCAAGCTCCGCTCCGCAAAAATTCTCCTCGCACCGCGCATGTCGCTGCTGCGGATTTATAATGGAGGGGCTGCGGCCCCTCCAAACCACCCTGGAATTGTTGATTCCCTGACAATCTTTGTTCCATAACTGTTTCTGAATTCCTTTTTTGTCGATAGAAGAAGGGGTATTGCAGCATTGGTTGCAACACCCCCTTCTTTTTTCATGCTTTCCTCTGAACAATCTTGCCATTTCCGGAAAAACATGGTACGATAAATACACCCAAACACAGTATATCAGCCCATATCAATCCACAGGAAAGGATGAATCCCCATGAAAAGAATACTCTCCGTCCTGCTGGCCGCGCTGATGCTTTTCTGCCTGATCACCTCCGGATGGGCGGAAGCGCCGGCCGCACAGCCGGAAACGGCCGCCGGGAAAAAGGTGTATCTGGCCGGCCCGATGTTCAACCAGGGGGAAAAGGATTTCAACCTGGAAATCACCCATGTGCTGGAGGAGTCCGGCTACGAGGTCTTCCTGCCGCAGCGCGACGGGATCGAAGCCGCCCAGCTGGAAGGCAAGACGGAGGAAGAGCTCATCCGGATGATTTTTGAACTGGACGCCGGCGAAGTGCGGAAAGCGGATATCGTCTTCATGAACCTGGACGGCCGGGTGCCCGACGAGGGAGCCTGCGTGGAGCTCGGCATCGGCTTTACCCTGGGTAAGCGCTGCTACGGCTTCAAGACGGATACCCGGGCGGTCGAATCCAGCCTGGACCTGAACCCGATGATCAGCGGCTGCATGATCAGAATCTTCAGAAATTTTGACGGGGTTCAGCTGATGGAGGAAATCCGGCAGTACCTGGCCGAGAACGAACTGTAGTTCCATGTTTGCCGGCGCTCCGGCGTTTTCATAAAAAACCCCGCCGAACAAAAAAGGAGGAAAAACACATGAAGCGCATCCTGACAACCCTGATCGTCCTGACCCTGTCCGTCCTGTCCGTGTCCGCGGCGTTTGCGGCCGAACCCGGTTCCTATCCCTGGCGGACGTACTCCGTGGAAGTGGCCGAAGTGAAGACCGGCGGCTTCTTTGCCCCGGCGGACATGAAGGCGGACGAATACTGCGTCACCCTGGTGCTGACCGGGCCGGAAGAGCTCCTCAAGGACGACGGCCTGATGCACGAACTGTATCCGGAAGCGTTCCTGGCTGACCCGGAAGGCAATACCTACGCCCCCGGCACCTGGCTGACCTCGGACAAAGGCGCTTCCTTCCTCTACGCGGTGCCGAAGGCCTTCGCCCTGGAAGACCTCACCATTGCCTTCGGCGGCGCCGCGGAACCGACCGAGGAAGGCGTCATCACCCTCGGCGATCAGGGCAGGGTCAGACTGACCCAGGTCACCGAATACTCTAAGGACATGGGCCTGCAGATCAACGGGACGCCGAAGGGCAAATGGGTCTGCGTGATCCTGACCGTTCTGGACGGCGCCGAGATGGACACCGCCGCCGCGTTTGACCTGGCCAAGGAAGCGGTCGCCCTGGATGATTTCCCGATCGATCAGATGGCCGGCAGGGGCGTCAAGATCGACATGGCCGCCGCCAAGGCCAAGCTGGTCGGCGACATCGTGGTCTTCTTTGACGTTCCCGCGGATTATGATCTCTCCAAAGCCTCGGTAAAGCTCAACGGCGCGGTGACCGCCGTCCCCGCCGCTGAGTAAAGCGGCCGTTATGCCATTGGACAGGCATCGCTTATATTCCGTCACAGCAAAGGGGACCAGCGCCGGCCGCTGATCCCCTGTTTCTGATTTGTATTTATTTTTTATATATAGAACGGTTCCCTGCGCTTTGCATGTACCCCTGAAATAAGCTCTGTTTCAGAAGGATCTGATCACGCTTTCGGCAAGGTTCCGGAAGATGTTCAGCATGGCATTTTCCGGCGCGGGTTTGGCCGTCTGCGTAGGGGCCTGTTTGGGGGCCTGCGTCCGCTTCCGGGTGTTTTTGAGATGGCTCGTCTCTACTGCGACTTCATGGGTGACGGTTTTCAGCACGTTTCCGACGCTGTCCAGCAGGCCCGCGCCGCCGATCGTTTTCATTTCTTCAACAGACAGTTCCTTCCTGATGTTTTCCATTGTGAATCCCTCCGGCCCTGTGGGCTTTTTATAATCTGCAGGAAGTTCATCGCCCCTTGCACTTTTTGATACGCACCGGGAAAGGGGGGCGGCAGAGGGCGGAGAAAGTTTTTTTCGGAGAATCTTTCAGGCTGCCGGAGAATGACTGACGAAAAATATGCGCGGAAAACAGCCGCCCCCTTTTTCTGACCGGATCCGGCCGGGAAAGGGAGCGGCTGTTTCATCTATTTCAAAGGGCGCAGCGCCCTGTTGCAAAGTCAGGGACAGCAAAGCTGTCAGTTTTTCACGGTGTTGGAGAAGGTGTTGCCGCTGCCGTCCTGCCAGGTCACTGTCTGGCTGATGATGGGATCAAACGGTTCCGGTTTGCGGTTGCTGACGGTGTAGGAGTATTCGTTGCCTGCCGCGTCCTGCCAGCGCACGGTATAGCCGATGATCGGATCTTCCGCGCCGCCGACGGCCGTTTTCATTTCTTCCGGATTCAGCGCCTGCTTCATGCTCATGTCTTTTTCCTCCTGCGGTCTGTGCCGCGGTCTTTCTGTTTTGCGCAGGTTTTTTGCGCCTGCACTGGTTGATACGCCGCTTTCCGCGCGATGGCAGCAGGTCCGCAAAAAATTTCTGACCATTTTCAGCCGCTCTGTCCCGGCATGCCGGCCGGAAGCCGCAGGCGGCGGACATCCTGAAAGACTGCCTGAAAGACTGCTGGCTTGATACAGACGTTACCCTTGACAGCGCCGCCTGCTTGTGATAGAACAATAATCAATAACTGAACGGCAGATTCCATGGTTCAGTTTTATCCGATTCTGGAAATATTAAGAGAGATCAGATGTACTGTAAAACCTGCATGTTTACTTGCTAAATAGTATTCATATCAAAAGAATATTCTTTTTCTGCGACTCTTCGAATTTCTGAACTGCTGTTTGAAATAAACTGGAATGATATTGGGGGAAGTACCTGTGCGTTATATTGTTTTATCTTTTGATGATGGGCGTAAGGATTTTTTTACAAATGCATTCCCGATTTTAGAAAAGTATGGTTTGCGGGCTACACTGAATGTTATTACAGATTATATTGGAAAAAGGAACATTCCTGTTTTTGCTAGTGGCAATCATGAATGTATCGATGATCATGAAATTGTTTTTTTAAAGGAACAAGGAATTGAAATAGCTTGTCATTCAGCGAATCATACAAATGATATTGATCAGATAATCAAAGGAATAAAATGCTTAGAAAAACAATGGGGCGGTGAATATGGGTTTGCATCGCCCGGATCTGAGATTTACGGTGGTAATTTTGAAGAGTATGCCACCCTAGTCAAAGATAAGCATTGTAAGTATATAAGAAGCGGGACAAAGGTGAAACGGGACGGTTTGCTAAATGCATTTCTGTATCTGACTGCAAGATACACCGGATCTTTATGGATTTTCAGGATGTACAACCGAAAAAACATTCTGAGCATAGACAGGAAGATTTCTTTTTATCCAAGTGTGACATGCAATAGGGAGACCAGAGCAGAACAAATTATTTCTTTGATTAAAAGCCTAAAGGACCGCCAAGCCTGTATACTTATGTTCCACAGTATTTTATATGAGAATGATCCTGGATTTGAAAAGGATAAGTGGTTCAACTCTGCTGAAGATTTTACCAGGATTTGTTCCGCTCTTGCCAGTGAGAATGATATTAAAGTAGTGACGAATATGGAACTGCATGATCTGATGGATAAAGGGGGAACAGAATAAAATGTATGGTTTTGAATTTTCTGACAAAGCGATATATCATCAGTTTCCATCCTATAATATAGATGAAGCTGTATCCGTCGAATCCATCAGCAAAATATCTCCTTTAGTATGGCAGGAACACTGTGTTGAATGCGCTATGCCGGCATGCTACGGCACATGTGTTCATTACAGAAAGAGATCTGATGGCCGATGCAAATTGTTTAAAAATGGGATTGAAAGAGTAGTTAACAAAGATGCTCTTCTATGTCAAAATGCCATCATTGAGATAGACGAATGGGGGAAACTGGAGACCTTCTTCTTTACTTCGGGTATATCCTATGACAAGGCAAAAAGAATAAACAACCGTCTTGTCAGCATAGCTAAAGTGGGACAGACGCTAAGACTTGGAGTTATCAGAAGATTATGCTATTATGCAAAAGAATACTATATACGTAAAATTGGGGACAGAAATACAGATATCCCCCGATTTTTCCTTTGCGAAATAATGAATGATTCTCATCCTTATGTATTGGTATTGGAAAACCGAGCAAAAGGGAAAATCGTTTTCCGAAAAAACCTGACAGTCAAAAATGGTTATAACAGATTTCTTTTTCCGTCAGCGGACCTGCGCTTTCAGTCAGGCTGCCGTAATTATCTGCTGATATATCCGGACGGAAATAAAGAGCAGCTTGTAAATCTGATTTCCCTGGAGTTAGTGACATTTAAGGACAATTATCTTGAACGTTATCTTCCGGCATCCGATAAGAAAGTAAAGTGTGTTGTCTGGGATCTGGATAATACGGTTTGGGAAGGAATTCTTGCAGATGACGGGATCGATGGGGTCAAGTTAAAAGCGAATGTTGTTGACATAATTAAATCACTGGATGCGAAAGGAATTATTAACAGCATAGCAAGCAAAAATGATGAAAAACTAGCGCTTGAAGCTATCAAAGCCTTTGGAATTGACCAATATTTTGTTTGCTCCATGATAAACTGGAATCCCAAAAGTCAAAATATCAAATCCATTGTTTCTGCGCTGGACATTGGTATGGATACATTTGTTTTTGTTGATGATTCATTCTTTGAACTGAATGAAGTCAAGGAGAATTGTTTCGGGATACGCGTATGCGATGCTAAAGATATTGATGAATATGTCCATAGAGATTGTTTTGATGTTCCAGTAACAGAAGAAAGTAAGAGGCGCAGGGAATCATATAAAGAAATTGCCGTGCGCAATAAGGCTCAGCTTGAAAATGCGGATAATAATATAGGATTTTTAAAACAGTGCAACATGATCGTGCAGGTTGCAGAACCTGGACAAGACGAACTGATAAGATGCTATGAACTTTTGCAGAGAACAAATCAACTGAATATATCAGGAGAAAGGTTAACACTGGAAGAAGTTAAACACTTTGTCGAAGCTGATGACCATGAATGTTACAGAATTAAAGTCCATGATCGCTATGGAGATTATGGTTTGGTGGGATTTGCTGTTTTTGATGTGGCATCAGAAGAAACAGCCATTTTACAGCACTTTGTTTTTTCCTGCAGAGCTGCGCGTAAACTTATAGAACAAAACTTTTTTAAATATGTGATTGAAAAATATAAAGCACTTGGATACAAAAAACTGGTTCTCAATTGTAAAATAACGGAAAAAAATGAACTGATGCGTCAAGTTCTAGATGAAAGTCAATTGTTTAAAAAAATGAATCAGACACCAAACCATTATGAGTTGATACACGATATGTCAGATCCAATTAAAACAGATTATATCATGACAATAAAGTGTGAATAAATTGCACAGCTAGCGGCACATGATATACAGTGATTATCGTTATGTGACACACAGAATAATAAATTGTCAAACAGCATGGAGGTGCAGCATGCGCACAGACAAAAGAAACATAAAGCGGTGGGCCTTCAGGCGCTTTCTGGCGGTCCTGACGGCGCTGGCCGTCCTGTGCTGCCTGGGGCCGGCCGCGGCCCTGGCGGAGCAGGCACCGGAAAAAACCGGCGGCATGACCGTCAGGAACCGCCGGGAGGCGAGGGTTTTTCAGGGCACGCTGGACAGCGCCCGCACCCTGACCACCTGGGAGTTTGAGGAGCAGGAGGACGTTCCCTACGTCTCCCTTTCGGAATATGTCAGCCTGCTGTTTGCGGAGTCCTTCAACCCCGTCTGCGGCTTTGACTGGGAAGGGGATACCTTCCTGGTGACCCGCAACGGGATGAGCGTGGCCGTGAACACCGCGGATCAGACGGTCAGCTGCGCCGACTGGCATGCCTTCTTCGGGCCCAGCACCGCCAATGCCGTGCCGAACGGCATCGTTGAAAAGGAGGAGTTTCTCGCCATCCGGCCTTCCGTAAAGAACGAGTCCTTCAGCACTGCGGCGCAGGGTTTCAGTCTGAGCCTCCGGGAGTACGGGGTGGAAGTGATCCGGGCGGACGGCGGCGTGCTGGCGCCTTTTGCCATAGCGCAGGCCCTTTTCGCCGCCCCTGCCATGGGCGGCTGGCTGGCCTACAACGGGGACGATTATTTCGACATCGTGGAATCGGTGGAAAGCATTTACGGCTCAAAGCAGCTGGCTTACGCCCCGAATCCTTACGCCGACATGTGGTACAGCGGCCGCTTTGCCGCCCGCAAGGAACTCAGCGAGGCATACGCCAGGTACAATTACGCCGCCATGTGCATGCTGCTGGACATAACGTACGGCCACAAGGCGGAAAAAGGGATCAGCAGCTTCGACGCCTATATGACGGAACAGGGCATCCGGGAACCCCTGCTTTCGCCCGATCCCAGGGACGACGTGGAGCCGCTGACCAGGCTGTTCACCGTGCTGTTTGACAGCGGGCATGACGCGAACATCCTGACCCGCTCCATCATCGACTCGGAAGGGGCCATCCAGACGGCGGATGTGCTGCACCGCCTCCTGGGCCTCATCGGTTTTGAAACCGTCGCGGATCTGAGCAAAGCGCTTGAGCCGCTCCTCATCTTCCTGATGAAGATGCTGCCCGGCGGCACCGATGCGGTCATGGCGGACGACAAATCGGTCGGCCCGAACGTGATGAAGCTGATGTCCCGGATGATGCACATGAAAGCCCTCAAGCCCCTCAGCTACGGGTCGGGCAGGGTGGATTTTTCCGGGGATACCTGCGTGATTTACTTCAACGGCTTCAGGGAAAACCTGACCCGCCCGGCCAGCTTCTACCGGAAGCTGCCCACGAAGGAAGACCTGGATACCAGCACCTTCGCCCTGTTCTATTACGCCTTTGAACAGATCAAAAAGAACGGGAACGTGAAAAATGTGGTCATTGACCTGTGCGACAACGGCGGCGGTTCCGCCGCGGCCCTGGTCGCCACCCTCGGCTTCCTGAGCGAAGACGGCGAGGTTCAGCTGACCTACCGGGACCTGCTGAGCCGGGATTACCGCAGCGAATGGTACCATGTGGATACGAACCTGGACGGCCGGTTTGACGATGAGGACGGATACGGCGGGCAGTACAATTTCTACATCCTGACCACCGGGGCGTCCTATTCCTGCGGCAACGCCCTGCCGTATTTTGCCCGGCAGAGAAATCAGGCGAAGATCATCGGCGAAAAGCCTGGCGGGGGGGACTGCATCGTCGGGACCTACCTGGACGCCTACGGCCACGTGGGGGCCATCTCCGGGTTCAAGCAGCTCGGCACGATGAAGGACGGCATCTTTGTCCCCAATGAGTCGGCCGTGGAAGTGGATTATCCGGTCACGGAGGAGGAAGGGGACGAACTCTACTTCCATCCGGATAAGATCGCGGAGTTTGTAAACGGGCTGGACAAGTAAAGCGCTTGAACATGCCGGATGAACGGAAGCGCGTTTCCCGCGCCATGAACGCTGAGATCGGGTTTCCGTGAGGAACCGGAGGGATCAAAAATGAATAAAAGACCGGCCGCGGAGGAGGGAAGAATCTCCCTTCCGCGGCCGGTGCTTTTTACTGGAGCTTCTGATGTCAGGAAATCTGTTTTCCATACTCATACAGGATATCGCTGGGTAGGTCGATCTCATCATTCCAGTAAATACAGGTCCGGCTGGCGTCCAGCTGAACCTGGTCGAACAGTCCGGTGACGGTTTTCAGCTGATCATATCCTGGCAGACCCATATCTTCCTTCATGTCGTACAGCACCTGCCTGCCATCGTCAAAATGAATCGACAGTATATAATCCGGCAGGGTCTGAATATCCTTGATTCGCTGTATCATGTTGTGCCTCCTTTTTACTCAAGGGGCGGGAGTTTTCTGATCAGCTGAGTGTCCCACATGTTCTGAAGTTCCGCCTGATGTGCGGAAAGCCATTCCCTTACAAGCTCCTGAGCTTTTCCTGGCAGATCACCCTGTATCATGTCCAGTGTCTGGACGTTGAATTCACCCATGTATTCCCCATATAGTGCGTGAATGTGACTGGGTTCATGTTCCTTGGCTTGAAATACATCTTGATGATGATTCCATAAAACCGAGCGATCTCCGGCATAATGAACGACTCCTTTATCGTTTTCTGTCACTATCGTAGCACAGTTTTTTTAGATAGTCAAATCGTTTACCGGTCATGACACTGTCAAGTTCCTGAAACAGTGTTTTGCCTGAAAAAGGACCTTGCAAAACAAAAGCCCGCAGAAAACTCCGCAAAATATGGCTGTTGCCCGCGCTTTACAAAGCATGGTTTTGAGATTATAATAGAATATGAAAGAAACCGTATCGGCAAAACAGGAAAATAGAACCCGGCAGCAAATACCCGGAAACGGTGTTCCGGGCAGGATCATATTCATGTGAGACCGCAGGCAGGGGGATGATACAGCATGACCAAGCGATGGCAGCGTCTGGGCAACGCGATCTGGCAGGCGCGGTTCCTGTACCTGCTGCTGATTCCCGGCATCGTGTATTATGCCGTGTTTTACTATGTGCCGATGAGCGGCCTGGCCCTGGCGTTCAAAAAGTACAACGCCCGGCTGGGCATCTGGGGCAGCCCCTCGGTGGGGTGGGCCAATTTCCAGCGCATTTTTACCACACCGGCTGCCGTCGGCGCCATCCGCAACACCCTGGAAATCAACTTTTCCCGCCTGCTGTTCCAGTTCCCCGTGCCGATCCTGCTGGCCCTGCTGATCAACGAGATGCGGGGCACCCGGTTCAAGCGGATCTACCAGACGGTGTACACCTTCCCGCATTTCCTGTCCTGGGTCGTCATGTCGGCGATCATTTCGAACTTTTTTGCCAACGGCGGCATGATCAATACCATCATCGCCGGCATGGGCGGGGAGCGCGTCAACTTCCTGTCGGACAGCGCGCTGTTCAGGCCCCTGCTCTATTTCACCCACAACCTGAAGGAGATGGGCTGGAGCTCCATCATCTATATCGCCGCCATCTCGGCGATCGACCCGACGCTGTACGAGGCTGCGACGATGGACGGGGCCAACCGGCTCCAGCAGGCCTGGCATGTGACCCTGCCCTGCATCCGGGGCACCATCATCACGCTGTTCATCCTGCAGGTCGGCCGCATCATGAACTCCGGGTTCGAGCAGATCTTTTATATGCAGAACGCCAGCGTGAAGGGCGTCAGCGAGATCCTGGACACCTATATTTACAATATCACGTTCAAGGCCGTGCCCAGCTACGGCTTTTCCACCGCGGTGGGCATGTTCAAGTCCGTGATCAACCTGGTCATGCTGATCAGCGCCAATGTGGTGGTCCGGCGTTTGGGCGGCAGCGGCCTGATGGGCTGAGGGGGGGACGGAAGATGAGGAACACCGCTGAAAACCCCGTCAAACCGGCCCGGTCCGGCCTGAACAGGTGGACGAGGGGCGATACGGCTGTCTTTGCGGTCCTGACGGTCATTGCCCTGCTGATCCTGCTGCCGTTTTACAACGCCGTGGTGATCTCGCTGGAGACGAACCGGGCTTACGCCCTGCACCCGGTATCCCTCTACCCGGCAGAATTCTCGCTGAAAAATTATTCCTACCTGATCGAAAAGGGCCAGATCTGGACCGGTTTCAAGAACACGGTCCTGATCACGGCCGTCGGTACGGTGCTCAGCATGTCCGCATCGGTGATGATGGCCTACGCCTTTTCCCGCCGGAACTACCCGGGGAAGAAGCTGTTCTTCCTGCTGATGATGTTCACGATGTTCTTTTCCGGCGGCATGATCCCGACCTATCTCCAGATGAAGAATCTGGGGCTGATCGATTCCCGGTGGGGCATCATCCTGTTCGTCGGCATTTCCTCCTACAACATCGTGGTGCTCAAAAGCGGGTTTGAGCAGACCCCGCCGGACCTGGAGGAGGCCGCCAAGATCGACGGGGCCAACGACCTGGTGATCTTTTTCTCGGTCATGCTGCCGCTGCAGGGGCCGCTGCTGGCCACCTTCACCCTGTTTACCGCCGTGGGCTACTGGAACGAATGGTTCTGGAGCATGCTGCTGATCAACTCCTCGGCCAAGATGACCCTGCAGACCGTGCTGCGCTCGATCGTGGCGGAGGCTGCGGCGGCGGCGGACGTATCCACCGGCGAAGCGGACCTGGACGTATTCTCCCAGGGCGTCAAGATGGCCGCCGTGATGATGGCCATGGTGCCGATCATGTGCTTCTACCCGTTCCTGCAGAAGTATTTCGTCAAGGGCGTGATGGTCGGATCAATTAAGATGTGAGCACCTGGGAGGGGGAATCCTTCATCAGATCCAAACGGCGGAGAAGCCGTTAAAATAAACGAAAGGGGATATCTGCATGAAAAAACGGTTCGCATTGTTCCTGGCCTGCCTGATGGCGCTGTCCTGTGTTTCCGCCCTGGCGGAGTATGACCACGTCGACTTCACCATCAACTCGACCCACTCCAACTCCTCCATGGACTACAACAGCGACGGCATGTACAAGTACATCTCCGGAATGTTCAATTTCGACTATGAGGTGTACCCCGTTTCCAAGGACAGCCAGAGCGAAAAGATCCGCACCTGGATCAACGGCGGCACGATGCCCGACGTGGTCACCTGGCGCAACTTTGACTATCAGGAATACGCCATCTACGCCGAACAGGGCCTGCTGGCCCCGCTGCCGGACGGGTGGGAGGAAACCTATCCGGACCTGTATCAGATGATCAAGGTCTCCGGCCTGTATGACAAGATGCACGTGGACGGGCTGATGTACGGCATCCCGCACGCCACCTTCGGCCGCTTCAGCGGCATGGAAACGGTGGTCAGCAACCAGACGCTGTACTACCGCAAGGACTGGGTGGAAAAGCTGGGCATGGAGCCCTTCGGGGACACGGTCACCCTGGACCAGATCGAGCAGCTCTGCCGCGGGGCCATCGACAACGACCTGGCCGGCAACGGCAACACCCTGGGCTTCAGCACGGACTCCGATTACTTCTCCAACTTCCTGATGCAGTTCGCGGAAGTGGACTATGACGCCTTCGTCCGCAGGGAGGACGGCTACGCCCTGGGCGCTTCCGATCCCAAGGTGATTGACTGGATCCGCTTCGGCCATGACTGGTACGAGAAGGGCATCGTCGACCCGGACTTCTACCTGAACGCCATGTCGGATACCACCAACAAGTTCACCTCCGGCATCGCGGCCTGCATGATGCACAACGGCGCCATCTCCTCCTACCACGGCTACAAAGTGACCTTTGACAGCAGCACGAGCCTGAACTCTGACGACTGCATCGGCGTGGCGGCAATGGCCACCAACGACGGCGTGGCCCACACCAACGGCGCCGCCAACTACTGGAGCGTCACCTTCTTCAGCCCCACCATCACCCCCGAAAAGCTCGACCGCATCCTGACCGTCATGAACTGGTGCTGCACCCAGGACGGCCAGCTGACCGTGGTGGTCGGCGTGCCCGGCGAAACCTGGGAATACGACGCAGAGGGCAACGTAAAGATGCTGACGGAAAAGGACGAAAACGGCAACTATCCCAGCACGCCGGACCTTTACAACAGCTACAACATCTTCCGCTCCCTGGGCATCCTGCCGGACGACTATTCCTTCGTCAACCCCTCCAACGAAAAGCTGGTGGTGGACCAGATCAAGCAGGTCTACGCCGCCAAGGAAAGGGGCTTCATCATCCCGCTGGACTATGACTACGAGTTCTTCGCCAGCGACGCCAAGTCCCAGTTCTCCCTGGACTTCCCGGACGAGATCACCCGCATCATCCTGCTGAAGGATCCGGATGTGGAGGCGGAATGGAACCGCTTCCTGGACCAGAACCGCGCCATCTGGGAGCCCGTCGTGGCCGACCTGAACGCAGAATTCTGTAAGTAACCGGAAAACCGCAGCGGCTGCCGCTCAGGCGGCAGCCGCTGAAGAGCAGCCAAACGGGCATTCAACCGCAGAGGAACACGCCTTGTTTTCTGACAAACTGAACCGGCATGAAAAACTGCCAAGGGAGATATTTTGTCAGCAACCGCTGAAGGGAGTCTGAAATCAATGAAGAAATCAATTGCTGCCCTGCTTCTGGTTTCCCTGCTGCTCGGCTGCCTGTCCCTGGCCGCTGCTGAAGACGTCCCTGCGGGGGAAGTCCACACAGAAGGCCGTCTGTCTGCTTTCGTGCCCGAAGGCTGGACAGTGTATCCCGTAGAAGTCATGAATCCGCAGGGAATCAAGGATATCGCGGCGTTCTCCATTGTCATCAATGATGAAAAAAGGGGCCAGTATGCAACACCGGCCGTGGAGGTCAATTATTTCCCCAATATGTCCGGGGACAATTTCATGGGCGGAGAAGAACGGATGGAGATTACCCCGTTTGAATTGGGCGGATACACATGGTCCGGCATCCGCTATGTCTCGTGGGGCACCAGATTCTACCGTCTGTATACCACCGGAGACTTCGAGGGCATCATTCTGATCAGCATCAGCGAGTTTCCCGGTACAGAAAGCAGCTACCCCATTCCCGAAGACCCGGCGATCCGGGCGATCCTTTCCAGTATCACGCTGAGCCCCAAATAAGGCAGCCGCATGGAACTCCGGCGGATCAAGATCCGCCAACAAGCAATTACAGATGCCGGGGAGGGAGTTAGCCATCCGTTTTCCGTAAAACGGATCAGCATGAAAACCGCTTGTATTCAATCAGAAGGCCGGCCGCGGAAGAGATTTTCATCTCTTTCCGCAGCCGGCTTTTTCATTACGCATTATGCATTATGCATTATGCATTATGAATTATGCACTGCCCTCAGGCCATGCCCGCCGTGATGATCGCCATGTAATAGACCTCATCGGCGTTGCAGCCGCGGGACAGGTCGTTGATGGGGGCGTTCAGGCCCTGGAGGATCGGGCCGTAGGCGGCGAAGCCGCCCAGGCGCTGGGCGATCTTGTAGCCGATGTTGCCCGCTTCGAGCAGGGGGAAGATGAAGGTGTTCGCCTGACCGGCAACCTTGGAATCCGGGCACTTGGTCTTTGCGACCTCGGCGGATACCGCGGCGTCAAACTGGAACTCGCCGTCCACCACGAGATTGGGGTCGATGGCGCGGGCCTCGGCCACGGCGTCGTGGCTCAGCTTCACCGTGCCGCCCTTGCCGGAGCCGTAGGTGGAGAAGGAGAGGATGGCGACCTTCGGGTCGATGCCGAAGAAGTCGGCCGTGCGGGCAGACTCGACGGCCACCTCCGCCAGCTGGCGGGCGGCGGACAGGACGACGTTGCCTTCCTTGTCGAGCTTGTCCTTGTATTCCACGTTGATGGCGCAGTCGCCCATCACGATGCGTTCTTCCTGCCCGTCCTTTTCACGGTAGAGCACGAAGGAGGAAGACACCAGGTTGCTGCCCTTGCGGGTCTTGATGATCTGCAGGGCGGGGCGGACGGTATCGGCGGTGGAATAGGTGGCGCCGCCCAGCAGGGCGTCGGCCTTGCCCATCTTCACCAGCATGGTGCCGAAGTAGTTGCTCTTTTTGAGCGCGGCGCGGCACTCGTCCTCGGTCATCTTGCCCTTGCGCAGGGCGGCCATCTCGGCAACCATCGCGTCCATTTCCGGATACGAGGCGGGATCCATGACGGTGGCTTTCGCTACGTCGAACCCGCCTTTTTCGGCGGCGGCCTTGACTTCGGCCGGATCGCCGCAGAGGATGACGTCCATCAGGTCGTCCTTGAGCAGCCTTTCGGCGGCGCTCTGGATGCGGGGATCCACGCCCTCGGTGAAAACGATGGTCTTGCGGGACGCGCGCAGGTTGGCGATCAGTTTATCAAACATGCCCATGACACACAGCCTCCTTCAGATAAGTCGATATGGGTTGCCGTTGCAGCACCTTTACTGTACCATAAACGGAAGAAAAATGCAACAGGATCAGCCGCTATGTTTTGAAACAGATTCAGCGTTTCTTTAGATCCGGGCCGCTGGTCTGCGGATAAAACACAAGTTGAATTCCGGCGGAAAGTCGGGTATAATGGAAACATCTGTCAGAGAAGAAGGCGCGGGAGTTACGGCAGGCGCGAAAAGGAGGCGGCGTTTTGAGCGGGGAAGCATATGAGATCACGGCGCTGCTGATGCGCTATGTGTTTATCCTGCTGGGCGCGCTGATCGTGGCGCGGGCCTATCTCTGGCTGCGGAAGGACCACCGTTCGTTCGTGAAGGAACAGCGCGACCGGCCGGATACCGGCTGTTTCGGGGAAATCCGGGACGAAGCCACCGGCCGGGCCTGGCCGGTTTACCAGGAGGGGCTGATCGGCAGCGGCGGCGGGTGCGACATCGTCGTGCGGAAACAGGGCCTCAGGCGCAAGCACGCCGTGTACCGCCTGGTGCAGGGCAAAGGGCTTCTGATCACGCCGGTCCGCCGGGCGGACGCGGAGGTCGACGGCGTGCGGCCCCGGAAAGAGGCGCTGGCCCTGAGCAACTCCGTGCTGCGCCTGGGCGGCGCGGTGCTCCGGGTGAAGCTGAACCCGGAGACGGGCATTCCCGAGCGGACGGACATCATCCCCCCGGCGGATCAGGAGGACAGCTGGATGCGCCTGTTTGAGGGCGGGGCGGACCCGGATGACGACGATCCGCTGAACCCGATGAACGATACCGGTATTCCCGGCGGAGCGCCGGGAGCGGAAGCGTTTCTGCCCAATCCACCGGAAAGGAAGAACCAATGAGCAAGCGGAAAAAACGGCAGCCGGACCAGAAGAAGCTGCTGACGCCGGCCCGGCAGCTGATCGGGCTGGTCATGCTGTTCTTCTTTCTGGGCTTCCTGCTGCTGGCGGTCTGGATGCGGTCCAGGGAGGCGGCCGGGTGGGAAAAGGCGGTCGTCCTGTCCTTTGCCGTGCCGGCGCTGGTCTACGCGGGCGTGCTGGGCATTCCCCGCCTGTTTCCGGGGGACCGCCTGCTGCTGAGCCTGACCAACTTCCTCTGCGCGCTGGGCGTGCTGGTCCTGTTCCGGCTGAACCCGGACCGCGGGATCAGCCAGGCCTTCAACTATTTTGTCGGCGTCGTGGCGATGCTGGGGTGCGCGGTCGTGTTCCGCTTCATCCGCCGGTGGAAGTTCTGGGTGGTCCTGCTGATGCTGGTTTCTGTGGGGCTGCTGGCCCTGCCGCTGATCTATGGCTCCGAAATCAACGGGGCGAAAAACTGGGTGACCCTGTTCGGCTTCGGGTTCCAGCCCAGCGAGCTGGTCAAGATCAGCCTGCTGGTCGCCGTGTGCTGGCTGCTGTCCGAAAGAAAGGCGGTATGGGCCATCGGGCTGACCGGGGTGAGCCTGGGCCTGCTGATGCTGCAGAAGGACCTGGGCACGGCCCTGCTGTATTACGGCACGGTGCTGACGGCCCTCTGGGCGGCGACCGGCAGCGGGCTGCTGCTGCTGGGCGGCATGGCCGGGGCGGCCGGCGGGGCCTTCGTCGGCTATAAGATGTTCGCCCACGTCAAAAAACGGGTCGCCGTCTGGCGCAACCCCTGGGCGGACCGGCAGGGCGCCGGCTACCAGATCGTTCAGGGCCTGATTGCCATCGCCAACGGGGGCCTTTGGGGCCTGGGGCTGGGCCTTGGGAACCCCGGGGTGATCCCGGCCTCGTACAACGACTATATTTTCACCGTCATCTGCCATGAGTTCGGCGTCCTGTTCGGGATCATCGTGCTGCTGATCTATCTGGCCATCGTGCTGCGCGGCATTTCGATCGCCCGGCGGACGGACAACGCCTTTCACGCCCTGCTGGCCCTTTCCTGCGCTGTGATGCTGGGACTGCAGACCTTCGTGATCGTCGGCGGGAACATCAAGCTGATCCCGCTGACCGGCGTCACCCTGCCTTTCATCAGCTACGGCGGCACGTCGCTGGTGTCCTCCCTGTGCCTGGTCGGCGTCCTGCAGGGGATCTCGGCCCGGACGCAGGCGGCCCTTCATCCCACGCGCCCCAAAGACCGGGGGACGAAACCGGCATCCAGGCGGAAGGGGGGAAAGCGGTGAAACAGCTGAGGACCAATATCCGCAGGATCGCCTTCGGCCTGGCGGCCCTGTTCCTGCTGCTGATCCTGTACGGCGGCTATTCCCTGAGCAACTACGGCAGCCGCTGGTTTTCCACCAACGCCAACTCCTACCTGCGCAGCGTCAAGAAGGACGTGATCCCGGGGAACATCCTGGACCGCCGCGGGACGATGCTGGCAGGCGCAGAGGTCACCGCGTATCAGGACGGCACCCTGTCCTGGGAACGGGTGTACGCGCAGGACGAGGCGGTCCGCCTGGGCACCGTGCACGCCCTGGGCGACAGCGGGGGCAAGGTGTCCAACGCGGTCGAATCCTTCATGGCCGGCTACCTCTACGGCTTCAAACAGAACGTATGGGACCGGATTTCCGATGCCGCCGAAGGCAGGACCCGGCAGGGGGATACGCTGACGCTGACCCTGGACGCGGCCCTCTGCGGCGCCGTTGTGGAAGCCGTGCGCGCGGACAGGAGCCTCCCGGACCGGGTCCGCGGGGCGGTGGTCGTGATGAACTGGCAGACCGGCGAAGTACTGAGCCTGATGAGCTTTCCTTCTTTTGATCCGTCGGCGGACGAGAGCCGCATCGATCGGACCGGCCAGCCCTTCTTCAACCGGGCGACCCAGGGAATGTACGCCCCGGGCTCCGCGTTCAAGATCGTCACCCTGTCGGCCGCCCTGAAAAGCCCGGCCCTACAGAACCGCTCCTTCACCTGCCAGGGCACCTATCTGCCGGACGATGACCCGACGCACCGGATCGTCGATTACGGCACGGATACGAAGCAGGGGGTCATCGTGACCCACGGCCAGGCGGACCTGAAGAACGCATTTGCCCTGAGCTGCAACAACATCTACGCCTACGCCGCCGTGCAGATGGGGGACGACGCCCTCCGTGCCGAGGCGATGCGGTACGGCTTCAACGAAAACTTCCTGTTCCGGGACATTGTGGCGGAGAATTCCTCCTACCCGGACGAGGACAGGAATCTCTGGGAGGTGGCCCTGACCGGCATCGGCCAGAGCCGGCTGCAGATGTCGCCGCTGCACCTGTGCCTGATCACTGCCGCGGTGGCCAACGACGGCGTCATGATGGAGCCGCGGCTGCTGCTGGAAGCGGCCTCTTCCGCCGGACGGAAACGGCTGACCTTCAGCCCGGGCCAGTACCGCCGCGTGACGGACGCGGATACGGCCCGGACCATCCGGGACGCGATGCTGCTGGCGGTGAACGACCCTTCGGGAACCGGCGGGGCGGCGGCCCTGCCCGGCTGGACGGTCTGCGGCAAAACGGGCTCTGCCGAACTGGACGGGCAGGAGCATACCAACGCCTGGTTTACCGGCTTCATCGCCGACGCCGGCGCCCCGTACGCCGTCACCGTCCTGCTGGAAGACGCGGGCGCCGGCGGGACCTGTGCCGCTCCCCTGGCGGGGAAGATTTTCCGCTGGCTGACAGGAAGCACCAGTCCATAAAGAAGAGAGGGAACGAACATGAAAAACGGAAACACGCTGATGCGGACGCTGTCCGCGGTCCTGTGCGCGGTGATGCTGATGTCTGTGGCGCCGGCATTGTCCGAGGGCGCATCCTTCACGTCCGGAGACCTGATCGAGTATGCCGAGCGGGCTTTCCTCGCCTGGCAGGAAGAAGCCCGCTCAGACCCTGAGCGTCTGCGGGAAGTGACGCCGGAGATGATCAAGGCGCCGATGACCGACCCGGAGACAGGAAATCAGATGGACTTTGAGATCCAGGCCTGCACGATCCGGATGAACGGGCGAGAAATGCATTACACCCTCGAGGTCATCGGGGAGCCGGATGAAAACGGCCTGTACCCGCTGTACATCACCCTCCACGGCGGCGGCGAAGCGCCCGCGGAGGACAACAACGAGCAGTGGCTCGCCATGAGCCAGTATTACCGCAGGTCGGTCGAAAACGGCATCTACGTGGCCTGCCGGGGCATGGAGGACGTGTGGAACCTGCACTTCCTGGACGAGACCTACCCGATGTACGACCGGCTGATCGAGGACATGATCCTGCTGAAGCAGGCGGACCCGAACCGCGTGTATCTGCTGGGCTTCTCCGCCGGCGGGGACGGGGTGTACGCCGTCGCCCCGCGCATGGCGGACCGGTTTGCCGCTGTCAACATGTCTTCCGGCCACCCCAACGGGGTGAGCCTGCTGAACACGTCGAACCTGCCCTTTGAAATCCAGGTCGGCATCCGGGATTATTATTCCGAAGACGCGATGCGCTCCATCCGCGGGGCGGAGTTTGAGAAGACCCTGAACGGCTACCGGGAGGAATACGGCTTCGGCTATCCGCACCGGGTGCTGGTGCACGTGCCCAACGGCCACAACTACGTCGACTATGAGGATGAAGACGCCTGTGTGCTGAATGACCCCTCGGCGTTTGCCGAACGGGCGGTCCGGGAGAACTGGCTGGATACCTTCATGGCCCTGTTCACCGCCATGGGCGGGCCCGACAGCGTGGCCTCCCTGTCCTATATGTCGGATGATGAATTCAATGAGGCGCTGCTGCACCTGGTGACCGAAGACCTCGGGATGGAAGTCAGCCTGGATAACGCCAACGCCGTGACTTACGTCTCCTCTTTTGTGCGCGAGCCGGCCCCGACCCAGCTGGTATGGGACCTGTCGACCCGGGCCGCTTCCCGGCAGGATACCGCCTTTTACTGGCTGCGGGCGGATCCTTCGGTCAGCCGGGGCGTGATCACCGCCTGGTATGACCCGGACGCCAACGCGGTGCTGGTCCACCGGGAAGGAGCGGTGAACGGCGATGTGTCCGTCCTGGTCAATCCCTTCCTGATGGACGTGTCCCGGCCGCTGACCGTTATCACCGAATCGGGCGAACATACGGTGGACATCGTGCCGGACCTGGAAACGCTGGAAAAATCGATCCTGGAAACCGGCGACTTGTTTCTCTGCTGGGCGGCGGAGATTCCCCTGAGCAGCCTGCAGTAAACCTTCTCCGCGCCCGTTCAGGTCATTACGCATTATGAATTATGCATTATGAATTACTCATTGTGATTGGGGTTGTTATATGCCGCTGGACGGATTGACCCTGGGCTTTCTGGCCCGGGAAATGCAGGGACTGGTGGGCGGCCGGATCGACCGGGTCAGCCAGCCGGAAAAGGATATGGCGGTGCTGCTGATCCGCGCGGAGGGGAAAAACCGGCGGCTGCTGATCTCCGCCAGCCCTTCGATGACGCGGTTCCACCTGACGGATGAAGTGTACCAGAACCCGCCGGACGCGCCGATGTTCTGTATGCTGCTGCGCAAATACCTGACCGGCGGGCGGGTCGTCAGCGTGGAGCAGCTCTTCGGCGACCGCCTGATCCGGATCGTCATCGACAACCGGGACGAGCTGGGGGAGGAAGGGCCCAGGGAACTGTATCTGGAGGCCATGGGCCGCCACAGCAACCTGACGCTGGTCAAAAACGGGCAGATCATCGACGCGATCCGCCATGTGAGCGGCGATATGAGCCGGGTGCGCCAGCTGCTGCCGGGCCTGCCGTATGAGCTGCCGCCCCGGCAGGACAAGCTGGCCCCGGACGAGGTAACGAAGGAAGCCCTGCTGACCCGCCTGTCCGGCCAGGACGGTCGGCTGCAGAAGGCTCTGCAGGGGGCAGTGTCGGGCCTCTCCCCGGTGAGCGCGGCGGAGATCACCCTGCGGCTGACCGGGTATACCGATCCCGCCGTTCAGGATACGGATCTTCCCTCCTTCTGCGAAGCGGCGGAGCGGTTTTTCCGCGGCCTTCCGGCCATGGGGCCGGCGGTGCTGTATACGGACGAAACCGATCAGCGGGCCGATTACTTTCCCTTCCTGTTCTTCACCCGCCCGCCGGAAAGGCAGACGGAGACGGCCAGCCTGTCCCGGGCGATGGACCTGTTCTATTCCGGCCGGGACCGGGAAGACCGGATGGCCCAGAAGGGGGCGTCCCTCAAAAAGCAGGTGAAAACCCTCCTGGAGCGGAGCGAGAAAAAGCTCACCCTGCAGCAGGAAGCGCTGGACGAAGCCCGGGATGCGGACAGGCTCCGTCTGTCCGGCGAGCTGCTGAGCGCCCAGCTGTACCGCGTCCCCAAAGGGGCAAAAAAGGTCCTGCTGGAAAACTATTACGATGAAGCGGGCGGCACGGTCGAAATCCCGCTGGACGAGACGCTGACGCCCGTGCAGAACGCCCAGAAGTATTTCAAGCGCTACCGCAAGGCCATGGCTGCCCGGAAGCTTGCCGCCGAGCAGAAGGAAAAGACCCTGGCGGAAATCACCCTGCTGGAAGAGAGCCTGATGAGCCTTTCAAACGCCGAGACCCCGGAGGACCTTGCGGACGTACGCCGGGTGCTGGAGGAGGCCGACCTGGTCCGGAAGGAGCGTGGGCAGCGGAAGGCCAAAAAGCCGCCCGAATCACATCCTTTGTGCTTTGCTGCCACGGACGGCACGGAAATCCTCTGCGGCAAGAACAGCGTGCAGAACGAGCGTCTTACGAAAAGCGCCCAGGGGGAGGACCTCTGGCTCCATGCCCGGAATATGCCCGGGTCTCACGTGATCGTCCGGGCGGAAGGAAAAGAGGTGTCCGATCAGACCCTGCTGGAGGCCGCGCGGATCGCCGCGTTTTATTCAAAAGGGCACGGCGTGGCCGTGCCGGTGGACTGCTGCCTGCGCAAGTACGTCAAAAAGCCGGCGGGCACGCCGACCGGCTTCGTGATCTATTCGCATCAGAAAACGCTGACCGTCAGCGCGGGCATTTCTGACCTGGTGAAGCAAAAGAAATAAAGCTGGATGAATGGCACCGGCGGGGGAAACGATCCCCCGCCGTTCGTTTATCCTTCCATCGGGACGGCGTAATAGCCGCAGGCGATCCGGCTGTCCGTGGAAAACAGGGAAGCAAGTACGGTCTGCCGGATCGGGCCGGAGGGCCTGACCGAAGCCTTTGCCAGCTCCGCCTGTACCCGGAACCAGACGTCGTTTCTGTTCTGCCTGTTGAAATCCATACGGTAGTGGCAGATCAGCTGGCGGCCGCCGGGCAGGCGTTCCACGATGTCATTGACCGGGATGCCGCATTCCTCCGCCGCCGGTACCGGAACGGCCAGTCCCCAATAGGAATCCGCCAGACAGTCTTCATTTTCCCGATAGGCGATTTTCCGGCAGGACTTGACTGCCGGCATCCATTCGATCCAGCGGGGCAGGAGATCCCGGATGCGGCTGTCCTCCAGAAAATCGCGGCCTCTGCTGTGGGGCAGGAAGTAAACATCCTCCTTTTCTTCCAGCAGCATGTACAGGGTGCGCCCTTCCATGCTTTTCATCCACCGGTCAAAGGCCTGGTATTCGAACAGGAGCGTCTGATCGCGGAGCATCCGGCGCCTGATGGCCTGCGCCCGTTCGCCCAGCGCTTCATGCAGGTCCTCAAGGGTCCCCTGATAGAGCAGGTCGTGCATCTGCTGCAGCGGCATTTCGTAATTGCGCAGGGAGAAGCATTCCAGCAGCGGAACCGATTCGGAAAAAGGATAATAACGGTACCCGTTTTCAGAGGTCTGCGCGTGGAGCAGGCCCATTTTTTCATAATGCTTGAGTAAGTCGGGAGTTACACCCATGTTTTGGGCGTAGGTTCCGATGCGGTAGTGTCTGGTTTTCTGATTGTCCGGCATGGATCAAACTGCTTTCCCCGCCCTGCGGCGGCCTGATGAACCCTGAATTCTTCCGCTGTCCCCTCCTGCGCCCCGGCGGAAGGGGCTTTTTCCGTCCTGCGGATCACACGGAATATTATACCACAAATCCGGCCGGCGGGAAACGCAGAAATGGTTCGATTTCCAAAACGGTGTTGACCTGCGGGTTACTCCGGCCTTTATAATCAATGTGAGTTCAGAAACAGCGACAGCTGTTTTCAAGGAGGAAAATCCCATGAAAGAAGTATCCCGCCGTCAATTTCTGAAAGGCGCGCTGACCGGCACTGCCGCCGTCGCCGCCGCCGGCGCGCTGGGCGTCACCGGCCTGGGCGCCATCGCCGAGACCAAAGCCCTCTACACCCCGGGCACCTACAGCGCCGTTGAAAAGGGTGCCATGAGCAGCGTCAAAGTGACCATGACTTTCTCCGAAACCGCCATCACCGACGTGGTGGTCGACACCGCCGGGGAGACCGCCGGCATCGGCCTGGAAGAGGGCGAGCGCCTGGCCGCCCTGCTCAAGGACCTGCAGGACAGCCTGATCGACGGCCCCGTTACCCTGGACGCCAAGGCCGGCGCGACCCTGACCCGCAGCGCCGTCGAAAAGGCGGCCTATAAGTGCGTGCAGCAGGCCCGGGGCGAAATCCCGGTGGAAGTGACCGAGTCCGCTGCGGAAGAAGCCAAAGCGGCCGACTGGCTGGGCGAAGCGCCCGAAGTAGCCGAGAGCGATATCGCCGAAACCCTGAGCACTGACTTCCTGGTGGTCGGCGCGGGCAACGGCGGCCTTGCAGGCGCGGCCTACGCCGTATCCAAGGGCTATGACGTGATGGTCATCGAAAAGGGCACGACTCATGCCCGCCGCCGCGGCTGGTACGGCGCCATCGACTCTGAGGACGCTCTGGCCCTGGGCGAAAAGCCGGTGGACCGTGCCGCCCTGCGCCGGGAGCTCAAGCGCTACGCCTCCGGAAAAACCAATATGACCGCCTTCAACACCTGGATCAACGAATCCGCCGCGATGCACAAGTTCATCAAAGAATGCTATGCCAAATATGATCCGGAAGCCAAGGTGGCTGTGACAGCCGGTGACGAAGCGGTCTGGCCGCATGCTGAAGAGTCCGGCTTCTATTTCCCGGTTTGCGAGCATTACTGGGGCCAGGCCATGGACCGCCTGGACATGTTTCAGAAGATGATTGAGGAAGCGGGCAAGAAGATCCTGTTCAACACCGCGCTTGTCAAACTGGAGCAGGACGAAGCGGGCAAGGTGACCGGCGTCATCGCTCAGAGCGAAGGAAAGTATATCCGCATCAGCGCCAAGAACGGCGTCCTGCTGGCTACCGGCGGCTATCCCTGCAACCCGGACATGATGGAACAGCTGGACCCGCTGGGCACCGCCGTCACGACGTCCAACGTAGCCTGGCCTTCCGATACCGGCGACGGCATCAAGGCCGCCAAATGGATCGGCGCCGCCATGCAGGCCGAAGCGGCCCCCATGCTGTTTGACCGCGGCATCGTGGCCCCCGGCATCGACGCGGGCTACAAAGTCACCTCCACCGGCGACAAGGTGTTCCCCGCCACAGAAGGCCAGTTCAACCTGGGCTCCCAGCCCTTCCTCAAGGTGAACCGGAACGGCCGGCGCTTTACGGACGAAAGCGGCACCTATGACATGATGCCCTACGCCGCCTACAACCAGCCCGGCCATGTGTACGCCTCCATCTTCGACGCCGGCATGCCGGACGACGTGCAGCGCTTCCACACCCTGGGCTGCTCCGCCCAGACCCGGTCCGATCCCCAGCGCATGCTGCAGATGTTCGACCAGCAGGTGGAAAAGGGCAACGCTTTCAAGGCCGATACCATCGAAGAGCTGGCGGACAAGCTGGGCTTTGCCGGCGAAGCGAAGGAAACCTTCCTCCAGACTGTCGCCCGGTATAACGAACTCTATGACAAGCAGGACGACGTTGATTTCGGCAAACAGGCCTACCGCCTGTCCGAAATCCGCAAGCCTCCGTTCTACGGCTTCTGGATGGGCGCCTGCATCCTGACCACCCTGCAGGGCATCCTGGTCAACGAAAAGGCCCAGGCTATGAACGAAACTGGCGGGATCATCGACGGCCTGTTCGTCTGCGGCGACTGCTCCGGCGGTTTCTTTATCAACAACTATCCCTGCCTGATGCCCGGCATCGCCATGGGCCGCACGATGACCTTCGCCATCAAGGCGGTCAAGGTCGCTATGGGGGAAGAAGCGTAATACTGATTTTCATCTAGAACATGTGCAGATGTGGGATGGATTTTGTGCCAGATCAAGGAAGACGTCCGAAAGCGTACCCGTAGGGACGCATCCCGCCGCGCCCGGTGGGCGATGAAGGCGGGAGAAGTCCCCGTGAGGACGGGCTGTGAGGGCCAGGAAAACTGTCTGGTATACAGTTTTCACCGAACAGCGGGCTGGCAGGCCCTTGGAAAGTCACAGAGATGGCGCAAAAGGCGCCCGCAGATGTGCATGGGTTAGGTGAAAAACAGTATAAAAATATCCTTTCCGGATCATCATGAATCAGCCGCCGCGCCTCTCACCGGCGCGGCGGCCTTTTCATGGAAAAAACTGTTCTCTGTTCCGGCAGGAAAAAAGGATGCTGCCCGGCAGAGGCAGCCTTTTATCCGTTTTCCCCCGGCAGGTCGTCCGGCCGGGGAAGGCTCCAGTGGTAATGGGCGGACAGCAGGCGGATCAGGATGATCAGCCCGGCCCCGGCCAGCATCGCGGCGGCCGGCCCAAGCGGAACCCAGAGCCAGGCGCAGAGCAGGGCGCCGGCCAGCGCGGCGGAGGCGTATACGTGCTTGACAAAGATATAGGGGGTGTTGCCGGCCATCATGTCGCGCAGCACCCCGCCGCCCACCCCGGTGACGACGCCGACGAAGACCAGCAGGAAGAGGGAATCGTTCCTTTCCAGGGAAAAGGCAACCTGAATGCCGCTGACCGTAAAGACCGCCAGGCCCAGCGTATCGCTGATCAGGAGCAGCAGATGGCTGACCCGGTGGTTGCCCATCAGGTAATCGCGCACGGGCTTTAAAAACACGAACAGGGATACGCCGATGGCCGTCAGGGCGTAGACGGGTTCCCGGAAGGTGATCGGCGGGGTGTTGCCCAGGATCAGGTCGCGGATGACGCCGCCGCCCACGGCGGCGGTCAGGCCCAGGATGCAGACGCCGAACAGGTCCATCTTCCTGCGCAGGGCCGTCACCGCGCCGGATACGGCGAAAGCGACGGTGCCGAGCAGTTCGAGGGTGATCATCAGGTCGTTCATTGCCATCACCTCGTGATTGACATCAGGAATGCGGGTTGGGTATACTGTGAGGAAGGAAGTGAAGGGAGTTAGGAGTGAGCAGGAACGAGTTAGGAGTTAGGAGTGAGGAGTTAGGAGTTGAAATTGGCTCTTTAATCATCATCATGACCATTAACTCCTCACTAAGTGAGCGAAGCGAACGGTCACTCCTCAGTCCTCACTGAGTGGCGGCCCGGGGGCCGCCGCTGCGGCGACCGGAGGGAGCGTTACTCTCCGCTCTTTTTGAGAAAGGCCTGTTTCAGCGCTTCCGCCGCGGCGCCGCCTGGCTGAGGGACGTTATTGCGGGCGATGAAATCGGCGATCTCGCCCTGCACCTGCTCGACCTCCCGGTGAAACTCCCGGGCGGAGACGCGCAGGGCGCCGTTGCCCAGGATGATCAGCTGCTCCATCCCGTCCGAGCTGGCGACGCGGATGCGCTTGTTTTTCCCCAGCCGGCCGGTGGTTTTTTCGATGTAGGCGTCGGCCGTTTCGGCCTGGCTGGTGTAGACGACGGTGATCCCGCCGATCTGTTCGGCGGAGCCCTGGCCGCCCGGGACGAGATAGGCGTCGAACACCAGGATCAGGTGGTTGTTCCGCATGCCCTGATAGTTGCACATCAGGGCGATCAGGGCCTCGCGGGTGCTGTCAATGCTTTCCTGGGCGGTTTTTTTGAGCTCGTCCCAGGCGAAAATGATGTTGTACCCGTCCACGATCAGGTATTCTTCCGGCTGTTCTTCCGGAACGGCGGCGGCCGGCGCGGCGGGCGGCTTCCGGGCCGGCAGGACGGACCTTGTGCGGATGGGCCCGTAGGTGCGCTCAAAGATGGCCATCAGTTCCCTGTCTTCCTCCAGGGCGTCCCGGGGTTTGGCCGGCCTGGCCGGCGCGGGGTCCGGGGCGGTGTCCGCCGGCCGTTCCCGGCCGAAGCCGGTCTGGATGTGCATATGGGCGGCTGCCTCCCGCCAGGGGACGACCACGCCCACTCCGTGAGAGCAGAAAACGGAGTCCGCCGGGTTATCGGTGTCCCGCTCCGGGTCATAGCCGGAAGCTTTCACGGCGGCGTCCTGATCTGCGCAGGGGAAATAGCCGCCGGGCCGCAGGACTGTCCTGCCCAGCCCGTGTGTATAGGCCGCGACGTCCCGGGCGTAATGCCGGGCGGCGCGGACAGGCGCCCGGCCGGTGACCAGGGCGGTGCCGCCGTCTGAGCGGGCGATTTCCGCTTCCCCGCCCATGGCCGTGATGTCGGTCAGCGCCCGGCCGGCGTTCTCGGCGGGCACGGTCAGTTCCAGCTGATACGACGGCTCCAGCAGGATGTTCGACGCCTGCATCAGTCCCTGACGGATGGCCCGGTAGGTGGCCTGCCGGAAGTCCCCGCCTTCGGTGTGCTTGAGGTGGGCCCTGCCGGCCAGCAGCGTCACGTGGACGTCGGTCAGCGGGGCTCCGGTGAGGACGCCCCGGTGCTGTCTTTCCAGCACGTGGGTCATGATCAGCCGCTGCCAGTTGAGGGCCAGGTCGTCCTCCGGGCACTGGGAGGAAACGGTGACGCCGCTTCCCCTCGTTCCGGGGGACAGGAGCAGGTGGACCTCCGCGTAATGGCGGAGCGGCTCGTAATGCCCGGCCCCTTCCACGGTGTTCCCGATGGTTTCCCGGTACAGCACGCCCCCTTCCGCAAAGCGGACGTCCAGGCCGAAGCGGTCCTTGAGCCGGCGGGTCAGCACTTCCAGCTGCACCTCGCCCATGATTTCCACCTGGATGCGGCGCAGCTGTCCGAGCCATACGACGTTCAGCTGCGGGTCTTCCTGTTCCAGCTGGCGGAAGCAGGCAAGGGCCTTGTGTTCGTCTTCCCCGGGCTGCAGGGCCACCCGGTAGGAAAGGACAGGGGCAAGGGACTGCCGCATGTCCTGCCCGGCGCCGCCCAGCCTCTGCCCGGCCCGGGTCGCTTCCGGCCCGGTGACGGCGCAGAGCGTCCCGGCCGGGACTTCGTCCGCCGTCTCAAAGCGTGCGCCGGAGTACAGGCGGATCTGGTTGACCTTTTCGGCCGGTTTTTCCCCCTGTGCGGGCAGCAGGTCGCGTACGCGGAGGCGGCCGCCGGTCACTTTCAGGTACGTGAGCCGCTGGCCGGAAGGATCTCGCCCGATCTTGTACACGCAGGCGGAAAAGTCCGCCGGCCAGTTTTTCTCCGGGGCATAGTCGCAAAGGGCGTCCAGAAAGGCGCTGATCCCCTCGTTTTTGAGGGCTGCCCCGAAGCAGACCGGGAACAGCTTCCGTTCGGCGAACAGCAGCCGGGCGGTCTCCTGGCGGACGCTTCCTTCGGCCAGGTATTCATCCAGCGCTTCCTCCCCGCAGGTGGCGATCTCTTCGCCGGCGTCCGGGGCGGCGATGTCCACGAAGGAGCCGCCCAGGTCCGCGCGCAGGCCGGACAGGATGGCGGCCCGGTCAAAGCCCGGCTGGTCAATCTTGTTGACAAAGACGATCACCGGCACACGGGCTTTTGACAGCACCTGCCAGATCGTCCGGGTGTGGCTCTGCACCCCGTCGGAGGCGCTGATCACGAGGACGGCCATGTCCATCACCCAGACGGCCCGCTCCGTTTCGCCGGAAAAATCCGCGTGGCCCGGCGTGTCCAGGAGGGTGAAATCCGCATCCCGGTACGAAAAAAGCGCCTGCTTGGAAAAAATCGTGATGCCGCGCTCCTTTTCCTGGGCGTCGGTATCCAGCCAGGCGTCCCCGTGGTCGACCCGCCCCTGGCGGCGCAGGGCGCCGGAGACAAAGAGCAGGGCTTCGGACAGGGTGGTCTTGCCAGCGTCCACATGGGCGACCAGACCGACGACGGACTTTTTTCGGCTCATGCCAGTACCCCCGGGAGACAATGTGAAATGCATAATGCATAATGCGTAATGCGCGCCTGACGGCGCGGAATCAGTATACGATATTTTGGGAATGTTTTCAATCGGAGAGAGGGAGGAATCTGTTATGGAAAACCGGCAGCTCGATGAGCTGTGCCGCCGGGCGGCGGACCGGGGTCAGCCGCTTTTCAGCCGCTTCCTGGACCTGGACGGGCAGAAGCAGGCGGAGGCCGCCGCCCGGAAGGCCGGGGCGGCATACATGTTTTTCGGCGGGGCGGAGGGATGCGAGCGGCGGATGCTCGGGGCCGGGGCGGAAGCCCCGGAGGAAAGCGAATTCCCGATCCTGTGCCTCAAGATTTCCCCCAGAAGCGCGAAATACGGAAAGCCGCTCGAACACCGGGACGTGCTGGGCACGGTGATGGGGCTCGGGATCACCCGGGACCTGATCGGCGACATCATCATCCGGGAGGACGGGGCGTATCTTTTCTGTGTCTCCTCGATGGCTGATTTCCTCCGGGAAAGTCTGGTCCGCATCGGGCGGACGGATACGGCCTGCGTCCTGTCCGCCCCGCCCGAGGGCCCGGTCCGGACGGTGCGGGAGGTCCGCGTCCAGGTTGCTTCCGTCCGGACGGACGCTGTCTGCGCCCACCTGTTCCGGCTGAGCCGGGGCGACACCCAGGAGCTGATCCGCCAGGGCCGGGTCGCCGTGGACGACCGGATCTGCATGAAGAGCGACCAGGTTCTTTCGGAAGGCCAGGTCCTGTCCGTCCGCGGCTTCGGCCGCGCCAGGGTCAAAGGGGTGGAGAGCGTCAGCAAGAAGGGGAAGCTGAATCTGGTGATCGAGGTGTACAGCTGATGATGGAATGATCGATTACAAAAACCTGGATTGTTGCGATTTATAGAAACAACTGGAAGGACGAAAAAAATGGTTTCAGTGCATTTTAACAATACAATCAGCGAAAGAGATATGGATCTTCTGTTTGTTGAATCCGTTTTAACAGACCAGGGTTTTTGCTGTTTACTGCTTAGCAGGACTGATTTAAAGGGAAAGCAGTTTAAAATCCTAAGCGCTGAGCTGTCAAAATCTGACAGTGAGTTAGGAGAATCAGATATTACTGTTGTGATTGACATAAATGGTAAAAAGTTTGGTCTGCTGGTTGAGGATAAAATTGATGCAATCGCCATGCCTGAACAGCACAGCAGATACATTAAGCGAGGGAAAAAGGGAGTTAAAGCAGGTGAATATCATGATTTCCGGGTTTTTATATTCTGCCCTGAAAAATACTACCAGAATAATGATGAGGCAAAACTCTATGAGCATTTGCTGACCTATGAAGAGTGCAAAGAGTATTTTGACAGTAAGAACGATCCGTTGAGTTTATTCCGAAGCAAGCAAATAGAGCAGGCAATCACCAAAGCAAAGAAACCGTCCGCCATCAATGTTAATGAGAAAGCAAACAGCTTTTTAAAACAATATATTCATTATCAGAAAGAAAACTATCCCACATTGGATTTAAGCACGAAGGAAGACAGAAATGGCTGGTGGACAGATTACCGCACAGAACTTGGTACGGTGTATATCAATCATAAGATTCAGGAAGGATTTGTTGATCTGACATTTCTGAAAGCTTCAGATAAAATCGATCGAGCAAAGATCATCGCAGACTGGGCCAGGCAGCACAAGATATCGGATGCTACTGTCGTAAAGACTAAAAAATCGGCAATGATTCGCATACATGTTCCAAAGCTCGACATCATCAAGGGATTTGAACTTGTTGATAAAGATGAACTGAATCAATGCTTTGATGCAATCCAGGAACTGACGGATTTTGCCAACATAGTTGAGATAATGAACTCCATTACTTTGAGATAATTCAGCCCAATAAAAAACAGCTTTGCTTTTCAGCTCAGCTGTTTTTTCAATACGGATGATGAAGATTTAACTGTGTTTGGGCACCTGTTACCGGACGGCGGGGATTCGGAAATACACTCCCGCATCCAGCGTGACCTTCAGCGGGTCAACGGGTTTGAGCTCGTCCAGTACTTCGTGGGTTTCGGGGTTGCGGCCGTTTTTCATGGTGTTGCTGTTCTGGCTTCTGTACCAGCGGACAGCGTTCAGCAGTTTGCCGGCGTCGGCAAAGGCCTGTTCCTGCAGGGCGCTGCAATAATCGGTGATATAATGCCGGGCGGCCTCATGGTCTTCCATGTCGGCGGCTTTCCGGAGCACTTCGGCCATGCCGGCGGTCATGCCGGTTTCGGCTTCGTGCCAGTAGGCCCGGACGGGCCGGCCGTAGATCAGGCAGTCGGCTTTTTCCACGCAGAGGGTGCAGAGTTCCTTGAAGCGGTAGTAGGGGTAGCGTTCCGTGTCGAATTCGCCGACCGCCTCGGCCCCCTGATTTCGGGCGTACGGGGCGCTGATGCTGAGCGCGGCGCTGGATACCGGAACGAACACGCCGTACAGGGCCGGGCCGGTGCTTTCCCAGGTCACGCAGGCCATGTCCGCCGGTAGGTCCGGGTACACCTGGGCGATGTGGACGCTCAGGGCCGTATCGGTGCCGATGACCCGCATGTCGGTCCGTCCGGTCTCGTCCGGGCTGTATTCGGTGCCCTCAAAGCGGTTGCGCATGATCTCCATCACGTCCTGCAGGGATATTTTCCGGTCCGGCGCGAAGCAGAGGGGATAAACGTCGGTTTTCCGGTATTCCCCGGTCCCGGAGGCCAGCAGTTTGCGGCCGATCCAGGTGCGCAGATGGCTGTAATCGGCGGCAGTCTCTTCACCCGAATAGGTCGCCAGCAGGTTCATTTCCCCGTTTCTGCCGGTCACCGCGAAACCGTTTTCGGCCGGAAGGCTCTTTAGCCCGGGGGACAGGACGCTCTCCTCATAATCGGACAGGTATTCCAGGGAAAACTCGTTGCCGAACGCGCAGACTTTGTCGTCCGGGAGCCTGACGGCCGCGTACTGATGGCCGCTGTACATCTCCACATACCAGGCTTCCTGCTGGTCCGCGATCAGGGCGATGTTGACCTCGCTGCTGCCGTAGCGGTCGATCAGGGAGGTCAGGACGGAAACCGCCTCCCGGGCGGTGGCGCTCTGGCAGATCACCAGGTCCACGGCGGTGAACTCGCTCAGCCCGTGCTCTGCCAGCGGGTCGGCCGCCAGGGCGGCCTTGTTGGAGAAAGCGGTGATGGACATCTCCATCGCCACGCCGCATTCGTTGGCGCACACCGTGGCGTCGTATCCCAATTGGTTTTGCGCGACGGCGCTGTCCATCCAGGGGGTCGCGGTATACCGGAAGGTGGTGGCGGGCAGCGGCGCGAGCACCGTTCTGCCGTTATCCACGGGCATGGTCCTGCCGGACACGTTCTCCACCCGCTCGGTGATGGTTACATGATTCGGCCAGACGGCCTGGTAATCGTTGGACTTGGCCATGATCACGGTGCCGTCGGCGCTGACGCCTTTGCCGACGTAAACCGCCGTGCAGGCCAGGCTCTTCAGCGGCAGGATCAGGACGGCCAGAAGAAGGGCGGCTGCGGTCAGAAAACGTTTCATTTGGATGATCTCCTTTGCCCGATTGGATCCTGTCCGGAAAAAATGTGTGAATTCCCGGAAACCAGAAAGAAAGCAAGATATAAACATGAACAAAGTAGCATTGAAAAAAACGCTTGTCAAGGGGATCTGCCGGGCCTGGGCCAGGCGCTGCCGTATGCCCGTCTGCTGCTGAACGAGGCGCGTTCTTCAGCTGCCTGTTCACGGTCCGGGGCATTGATCGCCTTTGCGGCTGATGACTGCGGGAAGGAAAAGAAGCAGTCATCCAGCGCGCGGGCGGGCCTGCGGATCATCGTCCGTGAAAGAAAAATCAGCAAAAACATGCAGCATCCGCGAAAAAGATCCCGAAAAACGTTACGGCCGATGAAAAAGGGAATTGTCCGGGTTGACAAACGCCCTGCCGACTGCTATACTTTTTTCCGTTCCCTGATTTTGATGCTGAAAGGAGGCTGCCGGGATGACCAGAGTGTTTGCAACTGTGCTGTTTACCCTGTCTGTTTCTGCGCGTTCCGCGCGGCCGCTGCCTGTTTAGGTCAGGAAGGATTCTTTATGTTTGTCTTTCCGGCAGCGTTTCCGCGCTGCCGGTTTTTTATGTTCAGTGAGCGGGCTGCGCTCCCTGCGGTCGCCGTAGCGGCGGCCCCTGGGCCGCCACTGAGCGAGGAGGGGACGCTCACTGCGTTCGCTCAGTGAGGAATGAGGAGTGACCGTTCGCTTACGCTCACTTAGTGAGGAGTTAAAAAGTGACCATTTTCAACTCCTCACTCCTCATTCCTCACTCCTCCCTCGAAACTCCTCCCTCCCGACAGATGAACCTGCCCTGAAAGGATCTTACTTATGTCAACCAAAACCGCCCGTCCCGGCCTGATGGGGAAGCTGATCCGGATGAACGCCCGGTGGTTCGCCGGCGCTCTCCTGTGCACCCTCGTCTGCGTCGTGACCGAATACCTTTCCCCGCTGATCGTGGCGGAAACGCTGGACCATTACCTGGGTCAGGCGGACAGCGTGCTGCCGGCTTTTGTCCTGCGGCTGCTGCCAGTCCTGAACGAGCGGGATTATATCGCTCAGCACCTCTACCTGGTGGGCCTGCTGATCATCCTGGTCAACCTGGTCAACGGCGCAGCGTCCTATTTCAAGGGGCGTTTCCAGGCCACAGCCGGGGAAAACGTGGCCAAATACCTGCGCGATACGCTCTACGGCCACATCCAGAACCTGCCGTTTTCGTACCACGCCGGAGCCGAAACCGGCGACCTGGTCCAGCGCTGCACCTCGGATATCGACACCGTGCGCCGCTTCCTGGCCATGCAGCTGATGCAGGTGGTCAATGCCCTGACCATGGTGGCCGTCTCATCGACGGTCATGCTCCGGCACAGCGTCCGGCTGACGCTGATCAGCCTGGTCATGACCCCGATGCTGTTCCTGTTCGCGTTCCTCTTTTTCCGCTGGGTGATCAAGGCCTTCACCGCTTCGGACCAGGCGGAGGGCAGGATGAGCACGGTGCTGCAGGAAAACCTGACCGGCGTGCGGGTCGTCCGCGCCTTCGGCCGCCAGCAGTTTGAGATCGAGAAGTTCGGCGTCAAGGTCAAGGACCTGGCGGATAAGAACATGACGGTCTGCAGACTGCTGGCCGTCTACTGGGCCACCGGCGACGCGCTGAGCATGACGCAGATGATGATCACCCTGATCGCCGGGGTGTACGCGGTGATCTCCGGGGAAATCACGCTGGGCGTCATGGTCATCTTCACTACCTATACCGGCAAGCTCCTGTTCCCGATCCGCCAGCTGGGCCGCATCCTGTCCGACGCCGGCAAAAGCCGGGTGGCCCTGGGCCGTATCGGCGAGGTGCTGGCGGAGCCCGCGGAGCCGGAGGAGACGGACGTATCCAGGCCGCCCCTGACCGGGGACATCGTCTTTGACCATGTGACCTTCGGCTATGAACCGGACCATCCGGTGCTTTCGGACTGTTCGTTCACCATCCCCGCCGGGACGACGGCGGCCCTCTTGGGCGCGACCGGCAGCGGCAAGTCCACCATCGCCGCCCTGCTGCAGCGGCTCTATGAGCCCCAGAGCGGGCAGATCCTGATCGGCGGGGTGCCCATCAGCCGGGTGGAGCGGCGGTATCTGCGGTCCCGCATCGGCCTGGTGCTGCAGGAGCCCTTCCTCTATTCCCGGACGATCCGGGAAAACGTGAAAATCGCCCGGCCGGAGGCTCCGGACGCGGACGTGACCCAGGCCGTGAACGACGCCTGCGCCGCCCAGTTCATCGAAGCCAGCGAAAAGGGCTGGGATACCCTGGTGGGCGAAAGGGGCGTCACCCTGTCCGGCGGGCAGAAGCAGCGCCTGGCCATCGCCCGCACGATCCTCAAAGACAACGACATCCTGATCTTCGACGATTCCCTGTCCGCCGTGGATACGGAGACGGACGCGCACATCCGCGCCGCCCTCAGGGAGCGGCGGAAGGACGTCACCAGCCTGATCATCAGCCACCGGATCACGACCCTGATGGAAGCGGACAGGATCCTGGTGCTGGAGGACGGGCGGATCGCCCAGGAAGGCACCCATGAAGAACTGATCCGCCGGCCCGGCCTCTACGCCGGGATCTTCCGGATCCAGAGCGCGGTGGACGAAGAAAGCGGAAAGGAGGAGTGATTTCATGTCCAGCAGTATTCAGGAACAGGATTATACCCAGAAATTCTCCCTTTCCCTGTGGCGGAGGATCCTGAACCATGCCCCGCAGTATAAGCCGATGCTGCTGTGGCTGGTGCTGTGCATGGCCGTTTCCGCCCTGATCGACGTGGCCTTCCCGATGATGACGCGCTACGCCATCGACCATTTCATCGCCGAGCAGACCACCGAAGGCCTGCCGGCCTTCATCGCCCTGTACGCTTTCCTCACGGTCACGCAGGTCGCCTCGATCTACTGCTTCCTGCTGCTGGGCGGCAAAATCGAGACCGGCGTCTGCTACGAGATGCGCTGCCAGGGCTTCCGCAAGCTCCAGGAGCTCTCCTTCTCCTACTATGACAAGATGCCCGTCGGCTACCTGATGAGCCGGCTCACGTCCGACTCCGTCCGCCTGAGCGAGACGGTCGGCTGGTCGCTGATCGACCTGAGCTGGGGCGTCGTCTACCTGATCCTGAGCATCGCCGCCATGATGTCGGTGGACGTGCGGCTGACCCTGCTGGTGCTGCTGGTCCTGCCGCCGCTGGGCGCCGTCAGCTGGTTTTTCCAGCAGCGGATCCTCAAGGCGCACCGGGGCGTCCGCAAGATCAACAGCCAGATCACCGGCTCGTTCAACGAGGGCATCATGGGCGCCAAGACCACCAAGACCCTCGTGCGCGAGGAAGCGAACCTCAAAGAGTTCGAAGCCCTGACGGATAGCATGCGCAAAACCTCCGTCCGGGCGGCGTCCCTGTCGGCCCTGTATCTGCCGATCGTCGTGTCCCTGGGGTCGATCGCCACGGCGGTCGCCCTGTGGCAGACCGGCAATATGGCCCTCGCCGGGACGCTGAAACTCGGCACGGTGATGCTGTTCGTCAACTACACCGTCCAGTTCTTTGACCCGATCCGCGGGATCGCCGGCACCTTCTCCGAGATGCAGTCCGCCCAGGCGGCAGCGGAGCGGGTGGTTTCCCTGCTGGAGACCGAGCCCGGCATCAAAGATACGCCGGAAGTCATCGAACGCTTCGGCGACAGCTTCCGTCCGCACCGGGAGAACTGGCCTCAGATCCGGGGCGAGATCGAGTTTGAACACGTGGATTTCCGTTATGAGGATGGGGAAAAGGTCCTTTCGGACTTTAACCTGCATGTCCGGGCGGGGGAAACCATCGCCCTGGTCGGGCCGACAGGGGCGGGCAAATCCACCGTGGTCAACCTGGTCTGCCGCTTCTATGAGCCGACCGGAGGAAGGATCCTGATCGATGGGGCCGACTACCGGGAACGGAGCCAATTGTGGCTGCAGTCGAACCTCGGCTACGTCCTGCAGGAGCCCCACCTGTTCTCCGGCACTGTGATGGACAACATCCGCTATTCCCGCCTGGACGCGACCGATGAGGAAGTGATGGAAGCCGCCCGCCTGGTGAGCGCCGACACCTTTATCCGCCGGCTCGAAAAAGGCTATCAGACCGAAGTGGGCGAAGGCGGCAGCCGCCTGTCCACCGGTGAAAAGCAGCTGATCTCCTTTGCCCGCGCCCTGCTGGCCTCTCCCGCCATCTTCGTGCTGGACGAGGCTACTTCGTCGGTCGATACCCATACCGAGCAGGTGATCCAGCAGGCCATCGAAAAGGTGCTCGCCGGAAGGACCTCTTTCATCATTGCCCACCGCCTGTCCACCGTGCGCAATGCCGACCGCATCCTCGTGATCGACGGCGGCAGGATCGCCGAGGCAGGCACGCATAAGGAACTGATGAGCAGAAAAGGCGCCTACTGGCGCCTGTACACCACCCAGTTCCGCGAGGAAAAGGAGCAGGAGCTGCTGGGCGCCGCTCAGACAAAACGGAGCTGATCACTTCCCTGCTTCCGCATCTTTTCCGGTTCCGCGCTGCACGATACGCAAAAGGGCTGCTGCACAGCCCTCGACAGGGGGACACGTCCACCTGTCGGGCCCCCCCGCGCCTTTGCCTCTCGTCCCTGCTGGACTCCCCGGCGGCAAAGGCGTAAGGTATTAATTTTTTCTCCCGCGGGGCAAGCTCCGCTCCGCAAAAATTATACTCGCACCGCACATGTCGCTGCTGCGGATTTGTCATGGAGGGGCTGCGGCCCCTCCAAACCACCCTAAAAATGTCGATTTCCAGACATTCTCTGTTGCACAACTTGTTTTGATTTCCATCTCTGTTCACATCAAAGGGGGGTACTGCAGTTTAGACTCTGCAACACCCCCTTTTTTGTGTGTACCCGGCGCTCGTTTGTCAAGGATCAGTTATTCTGCTTTTTCCCGCCTCTTTCGTCTATAAACGCCATGGCATAGCCCTCCACGGCGCCTCCGACGATACCGCCGACAAGGGCCCCGGCTGCTGCGCCAACCGGGCCGGCGGCCAGGCCGAGCGCTCCGCCGGCGAGGGCGCCTTTGCCCGCGCCGAAAATGGTCCCGAGGACACAGGCAAGCGGGGAAAAACCGCCGTTCGCCAGTTCCATATTTTCCATGCTCAGTTCCATCGTGTTGGTACTCATCTTATTTTCCTCCTGCGCTTTGGGCGCGTCATTTCTGTTTTTGATCCAGCGTCTGCTTCATCGCTGTCATTGATTTCTACGCAGGAGCGGGGGAGGATGGCAGCGGTCGGGTAAAAAAATGTGCATGAACGGATTGGCGGCGGAGACGCAGCTCAGGGTAAACGCACGAGTGAATAAATCGTCACATTTGAGGCAGCGCTGGCATCTTAAGAGGGGGTGATCAGGGGGAGACTTCCCCCGCCAACACGGTTCACGCATTCATGCGTGAGCCGTGAGACGCAGCTTCTGTCTCATTGTCAGATACCTCCGTTTTATGGTACACTGAGTGTGCTGGACAGTCCGTCCGCCCGGGCCGGGAAGGAAGCGGCTGTTCTCCGCGTCTCCCGGGGCATCGGGATATCAGGAGGAGAAGGATATGAAAACCGGAAACCGGATTTCACGCTTCAGAAAGATCATCGGCAATCTGCTGCTTGTACTGGCGGTCCTTCTGACGGCCGACGTTGTTTTTGTGATGCCGGCCAGGATCCAAGCCGCCGTGCGGCAGGCGGATTACCGGGAAGTATTCATGTATCAGATCTTTCTCTGCGCGGTTCTGATGCTGTTTGCGCTGGATGTCCGGTTCAGTTTCTTCAGCTGGCGGAAGCCCGCCATCCTCAGGGCCGCCGGCAGGCTCCTGCGCGCTGTCATCGTCCTGTTCAGCGCGGCGATCATCTTTTTCTGCGGGAGAGTGATCGCCGGCAGCCTGATCCATACCGCCGGCCGGGCGGATGCTGCCATTGTGCTGGGTCTGGCGCTGGAAAACGGTCAACCCGCGCCGGACCTGCTGGCCAGGCTGGACACAGCCCGGGAATATCTGGAGAAATATCCGCAAGCGCGTCTGATCCTGACCGGCGGAAACGCGGATGCGTCCGGCCGGACGGAAGCCGCCGTCATGCGCGAACTCCTGACGGAACGCGGCGTGCCGGAAGACCGGCTGATCCTCGAAGACCAGGCGCAGACGACGATCGAGAATTTCCGGAACATCGCCGGGTTCGTCCCGGCGGATCAGCCAGTTGTCCTCATCAGCAGCAATTATCACATGGACCGCGCGGTACGGAACGCGTCGGAAAGCGGTTTCACGCAGGTGATGCGGCTTCCGGCCCCCTCCGGCTTCCTGGCTTTCGGCGCGAACATGCTGTCGGAAGCTGTGCTGGATCTGAATGATCTTATCAAGTAACAGGCAGCTGGAAGATCCGCCGCCCTGACGCCGTTTTCCTGCGTATGTATTTATTCTGAATCGAATGAAACAGAAGCGCAGAAGGGGCTGCCGCAGATCAAAAGCTGCAGCAGCCCCTTCTGTGTCCCGCGGCAGCGCAGGCGCAGGATCCCATGATCTTACCCCTGCCTGCGGGCCGGTTCAGTCTGATGATGCCGGGCGCGCCGGACGGCAGGCACGGTCATGTCTCCCGGGTTTCCGGCACTCTGTTCACCGTATCGATGCCCAGGGCATTGATCACCAGTTTTACTTCCAGTTCCAGGGTGTTCAGCCTGGAGCCGATCTGCTCGATCCGGGCGCGCGCTTCAGACCTTTCCCCGTCGAACCCGTCGGACAGGGCGGACAGGACATCCTTCAGGCCTGCCAGGATTTCTCCGGCGGCATTTTCAAACTCCGATACCTCCTCAGAACCGGCGAGGTCCCCGAGACCCGGGATTTCGACCGCTTCACCGGCCTTTTCGGCGACCGCCGGACACAGCGCCTGCCAGACCGCTCTGTATACTTTTTCCGCCGTTTCCAGATAAACTGCCTGCGCTTCAGCCGGAAGCCGGCCGAATGCGTCGGCAGCCGGATCGAAGACCCGCTGGTCCGTCAGGGGCAGACCGGCTTCAAACTTCCCGCCTTCCGCGCCGAACTGCGCGGCGGCAGCTTTCCAGTCTTCTTTTGCCTGGCTGAAAGCAGCCGTCTTTTCCGCACTGGCTTCTTTGGACTGGAAGCACAGGTCGGCCCGGCGGATCACTTCGTCCACCAGCTGTACCGCCGCGTTGGCGGAGTCCGTTTCCGAAACCGGGATCTCCCCGTATGTGTAGCCCAACAGATCCGAAAGATACTGGCCGAGGGTCGCGACGGTGGAAAAAGCGATGTCCGTTTCTCCCTGGCGCTTCGCCTCGTCGTAGGCTTTTTTCGAAGCCTCGTCCAGCTGCTCCTCCGTCATCTGCGATTCGCTCAGAGCGGAGACTGCGCCCGTCAGCATGCACACCGTCAGCACCAGAACGATCAGCCTGCAAAGGCCTGTCTGTCTGAATGCCATTTTCATTCATCCTTTCCATCTGGTATTTCCCGGTTGCCGGGCACAGCCATTATCTCATAATCATCCCAAACGCGCAATACGGAGATTCATCGTGCAGGATTCGCAGAACATGCGGCGAATCATCCCATTCAGAATCCCGTGTTTGCCGGTTCTCTGAACGTGTCGGAAACCGGGTGCCCCGGGACTTGACGGGAAGCAATCATGAACGAACGGCAGACCGGGACTTATCAGGAAACCTCCGGAGGTAAATCATGGCAATGCACAGCAACTGGAATCCATGGCACGGCTGTATAAAGTGCAGCGAGGGCTGTCAGAACTGCTACGTATATTATCTTGACAGGATGAGGGGCAAAAACGGCGCGGATGTCTATAAAACGAAGACGGGTTTCAGGTATCCGCTGTCTAAAGACAAAAACGGAAAATACAGGATACAGAGCGGTGAAATGATCAGCGTCTGCATGACCTCCGATTTCTTCCTGGAGGAGGCGGATGAATGGCGCGCTGAAGCATGGGAAATCATGCACATCAGAAGCGACGTCGTTTTTCTGCTTCTGACCAAGAGACCCGAAAGAATACAGAACTGTCTGCCGGCAAACTGGGGAAACGGCTGGGATAATGTTTTTCTGAATGTGACCTGTGAGAATCAAAGCAGGGCAGATGAAAGAATTCCGCGGCTCCTGGAACTGCCGTTTCTGCATAAAGGCCTGCATTGCGCGCCGCTGCTGGGTCCTGTCAGCATCGGCAGATATCTTGACAGCGGTCAGATTGAACAGGTTGCCTGCGGAGGGGAAAACTACGGAGGATCCAGGCCGTGTGATTTTGAATGGGTGAAAGCGCTGAGGGAAGAGTGTTTATCGCGGAATGTCACATTTTGTTTTATGGAGACCGGAACAAACTTTATCAAGGACGGAAGGACGTACAGAATAAGCAGTAAGCAGCTTCAGAACGCTCAGGCAGCCTGTTCCGGTATGACTTTTCAGGGCAAACCGATCCACTTTGAACTCAAAGACAGCTCCGGCTGCCCGATCCGGGCGGAGGAGCTTTATGTGCCTCATTTTGCTGAAAAGTGTGATCAATGTTCGTTTAAGATCCTTTGCAACGGATGCTTTAACTGCGGCGGATGCGAAGGCTGGTCATCATCGGCAGGCCGGTAAAAAGACCGTTTGCCCGGATCCTGCTGATTCTGAAACCCGGAAGTGATTCTTCCTGTTAATTCGTTTGCCGCTTTGAACCTGACGGAGCGGTCAATCAGAATCCGGTCAGAACTTTGTAACGAAATCCGTTTTCAGATGTCCAATTCTCAGTTTATATGGAAATAATAAGAAAAAGGTGAAAACAATGTTTTGCAGAATCGATTCACTTTATATATGTGTGGACGATATGGTGCCTTCCGAGTTTACATTTTGATACGTTCGAAAAGATGAAGGAAAAACTTGAGGGTAAAGAAATATGTTTTCCGTTGACGCAGATTGGCAAGAATTGGGCTGCGGAATTTGTTGATTCAGAGGGCAATCATATAGAAGTGTATACCGCAGTTACACAATGATTCTTGATCTGGCGGTAAATAAATCCCGGGATTTGAGGACGGATGATATGAAGTGTGAACTATTGGCAGAGCATAATCTTGCGCTGATGCCTGCCTTTATTGATGATGAGAATACGAAATACGATGAGGCCATGCTGAAGGCGTTTTTGCATGAAAAAAACGCCTATGGTTATATTGCTGCAGACAACGGAAAAGCAATCGGATTTGCATACGGTTATGTTCTGAATGAGCCAAACGGGCAAAAAGTATACTATCTTCACGCAATTGACATTATGGAAGAATGGCAGAATCAAGGTTACGGAACGGAACTTGTCCGGTTTATTCACGAGCATTCGAAAACCTTGGGCTGCCGCAAAATGTTTCTGCTTACTGATAAACACAATGCTTCTGCCTGCAGGTGTTACGAGAAAGCAGGAGGAATCTGTAATGCCGCTTCCGATGATATCGTGTTTGCATTCAAGTGATGCGCGTTTATCCCGCCAAATTCCAGTTGTCATGATAATTCAGAAGGGGATTCCGCAGAACGAAGCCTGCAGCATCCCCTTACATTTATAGGACAGTATCATTTATTTCGATGTCAGCGTGTAGTAGGTGGCGTACGCGGCGCCGCCGATGATCGCTCCGCCGAGGGCCATCCAGCCGATCGGACCGGTCGCCAGGCCGAGACAAATCCCGAGCACGCCGCCCGACGCTCCCCCGACGATGCCGCCGGCGCCGGCCGCCGCCGCGGTCTGGATCGGATCCGCGCCGCCGTTCACCATTTCCAGTTCATTCAGACTCAGTTCCATCGCTTTCGTATTCATCATGTCTGTCTCCTTTTCGTTTGTGTTGTTTTCCGTTCAGTATTATTTCTTCTTGTCGGGTATCACGGCGATGATGACCCCGCCCAGTGCGAGCGTGCCGAGGCCCAGAAGAATCGGCAGGATCCCGCCGCTGGCCTGTTCCATTTCACTGATGTTCAGTTCGTTCATGCTGTTCTCTTTCATATTGTTATCCATGTTTATTTCCTCCTTCGCTTTCGCGCTGCTTTCTGTTTTGTTTCGGAGCGTTTTTGCTCCGGTCATGAATATATACGCAGGGACTGAACCCGGCGGCAGTTATTCCGGGACAAAAAGTTCACATTCCGGCCATTGCATCTTTTTATACGGATGGAAGGAGAGAGATCCTTGACAGGTCAGTAAAATCAAGTTATCATTTTCCTGATTCCGAAAATGGGCTGAACGGATGTCCGCTGTGTGTGATGAGGGCGGATCCGGACAAAGGCTGATACATAAAAGAACCGGCACACGAGCTTAAAACGCGGCATTTCTTCAGAATGGAGGAGTTTATGATGATTACCAAACTGGTCAACTGTCACGTCTGGCGGGACGGCGTTTTTGCGGATGAACCGCTGTATATGGAAAACGGCCGGATCGCTGCGGCGCCGGCGGACCACGTGCCTGTTCAGCCCGTGGATATGGGCGGGGCGTACCTGCTGCCCGGGCTGATCGACATCCATACTCACGGCTGCTTCGGGGTGGATGTGAACGCCGCGGACCGGGCGGGGTATGAAAAGATATCCCGCTTCGCCGCCTCCCAGGGGACGGCGGGCTTCCTGTGCAGCATCCTGACGGACACGGTGGAGCAGACGGAACAGTGCATCCGGATCGCCGTGGACGCCATCGAGCATCCCCTGCCCGGGGCCCGGCTGCTGGGCATCCACCTGGAAGGGCCGTTCCTGTCCCCGGCCTACAAGGGAGCCATGCCGGAACACCTGCTGCGGCAGGGGGACGCCGCCCTGTTCCGCCGCTATCAGGAGCTGGCGGGGGGCCATGTCCTGTACATGACCTGCGCGCCGGAGGTGCCGGGCGTCCTGCCGATGATCCGGGAAATCGCGGATGAGGTCACCATCGCCATCGGCCACAGCGCGGCGACTTATGACGAAGCCTGCGCGGCGATCAGCGCCGGGGCGAAGGCGGCCACCCACACCTTCAACGCCATGCGCCCGCTCCACCACCACGAGCCGGGCATCCTCGGGGCCGTGCTGGAAAGCGATATTTACTGCGAAGCCATCACCGACGGCCTCCACCTGAACCCGGCCACCCTCCGCCTCCTGCTGAAATGCAAGGGCTGGGACCGGGTGGTCGCCATTACGGACAGCATCATGGCGGCCGGCCTGCCGGACGGCCAGTATAAGCTGGGCGTCAACGACGTGACGGTCAGAAACGGCGACGCCCGCCTGACCCACGGCGACGCCCGCGCGGGCAGCACCCTGACCCAGGCCAGGTCCCTCAAAAACCTGATGGCTTTCACCGGCCGGCCGCTGGAAAAGATTGCCGGCCTGCTGACCAAAAACCCGGCCGCCCTCCTGGGTCTTGCCGGCCAGGGGACCCTTGCGCCCGGCAGCTTTGCCGACATCACCGCGGTGACCCGGGAAGGGGACATCCTGTCCACCGTCGTCCGGGGAGAGACGGTTTATACAAAAAAGGAGCTCTTCACAGAAAATTAGGGACGATATCTCTTGCCGTGGAGCAAGAATTCCCGAGCTGATGGTATACACTTTTCCTGTATCTGATTTTTCATCAACATGAACCAATAAAAAAAGACCTCCCCGGTCACGGGAAGTCTGGTCGGCAGGGAATGGTTACGCGTGGATCATGCGGTAGCGTTCCGCGTTCAGCACCCGCAGCATGTGGTCCATGGGGGTGATGTTGCCGTCAAACTTTTCTTTGAGCGCGTGGGTAGCCGCGCCGCTCTGCAGGGCGGTGCCGCGGGTGCGGGCGGTCACGGGGGTCTGCATCTGCCAGGCGTTCACGTTGTGGAACACCACGGCGGGCATCCGGTAGCCGCAGGCTTCAAACTTCGCCTTGCAGGCCTCGTATACGGTTCTGCCGGGGTCCCGCACGGCCTGGTTGAACTCCATGTCGGAGAAGATATAGAGCACGGAGGGCATTTCTTCCTGGCGGGCGTTTGCCTGGACCGCCGTGCGCAGGATCAGGTCAAAGACGCCTTCCAGGTTGGTGCTGCCGCCCCAGGGCAGGGTGCCGATCCAGCGGAGCCTGTCCCGCAGGGTTTTGCCTTTGATTTCCGCCAGGTGGGGCGTGCTTTCAAAGGTGATCAGGTGGTTGTGGAACACGCCTTCGCAGCGTTCCGCGCAGTACAGGCCCATGGCCTGGGAGATCAGCGCGGGCTTGAGGGCGCCGGGCGACCAGTACATGGAGCCGGAGGTGTCCACCACGCTGACGGCGTTGGCGGAGCCGATTTCTCCGGGCAGATGGTTCCACAGCTGCTCGAGCGCCGCCATGCCCCTGGGATCCGTGACGGACCAGGAACAGTCGGCAAAGAAAGGCCGGAGAACCTCGTAGGGGAACAGCGTTTCCGTGTGGATCTGCCGGATCCCTTTTCTGACGTCGTTCAGGAACCGGTTGAAACGGGCGCCGTCCTGTTTATGAAAGGCGCAGCGGTATTTGAGCATGGCCTGGGCGGGCACGGCTTCATAGTGGATCTTTTCCGGGCGCCTTTGGGTCAGGTTCCGCTCCGCCAGGCCGATCCGGGCCCGCAGGGCGGTCAGCGCGGAGCGGTATTCGCGTCCGTCCATGCCCAGGGCGGCGATCAGGCGCCGGGCCTTCGCGCGGGTTTTCGGGCTGGACGTATTATCGGAGGGCAGCCATTTGGCCAGCAGGGAGATATGGGCGTTTTCTTCGCCCTGTTCCCGGCGGCGGAGGGCGGCAAGGTCTTCCGCCAGCTGCTTTTTGATTTCCTGAACCGCTTCTTCCTGGGCGGGGGTGCCCAGCAGGCAGAGCAGGTCGTCCCAGCGGCCGAATTCAGCGATATACGGGACATTCTTTTTCGCGGTTTCGGGCCAGGCGAATGCCACGTGGCGCAGCAGGGTGCGGAACAGGGTGCGTTCGCCCATGCCGCCGCGGATGTCGCGCAGGTGGAACAGCAGCTTTGCCGCCAGCTCCGGGGTTTCGATGTACGCCCGGTCGAACAGGCTGATCTGGTCGCGGCGGCTCCGATAGCGCATGCCGCCGGCCACGGCGAAAAAGTCCAGGCAGGCGTCGCCGGTGCCGCGGTGGGTCAGGGCTCCGTTCAGCGTTCTGGTATAGTTCGCTTCTTTTTTCATGGTGTCAAGATAGCTCATCCGATTTCCTCCTTTCTTCATACTGACTGAACCCCTGCGTCTTGTGCATGGATGGGGCGCAGATCAGTATTCATGCTGGCGGCATTTCAGCCGCCGCGAGGGCCGGGAAACAGCCGTCCGGGGATACGCCGGGCCTCCCCGGGCATGGTTTCGCGGGGGCGTTCCCGCGGAACCTGAACCACCGCGCTTCCGGCGTTTTCGCCGTGTTCCGTAAAGCGGGGGCGGAACAGACTGCCCTGCCCGTGCGATGGGGTGGGGCCGGACGCCGCGGGGCGTTTCAGCGCCGCGTGCCGTTTGCCTGTCTCCGCGGGGGACCTTCCTCGTCCCCGTGTTCTGTCCTGACAGCTGTTTCCTTTCCCTCCCCGTTTCGGGTGTGCAGGAAGGTTTTGCCGGAGAATGTTCCGCGCCGGTTTGGTCCGCCGGAATCACGCAGTCCATGCCGCGTTTGCTTCCGCCGCCTTTCCCTCCGTTCCCGTTCCGTACCTTCGGGTCAGGCCATGGTCTGCGTTTTCCGCCGTTCCGCCGCGGCGTTTCCCACGCCGGTCGTGAAGGGCGCCTTGACGGACATCGGGCAAAAACCGGATCATTGAACAGACGCATCTGTGTGGATCGTCAGTTTGAAAGCTTGTCAGCTAAAGCCCCATCGGTGACCGCGCCTCCTTCCGGAACGGTTCAGGGTCGTGGGGGAAACGGGTGTTTCACGGCCTGGAGCGGGTTCTGTTTTTCCAGCCTGGCTCCTGACTTGAAATTCCTTTCTCTGCTCTGACAAGCGCTGCTGTACGCGCCTTGATCCGGAGGGAATCCCTCCGTCCATCCGAAGCCGGTTCTCCGGCCGCTTCGTCATCAGGGAAGGGCTTCTTCCCTGCCTTTCGGTGAGAGAATACCACAGGTTTCCGGGCTTGTCATTCAACCTGCGGTTTGATTTCTTCCTTCCGGCGGGAGATGCCGCCGGAAGGAAACGTGGCAGAAAATGCGGTTCATGAGCCTGGGGTCCCGGAGCGTTTTTCCTCTGTTTGCGTCCTTCTCCGCTGCCGCCGGACGGTCCCATTCCGTTGATCCGTCCGGATCCGGCCAGAGGAATATGGATCCGGTTTCCCGGTTTTCATGGCCTGCACGCCGGCCGTGGCGGGCGCCATGCGCCATGCAGCTGAAGCAGACAGACGCGATGAAGAATCATCCATTGTTGAAGTCAGATCGTCGTTTGCTGTGAGCGCCTTCCATAGGAACGCCACCTCCCTGGTGGAACGGTTCACGATGGGGGACGTGTGCCTCACGGCCTGGAAGCGGAAGAACATGGGCCTGCCGTTTCCTGGAACCCGTCTGACGCGCTGCTGTGTGCGCCTGATCTCCTGCCGACGGAACTGCATGGGCGAAGTCGGTTTTCTGCCGGACTTCTTCGGCCGGGGGACCCTTCCGGGTGTTCCCCCTGTCGATGGCTGTATCTTACCGCGGAAAAGCGGGTTTGTCATTAAACCGGCGGTTTAAAATGAAAAGGTGCTGTTTTGCCTTTGTTTCCATGAAAAATGGTTGACAAATGCCCGTTTGATCCCTTATAATCACACCTGTTTCACCGCTTTCCATGAACCGTCTTGACCGGCAGAATGACGATCCCGTCATGCTGCCCGGAGTGTTTCCTTTTCCAGTGAGCCGAAGCGTGCCGACGTGACGGAGAGGATGGTTCGGTGTATACAGAGACGACGTTTCCGGTGATTGACCTGGCCGGCACCGGCCGCAGCATCGAGCTGCACCGGCGGCAGGCCGGGCTGACCGTGCGGGACCTGCAGACCTATTTCGGGTTTGAGTACCCGCAGGCCATTTACAAGTGGCAGCACGGCGAGTGCCTGCCCACGGTGGACAACCTGCTGGCCCTGGCCCGGCTGCTGCGGGTGCCCATGGAAGACCTCCTGGTCTATGAAGACCGGGAGGTCCGGCATTTTTGGGTTCTTCGCGCCCGGAAAATTGTCCAGTGGACAGTTTTCACCGAGCAACGGGCCGGCAGGCCCTGGGGGAACTCATCCGGCCCTGCGGGCCGCCTTCCCCAGAGGGGAAGGCCGGGGTGGGAGGCAAATCTGTTTGAGAATCCTGCCGGAAAAGCCTGACATTTTTTTCCGGATTGGCGGACGAGTAATATATGTGTACAACAATAATGGGTCATGGGTAAATCAGTATCACTGATCGATCCATAAAGCAGCATGGTGAAAGGGCTGATATATCATTTACATACCACAGGCGAAAGCATGTATGGCTGGTTTATATTGTCCGGTTTCACTGTAGCGGCGGCGCCTGCGCCGCCACACAGCCGGCCGAAGAACTGGCCGGGAAAACGGACGCAGGATGGGATCCGTGACTGTCCTGTCATATCATCTCCAGACGATTATGCAGGCTGTCCGGCTGAACGTACGATCCTGACAA
>JBGUJG010000040.1:0-95523 GCA_045113695.1 Christensenellales bacterium
CCTGCCGGCCCGTTGCTCGGTGAAAACAGGCCACTGGCCTGTTTTCCGGGCCCTCGCAACCCGCTGCGGATTACAATCAGGGGGAAGTTTCCCCCTGATCACCCCCTCTCTAGCTCCCAGCGCCGCCTCAAATGTGACGATTTTTACACTCGTGCGTTTGCCCTGCGTCCGGGCTGCGAACGGGTTCTTGGCAGTTCCGGTTTTTTCATGTATAATGAAAACAGAAAAAAGCAGTCTGTTATCCGCATTTTCTTCGGAAGGAGAAAGAGCATGAAGCAGTACGAGACCTTTGAGCTTTGCCTGGACGGCCCGGTCCCGGAGCAGGCATGGGCTGAAGTGAACCTGACGGCATCATTCACCCTGAACGGAGAAACCAGGAACGTCCGGGGTTTTTATGACGGGGACGGCAGGTACATCGTCCGTTTCCTGCCTGAAAAGACGGGGGAAGTCCGCTGGAGGGTCACCGGCGCGGTCTGTGCGGAAGGAAGCGGAATCTGTGAACCCGCCGCCCAGAACCGGCATGGGCCTGTCAGGGCTGTGGGCACCCATTTTGAATATGCTGACGGAACGCTGTTCATCCCTTTCGGCACGACGGTATACGCCCTGGCATCCCAGGATGACGCGCTGACGGAACAGACCCTGGAAACGCTGCGCCATGCCCCGTTCAACAAAGTGCGCATGTGCGTTTTTCCCAAGCACTATGATTACAATCACAACGAGCCTCCGGTTTATCCGTTTGAAAAGAACGTGGACGGCACCTGGGATGCAGGCCGCCCCTGCATCGCTTTCTGGCACCGGTTTGAAAGGATTCTCACACGGATCGCCGCGTTGGATATCCAGATCGACCTGATCCTGTTCCACCCCTATGACCGCTGGGGCTTCTCTTCCCTGCCGCAGCGGGACAACCTGACGTACCTGGACTATCTGCTGCGCAGGCTGAGCGCTTTCCCGAATATCTGGTGGAGCCTGGCCAACGAATATGACCTGAACACGGATCACAAAAGCCTGGCCGACTGGAAAGAAATCGAGGAGTATGCGGCGGCGCACGATCCGTACGGTCATCTGTTGTCCTGCCATAACTGCATGTGCTTCTGGGATTTTTCGCGTCCCAACGTGACCCATGCCAGCATCCAGACCAAGGCACTGACCGAGATTTCGCGGTGGATCCGGGAATACCAGAAGCCCGTAGTGATCGACGAATGCTGCTATGAGGGCAATCTACCTCATTTCTGGGGCAGCATCTCCGGCCGGGAGATGGTGCGCCGTTTCTGGCGGTGCTATGCCAGCGGGGCGTACTGCACACATGGGGAAACGTTTCTTTCGGAGGATGAGATCCTCTGGTGGGCCAGGGGCGGGACGCTCAAAGGCGAAAGCCCGGAGAGGATCGCTTTCCTGCGGGAAATCATGGAGAGTCTGCCGGGGCCGCTGACGCCGGTATCCGGCGCCCTTCAGGACCTGGCGATGCTGGAGGGGGAAGCACTGGAAAATGCCATGGCCGGCATGCCGGACGGCATGAAGCATTTTGCGAGGCTTTTTTCGGACAGCGTCCGCCGGATGGACGTGCGGGACAGGATCTCCCACCTGGCCGGGGAGCACGAATGGGAAAGCCGCTGCGGGGAAGAGGCGTACCTGACCTATTTTGACCTGCAGTGCTACGGTGAAAAGACCCTGTCCCTGCCGGAGGGCAAAATGTACCGGATCGAACTGATCGACGTGTGGAATATGACCCGTGAAACGCTGAAGGACCATGCAGGCGGACTGACCAGACTGGTCCTTCCGGGACGGGACAATCTGGCGCTGCTGGCGGTAAGGACAGAACAGAAATGAGGGACACAAAAATGAAAAGCATGAAAATCAACCGGGACTGGTATTTTGCCCTGGGGCAGATGGATCCCGGCAAGCGGGCGAACCGGGACTTCGGGGAGACTGTCCAGCTTCCGCACGACTACATGATCGCGGGAGATGTATATCCGGAGGCGCCGTCCGCCCATGCAAGCGGGTATTATAACGCCGGCGTGGGGCATTATGTGAAGGAAATTGATATACCGGCCGATTGGGCCGGGGATCGCGTCGCCTTGCGGCTGGACGGGGCCATGATGAACGCCACCATCGAAGTGAACGGAGACCGGGCGGTTCTGCAGCATTACGGGTACGCCCCGTTTGAGGCGGACATCACCCGCCTCATCTATCCGGGGGAGAAGAACCGTATTACGATCACCCTGAACCCCAGCATGCAGCCCAATTCCCGCTGGTATTCGGGCGCCGGCCTGTTCCGCGGGGTCGAGCTGGTCCGCATGCCGAAGCTGTACGCGGCTTTCGGGGGCCTGTCCGGGTATACCCGGAAGATCGAATACGGAGCGGACGGGACGCCTGAAACTGCCTATCTTCAGGTATCCGCCGAGATCCGGAACGATCACGCCGAAAACCGGGTGGCGGAGGTCTGGTTCGACCTGATCCGGGAGGACAGCGGCGAAACCGTGCTGAGCAGGAAGACCGTCACCCAGATCGAGCCGATGGCCTCCGGCACGGCCTACATGACCCTGACGGTGGACCGGCCGCTTCTCTGGAGCGCGGAAACGCCGGATCTGTATCGCCTCCGGGTGCGGGTCAGGGAAACCGGGACCTTCAAAACCCGGATCATCCCGGCGGAAAACCCGGCGGAGGATGAAGAAAGCGTGCTGTTCGGCATCCGGACCGTCGAGGCGGATGTCAAGCACGGGCTCCGGGTCAACGGAAAGGAGACCAAGCTCCGGGGCGGCTGCCTGCATCATGACAACGGGGTGATCGGTGCGGTCAGCCTGTATGACGCCGAGGCCAGAAAGATCAGGAAACTCAAGGCAGTCGGCTTCAACGCCGTCCGCACCACCCACAACCCGCCTTCTGCCGCCCTGATCGAAGCCTGCGACCGCCTGGGCATGTATGTGTTTGACGAAGCCTTCGACGTCTGGGGCATGGGCAAGCAGCCGGGTGACTACAGCCAGTTTTTTGATACCGACTGGGAGAAGGACCTGACCGTCTTTGTCAGGCGGGACCGCTGCCATCCTTCCGTGATCCTCTGGTCCACCGGCAACGAGATCACCGAGCGCGGCGGGCTGGACAGCGGCTATGTCCTCTCGGTGAAGCTGGCGGAAACCATCCGGAAGCTGGACCCGAGCCGCCCCGTTTCGAACGGCATCTGCTCTTTCTGGAACGGGCTGGACGATCAGCTGCAGGAAGAACAGCTCCGCCGCTGGCGGGAATGGAAGCCCGGCAGCGGCCTGCAGAACGCAGATTTCGGCGGCCGGCGCGACCTGCTGTGGGAGGAATATACCGAGGCCTTTGCCAACGGCCTGGACATCGTGGGCTATAACTATCTGGAAGACAAATATGAGCAGGACCATCTCATGTTCCCAGAGCGGGTGATGATGGGCAGCGAAAACTATCCCAAAGACATCGGGACCCACTGGCCTTTGATCGAGAAGACTCCCTGGATCATCGGGGATTTCACCTGGACGGCCTGGGACTATATCGGGGAAGCGGGCATCGGGAAGGCTTCCTTCTACGAGCCCGGAGACCCGCGGATCGGCGACCCCTGGGCGGAACCTTCTCCCTTCCCGTGGCGCACGGCGAACGACGCGGACTTTGACGTGACGGGCTGTATCCGCCCGCAGGGCGTATACCGCCGCATCGTCTGGGGGAGCTGTGAAACGGCGGTCTTCAGCTATGATCCTTCTGTGTTTGGAAAGGTCGAAAACCTGTCCAGCTGGGGCTTCCCCGGCATATGGCCCCGCTGGAACTGGGCCGGGCAGGAAGGAAAGCCGGTGAACATCGCCGTGTTCAGCGCGGCGGAAGAAGTGGAGCTTTTTGTCAACGGCCGGAGCCTGGGCCGGAAAAAAGCGGGCGAAGCGCAGGTTCAGGAGATGCCCAGAACCTTCCTGTTTGCCGCGGTGTATGAGCCGGGGCGCGTGGAAGCGGTGAGCTTTACGGACGGCAGGGAAGTATCGCGCTCGGTGCTGAAAACGGCCGGAAAACCTGCCGCCATCCGGCTGACCGCCGAGGAAGAAGGCATGAAAGCCGACGGAACCTCCCTGTGCCATGTGCGCGCCGAACTGACGGACGCGGACGGGAACATTGTGCCGGATGACGACCGGCTGCTGACTGCCGCGGTTTCCGGCCCGGCGGAGCTGCTCGGTTTTGGCAGCGGCGCACCCGTCACCAAAGAGAATTATACCGGAGGACAGTTTACCAGTTACCAGGGGAAGGCCCTGGCCGTCCTCCGCGCCGGGGTTCAGGCGGGGGAAGTCCGCCTGACAGTCTCCGCCGGGGACATCGGCAGCGCGGACATCACCCTGCGGGTCAGGGAAAACTGAACTTAAATCTATGATGATGGGTCAAGGAGCTTTTACCCGGTGCCGGACAGACAGGCAGATGAAGCGGGGAAAAAAGCGTACAGCGGTTGACAGGAGCGGCAAAGTCAGATAGAATGGTATCAAGGAACGTTGAACGTTCAAATAAATCAATAAAAGGAGAGGCTGCACCATGAAAAAACTGCTCACCTGTCTGCTGTGTCTGGCGCTGATCCTGAACGGCGCCGCTGCCCTGGCCTATACCGCCGGTGAATATACCGTCACGGCCCAGGGCAACAACGGTCCTGTCGAAGTGAAGGTCACCTTCGACGAAGGCAGCATCCTGGCTGTCGAAGTGCTCAGTCATTCCGAAACGCCCGGTATCTGCGATCCTGCGATTGAGCGCCTGCCGGCCGCCATCGTGGCGGGGCAGACGCTGGCGCTGGACACCGTGTCCGGCGCGACGTTCACCAGCAGGGCGATCCTGACGGCCGTGGAGGAAGCGGTGACGCTGGCCGGCGGCGATGTGAACGCCCTGAAGGCCGCTCCCGGCGCGGAAACGGCCGCGGCTGAAGACGAGGAACTGACGTTTGACGTGGTGGTCCTGGGCGGCGGCGCAGCCGGCATCGGCGCGGCGGCCAATGCCAAAGACGCCGGCGCCAGCGTGCTGCTGCTTGAAAAGCAGAGCCACCTGGGCGGCAACACCCTGCTTTCCGGCGGACTGATCTATGCCACCGGCACCAGCTTCCAGAAGGAAGCGGGGGTGGAAGACAGCGTGGAAGCCCTGGTCGAATACTGGCAGACGCGGGCCGAGGGCCATGCCAACGCCGATCTGCTGACCCTGGTCGCCGAAAAATCCAATGAAACCATCGAATGGCTGCAGGCGGGCGGCGTCGTGCTGACCGGCCCCGGCACTGCCGGCACCAGCCCCGTTCCCCGTATGCAGAGCACGAACGTGGGCGGCAGCGGCTTCATCCTGCCGATGACCGAAACGATCAAACAGAAGGGCGTGGAGATCCGCCTGGATACTCCGGCGGTCGGTCTGCTGACGGATGACGCTGGCGCTGTCATCGGCGTTCTGGCGCAGGCTGCCGACGGCCACAAGGTGACCGTGTACGCCAAATCCGTCGTCATCGCCACCGGCGGATATGACGGCAACCAGGAAATGATGCGCAAGTATTCCCCCTCTTATGCGGATGAATTCATGTACGCCAATGTGGGCAATACCGGCGACGGCATCCGCTTCGCGATGGAACTGGGCGCGGACACCGTCTTCCATGACGGCATCATCGGCCTGCGCGGCACCCGGCCCACTTCCTTTGCCGATCCGCTGAACGGCTTTGTCTGGATGCCCTACCTGATGGTCAATCAGTTCGGCGAGCGCTTCACCGACGAGACGCTGGACTACCCGATCCTGCACTCCAGGCTGGTGGAAAGAGGAACCCATCATTCCTTCATGATCTTTGACGGTACGCAGGGCTCCCATGACATGTTTGCCCAGCTGATCGACGAAGGCTATGTGTTCGAAGCCGATACCCTGGAAGAGCTTGCGGAAAAGACCTTCATGGACAAGGAGACCTTCCTGAAAACGGTGGCCCGCTACAACGAGCTCAAGGGCCAGGAGGATGCGGACTTCGGCAAGGCCGCAAGCGCCATGACGGGCGTGGGCGATGGGCCGTACTTCGCCCTGCGGATCAGGCCTGCCACCATCGGCACCCTGGGCGGCATTAAGATCGACCTGGACATGCACGTGCTGCGCAAAGACGGCACCGCCATCCCGAACCTCTACGCCGCCGGCGCCTGCGCCAACGGCGAGTTCTTCTACCGCGAATATCCGGCGTCCGGCACGTCCATCATGATGTGCTTCACCACCGGCCGCATCGCCGGCACCAACGCGGCCGAAGGAAAATAAGGGCCGGATCATAACGCTGTTCAACCGCAGCCGGCGGGGCAGAAGCCCCGCCGGTTCTCTGTTCATACCTGCTTTTGTACAGGGCCGTCAGGTAACGCTGGGTTCTCCGGGCCATCTTTTTCCTGCGAAAAAGGTTATTCACTTTTTCTTCGGAAGCGGCTTTGTCCTGTTATTGAATACACGCAGCTGCGCCGCGAAAGAAACGATATGAGAGATATATATCCAAGGACTGACAAATCTTCCTCTGTGGCTGGAAATCTGTATCATTTCTTTCCGTGAAGCCGTTGTTTGGTCACCCCCTGGGATGTCATCCCGAGCGATGAAAAAGGACCGCCATCACAGGGCGGTCCGCATCGCGAGGGATCCCGACGGCCAGGTTGGGAAAAACAGACGGACCAGGGCGCGGGAACTGTCCGCTGCGGATGGAGTTGATGATGGTCTCTTTCTGATATACCTGCCCTGCGCCGATGCTGCCAGCCGCTTCCAATCCTGTCCGTCGGGATCCATCGCATCGGTTCCGGCTCAATGAGAGCCGGAACCATTCGACGCTCAGGATGACAAAATTGCTTGAATGATCAGGTGATTTTGTTGCTTTATGCTTCTTCGTTCTTCCCTTGAAAAACTGATTCTTCATGTTTGTCAAAAAGTGTGAAACAGGAAAAAAGTATACCATTAGCTCGGGAATTCCAGCTCCACGACAAGAGTTTTTTTCCTTAACTTTCCGTGAAGAACCCGAAAAAAGCATCCGTCCGCCGGATGCTTTTTTCATGGAAATCACGTTCACTGGATCTGTTTTTCGTTGGGTTTGTCCTGAATGATCGGGTAGGCGATGGCGGCGATCGAGATCAGGAAGAGGATCACAGTCAGCGGCCTGGTCACAAAGCCGACCGGGCCGGTCACCATCATGGTCTGCACGAAGTTTTCCTCGATCAGCTTGCCAAGCACCAGCCCCAGGACGATGGGGGAAGCGGGGTAGTCGTACTTTTTGAACACCCAGCCGATGATGCCGAAGGCCAGGCAGGTGCCGACGTCGAACATGGATTTCTTGATCGAGTACGAGCCCAGGATCGCGAAGGCGAAGATCAGCGGGAACAGGATGGTCTTTTTGATGTAGCCGACCCGCACCCAGAGCTTGGCGCCGAAGAAGCCGACCAGGGCCAGCAGGAGGTTGGCCACAAACATGGAGGCGAACAGGCCGTAGACCAGTTCCGGCTGCTGGGTGAACAGCTGTGGGCCGGGGTTCAGGTTGTGGATCATCAGGGCGGAAAGCAGGACCGCCGCCGTGGAGGAGCCGGGAATGCCCAGCGTCAACATCGGCACCATGGCGCCGCCGACGGAGCCGGAGTTGCTGGCTTCCGCGGCCGCGACGCCTTCCGGCGCGCCCTGGCCGAACTGTTCGGGGTGTTTGGAGAGGCGCTTTTCCACGTCGTAGGCCAGGAAGGAGGCGATCGTGCCGCCGGCCCCGGGGAAGATGCCGATCAGGCAGCCGACCAGGCCGGAGCGGACGATGCTCCATTTGAGTTTCCAGTAGTATCTGAAGCCCGGCATCGTGTAATCGACGTTTTCATGGGCGACTGTTTTTTTCGGGTCGTAATGCTCCAGGTTGCTCAGGACCTCGCCCAGGGCGAACAGGCCGATCAGCACGGGCACCATTTCGAACCCGTCAAACAGCTTGGTGACGCCGAAGGTGAAGCGCTTGATGCCGAAGGTCGGGTCAAGGCCCATGGTGTTGAGCAGCAGGCCGAACAGGCAGGTGACGAGGGCTTTCTGCCAGTTTTTGCCGCCGAGGGTCGCCACGGTCGTCAGGCCCATGATGCACAGGGCAAAATATTCGCTGGGCCAGAATTTGAGGGCCGCCCGGGACAGGGGCACGGAGAAGAACATCAGGATAAAGATGCTGATGACACCGCCGAATACGGAAGCCCAGAGAGAGACGCCCATCGCTTCGCCGGCCCGGCCTTTCTTGAGCAGGGGATAGCCGTCAAAGGCGGTGACAGTGGCGGAGGGGGTGCCCGGCGTGTTGATCGCGACCGCGGTGATCGAGCCGCCGTAGTTCGCGCCGATGTAGATGCCCATCAGCATGATCAGGGCCACCGTCGGGCTCATCGCGTAGGTCATCGGCAGCAGCAGGGCGACCGCCATCGACGGGGAGATGCCGGGAATGGCCCCGCCCAGGATGCCGACGCAGACGCCGACCAGGATCCACGCGATCGACTGAAGGTTGCCGACCGTCGCGAAACCGCTCATCAGGTTGCTGAATATTTCTGACATATGCCGCACCCCCCTTCCTACAGGATCCCTTTGAACAGGGAACCGATGGGCAGGGAAATAAAGAGCAGCCTGTCAAAGACAAAGTAGGTGAACACGCACCAGATGACCGGCGTGAGGATCAGCTGGAGCTTGTTTTTTTCACCCATGGCGATCATTACCGTGACGATGAAAACCGCGCTGCTCAGGTAATACCCGATCCACTGGAAGAGCAGGACGCTGACCATCGAGCCCAGGCCGACCAGCAGCGCGAAGACCCAGCGGTCGAATTTCTTGTCCGGCTTGTTGTCTTTCCGCAGGATGGCAATAAAGCAGCCGATGGAGACCGGTACCGTCAGCACTGCCCAGAGCTGCGGCATCGTGCGCGGGGTCGCGCCGGACTGGGCGGCCATTTTGCTGACCCTCAGGGAGAAGGTCAGAATGAAGAACAGCAGGGTAATCAGGTCCATCCCGACCAGGCAGAGCAGCTGCGCCTTGACCGGTTTCGTCCTCGGAAGGGCGTTGAACAGAAAATAGAAGCCGACCAGCAGGGCCGCCAGCCCGCCGAGGACCCAGCCGTAGTGAAGCCCGCTCAGCCATTTAGAGAATTCTGTCATAACAGTTTCCTCTCCTTGCGACAGGAATATGGATTCCGGCGGGCGACGCGCGCCCGCCGGAGCAAAAGAACAATGGTCGGCCTGTTACCTTTCATAATCCTCGGAGATCTGTTCGACGCTCTTGAGCACTTCGATGGTGCTGGTCACTTCGTCCTCCACGATCTTGGTGAAGGCTTCGGTGCGGTCCGTCCGGACGGCCAGCAGCTGGCCGTTCATGTATTCGACCCATTCGGGATCGGCGGAGATCTTGTCACACAGATCCTGGAACCATTCGATCATTTCAGCGGGGGTATCGGCCTTGACAGCGTAGCCTCTCCACATCCAGATGCTGTCCAGGGAGCTGTCATAGCCCAGTTCCGTGTAGGTGGGCACGTCCGGCAGGGCGGCCAGCCGTTCGGTGGCGCCGACGGCCAGGGCCTTGACTTCGTATTTGGTGGTGTCGCCGGGGTTGCCGACGGAGGCGATGGCCTGGCCGCCCAGCAGGGCCGCGAAGTTCTTCTTCGCCCCGCCGTAGGAGATGGCCTGGAAGTCGATGCCGACGACGTTGAACACCTGCACGGCGTCGATGTACTTGGCGCCGTAGTTCGGCTCAGACAGCGTCAGCTTGTTGCCGGCCTTGGCCCAGTCCACCAGCTCTTCAAAGGTGTTGAAGGTGGGGTTTCCGGCTTCGGGATGGATCGGCACCAGCACGCAGTACGGGTCGGCCATGAGGTTGTAGATGTACTTGAAGCCGTCCACGTATTCCTTGCAGTCCAGCTCGGACTGGATGACGGCATCGATGTAGGTCGGCGCGAGGGCGAACACGGTGTAACCGTCCGCCGGCTGGTTCAGCACCCATTCGCCGGCAGTCAGGCCGGAAGCACCGTCGTTATTGTCCACCACAAAGGTGGCGTTGGTGTACTTGGCCGCGATTTCAGTCCATTTGCGGGTATACAGGTCCATTGCGCCGCCGGCGGCCACGTGGTTCATGATGGTGATGGGCTGTTTGGGCTCCCATTCCGCCAGGGCGGAAACGGAGAACAGGCTGGTCAGAAGAACCAGGACGAGAACGAGACAGAGCTTTTTCATGATCAGTACTCCTTTCGGTCAGTCGGGAAAACGTTGGGATCTGTGTTCCGGTTTACCTGTTCAGCAGGTCAAAGGCCAGCCCGTGGCGCAGGCCGCGGTCGCTGATGGTCAGCTGCGGGGCGCCGAAGCGCTCCAGGATCACCTTCAGGATGCACGCGCCGGACAGAATGACGTCCGCCCGCTTGGGCTGCAGGCCCGGGATGGCGCGGCGCTGCTCGATGGTGCGCTTTTCGTAGGCCGCGAGCTGCTCTTCCACGTCCAGCTTTGTCAGGGCGGAGCCCTGGATGATTTCGGGCTTATACTTGTCCATCATGTGGCGCACGGCGCCCATGCTGGTCACGGTGCCGCCCATGCCGACCAGCTGGGCGGGCCTGCCGGTCACGCCGGCCTCGGCGAATTCTTTGTCGATCTGCGCGACGGCGGCATCAACGCTGCCTTCTTTGACCGGGTCGTCGGCAAAAAAGGTTTCGGTGATGCGGTTGGAGCCCAGGTTCACGCTGAAGCGGTTCTGAAGCTCGGTCCCTTTGCCGAAGATAAACTCCGTGCTGCCGCCGCCGGTATCGAAGATGACCAGCTCGCCGCTCTGGAGCGGCAGGCCGGACAGGACGGCCAGGTAGCTGAGCCTGGCCTCTTCTTCGCCGGGAATGACCTGCACTTCGACGCCGCAGAGTTCCTTCGTGCGGGCGACGAAATCGGCGCTGTTCTCCGCGCTGCGCAGGGCCATGGTGCCCACCGCAACGATCTTTTCGGCGTTCAGTTCGCGCGCTTTGGCGGCGAAAGCGGCGACAGACTGGGCGTTGCGCTCCAGCGCTTCATCGCTGATGCGGCCGGTTTTGCTCAGGCCTTCGCCCAGGGCGGCGATGTCGTTGGTGTCCAGTACGGTGGCGATGGAGCCGTCCGCCTGTTTTTCACCGACGAAAAATTTGATGGACTTGGACCCGATATCGATGATGGCTACTCTTTTCACGGTGATTTCCTCCGATCCTGTTCGGCCGGCCTTCTGTCACAGCCCGACGGCCTGCTTCATCGCGTTGATGTAGTTGATATTCGGCAGGTTTTCAACGCCCAGCTTGCGTACGACGGACATGACCAGGGCCGGATCGATATGCTCGACGCAGATGGTGCGGTTTTCCACGCCGTTGAATTTGGTTTCCGCCACCTCGACGATGGTTTCGTCGATGTTGGTGATATGGCGGACCTTCTCGACGTTCACTACGCACAGGTCCTTCTGCCTGCCGCACAGATCGACAAAGGCGGCGTAGTCATAGGAATCCGCCAGTTCCGGCACATCGATTTTGAAAAACTCGGTGAACAGTCTGGCAACGGCTTCCCTGCTCAGGGGGAAGCTTTCCTTGAGCGTCGGATACCACTGCTCCAGTTTGTCCTCGTTGACGGCCTTGGGAGACTTGATGTCCATCAGGTCGTCGCGGATCTTGCAGTTCTCGTTGCTGTTGCGGGACAGGATGTATTTTTCGCTGCTCTTTTTGACGGACGGGTTCAGAGCCATGATCTTTTCGTCCGCTCCGTTGAATTCACTGCCGAAGGTGCGCCATTCCCAGCGCGGAATGATGGTTGCCATAAAAATACCCCCTTGTTCCTTATGTGTGTTTTGGTAAGGTTCATTTTTGCTGGGATCATTTTACTACAAAAAATGGCGTTTTTCAACCATTTCATGCCGGTTTTGTGAAAAAAACAGCGGTTTTGGGGAAGGAAGCGGGGACTTTCAGCCGTTGGGCTCCTCTGTCTCCGCTTCTGCCGCAGGTTCTTTTCCGGCCAGCGTTCCGCCCAGGCGGATCAGAGCGGGGAGTTCGGGCAGGGGGGATTCATCAAGGGCCTTTTCCGGCATCCGGTTGATCAGCGACCAGCTGCCGCTGTAGAAGCGGTGGAAAAGGAAAAACACAAACCGGTCCCGGTCGGTGATCAGGACAGCGTCCGGGTTCTGTTCTTTGGCGAAACCCTCCAGGGCGTCCAGCTGGCTGTCCGGGAGCAGGGAATGCTCCCGGAGCATAACCTGCAGGGGGCGGCCCGGCGTTCCCTGAAAGGAGAAGCCCGGAAAGTCACTGATCCGCAGCGTTTCCCCGTAGGGCTTCCCGATCAGGACTTTGACCCCGGGTTCCAGGCCTTTGGCGGGAAGGATGCCCAGTGTGCCGCTCAGAAAGTAGTTTTTCCCGTCCCTGGGAGACTTGTAGCCGATGGTGGTTTCCGCCAGGGTCAGGGGAATTCCGCCGGCTGTCCCTTCGGCGGGGTACATGAACAGCGGCTTGCTGACCGCCAGTTCAGGGGGCAGCAGGTGGTCCATCAGGGGCCGGAATTTCGCGGCTTCTTCTTTGGAAAGGAAGCGGGCGTCCGCCATACCGAGGCTTTCACGGACGCTTGCTTCCGCGCAGGCCTGCCGGTACTTCTTTTTCCCGATACCGGAGAGGATCAGGCTGGAGACAAGGCCGGTCAAAGCCACCGCGATCCCCGCGTTCTGCCGGCCGGTGAACATAAGAACGAGACCGGCAGCTTCCGCCGCCAGGCAGGGAATGCGTATCACAGACCACTGATTGCGGACCTTCTCGATGGCCTGAAAGGCAAGTTTTTTTGCGGACAAGAAAAGACACTTCCTTTCATATAAGAAACGGCAGCTGCCCGCCTGCGGAGCAGCTACCGTTCCGGAATACGTTTTTATGCTTTGCCGGGCTTTCTGACAGGAATCACGACGTTCAGAACGGAGAAAACCGTCAGCAGGACGATTGTGACGAAAATGGCGCTCATCCCGGCGGAAAAACCGTTCCGGTCCGCCAGCGCGCCGACCAGCGTCGGCATGAAGATTCCCCCCAGGGAACCCAGCGCCAGCAGGAAAGAAGTGGCCAGCGGGTAGGTGTTCGTGAACAGGGCGGCGTCCGAATAGATCATTGGGCAGATGCCTGCCATGCACAGGCCGAGCCCGGCCACGGAAATGCAGACGAGCGGGACCGACGGGGCGCGCAGCAGCAGGGCGTAAAAAGCCGCCATCCCGAAGGAAGCAATCATCATCAGTTTCTTCTGCCCGACCTTCGGGGCGATCGCGGCGCAGATCAGGCGGCCGGTCAGCATGACGGTCCACAGCAGGGTCGCCATCATCTGGCTGAAAGCCGTCAGGATCGTCCCGCCTTCGGTCAGGGCCAGAAGGAGCTCCTCCCTGCTCTGGATGTAGGTGACCAGCCAGCCGTTGACCGCGTACTCGGAAGCCAGATAGCAGAACATCATGCCGACCAGGATCAGGAACGACGGGTTTCTGAGGAACACCAGCGTGGTGTTGGTTTTGTCTTTGCGGTCCATCCGGTCGTTCTTGATCCGGATCCTGTACAGGTTGCACCAGACCGCCAGGCAGATCAGCACGACGGCCAGGATGCCGGCCCGCCAGCCCCAGGCAGTGGAGATCAGGTGGAACAGGAGCGGGGCAATGATGGCGCCCACGGCGAAGCAGGCATGCAGGAGATTGGTGGCCGCGGGGCTGCCCCCGGACAGCAGATTGGCCTGCCGGTTGGTAAAGTTGGTGATAGAGCCCCGGCCGAACCCGATGATGAAGAAAGCCAGGATCAGCAGGGCAGGCAGGCCGGTCAGCGTGATCAGGCTGTAGCCCAGAAATCCCAGGGACGAGAGCAGGATGATGGACCGTTTCTGTCCCAGGTATACAGGGATCAGCCCCGATACCAGACCGGCCAGCAGGTTGCCGGCGGAATGAAGGGAAAGAAGCAGGCCGGAAAAACTGTCGGTCAGCCCGTATTCCGCGGACAGGCCGGGCAGGACGCTGCCCATGGTCAGTGCCAGAAAACCGCTGGACACAAACATCAGGAAGCACGCCGTCAGCAGCTGCCGGTCTGTTCTGTCAAGACGCCTGATAAATGAAAACATACGGTATTCCTCGTTTTCTGCGGGGCTTATTCGGAAACGGAATCGGCCGGAGGAAAATAATCGGCCAGGACGGACGCCCGCGTCTCATCCGGACGCAGTTTCCGGAGCATGACGAGAAAGCGGGTCTTGTTCGCGTCGTCATAGCAGGTGGACAGGGTCAGCAGGGGGTCGTCCGCCCGGACGTCCACCCGCCTCAGATCCACCAGGGAAAGGGCTTTGGCCCGGTCAACAAAGCTGTCAAAGGCGCCGGTCGTTCTGAAATTGAGCTGATAGAAATTGAAATACGTCTCCGAATGCGGGTCGGATACGTCGCAGTTGACGACGGCGAAGGGGATATAGACCCCGTTTTCGTACAGGGTATCGAAGACGGTGAAAGGATTCCGGGAAATGGCGTCGTAGCTGCTCAGGCTGTTCAGCTCGCCGAACATGGAACCGCTTTTCATGTTGTGGGCGAAGATGATCAGATGATCGTCGCGGGGCCAGAGGGAATTGCTTTCGTCCAGAAAAGCGGCTCCCTCGCGGTTGGAGGCTTTGCTGAAATCGTGGTCCATGTAATACTCGTTGTCGCGCTGAACGACGGCAAAGTCGATCCGGTAGACGGCTTCGGTTTTCAGCCAGCCGACGGTATCCTCGTTTGTGGCGATCAGGTCGTCAAATTTTCCCTGAACAGGGGGACGGGGAGACGCTGACCCTTTGACGCGGCGGACAGAAGGGGGCGGCGTGGGCTCCGGAGTGCCGGCCGATTCCGGAGAATCGGTCCTGCCGGGGACGGGGGAAAGATCGGGAGCAGCGGAAGGGTTCAGAGAGACGGACGGCCCGTCCGTGCCCAGCAGGCTCCGGTTTTCCCGGTTGATGGCTTCCGTCCGTTCCGTATCCCGCTGCTTGAGGAACAGCTGTGTTCCGCCGTAAATCAGCAGCAGAGCAAAAACGCCTGCCAGGAAGAAGCAGGCGCGCCGGAGATTCACTTTTTCTGTTTTCTGCTGCCGGGGGGTATAACGGTGATCGGGCTCCTGCCCGTTTGGCTGCTGCATGGATAGATCCTCCGTATTTCGGTGAGCGGCCGTTTTCCGGAATGTTCCGGAAAACGGGCGTATTATTGATATTCGCGGTAGAAGACAGACAGCACCCAGTCGATGAGAAACTGTTCGTCGGCGTAGAAATCCATATAGTTATCGTTGCCGACCGCATGTTCGCCGGCCATCTGCGTGATTTCGCCGATCCGGAACTGGGACGCTTTGGCGGCTTCGTTGATCAGACGGCCCTGCGAAATGTTGGTGACCAGATCGTCCCCCAGGGTGGAAAACAGGGTATCGACGAAGGAAGTGTCCCTGGTCAGGCGGGAAATCAGCATATCCTTGGCGGCGAGCATGTAATTGCGCTGGCGGGCCATGCGCGATGTGTTGGTGCCGTCGTCGACATACATGCGGGAATGGACATAATCGTAAGCGTCCCTGCCCATCAGATGAATGGTGGCGCCTTTGGTAAAGGCGGGATTGATTCTGGTATGGTCCTCCTGCATGGTAACGGTCACGCCGCCGAGCAGATCGTTGATCGCGGCGATCGAAGACATGTTGACGGAAAAATACAGGTCCAGCGGCTCGCCCTGCAGCAGGTTGCTGACTGTCTTGACGGTGTAGGCGCAGTTATCCTGCGGGGTTTTGCCGTAACTGTGGGACAGGGCGATCTGCAGTTTCCGGGTGCCGATCACGTTGCCCAGGACGCCCAGTGTCTCCACATCCGTGATCGTATCGCGGTCGATCTGCAGCATGCTGACCTTCTTGTCCGGCGCGTCAATGACGATCAGCATCAGAAAGTCCGCCTGACCGCCCTGCTGATAACCCCACTGTTCTTTTGCGTTTTCCCCGCGGTCCACGCCGATCAGCAGGATCGGCGTCAGGCCTGTCCGGGCCACGTAGGTTTTGCCGTTGTACTCTTTTTTGACCAGGCTGCCGAAATCGGGGTCCACATGTTCGGGAACGATCTTTTCCTCTTTTTCAGTCAGTCTGGGGATGATCAGGATCGCCGCGACGGTCAGAGCCAGCGCGAGAATCAGCCAGATCAGTTTCTTCCCATGTTCACTGCTGAAGCTGCGTGACGCCACAGAAGATCCCTCCTTTTGAAAAACCCATGAATCAGTGGATATTATAACAGAACAGCCGGTTTATGGCAAGACTCTGGGCCCGAGGATCCATGCGCCGGGGGTTCCGTCCGCGAAAGGGCCGGGCGCGGGCGGGCTGTATGTACGGCCGAAATAGTCGGTGTCTTCGGTCCGCCCGGCGCAGTCTTCCGGCGCTTCCGTCCTGCCGGACATCAGGCGGTACAGATCGGTTTTCAGCACCCAGCGGCCTTCGCCGCCCAGTATTTCCAGGGAAGCATGGCCGCAGAGCGGGCCGGCGGCGCGGGATTCTTCCTGAATGAGGCAGAATCCTTCGGTACGGTCAAAAAAGATATTGCAGGCTGCGGACGGATCCCGGAAGCTGTCGGTAAAACCTGCTCCGGAACCGTCGGGACGGCGCAGCCGGCCCGTCAACAGGTTATGGCTGAGCCGGACGCTGTCTCCCGGAGCCCGCCAGGGCGAATCCGAAAGAAAGAGATTATGGTCGGCCAGCGCCGCCGCTCCGGGATAGAGGGAAAGATCGCTTCCGGAATCATTTTCCCCGGATGCCGGTCCGTTATGATGAAGGGCGTTGCCGGTCATCCGGCAGGCTTTTACCTCCGGGCCGAGTATGATCCCGGCGGTACAGTGATGGATGTGGCTGCCGCTGATCCGGATGCTGCCGGCGGCGTCCGCGCGGATACCGCCGGTTTCTTTGCAGAAAGGAGAATCATCCGGACCGATCTGATGGATGCTGCAGTGATCGATCTGCACGGCGGCTTTGTCCGAACGGATGTATATGCCGTCCTGAGCGCAGCCGTGAATGTCACATCCTCGGATGATCAGCGCTTCTGATCCGCAGACGCCGGTCCCGCCGAGCCCGATGCCGCAGCCGGTGCTGAACCGTATTTCGCAGTCCTCAATCATCCAGCCGCAGCCGCTGCCGGGACAGACGATGCATTTCAAATCATCCGGGCTGTTCTTTTGCCGCGGTGCTGTCTTTTCCAGCCGGAAGCCGGACAGAGAGATGTAAGCGGTGTCCGGTAAAACAGGGGACAGGCAGGCCGGGCGGACGGACAGCTCCATCTGTTCCCGGTTCGGATCCAGCCCGCCGAGATTCACCCGGATGACGGTACGGCCGTTTTCCCGGGCGGCAAACCATCTGTCCCGGTTCTGCGCCAGGGCATCCGGGGTTTCGGCCGGAAGGAGCGGCTCGCTGTTCCGGAACAGCTGTCCCGGAACGGAAGCGGCTTCCTGGTCTTCCTGCCGGGGATCCGGATAATCCGTTCTGTATATACCGCCGTTTTCCGCTTTCCAGCCGGTCAGGATTTCCGCGCCGGAAATGACCGCCCCGCGCGGCAGGAAGCTGCGGTAAACGATGGGGCGGGCGCTGTCTGAGCCGCCCCGCGGAAGCTGCACCCACTCCCGGTAGACGCCCGGAAAGACAATCACCTCGTCTCCCGGCATGGCAGCGGCGGCTGCCTGGCCGATCGTTCCGAAGGGGCGTTCCCTGGTTCCGTCCTGAGTCTGCCGGCAGTGCTGATTTACATAGATCTGCATCTGAACTCCTTACCGTTTCCGGCTGTGCGCCGGGTCAGTCATAGATCTTCCTGCCCTGCTTGTCCTCCGCCCCGCTGAAGCGATGGAAAAAGGTGTTGATCACGTCCCGCCATTCGCGGGCATTCCGGACCTGACGGTCGGCCCTATCCAGGACTTCCGTCCGGTCCGGCTCCGGCAGGGAGAGGGTGTTCAGCGCGGTGCGCATGGCTTCCGCCCGGGCACAGCCCTCAAAATGATCATCGTAGATGCGCTGGATCAGCGTCCTGCCGTCTTTTATGCGGAAACCGTAAGGGAGGCGGTGGAAAAACAGCAGCAGGTTTTCCGGGCAGGTATCCGGGTCGTCGAAGCGTCCGGCGATCGGGGCGGGATACTGGGCGGTATAGCCTGTGCCGGCTTTGGTCCGGTCTACGCCGACGGCGTTGCGGTCCGCCCGGTTGTAGGTGCCCCACAGGTCAAACTCGTAACCGTATGGGTCAGGGCCGTAATGGACGCCGGGCCGGACCATCCAGTCCAGGCCGAGGGTGGCGGTATATTTTTCATAGGTTTCCCGGCTGGTAAGCAGCAGGCTGACCAGCGCCATGTGCTCTTCTTCGGGCAGGCTGTAGGAAAGGCCCGCCCAGTCTTCCGTGACGGTTTCGGGCGAACTGTCCGGATCCCAGGTGAAGCGGCCCCAGGCATAGAGGTTCAGGGCTGCGAACGGATGGCCTGTCCAGCAGTCGTCCCGGCCCAGATTGGTGACGGCGGCGTACGCTTTGACGTTTTCCCGCGGCAGCTCGTCCCAGATCTCCCGGAACAAAGGCGGCATCGCGTACAGATCGATCTGATGGCCGGTATATTCCTGCGCCAGCTGGACTTCAAGGGCCAGGCTGGTTTTTCGCAGCCCGTAAAACAGGGGAGACAGGGGCTCGCGCACCTGGAAATCATACGGCCCGTTTTTGACCTGCAGGATGACGTTTTCGTCGAACTGGCCGTCCATCGGCATGTACAGGTCGAAAGCGGCTTTCGGCCGGTCTGTCTCAAGATCCCGCCAGTCCTGCAGGCAGTTGTAGACGAAGGCCCGCCACAGGATGACGCCGCCGAACGGGGCAACGGCCCGGGCCAGCATGTTCGCGCCCTGGGCATGGTTCCGCCCGTAGGTGCGCGGCCCCGGCCGGTGCTCGCTGTCCGCCTTGATCAGGAAACCGGCCAGGTCGGGAATGGCAGCCCAGATCTTCCGGGCCCGGGCGTTCCACCAGGCCTGTACGAGGGGGTCGAGCGGGTCGGCAGTGTCCAGCCCCTCACGGACCGGCTGGGCGAAATCAGCCGATACCATCAGCCGGACGGCGAACGGACGGAGCAGGGCCGCGAATGCCGCCAGCTGGTCCAGCTGCTCGCTGATCAGTCCCTGAGCGGGCTCCTGCACGTTGACGTTGTTCAGGCACAGCACGTTGATCCCGACGCTGGCCAGCATCCGGCCCAGCTGACGGATCCTGTCCGGATCGTAGGAAAAACGGTTTCCCTCAAACCAGATGGAGCGTCCAGCGTAGCCGCGCTCAATGGAGCCGTCCATATTGTCCCAGGCGTTCAGCATGCGCAGGGACGCCGCGGGCGTCTGCGGACCTTCGGGCAGGGGCCTGCCGAGCTCCTGGTCCAGGATCCAGCGGTAGGTCCCGTACAGGATGCCGGCCGGGCCGCCGGAAACACTGGTCTGGGTCAGGATGTACGTGTCCCCGGCGTCTGGATCCGGATGAAGGGAGCATGTCTTTTCAGGATGCGCGGAAAGATACTGGGCAAGCTCCGCCTCCGCCGTTTCCCGGGGGGTGCGCGCCTTTGTGTCCGGCAGCTGAGGAAGGGCGCGGAGCCAGGTCAGCCGTTTTTTCCATCCGTCCATCTCAGCCACGCTCCTTTTCCGTCTGGTACCATCCGTAATCATATCCTTCGTCCGTTCCGGGCTGCACGGGCAGGAGCCTTGCATAGGAAACGGCATTGGGGGAAAGGGAGACCTCCGTTTTCAGCCGTCCGCCTTCGGCGGCCAGGCGCTCCGTCCGGCGCCACGGGGCGGCGGAGGCTTTGAGGAAAGCCCGCTCGTCTCCGTTCAGGGAAGCGGGCTCGCCCAGGTCGTGCCAGGCTTTGAGGACGTTGCCGTGTTCTTCGTCCACGGTTTCCAGCAGAAGGACGTACTGCCCTTTTTTCGCGGGCAGGTCCAGGCTGATCACGGCGTCTTCCGCTTCGTCCTGGCAGATATTCCAGAAAATGCCTTCGTATCCGCCGTTTTCCGTTTTGGTAAGCACAGCGCGTCCGTCCCGGTACACTGCTTCGCCCCGAAGCCTGGAAAAGAAGGAAAAGGCCCAGACAGAGGGCTTTTCGACCGCACCTTCGGCCACCAGGCCGAAGCCCCCGTGGAACGGACGGGGCGGAATGCCCTGTTCTTCGAATACGTCGCCGAACGTCCAGTAGCTGTAGCCGTCCGCCGCATCGCCCAGCCGGGAAAGCAGGCCGGCGCAGTACGCGGCGTTCAGGTTCGTATCGTGAATCGGGCAGAAGGGGTTGTAGGAGGTGTTGAACTCCGTGATGATCATCGGCAGGCCTTTGTATTCTGGGAAGGAGTCGATGATCCCGCGGGACACGCGCATCTCTTCCACGGTATCCTCCACCCGGCACATGCGGTGGTACAGATACCGGCCCCTGTGCTCAGGCGTCTGGCCCATATAGGCGTGCCGGGTGACGAAATCGACCGGCAGGCCGCCGTCCCGGCAGAAGGTCAGGAAATCCCGGATCCACTCCTGGGAGCCTTCGCCGCCGCAGATGGCAGGGCCGCCGACGCGCATCGCCGGCACGGCCTCTTTGACGGCCAGCGCCGTCGCCCGGTAGAGCTCCAGGTATTTCTGCTTGTCGGCGTTTTCCCAGAAGCCGGCCAGGTTCGGTTCGTTCCAGATTTCACACGGCCAGGTGGAAACCTCCTCCGTTCCGTAGCGCCAGCACAGATGGCGCAGCGTTGCCTGCACCAGGTCCGTCCAGGCTTTCATGTCTTTGGGCGGGGTCACGTGGCCCTTCCAGTAAAAGATCGTCTGGGTCCCGGAAGCCAGGGCTCCGGGCATGAAGCCCAGTTCCAGGAAAGGCTTCAGCCCGCAGGATGCCCAGGCGTCCACAACCCGGTCCAGGTAGGTGAAGCAGTATTCCGTCCGGACCTGTCCGTCCGGGCCCTTCCGCTGCTGATAAATGCCCAGCTGGTCGCTGAACAGGCCGTGTCCGCGGATGTAGCGGAAATGGCACAGGTCCTGCACGCGGCGGAGCTGTTTCTGGTATTCTTCATGCAGCGCCAGGCTGACCCGCCCGGTGCCCACGCAGTAGGAGACATGGTTTGCAAAGGGAACGCGTTCGCCGCCGTTCAGGCGGACGGTGCTTTTTCGGGTCATGATGGTTATTCCTCCGGTTTCTGTGTTTCTTCCGGTTCGAACCGGAAAGCGTAGAAGTCAAAATCACTGCCTGGCAGGAAGACGAACGACACTTCGCATTCACCCGCCGGGGTCCGGACGGAAAAGCGCTGCGGTCCGTGCGCTTCTGTCTTTGTGAACATCAGGGTTTCGACGGTTTTTTCTCCCGCCTTGTTTTCGGCCAGGAAGGTCAGGGCGTCTTTTTCATGCCGGGTCAGGCCGTCCAGAAGGAGGGTCATCCGTCCGCCCGGGCCAAAGTCCATATGATCAAAGCAGAGCGTCACGTTGTTGCCGATGTGCCCGACCGCTTCTTCCGTGCGCCGGAAGGAATCGCCGTACACCCTGTCCGCGGAAAGGGCCCTGTCTCCCCGGAAGGCGCGGGACTGTTTTTCAAAGGAAAACCCTTTCAGGTGGAATTTCTGATCCGCGGAGAAGCACAGGGTATGAAGCCCCCGGAGGACTTCCGGCAGCTTCCAGGTTTCCGCCTGATAGACGTTCCAGCGGGACGGCTTATGGTAGGAAAGGACGGTGATCTGCCGCCCGCCGGCGTCCGGGACGCCGTCCCAGACGGTGATCAGATGCGGGTCGCTGTCCAGGGCGAAAATGGGGAGCGTCAGCGTGTCGGACCCGACGGGGCCGAAATCGACGCCGGAAAAGCCGATCAGGGACCAGCCGTCCCGAGCAAAGGAAATGCCCTTATCGTTGCCCGGGGAGATGCCGCCGAGCCGGACATCGCTCAGGGAGCCGGAGAGGAAGGCGTAAGGGTCCAGGCTGGCGGAGCCGAAGCCCTCGGCCCGGATCTCCAACTGGGAGATGACGCGGGCATGCGCGGCGCCGTTTGCGGCGGTCGCCCGGAGGTAAAACTCCCCGTCGCCGCGGGCCGTGACGGTCACGATGCCGCCTTTTTCCTCTGCTTTGGCATAGGGCACATCGACCCCCTGCCGGTTGACGGCCCGGAAGGAAAGGGGCTGGGCGTCCGCGTCTTCCGGCGATACGGAGACGCGGAAGGTACAGGCGGGATTCGCGGGGGAGAGGACGGCGGGCGTCCTTTCAGCCCGCAGGGTGATTTTCCGGATATCGCGGCCCTCTTTCCGGGGCGATGCTGCCGCGGCGGAACGGGTCGTAAACAGGCAGGGGCGGGAGGACGGAACAGCCTGCAACGTGAGCTCAGCCGGCAGGAGCCCTTCGGCTTCCGCCCGGACGGTAAGAGGCCCGGCCTCCAGGGCGGCTGCCATGATCAGGAGTTTTCCGGAGAACAGCCGCCGGCAGTCTGTCCGGTAACCGTCTTCGTCGGCGCTGTCCCCGTTGTCCAGGCCCAGCAGGATGCCAGCGCCCGAAACACGGACGCGCACCCTGTCGCAGGCGTTCATCACCGGGCGGCCCTGTCCGTCTTCGGCGGAGACCTGAATGAAAGCGATCCCTCCGGCGGGAACGGTTTCGTTTTCCGCCCGGAGCTTCAGACGGACGGAATCGGTAAAGGATTCCGCCATGTCCTCGCAGAGCACAGCCCCGGACAGGCTGAAGCCCACAGCCCTGAGGATGCCGGGCTCGTACGGGACCTGCCAGACGGGCAGGGCTTTTTCCGGGCAGTCCGGGCAGACTTCCTTCCGGCCCAGGGACCGGCCGTTCAAAAACAGCTCACAGGATGCCGCGTTGGTCATCACCGGGACGTCGATCAGCTGACCCTCGTTCCAGTCCCAGACGGCGGCGATATGAATCATCGGCTGCCTGGTCCAGTATGCCTGGTACAGATAATAGCTGTTTTTGGGGAAGCAGGCCGTATCCGCCTGGCCGAAATAGCAGCTGCGGGTATGGTATGGCGTCGGCTCGCCGATATAGTCGATGCCGGCCCAGATAAACTGGCCCAGCGTATAGGGGTTCAGCCGGTCGCCGGTCAGCATGGCTGGCACGTCCCGCGCGCCCCAGCTGGTGTTGCTGTTCAGCAGGTCGGAACACTGAAGGTCCTCCTCGGAGAGGATCTCTTCGCTCATCGGAAAGTGGTAGACGCCCCGGCTCTGCAGGACGGAGCCGGTTTCGCTGCCGTAGATCACCCAGTCCGGATGCCGGCGGTGATGCGCTTCGTAGAGGTTTTCCCCGTAGTTGTATCCGGGAAGTTTGATGATGTCCGCGCACTGCTGCGCCCCTTCCCAGGGCATGTAGTTGCTGGCGAAGGTGACCGGGGCGTGCACGCTGTCGTGCAGGCGGACCTCGTCTGCCAGTTTTTTCGTCCACTCCTGCCCGCGTGCGGACACATGCAGGTCCTGGATCTCGTTGCCGATGGACCAGAGGATCACGCAGGGGTGGCAGCGGTCCCGGCGGACGAAGGATGCGGCGTCCTCCCGCCAGGTATCCGGGAAAAAGCGGGCGTTGTCATAGGCCGTTTTGGACAGCTCCCACATGTCGAACAGCTCGTCCATCACCAGCATCCCGGTTTCGTCGCACAGGTCCAGGAATTCCTCCGCAGGAGGATTGTGGGCAGTGCGGACGGCGTTTGCGCCCATTTCCCGCATGACGCGCAGCTGCCTCAGGGCGGCGTCCCGGTGGAAAGCGGCGCCCAGCAGGCCCAAGTCATGATGCAGGCAGACCCCGTGAAGCTTCATGCGTTTGCCGTTCAGGAAAAAACCTTCGTCCGGATCAAACCGGGTTTCGCGCAGGCCGACCCGCTTTTCCGCGGTGTCCCCGTTCAGGGTCAGGCGCAGGGTATAGAGGGCCGGATGTTCCGGCGCCCAGAGCGCGGGCCGGGGGATTTCAAAGGCAAAAGCGTTCAGGCTGCTTCCTGCCCGCGAGATCCGGGACAGCCGGACCCCTTCCGGGGTCAGAAGCTCGGCGGAAAAGGATGCTCCGTCCGGCTGACCTGCCGCTTCGGCAGTGCCTTCCAGCCGCCACCACCCGCTTTGGCCGGGAACGGTGCTGACCCGGACGCCGTCGGGCAGCAGGGTGAAATGTTCCGTCACGTGCAGGGTGACGGGTCGGAAAATCCCGGCGCCCGAATACCAGCGGGAATTGGGGGACTGATAGCGGACGTGAACGCAGAGCTCGTTTCCGCCCGGGCGCACCCGCCTGCTCACGTCGGCGGTAAAGGCGGTGTAGCCGTAGCGGTGGGTGCAGACGATTTCCCCGTTCCACAGGATGTCCGCGTCCATATAGACGCCGTCAAAGCGCAGCGTCACCCGTTTTTCCGTTTCTTCTTCCGAAAAGGGGATGGACAGATAGTACCACCCGGCCCCGTCCTCGTAGAGCCGGTCCGCATTCCGGATCAGCCAGTCATGCGGCAGATCGACCGGCAGCTTTTCCGCCCGGTCCGCCTGTTCTTTTGTACTGCCCAAGGGCAGGCGTACAAAGCGCCATCCGCTGTCAAGTGCCCTGTGCATCGTGTCCCTCCGATTATTACTGATGGATTTAATGAAGATGTGAACGAAACCAGGTGGGATCAGAGCGGGGTGAATCCCGTATCCGTCCGGCGATTTATTCGCCGGATTGGCGAAGCCAACCTGAAAGGCGGCAGGGATTTGCCTCGCGCTGATCATGAAGAGGGGAGCGCAGAGGGGGAGCACCCTCTGCTGAAATCCGCAGTGGCTGCATGTACGCCGCGAGGATGAAATCGCTTTGCGATTTCTACTTTGCGGATTTGCCGCCCGGAAGCGTCAAAGACGCGGGAGACAAATCCGAAGGGGAAAGCGTGGGAAGGGGAAGAATTCCCCTTCCCAAATTCAGATGGTTTTCAGAATCATGGCCGCCACGCCGTCCTCCGCATTGGACAGGGTGTGATATGCTGTTTTTTCCAGCACCATGGGCTCCGCGTTGCCCATGGCGACGCCCATGCCGGCGATCTCAAGCATCGGCAGGTCGTTTTCCTGGTCGCCGAAGGCCATCGTTTCGGACAGCGGGATGCCCAGAAAACCGCACAGCTCGGACAGGCCGGTTCCCTTGTCGACGCCTTCCGCCATCATCTCCAGGTTCCACGGCGTTGAACGGGTGACGACCGCGCCGGGAATGGCCTGCAGGACCGTTCTGGTATCATCAAGCTCCCCGTTGTTGCAGATGTAGAACTTGAAAATACCCCGCCCGATGGCCTCGTCCACCGCCTCCGGGCCGTGGGTAAAGCGGACGTCGCTTCGGGATACGATTTTGTCACCCATGCTGATTTCACTGTGGTGATGCGCGCCTTCCCGGCTGGAGACGACACGTCCTTCCGCGAAAATGAAGTAATCGGTTCCCATGTCGTCCAGGGTGTCGCGAATCTGCCGGGCGCTGTCCGCCGAAATATGGTGGCGGCGGACCAGGCTGCCCAGGGGCCGGTCCATCATCTGCGCCCCGTTCGAGCCGATCACCGGCCCGGAAAGCCCGCTGTCCAGGAACAGGATGGAGACGTTCTCGCAGTAGCGGCCCGAACAGGCCGCCGTGATGATACCCTTTTCCCGGGCCAGGGTCAGGGCTTTGCGGGTCTCTTCGGAGACCTCGCTCTTCGGGTTCAGCATGGTCCCGTCCAGATCCATGGCGATCAGGCGAATCTGATTCATATCGATGATTTCTCCGTTGGTTGTTCAGAACGGCACCGGCACGGCAAACGTGCGGCCGTCCAGATAAGACAGGACGCCGCCTGCCCGGAGCGTCAGCTGCCAGGAACAGAGCCGGAGCTTCCCTTCGCAGCGCAGCCTCCGGTTGAAGGCCCGGTCCCCGTAAACGTCGTCGCCCAGCACGGGATGCGCCAGGTAGGCCATGTGGGCGCGGATCTGGTGGGTCCGTCCGGTCAGCAGCTCGACCGACAGGCGGGTGCATCCGTTTTCATGCCCGATGGTTTCCCAGGCTGTGCGGATCGTCCGCCCTTCCGGGGTCGGGTGGGAGACCACGCGGACGCGGCCCAGCCGGCTGTCCCGCACTAGGAAAGCCTGCGCTTCCCCCGCGTCCGGGCGCATCGTGCCGCGGACCAGGCACTGGTAGCGCTTGTCCAGCTTCCGCTCCTCAAAGGCGCTGAGCAGACAGCTTTCGCTTTCGTTATCTGCCGCCAGGATGATCAGGCCGCAGGTCTGATTGTCCAGCCGGTGGCAGAGGCGCAGCTGTCTGTCCGGCCGTTCCCGGTTTGCTTCGGACAGCACGGTCATGCCGCCCCACTCATCCTCGTCGCTGCTCAGTCCGGCGGGCTTGTTGACCAGAAGAACGTGTCCGTCTTCGTATACCACCGGCAGGGAGGCGGAAAACGGCGTATAGACGCGGACGGAAGCGCCCGGCTGAACGGGCGTGTCTTCCCCGGCGCGGACGCCGTCCACTTTGACGTCCCGGGCATTCAGGGCGTCCCGGAGCACGTGCTCTGGCAGCAGCGGAAAAGCCCGCCGGAGATACAGGGCCGTTTTGACCGGGGCAAGGCCCTGGGGAACCCGCGCCTCATAGACGCGCATCAGTTGAGCACCCCGTGAGAGACCCCGGCCCAGCGGACCGTTTCCGTCTGCAGACGGCCCAGGGCGGACAGGATGCCCGGGTGGAAAGCGGTCGCCATCCGCGCGGCCAGCACTTCCCGCAGGTCTTCCGGCCCGGCGCCCTGCTTGACCAGGAGCTTGAGCTCGTTGACCGTCTCTTCCGCGCCGAATTCCGGCTGCAGGGCGCCTTCCAGTTCCGCCCGGAGGGCTTCCACCGCGGGCCGCTCTTCTTCCAGCAGCTCCCGCATGCCGTCCAGGATCATCTGGTGGGTGAAATGCGGCTCCTGAAAGCTCAGCCCGGACATGGAGGAAATCACTTCCTCGGGGCAGCACAGGCCGGGATGCAGCAGGATCATCTCCCGTTGGGCATTCCATGCGTAATCGAATTCCACCATCAGGAAACGGTTCAGGTACAGCTTTTCCTTTTCGAAAAAAACGCCTCTGTTTTCCCGGAACAGCTGGCTGATCATCGTCCGGGCGAATAGAAAGCCGTTCAGATACAGCAGGCTGTGCAGCGTGGCCGACAGGGTGAACATTTTCTGGCGGCGCTCATGGTATTCCGGCGTCTGCATGACGGCGGCGATTCTGCCGCCGAGCGATTCGTGCAGGGTGATCGCGGCCGCGCCCGGGCCCATCTCCCGGACGGTGCACCAGAGCCTCCGGACCAGCGAGAGGGCGGCCGGATATTCCTCCGGGTCAAACAGGGGAGAAGTGCCGCCGAAAATCATGATCCGCTGCAGCAGCATCTCTTCCCTGACAGAGATCAGGGGGAGCTCCCGGGCCAGCCCGTCGCGGACCGCCCGGCGGACCCTGGCGGCGTCCGCCGCGGCGGACGCTTGATTTTCCGCGGCCAGGTAGGAGGTCTCGAAGGCTTCCTGCCAGGTGCGGGATGAGCCCTGCCCGAAGATGCCGCCGCGGGCGCATGCTTCCGTCAGCTGCTGCCCGCAGACCTCGTCCCGCCGGGCGGTCAGAACGCCCAGGGTCCTCTCGGGCCAGGGAATGGCGCGGCGTGTCATATATCTTTCCAAGGTTTACGGATTCCTCTCTGTCAATTTCAGGAACTCTTCTTCGGTCAGCACCGGGATGCCGAGCTGCCGGGCTTTGTCCAGCTTGCTGCCCGCGTTTTCCCCGGCGACGACGTACGAGGTCTTTTTGCTGACGCTGCCGGCGGCGGTGCCGCCCAGGCTGCGGATGAGGGCTTCGATCTGGCTGCGGGTAAAATGCGTCAGCGTGCCCGTCGCCACGACCGTCCTGCCGGTCAGGGGACCTTCCTTCGGCCCGGTTTCGGCGGCCTTGGGCCGGACGCCGACGGCGAGCAGCCGGCTGATCAGGGCCCCTGTTTCCGGGTCGGCAAAAAAGTCCGAGATGGACTGGGCGACGACCAGGCCGATCTCGTCGATCTGGGAAAGCTCTTCCACTTTGGCGCTCATCAGCTTTTCCAGGGTGCCGAAGTGATTGGCCAGGTCCCGGGCGGTCACCCTGCCCACGTTCGGGATGCCGACGGCCATCAGGAAGCTGTCCAGCCCGCAGTCCCTGCTCTTGTCGAGCTCCGAAAGCAGCCTGTCCGTGCGCTTTTCCTGGAACCCCTCCAGGCCGAGCAGCTGCTCCCTGCTGAGGCGGTACAGGTCGGCCGGGTCGCGGACGCCCAGCCGGTCGTACAGCAGATCCGCCGTTTTTTCGGAAAACGCCTCGATGTCCATCGCCTCGCGGGAGGCGTAGTGCTTGAGGCGCATGACGGCCTGGGGCTTGCAGCCCGAGCGGTTCAGGCAGAACAGGAAAGCGCCTTTTTCGGTCAGGGGGCTGCCGCAGTACGGGCAGCATGCGGGCTTTTCGATCGGGGTCCCGGGTTCGTTTTCATCCACGCAGCCGGTGATCTCCGGGATCACGTCGTTGGAGCGGCGGATCCAGACCCGGACGCCCAGGCGGAGCTTCTTGCGCTGAATGTCTTCCCAGTTGTTGAGGGTGGCCTTGCGCACGGTGACCCCGGCAAAATCGACCGGCTCCACGTGGGCCAGCGGGGTCAGCTTGCCGGTCCGCCCCAGTTCCCAGGAGACGCTTCTGAGCACGGTGGTATTTTCTTCCGCGGCGAACTTGTAGGCGATGGCCCAGCGGGGAAATTTGTCCGTATAGCCGAAGGCCTGCCGGGTTTCTTCGTCCATCACCTTGATGACCGCCCCGTCGATCAGGAAATCCAGTTCCGGCCGGGCCTTTTCAATATCCTGGATGGCTTTCCGGACGCCTTCCCGGCTGTCTTCGACCCTGAAATAGGGGCTGACGGGGAAGCCCTGCTCCCGGAGGAAGGCGATCATCCCTTCCTGGGAATGGTAGGGGGGATTTTCGATCGTGCCGATCTGGTAGAAAAAGGCGCTCAGCCGGCGGGAGCGGGTAACGGCAGGGTCCAGGTTGCGCAGGGCGCCGGCCGCGGCGTTCCGGGCGTTTTTGAGCGGCACCTGCGCGGTCTCGTTGTAGGCTTTCAGGGCGGACAGGCGCATGATGCACTCCCCGTGCACCTCGATCGTTCCCTGCCAGGGAATTCGGAAGGGCACGTCGGTGATCGTCCGGGCCTGGGGGAGGATGGCTTCGCCCGTTTCCCCGTTGCCCCGGGTGGCTGCCTGGGTCAGAAGGCCGTTTTCATACGTCAGGTTCAGCGTCAGGCCGTCGAACTTGTACTCGATCCCGTAGCGCAGCGGGGCGGAAAGCCCCATATCCCGGTGAAGCTTCTCCATCCGGTCAAACCATGCGTCCAGTTCGTCAAAGCTCTGGGCCTTGTCCAGGCTCCACAGGCGGGAAAGATGGCGGTGCGGCTCAAAGGACGAAAGGGGCGCCCCGCCGACCCGGTGGGTGGGGGAGTCCGGCAGGACGACGCCGGTTTCCTTTTCCATCCGGAGCAGTCGGTTGTACATCGCGTCCCACTCCGCGTCAGAGATGACCGGCTCGGAAAGAGTATAATAGGCGTATGCCGTTTCGTTCAGCCGGTCGACCAGCTGCTGCATTTCCTGTTTGGTTTCCATAGGTACCGCCTTTTCTTTCTGGCTGAACTGGGAAGTTCGGGCCGGCCGGCCGGAACCGGCGGGTCAGACGCCGGGCGGAGCGCTGGCCCGCTCAGGAATCGATTTTGAAGATCGGGGCGATGGACAGGGCAAACTCTTTGACCCCGTAAGCGGTAAAGGAGATGGAGATGCGGGCTTCGCCGCCCTTTCCCCAGATCTTTTCCACCGTGCCTTCGCCGAACTTGCGGTGCATCACGCGGTCGCCGGGCTTGTACATGTTCAGCAGGGCAGAACTGCTCAGGGGCCGGGCGGCGGAGCCGACAAACCCCTTGGAGACCCCGGGAATCGACGCCGGGTCGCGCTTCTGCCCCATGCCGGGCACGCCGAAATCCGTCAGCCGGGGCGGTCGGGCAAAGCTGCGCTGGCGCGGCGCCTCCTCGCCGAAGTGCTGCCGGGCTGTTTTTTGGACGTCGTTGATCAGGCGGTCGGGGATCTCTTTGAGGAAGATGCTCGGGGCGTTATGATTGATCTGGTTGTAGAACGTGCGCTGCCGCGCGCAGGAAAGAAACAGATGCTTTTTCGCCCGGGTGATCCCCACATAGGCAAGCCGCCGCTCCTCTTCCAGCCGGCCGTCTTCCGTGACGGCCCGGTGGTTGGGAAAGAGGTTTTCCTCCATGCCGGCGATGAAAACGGCGTCGTATTCAAGTCCCTTGGCTGCGTGGAGCGTCATCAGCGTCACGTACTGGGGGGCATCTTCCTGCCGGTCCAGGTCGGTGATCAGGGAGACGTTTTCCAGATACCCGCTCAGGGAATGGTCTCCGGTTTTGGTTTCATACTCGCGCACGGCGCTCAGCAGCTCGCGCAGGTTGTCCCTGCGGGCTTCATAGGTTTCCGCGTCCTCGCTGTCCAGCTGCTGGGAAAGCCCGGTTTCGTCCAGCACATGGGTGACGTAGTCCGTCAGCTGCATGTCTTCCTGCTCGGCGATCAGGCGCAGCATCAGTCCGGCAAACGCGGATACGCAGCGGCGGGGCCGGGCGGAGAGGGTTTCAGGCGGGTCCGGCAGGACGCTGAACAGGGGGACTTCCTGCCTGGCCGCCTCCGCTTCCAGCTGGGCGACCGTGGCGTCGCCGATGGCCCGCTTGGGGGTGTTGATGATCCGTTTGAGCGATACCGTATCCGCCGGGTTCACGATCACGCGCAGGTAGGCCAGGGCATCCTTGATCTCCCGCCGGTCGTAAAAGCGCGTCCCGCCGAACACCCGGTAAGGAAGCCCTGCGCGGACGAACATTTCTTCGATGACGCGGCTCTGGGGATGGGAGCGGTACAGGACGGCCATCTCCCCGAAAGGCGTTCCGTTCCGGTTCAGCTGCCGGACCCTTTCGCAGATCCAGGCGGCCTCGTCGCGTTCGTCGCCGGCGGTGTAGAGCTGTATTTTTTCGCCCTGCGGGGCCTCGGTCCAAAGGACTTTTTCCTTCCGGCCCCCGTTGTGGGCGATCACCTGGTTGGCGGCGTCCAGGATATTGGCGGTGGAACGGTAGTTCTGCTCCAGCTTGATGACGCGGACGTCGCCGAAGTCCTTTTCAAACTCCAGGATGTTGCGGATGTCCGCCCCGCGCCAGCCGTAGATGGACTGGTCGTCGTCTCCCACCACGCACAGGTTGCGGGAAATGTCCGTCAGCAGGCGGACAAACTGGTACTGGACGTAGTTGGTGTCCTGGTATTCGTCCACCAGGACGTGCAGGAACTTCCGCTGGTAGTATTCCAGTACCGGCGGATGGTCCACGAACAGCTGGAGGGTTTTGTTCAGCAGGTCGTCAAAATCAAGAGCGCTGTATTCCAGCAGCGTCCTGTCATAGGCTGTAAAAACGTCGTGCAGGAGCTGGGAGCGCCTGGTCTTGTCGGACTGGGCGAACCAGTCGTCCGCGCTCAGCAGGCGGTTTTTCGCGTTCGAGATCTCCCGGCGGATCTCCTTGGGCGGCAGGTATTTGTCGTCGATATTGAGCTTCTTGCCGATATCCCGGATCACCCGCAGCTGATCGTCTTCATCGTAGATGGTGAAGGACCGCTTGTACCCGAGCTTTTCGATGTCCCGCCGGAGGATCCGCACACAGACGGAGTGGAAGGTGCCGATCCACATGTCCGCCGCTTTTTCGGCGCCGACCAGCTTTTCCACCCGGGTCTGCATCTCCCTGGCGGCCTTGTTGGTGAAGGTCAGCGCCAGGATCCGCCAGGCGGGGACGCCATGCTCCAGTAGGTTGGCGATCCGGCAGGTCAGCGTTCTGGTCTTGCCGCTGCCTGCGCCGGCCAGAATCAGCAGGGGGCCTTCTAGTACGTTGACGGCTTCAAGCTGCTTGGGATTCAACATCGAAAGATCCATCGTTTCACGCTCCTGTTACTCTGGCTGCGGTCCGTTTTCCGGAAAGCAGTCGACCGTTTCCATTATATCACACTTTTCCGGCTCCGTCCCCGTAATATCAGAAATTTCTTACATTTTTATGCAATTTGATCAGGGGCCGGGAAACAGGGAACGGCCCTTCAGTTTTCCGTTGCCTGTCCGGCGTAAACCGTGCTATAATCAAAGGGATAAAAAACAGATCGGAGGCCGTTATGAAGGATCATCTGGAAACCGCCCCGGTGTGGGACGCGGTCAGGCAGACGGCGCAGTGCCCCTTCTGCGCGCTCAGGAGCATGATTGAAAAGCAGAGCGTCGAGCGTTTCCTGGGCGGCGCGGTGATGGAACCGGACATCCGGATCCGGACGAACGCCGCGGGCTTCTGTCCTGCCCATCACCGGCTGCTGATGGAACAGAAGGATTATCACGGCTATGCCCTGATGATGGATACCAGGCTCAAAGAAGCCGCCGGCCAGGCGGCGCCGGTCCTTTCCGCCCTGGGGAAGGGAAGCCTCTTCGGGGGCCGGAATACGGACAAGGCGGCCAGAAAGCTGCGGGAAATCACCTCCCGCTGCCTGGTCTGCGAGAGCATGCATGACCATGTGAAAGCCTACCGGGAAACGTTCTTCCGCCTGTATCAGCAGGACGGGACGTTCAGGGCCGCATTCGCCGCCGGCCACGGCGTCTGCCTGTCAGACCTGCCGGAACTCATCGCCGAGGCGGGCAGGCGGCTGTCCGGAGAGAATCAGCGCGGCTTCCTGGAGGCCGTGTCAGAGACGGCGCTCCGGTCGTTTGAAACCGCCCAGGAGGATCTGGACGCCCTGTGCAGTTCTTTTCATGTCGGCAGCGAGCACAAGAACAATCCCCGGTGCCGCGGCGCGCTGGAAAGGGCGGTCAATCTGCTGCGCGGCAGCACCTTTGAAACGGAAGAGATCAGTAAATGATTCACTTTTATTTCGGCCGCTCCGGCCAGACCTGGCCCTGCGCGGCCCGGCTCGTCCGGCAGGCGCGGGACGCGGGAAAGCCTGTCTTTCTGCTGGTGCCCCAGCAGTATACCCTGTCCGCCGAGCGGATGCTGATCCGGCATTTCGGGACGGAAGGTTTTTTTGACGTGGACGTACTGTCCCCAGCCCGGCTCAGGTCACGGGTGTTTTCCCGCGCCGGCGGGCCGGACATGATCCGGATCGACAGCCTGGGAAAGGCCATGACGGTGGCCCGGATCCTGGAAAGGGAAAAGGATCATCTGGTCTACTATGCCTCTGCGGTCGGCCGTCAGGGGCTTTGCGACCGTGTCGGCGCGATGATCTCGGAGTTCAAGCGCGCCCGGGTCCTGCCGGAGGCGCTGGCGGAATACGCTTCTTCCCTGCCCGAAGGGGCCGGGCGTGACAAACTGACCGACCTGGCCCGTCTTTATGCCGCCTATGAAGAGAGCCTTTCCGGCCGTTTTGTGGACGGGGAGGACGCCCTGGAAGAGCTGGTCCGCCGGATCCCCCTGTCGGACGAGCTGCGGGAAGCCCGCCTGATCATCTGCGGCTTTGACGTGCTGACGGAGGAAATGGGCCGGATTGCCCTGGCCCAGGCCGGCAGCGGGCCGGTGGACGTCGTGATGTGCGGGGATCCGGAGGACGAGGCCTTCGGTCCTGTGACCGAGAGCGTCGGGCGCCTGATGGAAGCCTTCCCTGGGCAGGCGGACATGACCCGGATTCAGGAACCGGTTTCCTTTCCGGCGGACATTGCCTTCCTGGAAAAAAACCTGCTCAGCCCGGAGCACGGAACCTACGCCGCCGTTCCGTCCTCTGTCCGCCTGTATGCGGCGCCTTCCCCGTATGCCGAGGCGCACCATGCGGCCGAAGAGATCCTGTCCCTGTGGCTGCAGGGGGTTCCGTTTTCCTCTGTGACGGTGCTCTGCGGGACAGAAGAACACTATTTTTCCGTTCTGGATGAAGTGCTGACCGCCTGCCGGATCCCGCATCATCTGAACCGCAAGCTGTCCGCTGACCGCCTGGGCCCGGCGGCTTTTCTGACCGCCGCACTGGAGGCCGTTGCCGGAGGCTATTATCCGGACGATATGATCCGCCTGATCAAAACGGGCTATCTGCCGGTCACGGAGGAAGAGGGCTTTCTTCTTGAAAACTACATCCTGGCCTTCGGCATCCGCGGAAACATGTTCCGCAGACCTTTTGCCCGGGGCGGGGATCAGGCGGCGGAGATGGAGGCCGTCCGCGCCCGGATGATGGAGCCGCTCGAAACGCTGAGGGAGGGTCTGAAGAACGCCAGGGACGCGGACGAAAGCCTGGGCGTTTTATTCGGGTTCCTTTCCGGAACCGGCGCCTATGAGAAAATGCTTTCCCAGGCGGATGCGCTGGAACAGGCCGGAAAACCGGAAGAAGCCAGCCAGCTCCGCCAGGTCTGGAAAACGCTGATGGACCTGCTGGACCAGATGCATGAGCTGGCGGGCGGCAGCCGGATGACAGGCGCGGAAGCGGCCGGGCTGCTGAAGACGGGCCTGGAGAACGCGGAGCTGTCCGCCCTGCCGCAGAGCGCCGACAGCGTGATCTGCGGGGTGCTGGGCAACGCCGCGCTGACCCGGCCGGACTATCTGTTCGTGATGGGCCTGAACGACGGGATCCTGAGCCGGGACGACAGCGGCCTGATGACCGAAGAAGAGAAGCTCACGGCGGAAAAGCAGCTGAAGGTCCACCTGTCCCTGGACCGGCAGGGCCGTCTGCTTCTGTCCCGGCTGGACGTCTACAAAGCCCTGACAGACGCTGGCAGACGCCTGTACCTGTCCCATGCCCAGGCCCTGCAGGACGGTACGGCGCTCAGGCCGCTGGACCTGCTGGGCACCGTCCGCAGGATGTTTCCCGCCCTGGTGGAGGAAGGGGGCGTCACCGCCCCGCAGGGGCCGGCGCGACCGGTGGCCCTGCTGCCCGCCCTGGAAGGTTTGGGGGAAAAACTGAGAAGCAGTCTGATGACGGAGGAATGGCGGGACGCCTGGCGCTATGTCTGTCAGAGGGAGCCGGAAAGGGCATCCGCCCTGCTGGACGCCTTCGCCGTCCGGGATCTTCAGGCGCCCCTTCCGCCCGAGGTCTCCCACCAGCTCTTTCTGGACCGGGTCACCAGCGTCAACCGGGTGGAGACCTTCGCGGTCTGCCCGTTCAGACATTTCTTTGTGTACGGCCTCAAGCCCAGGCAGCGCGCCGTCTGGAAGCTTCAGCCGTCCGACACGGGGTCGTTCTATCACCGGGCCATGGAAGGATTTGCCAGGCTCCTGCCCAGCCTGCCGGACTGGCCGAAGGTCACCAGGCAGGAAGTCGAACAGCTGATGGACAGCGCCGCCCGGGAGGCCATGGACCCGATGATGCAGGGCCTGATGGAGGATTCAGCCCTGCGCCGCTACGATTATCAGCGTTACCGCCGTCTTTTGTTCCGGGCGGCCTGGACGTTCACCCAGGCGGCCAGGCATTCCGCGTTTCGCCAGCAGATGGGGGACGCCGAGCTCCGATTCGGCTATGATGACGGCGGCCTGCCCCCGGTCGTGCTGACCCTGTCCGACGGGAGCCGGGTGCTCGTCCGGGGAATCATCGACCGGGTGGAGCGCTGCCAGGGGGACGCGGGCCTGTATTTCCGCGTGACCGATTTTAAAATGCCGGATATGAGCCTGGAGCCCTCGAAAATCTTCTGGGGAACGCAGCTGCAGCTGCTGATCTATCTGAACGCGGTCATGAATTCACTGGAAGACGGCATTCCGGCAGGGGCATACTATTTCCACCTGGCCGACCCGCTGCTGGCCGATCCGGATAGAAAAGCGGACATCGAGCGCAAGCTGGCCCAGGCGCTGAGCCTCAAGGGCATCACGCTGCGGGACGCCGCCGTGATCCGCCTGATGGACGACGGAGACCCGCCGCTTTCGATGCCTTCCCTGATCAGGGCGGACGGGGATTTCCTCAAAAACAGGCAGCTGGCCACGCTGGAAGAAATGCGCCGGCTGATGGAACATGCCAGGAAAGCGGCTTCGGTCATGGCGGAAAAGATCCGTCAGGGGGTCATCTGCGCCGCTCCGCTGGTCCTGCCGGGCCAGGAGAGCCCGTGCGTGCGCTGCGCCATGCGGGAGGTCTGCCGCAGCCAGGCGCCGGACAGCGCGGTGATGCCCCGACAGGGCGGCGAGCTGACCTTCGATGAGCTGATCGGGAAGGTTTCCCTGGGGGAAACGCCGGACTATTTCGGCCCGGAGCGTCCGAACGGGGCTGTGAGCAGAGCCGGGCAGGCTCATGAGGAGGGGTAAATAATTTTTCCTTCCCGTTGCAAATCAGCCGGGCGGAAGGTATAATAGTTCGCGACAGAAAACTGGTGGGAGAAGGAAGGCATGGGCAGGCAGTACGCTGATCCGATTTTTGCACGGGAGAAGATCCGGCGCCGCCGCAGAGGTCCGGCGGTGGCGCTGCTGCTGACGGTCATCCTGGTCACCGCGGCGGCGCTGGTCAACGGGTTTATCAACCGGCAGGTACAGCTGATCCGCCAGTCCGTGACGATACCGTCCCTGTCCTCCTCGCTGGAGGGTTTTAAAATCCTGCATATCAGCGACCTGCACGGCGCCTCCTTCGGCCACGGCCAGGAGGGCATCGAGGCGGCCATCAAGTCGCTGCGGTATCACGCCGTCGTCATCAGCGGGGACAGCCTTTCCCCGGAAGGAAACGACGCCCAGCTGATGGAGCTGATCACGCTGATCGGCCGGAGCGTGCCGGTCTTTCTGGCGGCCGGAGACGAGGACCCGCCCCCGATCGTGTCTGTCCCGCACGCGGGCGATTCCGCCAAGGCGGAGTATATTCAGCGGGCCGAAAGCTTCGGTGCCGTCTATCTGGACGCGCCGTACGAGATTCAGGTGGGAAAATCCGTCCTCTGGTTCTGTCCGGCGCCTGTCTACGATATGGATGTGGACAATTCCCGCCGCTCCATGCAGGACAGTCAGCGGCAGCTGCTGAATCAGCCGGATTCCACGGAGAAAAGCGCGGCCCTCCAGGCGGTTGAATACTGGCTGGACCGGATCGACCGGACGGAGGAAGCCCTGCGGCGGATGAAGAGCGGGGACTTCAAAATCTGCGTGACCCATGTGCCGTATTCGCAGGACGGCCTGGCCGAACTGCGCTACAGCGAGGCGGACGGGCTGCGCAACAACGCAAAACCGGTATCCCTGGTCCTGGCCGGGCATTACAACAACGGCCAGTTCCTTCTGCCGCCGGCAGGGCCGGTCTGTATCCCGGGCTCCGTCGGCCTGTACGGGCAGGACAGGTGGTTTCCCGGCGGGAAGGGGCTGAGCGGGCTGAACACGCTGTACGGGATTTCCCAGTATATCAGCCCGGGCCTGGGCGCCGCCCGTGTGTACAGCCCCTGGTCCATCCGTTTTATGAACCCGCCGGCCGTGACGCTGATCACCCTGACCAGCAAGCTGGTTGACTGAGAACAACAAAAGGACGGTTATTCATGAAGAAGAGATACTTCAACCGTGAGCTCAGCTGGATCCGTTTCAACCGCCGCTGCCTGGAGGAAGCGGCCAATCCGGATAATCCGCTGCTGGAGAAGGGAAAATTCATTTCCATCTGCGAAAGCAACCTGGACGAGTTCTTCATGGTCCGGGTCGGCTCACTGGAGCGGGAGATCACCACCGGCAGCACCAAGACCGATATTTCCGGCATGACCCCATACGAGCAGCTGACGCAGATCGGGCTGGAAGTCCGCCAGCAGATCGCCCGGCAATACCAGATCCTCAACGAAATGTATCTGCCGGATCTGAAAAAGGCCGGGATTGTCTTTCTGCGCTTTCAGGAGCTGAACGAAGCGCAGCTGGCTTTCGCGCGGGACTTTTTTGACCGGGAGGTCGCCCCGCTGCTGACGCCGTACGCGATCGATCCGCGCAGGCCTTTCCCGCTGCTGGCCCCCAAATGCCTTCACCTGGCCATGCTGCTGCCGCAGAAAAACGCCGGCGCTTCCCTGCGCTTCAGCCTCATGCCGGTGCCCAAGAACCTCAAACGCTGCGTGCCCCTGCCGGCTCAGGAAGGCCGGGGCACGTTTATCCTGCTGGAAGACCTGATCGTCGGCTGCGCGGAAAAGGTGCTCGGCGTCCGGCCGGTCTGCGCCCAGCCTTTCCGGCTGACCCGGAATCAGGATTTCTACTACAACGATTCCAACGCGGATACCCTGATCAGCGAAATGAAGCGGAACCTCAAGAAGCGCAAGTTCGGCCAGATCGTCCGCCTGGAGATCCCGGACAGCTTTGACAACCGCCTGCTGCTGCTGCTCAAAAAATACCTGGGCGTCGCCAACCGCGCCATTTTCCGGATCCCCGGCCCCATTGACCCGACTTATTTCATGAAGCAGATTTCCTCTCTGGAGGGCTGCGGCGACCTGTGCTTCGCGCCATTCACAGCCCATCTGGACGAACAGCTCAAACAGGGGATGGATATGTTTGAGCGGATCCGGGAGGGGGATCTGTTTTTCCATCATCCGTATGATTCCTTTGATGCGGTCATCCGTTTCCTGAAGGCCGCGGCGGACGATGAGGACGTGCTGGCCATCAAGCAGACCCTCTACCGCGTCAGCGGCAGGAGCCAGATCGTCGACGCCCTTGTCCGTGCGGCCCAAAACGGCAAGCAGGTCACCGTGCTGGTGGAGATCCGCGCCCGTTTCGACGAGGAAAACAACATCAACTGGTGCGATTCCCTCGAAAAAGCCGGCTGCCACGTGATCTACGGCGTACCCAATTTCAAATGCCACAGCAAGATCACCCTGGTGCTCCGCCGGGAAAGCGGCAGCCTGCGCCGCTACGTGCATCTGGGCACAGGGAATTATAACGACGTGACGGCAAGCCTGTATACCGATATGGGCCTGCTGACGGCGGACGAAGTCATCGGGGAGGACGCGGGAGCGTTTTTCAATATGGTGACCGGCTATACGGAGAATTCTTCCCTGACCAAGCTGGTCGCCTCGCCCGACGATATCCGGGACAAACTGACCGACCTGATCGACGAGGAGATCGAGAACGCCGAAAAGGGCCTGATCTCCGGCATCACCATCAAATGCAACGGCTGCACCGATAAAAAGATCATCAACCGCCTGTACAGGGCGGCCGACAGCGGCGTGCCGATCACGATGATCGTGCGCGGCCCCTGCTGTCTGTCCATCAAGGGGCGGGACAACATTCAGATCCGTTCGATTGTCGGCCGTTTTCTCGAGCATGCCCGATGCTATCTGTTCTGCCATGAGGGCGACCCGGTGATCTACCTGTCCAGCGCCGACCTGATGACCCGCAACCTCGACAAGCGGATCGAGCTGATGTTCCCGGTGGAGAACGAGGCGATCCGGCAGCGGATCCAGCGGGATATCCTCTTTGAGATTCAGGATAACGCCAAGGCGTGGATTCTGCAGGAAGACGGGGAATACCGGCGGGCCGACAGGACGGAGCCGGTCCAGAACGCGCAGGAAAGCAACATTTTTGCGGTTGACAATTCTTATTCGGGAGAATTATAATATCCATATGCCGTGAAGGAGAAAAAATTCCTTTCACCGCTGCCGCCAAGAGAGGGCCGCCCGCTGGCTGGGAGGCTGCCCGCGGCAGGAAGGAAAGTGCGCTCCGGAGCATGGGCGGAGGAAATGCCGCCCCGCTGGCCGCGTTACCGGCCGACCGGTATTCTTTAAGTGGATGCAAGCTTTGAGCCTGTCTTAAAAAGTCAGGCTTTTTTCTTTCATCATGATTTGTATCTGATCCATATGCGGACGGGCACGGATCAGGGGAGAACCAGTATCAGCCGCCGGTTCCGGCAGACAGGCGCCGGCCGGACCGCAGCAGGAGGCATCATGTTCCGTACGCTGAAGGAAGACATCGAAACGGTCCTTTCCAGGGACCCGGCCGCGCACAGCAGGTGGGAAGTCCTGCTGTGCTATCCGGGGGTCAAGGCGATCCGCAGCCACCGGCGGGCCCACCGGGCCTATGAAAAGGGCCATATCATCTACGCGCGCTGGATCAGCCAGCGGGCCAGACGCCGCACCGGGATCGAGATCCACCCCGGAGCGGTCATCGGAAAGCGCCTGTTTATCGACCACGGCTCCGGCGTCGTCATCGGGGAAACGACGGTGATCGGAGATGATGTGACCCTGTATCAGGGGGTTACCCTCGGCGGCACCGGCAAGGATACCGGCAAACGCCACCCGACGATCGGCAGCCATGTGACGGTCGGCGCCGGGGCAAAGGTGCTCGGGCCGATTACCCTGGGGGATCACGTGAAGGTCGGCGCCGGGGCCATCGTGCTGCGTGACGTGCCGGATCACTGTACCGTGGTCGGCAACCCCGGCCGCATCGTTCGGCAGAAGGGCAAAGCACCGGAGATCGATCTGGAGCACGGCAACCTGCCCGATCCGGTGCTCGAACGTTTCAACCAGCTTTCCGCCCGCGTCGCCGCGCTGGAAAAGCAATGCGCCATGAATGAAGTCCGACAGGAGGTAGACGAAAATGAAAGTGTACAATGACGCCACCCGCAGAAAAGAAGAACTGGTGCCCATCCACGAGGGCGAGATCCGCATGTATTCCTGCGGGCCGACCGTCTATGACTATTTCCATATCGGCAACGCCCGTCCCTTCATCATGTTCGATATTCTGCGCAGGTACCTGGAGTACAAAGGCTTCAAGGTCACCTTCGTGCAGAATTTCACGGATATTGACGACAAGATGATCCGCCGGGCCAACCAGGAGGGGATCACCGTCAAGGAACTGGGCGACCGCTTTATCGACGAGTACTTCAAAGACGCCCTGGCCCTGGGAATCCATCCGGCCACCATTCATCCGCGCGCGACCGAGCATATCGGGGACATTATCAGGCTGATCAAAAGGCTGGAAGGCAACGGCCTGACCTATACGGTCAACGGGGATGTCTATTTCGACACCCGCGCCTTCCCCGGCTACGGAAAACTGTCCGGCCAGAACATGGACGATCTGGAAGCCGGCGCCCGCATCGACGTGGACAACGACAAAAAGCATCCGGCGGATTTTGCCCTGTGGAAGGCAGCCAAGCCGGGCGAGCCGAGCTGGAACAGTCCCTGGGGCCCCGGCCGGCCGGGCTGGCACATTGAGTGCTCCGCCATGAGCATGAAGTACCTGGGGGAAACCTTCGATATCCACACCGGCGGGAAGGACCTGCTTTTCCCGCACCATGAAAACGAGGTCGCCCAGGCGGAGGGAGCGACAGGGAAGCCTTTCGTGCATTACTGGATGCACAACGGATTCATCAACATTGACAACGAAAAGATGTCCAAGTCAAAGGGAAATTTCTTCACCATCCGGGATATCCTGAAGGAGTTTTCCGCCGAGGATGTCCGCTTCTTCATGCTCAGCGCCCATTACAGAAGCCCGCTCAATTTCTCCCGGGACATGATCGCCCAGGCCCACGCTTCCCTGACCCGCCTGTACACGGCCAGGGACCAGATGATTTTCCTGCGCGCCAACGCCGCGGCCAAAGCGCTGACGGCGGAGGAAGAAGCCCTGCTGGAGCGGATGAACGGCTACGCCGCCCGGTTTGAAGAAGCCATGGATGACGACCTGAATACCGCGGACGCGCTGGGCGCGCTGTTCCAGCTGGTACAGGACGCCAACACCAGCCTGAACCAGGCATCATCCCTGCGCGCGGTGGACGGATGCCTTCAGACCCTGCTCAAACTGACGGATATCCTGGGCATTCTGATGCAGAAGGCCGAAGAAAAGCTGCCGGATGAAATCCAGGCCCTGGTGGACCAGCGCGCCGCCGCACGGAAAGAAAAGCGCTGGGCGGATTCTGACAGCCTGCGGGATCAGCTGAAGGAAAAAGGCTATATCGTGGAGGACACCGCGCAGGGCCAGAAGGTCCGCCGGCAGATTCAGTGAAACGGGACAGGGAAGTACATTTTGCCCCGGAAGAAGAAAGAGCGCTGAACGAGCTGAGGGCGGAATACCGGAAACTGCTCTTGGAAAAAGAGAACAGGGGCAGCCGTCCGTCCGTCAGGATCCGGCCGCCGAAGGTCCTGTCAGGAAACGCCGGACGGATGCTGACAGCCGGGCTGCTGGCCGTCAGCGTCATCTGCCTGCTGGCCGCGGCGGTCATGCTTTACAGGACATTTCTGCCCCTGCCCGCCCCGGCGGCGTATTCTGCCGCCCATGCAGCTCCGGCGGAGCGGCTGGTCCTTCCGCCGCCTGAGGATTTTCCGGACGACGGGGTCATGATCAACACGGCCGGTCCGGACCAGCTGATCCTCCTGCCGGGCGTCGGCCCGGTGCTTGCGGAACGGATCATCGAAGAAAGAGAAAAAAATGGATACTTCCGTCTGCCGGAAGACCTGCTGGCTATCCGGGGCATCGGAACCGCTGCGCTTAAAAAACTGCGGCCGCTGATCTCCTTCGCCGTACCGGAAGAGTCAGCATGCCCCGATCTGCCGGGCGGCGCGGAGGAAACGGCGGAATAAGGCGCCGCAGCGCAAAAAGAGCTGCCGCAGCGCATCGGCTGCAGCAGCCCTTCTCATGGCAGGAAACCCTGAAAGTATTATTCGATCGTGACGTCTGACAGGGAACAAAGCGGGAAAACGGTGGTTTCAAGGGAATCCATGTCCTGCACGGTGACCTGCCAGTTTTCTTCCGGCAGAGGCTCTTCGGCGTTCGCGGCGGCGCTTCTGAGTACAGCCCTGCCTTCCCGTTCGATCCGAAGCAGGGTCATGCGGGAATAATGCGTTCCGGAAGCCTGGAAGGATACGGACTTTCCTTCTGCGGCGGCCCGTTCGAGCAGCATCAGCTTTTCGGCGTCCGAACCGGCAAGCGGCGGTTCCTGGCATATGGGGATCAGGGCGCCGATTTTGTTCAGGAGCCGGCAGATGGTTTCAGCGGGAAGGGACAGATTTTTAATGACGCTTTCGGCCAGAAGATCGACTTCTTCCCGGACAAACTCGTGCTGATAATACCATCCGCGCTGGTACCGCAGCGGATAGCCGGCGTTGATCAGGTCTTCGATATTGTGGCGAAGGCTTTTCCGGTCCACCTTCAGGCCGTAATCCTTTTCCAGCAGGGCAAGCAGAGGGGCCTGCATCAGGCGGTGGTGTTCATCGGTATATCTCCGAAGGATTTCGAGAACCGCGACGATCAGCATTTTTTTAGGGTTAGACGGCATCAGATAAGCCTCCGTTTCAAGCAAATCTACATGCGTTCCGCATGCGTCTACTTTATCATACAAATAATGAAATGTCAATCCGTACAACAATCCGCAAGCATAAAAAATAAGAAGCAAACAAACCGATAATGAAGCGTATATTACTGGTAAATCAGCACAATTATACGTTTTCCAAATTGCGGGGATGAGATGATTTTTTTTTGAATCATGAGCTGAACAAAGATATATCTATACTGAAATATCCTACAATTCGGAGGAGCAGGTATGTCAGAACTCAGACAGCGGGTGCTGCTGTCACTCAAAAAAAACCAGGGGCAATATCTTTCCGGCGAAGCGCTGGCCAGGGAATGCGGGGTCTCCCGCGCAGCTGTCTGGAAATCGATCCGTACCCTGACAGAAGAAGGCTGCCGGATCGAAGCGGTACCCCGGCTGGGATACAGGCTGCGGGCGGATGCAGATCTTCTCAGGGCCGATGAAATCCGCCTGCGCCTTTCGGAACTGGGGACGCCGGCGGATGTGTTCTGTTTTTCCTCAATTGACTCCACCAATTCAGAAGCCCGGAGGCGGGCGCAGGAACTGGCGGGTCCTGCCCTGTTCGCTGCGGAAACGCAGACGGCTGGGCGCGGCAGGCAGGGCCACAGCTTTTTCTCTCCGGAAGGAACCGGCCTGTATATGACGGTGGCCCTGCCGGTCCGCCTGCCCCTGAAAGACGCGGCGCTCGCCACGCAGGCGATGGCGGTCGCCGCCCTGCTTGCGGTCCGGGACATGGGCGGCCCGCAGCTTGGGATCAAGTGGGTGAATGATTTGTATTTTCAGGGGAAAAAGGTGGCCGGGATCCTGACGGAAGCGATCTCTGACCTGGAAAGCGGTCAGACGGCCCTGCTGCTTTGCGGGATCGGGTACAACCTGACTACGTCTGTTTTTCCGGACGAACTGCAGGAAAAGGCGGGCGGCATCGGCCGCCTGAACCGCAATGAGCTGGCGGCCCGGACGGCGGCCTGCTTTCTGCGCCTGGCTTCCGTTCTTCCGGATACCTCACTGTGGATGGACACGTACCGGGAGCATTCGCTCGTGATTGGCCGCGGCCTTTCTTTTGTCCAGAACGGGCAGACTTTCCGCGCGATGGGGGAGAGGATCGATGACCGGGGCGCCCTGGTGGTCCGCCTGGCGGACAGCAGCCTCAGAACCCTGGTCTCCGGGGAAATCAGTATTCTGCCGGACAGCCTGAAATGAGCGGAGAAAACGCTTGCCAACGGATGCAAAATCATATACAATGAAAATAGAAAAAAGCCCGGAGCAAACCGGGCCGGTCAGGAGGACATGTATGGAGATGAGATTTTTCCGCTGCAAAAAGTGCGGACAGATGGCGGCGCTGCTGAAAGCGTCCAGATGCCCGGTATGCTGCTGCGGCGAGCCGATGGAAGAGCTGACTGCCGGAACGACGGAAGCATCCAGGGAGAAGCATATTCCGGTGCTGGAGGTCCGGGACGGCAGGGCGTATGTTTCGGTCGGGTCTGCGCCGCATCCGATGCTCGAAGAGCATTATATCGAATGGGTCGCCCTGTCGACCAATCTGGGCAATCAGCGCAAGGCGCTTGCCCCGGGCATGGAGCCCAGGGTCGTTTTCGCCCTTCTTCCGGGGGAAGAGGTCCTGGCGGTCTATGCGTACTGCAATCTTCACTCCCTTTGGAAGGCATAAAACATGATGAGACTTCAGAAATATCTGGCCCTCTGCGGCGTGGCCAGCCGCCGGCACGCAGAGGAAATGATCGCCGCGGGCAAGGTCAGCGTGAACGGCCGGACGGTGACGGAAATGGGCACCCAGGTGGAAGAGACCGACGTCGTCCGGGTGAACGGCAAAAAAGTGGAGCCTGAAAAAAAGCAGGTCTATATCATGTACCACAAACCCGCCGGGGAAATGACCACCGCCTCCGATCCGGAAGGAAGGCCGACCGTTCTGAGCCATTTCGACCATCTCGGCGTCCGCCTTTTTCCGGTCGGCAGGCTCGATTATGACAGCGAAGGCCTGCTGCTGCTGACCAACGACGGGACGATGACGGACAAGCTGCTGCATCCGAGCAATGAGGTGGACAAGACCTATCTGGCCAGGGTGCAGGGGACGGTCACCCCTGAAATGGTGCGGGTGCTTCGCGGCGGCGTGGTGCTGGACGAACGGAAAACCTCGCCTGCCAAAGTCCGCGTCACCAAGACGGAGGGCGATCATTCCTATGTGACCGTCACCATCCATGAAGGGCGCAACCGCCAGGTGAGGCGGATGTTCGAGGCGGTGGGCAGCACGGTGACGGCGCTCAAGCGGATCGGTTTCGGTCCCCTGCAGCTCGATGACCTGCCCCGCGGCCGCTGGCGCTACCTGACGGAAGCGGAAATCCGCTCGCTCAAAAAGCTGTATGAGTGAGTACACCCTGCGGTCGGCCCGGTACATCGCCCGGGAATATATGGAAAAAATCCTGCAGGACGGCAGCACCGCGGTGGATGCCACCATGGGCAACGGCCATGACACGGAAACGCTGGCCCGCCTGGTCGGGGAGAAAGGCCGCGTGTTTGCCTTTGATGTGCAGGAGGCTGCCGTTCGGGCGACCAGGGAACGGCTGGATGCCGCCGGTCTGCTCGGCCGCGTGACCCTGTTTCAGGAGAGCCATGCAAAGATGGCGGAGCTTGTGCCTGAAGCGCCGGATCTGGTGGTGTTCAATCTTGGCTGGCTTCCGGGCGGGGACAAGACGGTGACGACCCTGCTGTCTTCCACGGAGGAGGCGGTCCGCCAGGCGCTCTCGCTGATCCGCCCGGGCGGCATGGCGCTGATCTGCTGCTACCCGGGCCACCCGGAAGGAAAGCAGGAGCTTGCCTTCCTGGAAGATCTGTTTGCTTCCCTGCAGCCTCAGCAGTTCAACTGCCTGGAGCACACGTTTATAAACGCCGGGCAGGACGCGCCGAGATGCTTTGCGGTGCAGAAGCAATCGTCAAGTCATAATTCGTAATGCATAATGAAATGCTGTGAAAGCAAAATCCGCGCCGGACGGTGCGGATTTTGCTTTGCGAACAGACTGATTTTGTTCTCAGAAGAGCCGGGTCCATTCTCCGCGCCAAAGGCGCGCATTACGCATTATGCATTACATATTACGTATTATTATCATGCTTCCGGCCGCCAGCCGCTGCGGTAAGCGTCCAGCAGGTCCTGCAGCAGGCCGATCTCCTTCTGAATGGCACGGCCGGTGTCTGTCCGGCCGAGCATGAAGCGCTGGCGGTAGGTGAAGAACACCTTGGAATCGGAATGGATGTCGGCATTCTTTTTCAGCACGTCCTGGATGGAAGTGAACGGCTGATGGGACGCCAGGCGCAGGCCGTGGGAATTGCCGATCAGGGTATACCCGGCGATGCCGGTCCGCTTGTGGAAGGAACGGCTGAAACCGCCGTCGATCACGACCAGTTTGCCGCCGGCCTTCAGGGGGCTTTCGCCTTCCTTGACCCTGATTGGGGTATGGCCGTTGATCACGTGCGCTTCGTCGTTGGTGAGCCCGAATTCACGCAGCACCCTCAGGCACCCTTCTTCGGTTTCGCAGTGGCGGTAGTAGGGGTCCTGCGGCTCTTCCCAGGCAGCCTTGTCCAGCACGTAGGCGCGCTCGAAGGTCTTGATGCGCCGGCCGCAGACGGGGGACAGGTGATGGCACCACAGGTACCACATGAAGTCCACCGCCGAAGGCACGTGACGGTGATAGGCGGCCCGGGCCAGGGCGTCGTAATGGTCCATCATGGATTTGCCGGAATATTCGACCCCGGCGAAGTCGACCGCCTGGAAGCGGCCCCCGTCTGTCATGGGGATGCAGCCGTGGAACAGCAGGTTGTTGTTGAACACGCGGTACATGCTCCCGTGCTCATACAGGAAGTCCATGTGCCGGGACAGGCGTTCGCTGTGGCGGAAGGAATGGCCGAAGGCGTTCATCACTTCCCTTTCGCCCTGGCTGAGCTCATACGGATGGGCCGGGTCCAGCGTCGGGAACGCGATGTCTTTGAGCGGCCAGGTGTTTTCCCCGATGGTGATTTCGTGCTTTTCCAGGTCCATCTTGTCCAGCAGCAGGCGGTCCGCCATATGGTATTCCGGATGCCGCAGGATGATCTGCCCTTCCAGCTTGAACATGATGACCATGATGGCCTGCAGCTGCGCCTCCCGGAGCGGCAGGCCGGGATAGGTCCTTTCGGCAAAGAGGGTCAGCGGGCGCAGGGAAACGCCGTAGCCGCTCTCCAGAACGTCCAGGTTGTCGTAGTTCAGGCAGTTGCGGACGACCGCGGCGATGCTTGCCTCGTTCCCGCTGGCTGCCCCCATCCAGAGGATGTCGTGATTGCCCCACTCGAAATCGACGGCATGGTGATGGAGCAGCAGGTCCAGGATCCGGTCCGGATGCGGGCCTCGGTCAAAGATGTCCCCGACGATGTGCAGGCGGTCCACGGCCAGCCGCTTGACCAGCACGCAGAGCGCTTCGATGAATTCATCCGCGCTGCCCAGTTCGATCAGGGTCTCCAGGATTTTCTGGTGGTAGGCCAGCTGGTTGTTATCCTCGTCCGGCTGGGCGTGCAGCAGCTCGTCCAGGACGTAAGCGTATTGGGGCGGCATGGCTTTTCTGACTTTGCTTCGTGTATAGCGGGAGGAAAGGGAGCGGCTCAGCCGGATCAGGCGGTAAAGGTTTTTTTCATAGAAGGCGGGCGTCACATGGCCCAGCTCTTCCTCCATGGCCAGCTTTTCCGCCGGATAGTAAATCAGGGTCAGGAAATCGTCCCGCTCTTCCTCCGTCATTTCCCCGGCAAACTCTTTTTCCGTTTTTTCCCGGATGACGCCGGAGCAGTTGTTCAGGATGTGGCAGAAAGCCGCATATTCGCCGTGCAGGTCGGACATGAAGTGCTCCGTCCCTTTCGGCAGGTTCAATATGGCCTTCAGGTTGATGATTTCGGTATAGAGGGACTGATCGTCCGGAAAGCGCTTGGCCAGCAGATTCAGGATTTCATCCGATGTTCCGTTTTTCATTTTTTCCTCCGCAGAAAGCCCGGTGTGGATACAGTAAGATTCCTGATTGAATTATAGTAAAAAACAGCCGTTTGATCAAGTGCGCGGCGGATAAAAAAGCGGGACTTTTTCCGGAAGACTTCACGATCATACCGGCGCAGGGCCGTACCCGGTTTTTACAGAAAAATATCTTGCAATTTCCCGGGATAAGGTGTAATATAAATTTTGGCGTTTTTTATGGAAAGAACGCGAATCGATACTATTTCAAGACCTTTTAGAATATGGAGGGGTTCCGGTATATGGCCAGCACGGTCGAAAAAGTTTCCAGCAATCAGGTAAAGATCTCGTTTGAAGTTCCCGCGGCGGAATTTGACGCCGCTGTGCAGAAGGCATATCTCAAAATGCGCGGCCGCGTGCAGGTGCCCGGCTTCCGCAGGGGCCACGCCCCCCGCAAGGTGATCGAGAAGATGTACGGGGACAGCGTTTTCTATGAAGACGCCCTGGATATCATCTTCCCCGACGTATACCAGAAAGCGGTGGAGGAAAACGATCTGTCCGTCGTGGACCGGCCGGAAATCGACAAGATGGAGCAGATGGGCGCCGGTCAGGACCTGAAATTCGCCGTCCTGGTGTATGTGAAGCCGGACGTGGAGCTGGGCGATTACAAGGGCCTCAAGGCCACCAAGTACGTCCACAAGGTCACTGAGGAAGATATCAGTCAGCGCATCGACCGTGATGTGGAAAAGGAAACCACCATGCAGGATGTGACCGACCGTCCCGTGCAGGACGGCGATACGGTCAACCTGAACTATGCCGGCACGGTCGACGGTGTCGCTTTTGAGGGCGGCACCGCCGAAAACCAGACCCTCGCGATCGGCAGCGGCACGTTCATCCCCGGCTTTGAAGAGCAGATGATCGGCATGGCCGTCGGTGAGGAAAAAGACCTGAACGTCACCTTCCCCGATCCTTACCAGTCCAAGGAACTGGCCGGCAAGGCCGCCGTCTTCCATGTGAAGGTGAACGGCATCCAAGCCAAGCTCAAGCCTGAACTGGACGACGATTTCGCCGCCGATGTATCCGATTATTCCACCTTTGCGGAATATAAGGAAGCCATTGAGAAGGAACTGACGGACAACGCGGAAAAGAACGCCGACGTTGAACTGGAAAACGAACTGATCCAGCAGGTAGTGGACGCTTCCGACTGCGATATCCCCCAGGCGATGATCGACGACGAGGTCGAGCAGATGAAGCGCCAGCTGAAGATGAACATGCTCTACCAGGGCCTCAAGTATGAGGATTACCTCAAGTACACCGGCCAGACTGAAGAGCAGGTCAGCGATATGTACCGGCCCCAGGCTTCCAACCGCGTCAAGATGCAGCTGGTCCTCGAAGCGATCATCAGGAAGGAAAACCCTGAACTGACCGACGAAGAGGCCGAAAAGGAAATCGAGGAAGAGGCCAAGCGCCGCGGCACGGATCTGGAGAGCTTCAAGAGCTCCCTGAACGACAGGATGATGGAAGCCCTGCGCGAGAATGCCAGGCTGCGCAAGGTGGTCGACCAGATCAAGGCGGACGCTGTGGTGGAAGTCAAGGACGCCGCCGAACGGGTGGACGCTTCGAAGGTTGCCTCCGACATCATGGAAGCCATCGATGACGCCGAACCCGAAGAAGAAGAGAAGACCGAAGAATGATCTTTCAGCCGCTCAGCGGCTGAACGCGCGGAATCGCCGGAGGACGGAAACGCCCGGCTGTCCGCGGACTGGCTGGGCAATCGCCCAGCCATTTTAAAAAAGAGGTGAAACGAAATGTCTCTGATCCCCTATGTCATTGAGGAAACCGGCCGCGGCGAGCGCGGGTTTGATATTTATTCCCGCCTGCTGCGGGACCGTATCGTGTTTCTGGGCAGCGCCATCGACGACAATGTGGCCAATCTCGTGGTCGCCCAGCTCCTTTTCCTGGAGCGGGAAAACCCGGACGCCGATATTTCCCTGTACATCAACAGCCCGGGCGGTTCCGTGACCGCCGGCATGGCCATCTACGATACGATGAACTATGTCCGCTGCCAGGTCCGCACCGTCTGCATCGGCATGGCGGCGTCCATGGGCGCCTTCCTGCTGATGGCGGGGGAAAAGGGCAAGCGCCTGGCCCTGCCCAACAGCGAAGTCATGATCCATCAGCCCTCCGGCGGGGCGCAGGGTCAAGCGACCGACGTGCGGATCCAGGCCGAGTGGCTGCTCAAAACCAAGCAGAAAATGAATGCCCTGATGGCTGATATGACGGGCAAGCCCATTGAGATCCTCGAGCAGGACGTCGAGCGCGACCATTTCATGAGCGCCGAGGAAGCCCTCGCCTACGGGATCATCGACGAAATCTACCGGCCGCAGCCCAAGAGCGGCAAGAGGTAACAGTAAATGGCCAAAAACGATGAACTGCTGCAGCGCAAGCCGCGCTGCTCCTTCTGCGGGAAAACGCAGGACCAGGTCCGCCGCCTGATCGCCGGCCCGAACGCCTATATCTGCGACGAGTGCATCACCCTCTGTCAGGAAATCATGTCCGACGATCTGGTGATGCCGGAAAACGCCAAACTGGACAAGATCCCGACCCCGGCCGAGATGAAGGCGGTGCTGGACGATTACGTCATCGGCCAGGAAAAGGCGAAGCGCTCCCTCTGTGTGGCGGTGTACAACCACTATAAGCGGATTTCCGCGGGCAAGCGCGCCGAAGGGATCGAGCTTCAGAAATCAAACGTCCTGATGGTCGGTCCGACCGGTTGCGGCAAAACCTACCTGGCCCAGTGCCTGGCAAGGATCCTGAACGTGCCCTTTGCCATCGCGGACGCGACCACCCTGACGGAAGCCGGCTATGTCGGCGAGGACGTCGAAAACATCCTCCTGCGCCTGATCCAGGCCGCCAACGGCGACGTGCAGGCGGCCCAGCGCGGCATCATCTACATCGACGAGATCGACAAGATCGCCAAAAAGAGCGAGAACGTCTCCATCACCCGCGACGTCAGCGGCGAGGGCGTGCAGCAGGCTCTGCTCAAGATCCTGGAAGGTACGATGGCCAGCGTTCCCCCGCAGGGCGGGCGCAAGCATCCCCAGCAGGAGCTCATCAAGATCGACACGACCAACATCCTCTTTATCTGCGGCGGGGCGTTTGACGGCCTGACCCAGATCATCGAGCGCCGGGTCGGAAAAAAGTCGATGGGCTTCGGGGCGGACATTCAGGGCGCCGAATCCAGGGACGCCGGCCAGATCCTCCACCAGATGCGGCCGGAAGACCTGATGAAGTTCGGCCTGATTCCGGAATTCGTCGGCCGTCTGCCGGTCACGGTATCGCTGGATCCGCTGGACAAGGAAGCCCTCGTCCGGATCCTGAAAGAGCCGAAGAACGCCCTGACCAAGCAGTACAAAAAGCTCATGGAGCTGGACGGGGTCGAGCTCTCCTTTGAGGACGACGCCCTGACCGCCATCGCCGAGAAGGCGATCCGCCTGCGCTCCGGCGCCAGGGGCCTGCGCGCGATCATCGAGGAAGCCCTGCTGGACACCATGTTCGACCTGCCTTCCCGCAAGGAGATCAACCGCTGCGTGATCACCCGGGACGTCATCGAAAAGGCGGAAAAACCGGTCCTGACCCTGGGGGAACGGAAGCTCCCCGCAGCTCCGGCCAAAAAGAAGCTGCCCAAAGCGCAGACGGCGTCCGCCGTGTAAACAGTATATCAGTATGATGAAAGCGTCCGGCCTGGCCGGACGCTTTCATCATGCTGACTTGCGGGGATTACGTTCCGGGCAGATCCCGGAACCACCGGATGTTGGCAGGCTCCGCTTTGAGCTCCCCGTTCTGAATTTTGTGGATCACTTCGACGATCCTGTCGTTCACCGGGGTCGGTACGCCGCGCTTTCTGCCGGTCTGGCAGACGATCCCGTTGATCGCGTCGATCTCGCAGGGCTTGCCCTTTTTGAGGTCCTGCAGCATGGACGGCTCGATGTTCCGGTGCTTCTTCATCGCGACGGGGAGGATCAGCTCGGCGAATGCCCGCTTGAGCCCGGTCCGCCAGTAAAACAGCTTTGTAATGTCCTTGCCCTGGACCGGGGCGAAGGCGACGCCGTCCGCGCGGCCGACGTCGATGCATTCCTTCATGCAGCGGACAGCGAGGGGTTTCAGCGCTTTCCCTTCGGATACGTCGCCGAATACCCCGCCGACGGCTGTCCCGAGGCCGGAAAAGGTCGCGTTGATCAGCAGTTTGCTCCACCGGGCACCGAGCAGGTTGTTTTCCGTATGCACCGGACACATGTGCTCCAGCAGGGCCTTGACCCGGTCAAACTGTTCATCGGTGATGCCCTCCATCCGCCCCATGTGGAAGGACAGACTGTCCGGGCTGCTTGTCAGGCTGACGTGCCCCGGCCCGGTCATCGTCGCGCCCCATTCGACGACGCAGCCGATCACATGGTTCCGTCCGACGATTTCCGCCAGCCCTGGCTCCGGGATCCCGTTCTGCAGGGTGACGATGACGCCGCCGTCCGACAGCAGGGGTTTTAAAAAAGCGGCGGTCCGCTCATTGTCCAGCTGCTTGGTCAAAAGAATGATCACATCGTATGGGCCGCTCATCTGCTCCGGGAGGATTGCGTGAACGGGGACGGTCATCCGCACCGTGCCGCCGATCACCGCGCCGTGTTCATTGAGCGCTTTTACATGGGCTTCGTTCCGGTTGACCAGTTCGATGCCGATCCCGGCTTTGGTCAGATAGGCGCCCAGGACGGTCCCCAGGGAACCAGCCCCGTAGATTGCGTATTTCGTAATCATGATCCCCTTCCTTATGTGGTACAAATGATATCATACCATAAAGAAGGGCGGTCCGCAACCGGATCCAATGATTCGACCCGTACAATCCGATGATTCCGTCCGGGGCTGATTATTCTGTTTCCGGAGCGGAATCCGACGGTCCGTTGTACTGAACGCACAGCATCGTCTGGTCGTCAAACTGGGGTGCGCTGCCGACGAACCGCTGCACCGCCCGGTTCACGGCTTCCATGATCTCAACGGGTCCGCCGTCTCCGGCGCTGCGGAGGGCTTCGGTCAGACGGTCGTTGCCGAAGAGCTCTTTCTCTTCGCTGGTGGCTTCGGTCACGCCGTCCGTGTAGACGAATACTTTGGCGCCGGGCTGCAGGTCCAGCTCATACTCCCTGTAGCGGACCCCGTCCATGCCGCCGATGACAAAGCCATGTTTGTCCTTGATCAGTTCAAACGGAGCGTCCGGCTGCTTGACGGCCGGGTATTCGTGCCCGGCGTTGGCGCACGTCAGTTTGCCGGTGGACAGTTCGAGGATGCCCAGCCAGACGGTCACGAACATCTGTTCCGGGTTTCTCGCGCAGATTTCCGCGTTGACGGCCTGCAGGACCTTGGCCGGGCTCTTTTCGCCCATGGCGATGTGGCGGAGCAGGGCCATGGCCACCATCATGAACAGGGCGGCGGGGACGCCCTTACCGGATACGTCCCCGATCACCAGGGCCAGGTGGCCGCTGTCCGGCATGAAAAAGTCATACAGGTCCCCGCCGACTTCTTTGGCGGGCAGCATGGACGCACGGAGGTCAAATTCCTTCCGGTCCGGGAAAGCGGGAAACTCCCGGATCAGCGCGCTGGACTGGATGCGGGCTGCCAGGGCCAGTTCCGCCCCGATCCGCTCTTTTTCGAGCATCAGCGCCCGTTTTTCCAGCAGGGAGGAGATATAATGGACGATCAGGGCGATGATGAACAGGACGACCGCGGCGGCCGGGACCCAGAGCGGATGGGTGATCAGCCCCAGATGATAGAAAAGCAGCGGCAGCGCGGCGCCCAGTACGGCCAGCCCGGCGCAGAGGGCAGCGCCCCGGGCGACGGGCCACCTGAGATAAAACGCCATGGCGGCCAGGCAGACGGTCAGCAGGACAAGGGCCTGGGCCCAGTCCGGCGCGTCTTTTTTGCTTTTTCCTTCCACCAGGCTCTGAATCACGTTGGCGTGGATTTCAACCCCGTACATTTTTTCCGCCCGGGCGATGGGGGTAAAGAACGCGTCCTGCAGGGCCGGGGCATACGGGCCGATCAGTACAATCTTCCCGGCCCAGTAATCGGCAGGGATCCTGCCGGCGATCAGCATGGCGATCGAAATGCCGTCCGAATACCGGCCCGGCTTCGCGGTGTACGGCACGTAGAACTGGCCGGAAGAGCTGACGTCCGGCGTTTTCAGTTCCTGCCCCCGGGTGGACAGATAGGCGGACGCCGTCTCACAGGCCAGGGACCGGACACGCCCCGCGGCGGGGGTATCCACATACAGCAGGGCATGCCGCATCACGCCGTCCGTGTCGTACATGGCGTTGATGTGCCCTTGCCGGGTGACATCTCTCAGCGCCTCATACGGCTCCGTATAGGCGACGACCGCCTGATTGTCCAGCGATACGGCGTGGCCGTCTTCCCACTGGATCTCCGTGCCGAATTCGGCCAGCGAGGCGGTCACCACACAGCCGAGCTTTTCCGCGGCCCGGGCGAGCCGTTCGTCCGCTGCCTGTGAGCTGCTGCCTGCGTACAGGATATCCAGCGCGACGACGGCCGGCAGTTTACCGGGATCGGCTCCCAGCTTTTCCAGGGCGGAGGCGATGATGTTCCGGTCCCAGGTGTTGTACGGGCCGAAGAGATCCAGCGCGGTCTCGTCGATGCCGATGATCACGATGTCTGACGACGGCATGCCTTCGCGCTGAAACAGCCAGTCCTGGGCCCACCGGTCCAGGCACCGGAGTACCCCGGCGGCAATGACCGCGGTGATCAGCAGCGCGGCCGTCAGCCAGATCAGAATGATTCTTGTTTTTTTCATAACCAGTTGCTCCCGTATTTCCGGCAGCCTGTATGCGGCGGCCGCTGAGTTTTATCTGTTTACGTCAGGTTTCGTTTCAACGGTATCTTATCACGGAAAACGGAAAACAACAACCCGAAAAACGTTCCTCGGACAGGAAAAGCGCCCCGGGAAGCCGGGGCGCCGAACGCGTATGATTTCTTACAGCTGATTGAGCTGATGGAAGCAGTTCTTGAGAGCGGGGTACAGGGACTGATAGAGCTCAAAGAACGGGGCGTACTGATTGTGGCGGTCCATGTCGGGCTGCAGGGGTTCGCCCTCTTTGAGCAGGGTACGGCAGGCGGTCGGGATATCCGCAAAGACGCCGGTACCGACGCCGGCCAGGATCGCGGCGCCTAAGGCAGGGCCTTCGGTGTTCTGCAGGGTGGAAACCGGCATGCCGAACATATCGGCCATCATCTGCCGCCAGAACGGGCTCTTGGCGCCGCCGCCGCAGGCCAGCATGCTGTCCGGCGCAACGTGCATGCCGCGCAGCACATTCAGGTTCTGCCACTGGGAATAGATGACGCCTTCCATCACCGCGCGGACGATGTCCTGCCTGGTATGCATGGCGGTCAGGCCGAAGAATACGCCGCGGGTTTCGGGATCCAGGATCGGGGAGCGCTCGCCCATCAGGTAGGGCAGGTAGATCAGGCGGTTCGCGCCGATGGGGCTGTTCGCGGCTTCCTTGTTCATCAGCACGTAGGAATCCGTACCCATGTCCTGTGCCACCTGGATTTCCGCCTGGAAGAAGGTATCCCTCGTCCACTTGAGGGACAGGCCGGCGGCCAGGGAGGCGCTCATCACGGTATAGCATCCGGGTACTGCGGCGCAGAAGGTATGCACCCGGCCGGCCGGGTCGATCTGTACGGTATCGGAGTGGGCGAAGACGACGCCGCTGGTGCCGATAGTGGTGAAAGCCTTGCCGGGCACGACCACGCCGGTGCCGATGGCGGCGGCCATATTGTCGCCCGCGCCGGCGACGACCGGCATGCCGGCCTTCAGGCCGGTCAGCCTGGCGGCTTCCTCGGTGATATGGCCGGCCACCTGGCAGCTTTCCAGCAGGGGCGGCAGCATCGCCATATCCAGGCCGATCTTCTCGCAGATCTCTTTGGACCAGCAGCGGTTCGGGACGTCCAGCAGGTTGGTGCCGGAGGCATCGCTCATTTCCATATAGTATTCGCCGGTCAGGCGGAGACGGACGTAATCCTTGGGCAGCTGGATGTGGCGGGCTTTGGCCCACAGATCCGGCTGGCAGCGGCGTTCCCAGAGCACCTTGCCGGCGGTGAAGCCGGTCAGGGCGGGGTTGGCGCTGATCTGGATCAGCCTCTCCCTGCCGCCGACCAGGCGGGTGAATTCTTCGCAGTCTTCCTGCGTGCGGCCGTCGCACCAGATGATGGCGCGGCCCAGGGCCAGGTTGTCATCCCCGGTCAGCACGAGGCCGTGCATCTGGCCGGACAGGGACAGGCCGGCGATGTCGGCCGGATTGACCTGGCTTTTTTCCAGAATGGAACGGATGGTGGTGCAGGCGGCCTGCCACCAGTCTTCCGGCTCCTGTTCGGCCCAGCCGTTCTGCGGCTGGTACAGCGGATATTCCACGGACGCGGAAGCGACCGTCTGCCCCAGGGTATCAAAAAGAACCGTTTTGGTACCGCTGGTACCCAGGTCTACGCCAATCAGATACTGCATAGATTTTCTCCTTTTCGTCTTTTCTTCATGTGGCGGCTTCGGATGGCCTTATTATAGACGAAAGATATCAAAAAAACAAGCATTTGAAGCAAATAATGGCGGAACTTCAGTGTTTTTGACCCCCGAAAACGGTTGACGAAAAGACGGTTTCTTGTTAATATACCACTGTCCGGCATTAACCCCCTGAACTGGTATGTTAATCAAGGACGGAGACCGGAACAACGATACAAATCAACCGCCTGTGGGAGGAATGAAAATGAAAAAGCAGATCGCACGCGTTTTGTCTGTGGTGCTTGCGCTGTCCCTGTTGCTGAGCATCTGCCTGTCCGCTTCCGCTGCTCAGGAGAGCGATCTTCTGGCCAGGATCCGCGAAAAGGGCTATATCGTCATCGCCACCGAAGGAGACTGGGCTCCGTGGACCTATCATGACGAGAGCAACGCCCTGGTCGGCTTCGATGTGGAACTTGGCCGGAAGCTGGCGGAATACATCGGCGTCGAAGCGTGCTTTGAGGAAACGAACTGGGACGCGATCCTCGCCGGCGTGGATTCCGGAAGGTTTGACATTGCCTGCAACGGCGTCAGCGTGACCCCGCAGCGTTCGGAAAAGTATGATTTTTCGGTTCCCTACGTCTATTCCAAGACCGTGCTGGTGGTCCGGGGCGACAATGAATCGATCCGTTCGTTTGAGGATCTGAAGGGAAAGAAAACCGCCAATACCATCTCCAGCATCTTTGCCAATCTCGCGGAAAGCTTCGGTGCGACGGTCGTTGGCGTGGACGCGCTGCAGGATACCATTCAGCAGGTCCTCCAGGGCAGGGTCGACGCCACGATGAACTCCCGCATGACCATCAATGATTTCATGAAGGAACATCCGGACGCCAACCTGAAGATCGTGGACGAGCGGGCGGGGGACATCGTCTCCATACCGGTCCGCAAAGGGGAGGACGCCGCTTCCCTCCTGGCCCTGATCAACGAGGCGCTCCGGGCCATGCACGCGGACGGAACGCTGACGGAGCTCTCCCAGCGCTACTTCGGCGGCATGGACATGACGGCGGAATGAATCTGCTGACAGCCCAAAGCAAACAGGTCAAAGCTCAATCTCAGGCAGGCGGCTTCCTTGCCGTCTGCTTTTTATAAAGGATGAAGGAATGAACGACAGGATCTGGACGATCCTGCGGGACGCTTTTCCGCAGCTGATCGAAAAGTTTTTTACCATGACGGTTCCGTTGACCGTCCTCTCGTTCGCGCTCGCCCTGGTCATCGCCGTCCTGACGGCGGTCATCCAGTATGCCCGCGTCAGGGGACTCACCTGGCTGTGCCGCGGCTATATCTGGATTATCCGCTGCACGCCGCTGCTGGTCCAGCTGTACCTGGTGTTTTACGGCCTGCCCAGTTTGGGCGTGATGCTGGACGCCTTTCCCACGGCGGTGCTGGTGTTCGGTATCAACGAAGGGGCCTATATGGCGGAAACCATGCGCGGTGCCCTGGAAGCCGTCCCGTCCGGCCAGCTGGAAGCCGGGTACTGCGCGGGTCTTTCCTACCCGGCCGTCATGCGGCATGTGATCCTGCCGCAGGCTTTCCGCACGGCCTTCCCGGGCCTGTCCAATTCGCTGATTTCGATGGTCAAGGGCACCAGTCTGGCTTCCGTCATCACCGTGACGGAGATGTTCCGCCAGGCGGTCGTGATCAACGGGCGGGTCTATGAGTCGCTGGCGCTGTACACCGAAGTGGCGCTGATTTATCTCTTCTTCTGCTCCCTGCTGACCCTTCTGCAGCGCTGGGGCGAAAAGAAGCTGAACGCTTACGGGGGGGTGCGCTGATGCTGACCGTGGAAAACATCCATAAGCAGTTTCTTCCGCAGGGGCCGGAGGTGCTACGGGGCGTGAGCCTGGATGTGCAGAAAGGAGACGTGGTGGCCATCCTGGGCCCTTCCGGATCCGGCAAAACCACGTTGCTGCGCTGCATCAATTTCCTGGAGAAAGCGGATCAGGGCACGCTGACCTTTGACGGGCAGACCTTTGACATGCACCGGATCCAGAAGAGCCAGGTGGCCGCCATCCGGAAGAAGACCGCCTTCGTCTTTCAGAATTACAACCTGTTCCTGAACAAAACCGTACTGGAAAACGTGACCCTGGGGCTGACGGTCGGCCGGGGGATCAGCCGGGATCAGGCCAGGGAGACCGGGATCGAAGCCCTCCGAAGGGTCGGCATGGCCGAGCGGACCGGGGCCTATCCCAGGGAATTGTCCGGCGGCCAGCAGCAGCGCGTGGCGATCGCCCGCGCCCTGGCTTCCTCTCCGGAGATCATTTATTTCGACGAGCCGACCAGCGCCCTGGATCCGGAGCTGATCGGCGAGGTGCTCTCGGTCATGCGGGAAGTGGCGCAGGACGGGATGACCATGCTGGTGGTGACCCACGAGATGGAATTTGCCCGCCACGTGTCCAGCCATGTCGTGTTCATGGAAGAGGGAAGGATCGTGGAAAGCGGGCCGTCCCGGGCGTTTTTCGAAGCGCCCCGGACGGAGCGGGCCCGGGCGTTCATCCGGAGTATCCTGGGCCAGCACCAGGTGGGAAACAATGCGTAATGCATAATGCGTAATGGACGGGGATTCGTTTCCGGAATCGGGAATCCGGATACAGCCGGCGATGCGTGATGCATGAGGAATGATGGATCTTTGGAGGATGTATGGATCTTCAGTACCTGGAAGAAAGCCTCCGAAAAGCATACGGAGGGGCGGCGGAGGACATACTGAGCGGGCTTCACTGCCGGCGGAAAACGACTTTGCGGGTGAACACGCTGAAGACAGACCCCGGGAAGACGGAGGAAACGCTCCGCGGAGCCGGTCTGGCGTTTGAGCGGGCCGCGGGAATTCCGGACGCATGGATCTTTCCGCACGGATCGGAAGGGGCGGTCCGCAAGCTGCCTGCATATGAAAACGGGGAAATCTACCTGCAGAGTCTTTCTTCCATGCTGCCGCCGCTTTTCCTGGGCGCCGGGGAAGGGGAGGACATCCTGGACATGGCGGCGGCCCCGGGCAGCAAAACCAGCCAGCTGGCCCAGCTGACCGGCGGAAAGGCGTTTATCACCGCCTGCGAGATCAATCATATCCGCGCGGAGCGGATGAGATCCAACCTCCGGAAGCTGGGCTGCGGGCGGGTCAACGTGATTGAGCGGGACGCCCGGAAACTGGACGATTTCCTGCGCTTCGACCGGATCCTGCTGGACGCTCCCTGCTCCGGCAGCGGGACGCTGGACCTGACGGATGAGGCTTCCTGCAAAGCGTTTTCAGAAAAGCTGGTGCACAACTCCGCGAGGCTCCAGAAGGAACTGCTCCGGAAAGCCGCCAGGCTGCTTAAAACCGGGGGAACGCTGCTTTATTCCACCTGTTCCCTGCTGCCGGAAGAAAACGCGCAGAGCGCCCGGGAGATGGAAAAGCTCGGCCTTGCACCGGATCCGATCAATTTGGAAGACGTCGGAAATCTCCGTCTGCTGGACGGCGGGCTTTCCGGCACCGTGACGGTCTGCCCGAATGAGTGGTTTGAAGGTTTCTTCATGGCCAGATACCGGAAAAAGAACTGAAGACAGGCCGGCGCATGACACGGATCAGTACACACCGGAACGTTCCGGGAAATCTGCCTGTCCGACGGAATCTGGAAGCTCCGGGCTGGAAAGCGGTTCCGTTCATTGCCTTTGACGAAAGGATGGAAATCCATGGATGAAACCGGTCTGAATGGGCGTTACGACCTGTACACCGCCGCTGCCTGGATTCTCGGCCATGCGCGGAACGCGGGGACGCCGGAACTCCCGGAAAGCCTGCGCGGGCTGACAGCCGGGGAATGCCGGGAGGAAGAGCTGTCCCGGATCGTCAGCATCGGCCAGCAATCGGGGCTCAGACTCTATCCCTTCAAAAACGGGACGCAGACCCTGCAGCGGACGAAGCGGACGCTGGGCTTCCTGCATTCGGTTCCGTTTGAGACGATGCTGGATGTCGGGAGCGGGCGGGGCGTGTTCCTGATCCCCTTTATGAAGGAGTTCCCGTGGGTGAAGGTGACGGCCCTGGATCTGCTGGAAAAACGGGTGGTTTTCCTCAATGAACTGGCGGACGGCGGTTTCCCGCAGCTTCGCGCCGAGCGGAAGGATATCTGTGATCAGCCTTTTCCGGAGCGGAGCTTCGACGTGGTGACGATGCTGGAGGTGCTGGAGCACATCCGGCAGGTGGAACAGGCGGTGAAGGCGGCGGTACGGATGGCGAAAAAGTTTGTGGTGGTCACCGTCCCTTCCAAGCCGGACAGCAATCCGGAGCATATCCACCTGCTGACGAAAGACATCCTGACCCGGCTGTTCACCGCAGCCGGGTGCGGGCGGCTTCATTTTGACGGGGTGGAGGGACATTTGTTCTTGGTGGCGCCGGTGGCATGACGGTCTGCAGGGACAGGTCAATCAGAAATATCAGGATCGGAATATGACGACAGAACCGTTTATCATCAGAAAATATCCCCGCACGCCCCACCTGGAAGGTTCCCGTCTCCAGCCGGGTGATGAGGACCTGAGCCAGATTCTGTTCTCAGCGGTCCGGGGCCGCCATCTGGTGGTTGAGGAAAAGTGCGACGGGGCGAACTCCGCTGTTTCGTTCAGCGGGGACGGGAAACTGCTGCTTCAGAGCCGGGGCCATTATCTGACGGGCGGCTACCGGGAGCGCCATTACCAGCTGATGAAAAACTGGGCCGCCGCGCACCGGAACGCCTTGTGCGGCGTACTCGGCTCCAGGTACATCATGTACGGGGAATGGGTCTACGCCAAGCACACGGTCTATTACGACGCCCTGCCGCATTACTTTCTGGAGTTTGACATCCTGGACCGCGAAACGGGTATCTTCCTGGATACGGAAACGAGGCATGAAATGCTTTCCGGCCTGCCGGTCGTTTCGGTGCCGGTTCTGGGGGAAGGAGAATTCCGCGGCATGGAAGAGCTGCTCCGCCTGCTGGGTCCGTCCCGCTTTGTGACCGGGGAACAGCGCGCTCATCTGGCTGAGGACGCCCGACGCCTGGGTCTGGACGCGGAAAAAGCGTGTGCCGAAACGGATCTTTCCGGCATGATGGAAGGCCTGTATATCAAAGTCGAAGAGGACGGCCGGGTGACGGACCGGATGAAGTACGTCCGCGCGGCCTTCCTTCAGTGTGTCGATTTTTCCGAGACCCACTGGATCGACAAGCCGATCATCCCGAACCGGCTGTCTGTCCCGGTCGAAAGCCTGTTTGTCTGATCCGCGGGAGAAACACGGCGGGAAGGGAGGAGCCTGGATGACATGGCTGGAAGCGTTTGCCGGTTTGGTTCCCGGGCCGTCCCCGGACGGAATCGACTGGGACCGGATCGGCGGGCTGCTCCGGACGTCCTGCTTTTCTGAGCTGGATACGGTCCCGCAGAATCCGGTTTATCACGGCGAGGGAGACGCCGGGACCCATACGCGGATGGTCTGCCGGGAACTGATCAGGGCAGGAGGATATGAGACGCTTGAGCCTTCGCAGAAGACGGCGCTGTTTCTCGCTGCCCTGCTCCATGACATCGGCAAGGTCCGGACGACCCGGGAAGACCGGGGAACCGTCGTGTCTCCGCACCACGCGTCTGTGGGTGCCCGGCTCGCCCGGGAATTCCTGTGGCGGGACTGCGGGCTGTGCGGGGATCCTGAAGTTCTGGCGTTCCGGGAAAACGTATGCGCCCTGGTCCGGTATCATATGCTTCCGGTCCGCCTGCTGGAACAGGAGGATCCGGAACGGAGGGCCAGGCTGGTCTCCGCTGCCGGCCGGCTCGCGGGCGGTTTTTCCTGGAGCCTGCTGTGCAGGCTGGCGGAGGCGGACGTTCGGGGCAGAACGGCGGACGACACGGAGGAATGCCTGGACCAGGTCCGCCTGGCCGGGATGCTGGCGAAGGAAGCCGGCTGTCTGTCCTGCCCGTATCCGTTTCCGGACGGCTTTACGGAGCGGGCATATCTGTCCGGCCGGAACGTGCCGCCGGACCAGCCCCTGTACGACGATACCTGGGGCGAGGTCATCCTGCTGTCCGGCCTGCCGGGCACCGGCAAGGATACCTGGATCAGCGTCTGCCGGCCGGATCTGCCGTCCGTTTCCCTGGACGATATCAGAAAGCGGAACCGGATCAGCCCGGACGACAGCCAGGGCGCTGTCGTGCAGCTGGCCAGGGAACAAGCGAGGGAATATCTCAGGAAAAAACAGCCGTTCGTCTGGAACGCGACCGACCTGACCCGGGAAACAAGGCAGAAGCTCGTTTCCCTGTTCGAGAACTACGGCGCGGCCGTACGCATCGTCTATCTGGAGACGTCCTGGGAGAACCGGACGTCCCGGAATGCGGGAAGGCGGGAAGCCGTCCCGGAAAGCGCCGTCGCCCGGATGCTGGGCAGAACGGTTCCGCCGATGCCGGATGAGGCGCGGACGGTCGAGTGGATCTGTGTGTAAGGGCTTGGCTGCGCTTGGCCCGGAAAACATCAAACCTGTCAGGAGGGTATTGCCATGGCTTATTTCAGGATCGAGTACTATTCAAACGCTTTGCACCGCACCACTTCCTTTGAGATGTTCATCCCCAATGATCCGCGGGATCCGGAAGGTCTGCCGGGCAATCCCGGAGGGGAAGAAAAAGCGGAACCCAAGCCCATGCGGACGCTGTTCCTGCTGCACGGCTACACCGGCAAGGCGGGCAACTGGGTGCCGGAGGATGAGGCAGTGCGGCATAATCTCGCGATCGTTATGCCGACGGCGGAAAACTCCTTCTATCTGAACGGGGCCGCCACGGGCCGCGCCTACCAGACCATGGTGGGGGAAGAACTGGTCGCTTACGTCCGCAAGACCTTCGGCCTTGCAAAAAACCGGGAGGAGACCTTCATCGCCGGCCTGTCGATGGGCGGCTTCGGCGCCCTGCATACCGGCCTTGCCTACCCGGAAACCTTCGGGAAAATCGCGGCCTTGTCCTCCGCGCTGATCGTGCATGAAATCGCCCGGATGAAGCCGGGCGAAGACAACGGGGTGGCCAACTACGAATACTACCGCGAATGCTTCGGCGACCTTGCGACGGCGGAAGAGCGGGACGTGAACCCGGAATTCCAGGTGCTGCAGCTCAAAAAGAAAAAAGCCCGCATTCCGGACCTGTTCATGGCCTGCGGGACGGAAGATTTCCTGATCGAAAACAACCGTCAGCTGCACGCTTTCCTGACGAAGGAAGAGATTCCTCACGTATACCTGGAGGGACCGGGGGTTCACGACATGGTGTTCTGGTCGGCATACATTGTCCGGGCGATCGAATGGATGTTCGGCTGACACTGTTTCCGGTACGGACCGGACAGCCGTTCCGGCGATGAGACAGAAGTATATTCCCGGTTTTCCTGAAAGGCACGGGCATATCCTCCGGCAAGCTTTGGGAGATTCTGAAATGAAAAGAGCAGTCTCGGTCATTCTTGCGGTTTCCATCCTGACAGTCTGTTTTCCTGCTTTTTCAGCGTCAGGCTATTCGGATCTGATTCAATCTGTTCTTGATACGATGAACCGGAACGACAAAAAGGTTTCGGGAGCACCGCAGCAGACGGCCAACGGCTCATACCGCGCGGTAGAGATGCTTTCTCTCATGGCATACAGACTCGACGATTCGGGAAAATATTCATCCGTCATTGACAGCGCGATCGATACCCTGAATGCAAATAACAGAAAACTGGACGGCGCTCCGCAGCAGACAGCGAACGGTCTGTACCGCTGCGTGGAACTGCTGGCTGTCATAGGATATGAGTTGGATTCGTCCGGAGTTTACCGCAAGTACATTCTTCAGGTTCTGGATGATATGGAGACGAATAATAAGAGGGTGTCGAGCGCTGTCCAGCAGGAAGTGAACGGGGCATACCGCGTGGTGGATATGCTGACAATTATCGCGCATGAAAAGGGCGTCGACCCGGAGCTGATTTCCATGGTCTCCGATTCCCTGAAATCCGGAGACCGGTCAGCTTCCGGTGCTCCGCAGCAGCTTGTCAACGGCCTGTACCGTTCAGTGGAACTGGCTTATCTGATCGGAAATAAATCGGATGCCAGGGGCGTCTGGCGTTCCTATTTTTCCGCTGTATACGACAGCTGGACAGAGATCAACAGATCCTGCAACGGCGCTCCCCAACAGGCAGCCAATGGCATGTACCGTTTTGTGGAAATGCTGGCCGGATGGGCACAGACACTGTAAACACCTCTGCAGGATAACGAACAAAGCCGGCCCCGCGGGATGATGCCGCGGGGCCGGCTGCTGCGTTATGGTGATTACAGCAGATGTGCGCAGGTCTTGTCGAAGGAGATGGCTGCCTGGTCGCCCACATGGAACAGGGGCTTGTTGATCGGGCAGTTGTCGGTGATCTTGACCAGGGTGCCGCCTACTCGGACGTGGTAGTTCTGGTACGAGCCCATGAAGCAGCTGAGCTCCACCGTGCAGGGAAGCTGGCCTTCTTTGGCGATGACGATGGCCTCGGGCCGCAGGACGATTTCTGCTTCGGAGCCGGGGGAGGGGCGGCGCGCCGTTTCCACGGTGACCGGCTTCCCGTTCACTTCGATCACAGCTTCATTGGCGGAGGAGGAGGCGACGCGGCCCTTCAGGAAGTTGCACTCGCCGATAAAATCGGCGACGAACTCGGACTTTGGGTGGTAGTAGATCTCCATCGGGGAGCCCATCTGCGCGATCACGCCCGATTTCATCAGGATGATCTGGTCGGACAGGGACATGGCCTCGCTCTGATCGTGGGTTACGTAGATGGCGGTGATGCCCAGCTTCTGCTGGATCTTGCGGATCTCGGTACGCATCTGTACGCGGAGCTTGGCGTCCAGGTTGGAAAGCGGTTCGTCAAACAGCAGCACGCCGGGCTCCACGACCAGGGCGCGGGCCAGAGCGACGCGCTGCTGCTGGCCGCCGGACAGCTGGTTGGTCATGCGCTGCTCCATGCCGGAGAGCTCCACCAGGGAGAGGATGTCCGTGACCCGCTGCCTGATCTCCGCCGCCGGGACCTTGCGCAGTTTCAGGCCGTAGGCCACGTTGTCAAACACGTTGTAATGGGGGAAGAGGGCGTAGCTCTGAAACACCATGGCGGTGTCCCGCTTGTTCGGCGTCAGGCTGTTGATGGCCTCCCCGCCCAGGTAGATTTCCCCTTCGTCCGGTGATTCAAAGCCGGCGATCATGCGCAGCGTGGTGGTTTTGCCGCAGCCGGACGGGCCCAGCAGCGTTACAAACGAGCCCGGCGCGATGTCCAGCGAGACGTCGTGCACGGCGTAAAAATCCTTGCCGGTCTTCGGGTCCTTGTAGATTTTCGAGATATGGTCCAGTTTGACCCCTTTGGTTTCTTTCTTCAGCTCAGCCATGGTCAGTCAACCTCCTTCACTTTTCTGCTGGTGCCGAAGAAGCGGATCACCAGGTTCATCAGCAGCACGGAACCGTAGGTAATGGCAATCAGGATCGAGGCGAAGGCGCAGGCGATGCTGTACGCCCCTTTCTCGGCGAATTCGTTGATCTGCACGGTGATCAGCAGGTAGCTGGGCGTCACCAGCAGAATGATGGCCGAAATGGCTGTGATGGAGCGCACGAACGCGGTCACCAGGCCGGAGAGGAAGGAATCCTTGATCAGCGGCAGGGTGACGGAGGTAAACACCTTGAGGCTGTTGGCGCCCATATCGTAGGCGCTCTCCTCGATCGACTTGTCAATCTGCCGCAGGGCAGAGATGCCGCTGCGGGTGCCCGTGGGCAGGGAGCGGACGATGAAAACGATCACCAGGATCAGGCCGGTGCCGTAAATGCCGCTCAGGACGCCCGTGTGGAACAGGCCGTTGGCAAAGCCGCGGATGTAGCCGACGCCCAGAACGGTGCCGGGAACGGCCATGGCCAGAATGGAAACGGCCTCAATGAAGCCCTTGGCTTTGAACTTGCGCTTGACCACCAGGTAGGAGATGATCATCGACAGCAGGGCCGTGATGGGGGAGGCGATCAGGGACAGCACAAAGGAATCCCGGAAGGCCTGCAGGCCGCGGTAGCGGGTAAATACCTGCTCAAACCATTTGAAGGTGAGCGGGGTAAACTTGTAGCCCCAGGTGGGGAACATGGCCCCGATCGGCACGCAGACGTACATCAGGATGACGAAGATCGCCGCCAGCGAGCACAGGATCGTCAGCGGGATCGTAACAGACTTGTCCTCGATCAGCATCCGGGCGCGGCTGGCCTTGCCGGTCAGGGTCGCGGCAGTCTTCTTTTCGAGGTAATACTTCTGGACGGCGAACATGCCCAGGGTGATGCACAGAAGGACCACGGCCATCGCTGCGGCGCCTTCCTTGTCCATCGCGCCGGTGATCTGCAGATAGATCGTGGTGGCCAGGGTATCGTAGCTGCCGCCGATGATCATGGGGTTGGCAAAGTCCGCGATGGACTCGATGAAGGTGACCAGGAAAGCGTTCCCAAGGCCCGGCAGCAGCAGGGGGAACGTCACGGTGGTAAATACCTTCCAGCGGGTCGCGCCCATGTCGCGGGATGCTTCTTCCATCGAAGGGTCGATGTTCTTGAGCAGGCCCTTCATCATCATGTAGCAGACCGGGAAGAAGGTCATCGTCTGCACGATCACGATGCCCCAGTAGCCGTAGATGTTGTTGTCATAGATGCCGAGCACGAAGCGGGTGATCAGGCCGGCCTTGCCGAACAGCATGATCATCGACAGGGAAAGCACAAACGGCGGGGAAACGACGGGCAGCATGGAAACCATCTTGAACAGGCCGCCCACAAACTTCCGCATCCGGACATAGACTTCCACATACGCGAACAGCAGGCCGATCGCGGTGGACAGGATGCCCACCATGAAGCCGACCTTCAGCGTATTGGTGATCGCCCGGCGGAACGTATGCATCTGGAAGATGCGCTGAAACGCGTCAAAGGAAAAGCCCTTGCTGTTGTACAGGCTGTCCACCAGCAGGATGGCCAGCGGATACAGGATAAACAGGGTCAGGAAAGCGATCAGGACGACGATCGTCGTGATCATGATGGGGTCTGCCATCAGCTTTTTGCGGTCCAGCGCCGCACTCTGGCCTTTGGCCATACGGAAAGCCCCCTTTCAAAGAGGTAGGAGGTTGGATGGAGAAAGTCAAGAGTTAGGATTGAGGAGTTGAATGTTTTCTGAATGCCGGGAGCCTGATTCTTTGTGAAAAGCGGGAGATGGACGTGCCATCCCCCGCTGTCATGGTTATGGGGTAAGATTATTTCGTCTGGAAGCGGTCGTCTGCGGCGCTGCCCAGGGCGTTCATGACGTCCTCGACATACTGGGCGGTGTTCGCGGCTGCGTCAGCGAAGTTGTAGCCGTCCCAAACCAGGTTGGGATCCAGGCCGAATTCGATGGCTTCCTTCGGCTGGGTGGCGTTGTCGATCACCAGGAACTGGTAGGAACCGGTGCTGGCGGCCATGTTCACGCAGTCGGGGGAGAGGGCGAATTCCACAAACAGACGGGCGGCGCTGACGTGCTTGGCGCCCTTGAAGATGGCCACAGGCCCGATCTCGCAGGAGGTGCCGTCGGCCGGGATGATCAGCTGGATGTTTTCATAGCCGTTGTCCACGATCTGGGTGATGCCGTCATGCAGGAAGCCGATGCCGATGGTGCACTCGCCGATGCCGACGTTCTTGGAGGGGCCGGAGCCGGACTTGGTGTAGACCTGGATGTTCTTGTCCAGGTTGACCAGGTACTGGATGCCCTCGTCATGGCCCTTCATCTGGAGCATGGTGTTGACCACCAGCTTGGCGGTGCCGGCGGTGTTGTAGTTGGACAGCCAGATCAGGTCCTTGTATTCGGGCTTGAGCAGATCGTCCCAGGTCTTGGGCGCTTCCAGGCCTTTGCGGGCCAGCTCGTCCTTGTTGACCATGAAGCCCAGGATGCCGGTGTAGATGCCGTACCAGTTGCCGTTGGGATCTTTATAGATATCCTTGGTCAGGTGAGCGGCGTTGGCGGGCGTATAGCTGTTGTCCAGCAGGCCCTTGGCGGCGGCGGTGTCGTAGGGGTTGTTGGTGCCGCCGAACCAGACGTCCGCGGAAGGATTGCCGTTTTCTTCTTCAATCTTGGTGGGGACTTCGCCGGTGGACAGGCGCTGGAACTGCGTCTTGATGCCGAACATTTCCTGGAATTTCTGGCATGCGGCGGCCAGGTAGGGTTCCTCGCAGGAACCGTAGACGACCAGTTCGCCGTCCGCCTGAGCGGCTTTGACCAGTTCGGGATCGAAATCAGCGGCGTCCGCCAGGGCGGCGACGCTCGTGAGCGCCATCACGGCAGCCAGCAGAAGGACAAGAAGCTTTTTCATGTACGGAGTACCTCCTTTTATTTGTCCGACCCGGGATGGAAAGGCGGAATCTTCCGCATTCCCATCCCGAGCGGGACAATCATGTAATTGAACTGGCCATATTATAACCCGATCTTCTATCCTTGTCAATTCATTCGGAGGGATTTTGAGAAATTAAACCGCCTCCTTCCCGGAAACGGGAGGGAGGCGGCAGCTGGCACAGGGAGCGGGTACAGCGGATTATTTCTTTCCGCTGCCGCGGCGCCAGTCGTAGTTCTTGAGGTTCATGCTCAGGTGGCGCGGGATGCCTTCGACCATGACCGGGCTGTACTGGCCCTGGATCAGCGGGCGGACGTAATCGAGGAATTCGTCGGTCACGTAGTTGCCGGCCTTGTTGATCCACTCGCGCGGAACGACCTTTTCGCCGTTGGCGATGCGGTGTACGTCATAGACGCCGGTCGCGCTCTGATAAGGATCGTCGGACACGCGGTCGATGACGACCATCACGCCGGAGGAGCCTTCATCCGCGGCCTTGACGGTCGCGCCGCCGACGTTGAACGCTTCGTCCACGTCGATCTTGCTGGCCAGGTGGGCGGCGGCGCGCTGCAGGGTGGACAGTTCGATCGCGCGGGTCTTGCAGCCCAGCCTGTTCTTGATCACGGAGGCCAGATAGGAGGCCGTGCCGGTCATCTGGATGTGGCCGAAAGCGTCCTTCATGGCGGAATCGGTCGCATATTCGCAGACGTACTTGCCTTCTTCGGTCTTGACGCCCTCGGAAACGACGGCGACCACGACGTCCTTCTTTTCCAGCAGCTTTTCGACGCTGGTGGCGAAGTTCTCAATGCTGAAGGGCACTTCGGGCAGGTAGATCAGGTCGGGGCCTTCGCAGTCTTCGCTGCGGGACAGGGCGGCGGCGCCGGTCAGCCAGCCGGCGTTGCGGCCCATGATCTCAATGATGTTGACGTTCTTCTTCTGGTAGGAGAAGCCCATCGCGTCGCAGATGATCTCTTTGGTGGAGGTGGCAATGTACTTGGCGGCGCTGCCGAAGCCGGGGGTGTGGTCGGTGATGGCCAGGTCGTTGTCAATGGTCTTGGGGCAGCCGACGAACTTCTGCTTGGCACCGGTCAGCAGGGAATAGTCGAAGAGCTTGCGGATGGTGTCCATGGAGTCGTTGCCGCCGATATAGATAAACACTTCGATGTCCAGCTTGTCCAGGAGCTCAAAAATACGCTCGTAGACGGCCTTGTCCTCGTGGATCTCGGGGAGCTTGTAGCGGCAGGTGCCCAGGAAAGCGGAGGGAGTCCGCTTGAGCAGTTCCAGGTCAAGCTCGCTCTTGATGTGATGGGACAGGTCGACATACTGCTCGTCCATGAAGCCCTGGATGCCGTAGCGCATGCCGTAGACCTTGCTGAAGCCGCGTTCCATCGCCGTTTTGTACACACCGGCCAGGCTGGAGTTGATGACGGCGGTCGGGCCGCCGGACTGGCCTACAAGAACATTACCCTTCATTACACACAGTTCCTTTCTTTCAAAAAAGATCTATATATCCGGTTCCGGGACAGCGCCGGGTTTGGCCCGGCTGCCGGCGGAACAGAATTGCGTGATTGGTATATTTCGGATTGCTCTCGTTCCTGAGGGTTTTCATGAACCTGTCAGAACAATCCATTACGCATTACGCATTATGCATTATGAATTACTTGTTATCCGCGGATGATGATGCTGTGCCGTTCAGGCCCCACGGAGATCCAGCGGATGATGACGCCGATGGCCCGCTCGATCCGCTTGACGTAGGCCTGGGCTTCCTCCGGCAGGTCCCACCAGTTGCGGACGCCGGAAATGTCGCACTTCCAGCCCTTCATGGTCTCGATGACAGGCTCGCAGCGGTCCAGCAGGGAGGGGAAGGGCATTTTGTCCGTCTCCTGCCCGTTCAGGCGGTAGCGGACGCACAGGGGGATCTCGTCCAGGCTGCTCAGCACGTCCAGCTTGGTCATCGCGATTTCCGTGGCGGCCTGCACCTTGACGGCATAGCTGGTGGCAACCAGGTCGACCGGGCCGACGCGGTGCGGGCGGGTGGCGCCGAATTCGCCGCCGAGTTTGCGCAGGCGGTCCGCTTCCTCCCCGAACATCTCGCAGACGAACGGGCCTTCGCCGATGCAGGTGGAGTATGCCTTCATGACGCCGATGATGGGCTCGATCCGCACGCCGGGCAGGCCGGAACCGATCGGGGCGTAGGAAGCCAGGGTGTTGGAGGAAGTGGTATAGGGATAGATGCCGAAATCCAGGTCCCTGAGCGCGCCCAACTGGCCTTCAAAGAGGATGCGCTTGTGATGGTAGTTCGCGTCCTGCAGGTAGGCCCTGGTATCCGTGATAAAGGGCTTGAGCGGCTCGCAGTATTCTTTCAGCCAGGCTTCCAGCTCTTCCTCGGTATACGGCTCGGCCCCGTAAACGCCGGTCAGGATCATGTTTTTCCAGGTCATCAGATCCTTCAGGTGAGCCTTCAGGACGTCCGGATAAAAGAGTTCGCCGGCCAGCACGGTCTTTTTCTGGTATTTATCGGAATAGAACGGGGCGATGCCCATCTTGGTGGAGCCGAACTTCTTTTCCTGGAGCCTGTGCTCTTCCAGCTCGTCCAGCCTGCGGTGCCAAGGCATCAGCAGGGAAGCGCGGTCGCTGATCTTCACGTTTTCGGGGGTGATGACGACGCCCCGGTCGGTCAGCGTTTTCATTTCCGTGTGCAGATGTTCGGGATCAAGCGCCACGCCGTTGCCCAGCACATTGACCACGTTGTTGCGGAACACGCCGCTCGGCAGCAGATGCAGCTCGAATTCGCCGAAGCGGTTCACGATGGTATGGCCGGCGTTCCCGCCGCCCTGATACCGCACGACCACGTCAAAATCTTCTGTCAGCAGGTCGACCATCCGGCCCTTGCCTTCGTCTCCCCAGTTGATGCCTACGATCGCTGTGCAAGCGTCCATTGACTGAATCCTCCTTTCAGGCCCTTCCGCTCCGGTGATACGGACAGACGCGGGACAGGCCGGAAACAAAAAACACTTGGAGCCATTATATCCCTGATTAAAGTGGTTGTCAATTCGGCATCCCGCAGAAAAAAGCCTGTTTTCCGTATTTTTTCCGCTTTTCAATCCGGCGGAAATGCGATATACTGTCCGGGTGATGATTCTGTTTTCGGAGGTGGGGGATATTCGGACCGGGGTATACGGCGGATCGTTCGACCCGCCTCATCAGGGACATCTTCTGGCGGCCATGACGGCCCTGGAAAAGGCAGGGCTGGACCGCGTGCTTTTGCTGCCCTGCGGGGATATTCCATGCGCGGGCGAAATCCGCGCGTCCGCCAGGGACAGGACGGCGATGCTTGCGCTGATGGCGGAAGACTGCCGGGACCTTGAAATCTGTACGCTGGAAGCAGAGCAGAAGGAACGGACCCCGACGGTAAAAACCATGAAGGCGCTCAAAAAACTGTATCCGGGGGACGACTTTTTCCTGATCGTCGGTGCGGACAAGCTGCCCGGCCTGCCCGGGTGGAAGCACGCCGGCAGGCTGTTTGAGCTGTGCAGCATCCTGGTGCTTCCCAGGGATGACCTGCCGGCGGAGGAACTGGCGGACCATGTCCGGGCAGCGGGCGCTACCGTCACCGTTCTTCCGATGGAGAGGGCTCCTTTCTCTTCCCGCAGGATTCAGGAGGAGATCGGTCAGTTCAGGGAGCCTGCGGGCCTGGACCCGCGCGTGGCGGTTTATATTGCCGGAAACGGCCTGTATCAAGACCGGAAAACGGAGCAGCGCATCCGGCAGATGATGACGGAAAAGCGCTTCCGGCACACACTGGGTGTGCGGACGCAGGCCGTTCGCCTGGCGGATATTCACCGGATTCCCCTGCAGAAAGCGGCCCTGGCGGCCCTGATGCACGACTGTGCCAAATGCCTGCCTCTTGAAGAAATGAAAGCCGCCGCCCGGATGGGCGGGGTGACGGAACCTGCCTTTTTTTCCTCGCCCGAGATGCTGCACGGACCGGCCGGCGCTGCATTGGCCGCCCGGGAGTTCGGCGTTACGGACAGCGATGTCCTGAACGCCATTACCTATCACACGATGGGCCGGGCCTGGATGAGCCCGCTGGAGCTGTGCATTTTTATCGCTGACGCGACGGAGCCCGGCAGGCGCGATTATCCCGGCCTTCAGCGGATCCGGAATCTTTCCGAACAGAGCCTCGAAGCGGCGGCCCTGATGTCGCTGCTCCGCACGAGGGAGTATGTGCTGGAGCAGGGAAAGCCCTTTAATCCCCTTTCCGAAACGACCATCGCCTGGCTGAAGGAAACCCTGCCGGAGGATCTGCTCCGGCTGGCCGGCGCGGACTGAGCCTGAAAATCAGGATGGTTTTGACATCTTCCGGCCCATTTGATATAATCTTCTGATGACGGCCGTTCCGGCCGATCAGAGCAGAGAGGAAAACGGAACGCGGGAGGAAGAAATCAGAAGCGGAAACCGGCGCTCCTGCCTTTCATGCAGGACGGAAGCGTTTCACTTTTTACTCCTACCTTTCGTAAATGGGGGACAGGATATGATCCTGACGATGGACATCGGCAATACCAACATCAAAATCGGCGTCTTTGAGGGGAAGAACCTCCGGGAATACTGGCGGCTGGCGACCAAGAAAACCTATACCAGCGACGAACTGGGGGTGCTTCTGTGCAGTCTTTTTGAAAACCGGCATGTGGACCGCAGGCTGATCACGGGCATCATGCTTTCTTCGGTCGTTCCGACGATCAATTTTACCGTCGAGCATATGTGCCGGGACTATTTCGGCATCGACCCGGTGTTTGTGGCCCCGGGGATCAAAACGGGCGTCGATATCCGTTATGAAAACCCCAAAGAGCTGGGCAGCGACCGTATCTGCAACGCGGTCGGCACCCTGACGGAATACGGGGCGCCGGCGATTTTTATCGATTTCGGCACGGCGACCACCTTCGGGGTGCTGGACAGGGAAGGGGCTTTTCTGGGCGGGTGCATCTGCCCGGGCATCCGCCTGTCGAGCGACGCCCTGGTTTCGGGAACGGCGAAGCTGCCGCACTTTGAGCTGATCCAGCCCCCGCGCGTAATCGGGAAAAATACGGTCGCCAACATGCAGTCCGGCATCATCTACGGCTATGTCGGCCAGATCAACTATCTGATCGGCCGGATCCGGGAGGAAATGGGGGAAAAAGATGCCCAGGTCATCGCGACCGGCGGTTTTGCCAGGCTGATCGAGCAGGAATCCGGCATGATCACCCGGTTTGACGGCCTGCTCACCCTCAAGGGACTGAACACGATCTATCAGAAGAATTATCCTTCTGCTTGATACAGAAGCTGAAAGGCGGAACAAGATGGCGAAAAAAATGCTGGGCGTGCTGTACGGCAGCAGGTCCTGTGAGCATGAGGTTTCCATTATCACGGCGGTGCAGCTGATGCGCTCTGTCAACCGGGACAAATTCGATGTGACGCCGATCTACATCACCCAGACGGGCGAGTGGTATACGGGCGAAAAGCTTCTGGATCTCTCGGTGTACAACCAGTTTGATCCGTATAAGTCCGGCCTCAAGCGGGTTTCGCTCGACCTGACGGCCGGCAGCGGGGCCCTGCTTCACTACAGCCAGGGGAAGAGCCTGTTCCGGGGACTGACGGAAGAAGTTGTTGCCCGGATCGACTGCTTTATTCCGGCGTTTCACGGTATGCACGGGGAGGACGGTTCCTTCCAGGGCCTGCTGGAGCTGGCGGACGTTCCGTACACTTCCACCGGCATCGTCGGCTCCGCCGTCGGGATGGACAAAATCACGATGAAGCGGTTTTTCCGCGGCATGGGGTATCCGACCCTTCCCGGCATCAGCGCGCTCCGCTCCCGGTTTGAAAAAGACCCGGAGGAAGTGCTGAACGAGGCGGAAAAGGAACTTTCCTATCCGGTGGTCGTCAAGCCGGCGACCCTGGGTTCCTCCATCGGGGTCAGTTTTGCCGGCGACAGGGCGCAGCTTCTGGAGGCGCTCGAACTGGCTTTTGAATACGACCGGCGCGTCCTGGTGGAAAAGGGACTGGACCATCCGGTCGAGATCAACTGTTCCGTGCTGGGCTTTGACGGTCAGACGGAATGCTCGGCGCTGGAAATGCCGCTTTCTTCCGGCGAGGTGCTGGACTTCGCGAAAAAGTATCTGGGCGGCAGCTCCTCCGCCAAGGGCATGGCCTCCATGGGCCGGATCCTGAACCCGGACATCGGGGAAGAGACCGGAAACCGGATCCGGGAGCTTTCAGAGGAGATTTTTACCGCCCTGGACTGCAAGGGCGTGGTCCGGATCGATTTCATGATCGACCGGGCGACGGATCAGATGTATATCACGGAAATCAACACGATTCCTGGCTCGATGTCCTATTATCTGTGGGACAAATCGGGCGTATCCTATGCGGAACTGATCGATCGGATGGTGGCCCTGGCCGAACAGGCGCACCGAGAAAAGGAGCAGAACAATTTTGCCTACCGGTCAGACATCCTCAAGGCTGTCCGGCTCGGCGGCACAAAGGGCAAGCTGAAAACGGGCAAGCTGTAAGGCGGAGAATCGGGCTGCATACCGGCCGACAAAGACAGGGAGGAAACGGGCACATGATCGATTTGTTCGGAAAAGTGGAGCTTTATTTTGACGTGATCGTCAGTTATGCCAGGGTGCTGATGGAAGCGATCGGCCTGGTGATCATCATCCTGACCGCCGTCCGCTGCATCATGGGCATGATCGGAAAAAAGCGGAACAATTACCGGATCGTGCTGGCCAAGGGCATCTGCCTGGCGCTGGAGTTCAAGCTGGGCGGCGAGGTGCTCGGCACCGTGCTGGCGGAGAGCTTCAAGGATCTGGGGATCATCGCCTGCCTGATCGCCCTGCGCGCCTCGCTGACCTTCCTGCTCCACTGGGAGATCAAAAACGAGAAAAAGGAAGAACTCGAAGATACGGAATACAGGCTCATCAGCAAAGAAGAGTTTGCTGAATACGAGCAGATGAAATCAGCCGGCGGGCAGGAAAGCCCGGCCGCCGCAAAGGAGTAAGCAGCGATGAAATTAGGAGTTGTCGGTCTTCCGAACGTGGGAAAGAGCACACTGTTCAACGCCATCACCAGCGCGGGAGCGCAGGCGGCCAATTATCCCTTCTGCACCATCGAGCCCAACACGGGCGTTGTCGCCGTGCCGGACCAGCGGCTGCAGGTGCTGGCGGACATGTATCACCCCAAAAAGGTGACGCCGGCCGCGATCGAGTTTGTGGATATCGCCGGCCTGGTCAAAGGGGCCAGCAAGGGGGAAGGTCTGGGCAACAAGTTTCTGTCCCATATCCGCGAGTGCGACGCCATCGTCCATGTCGTCCGCTGCTTTGACGATGAAAACATCATCCACGTCGACGGCTCGATTGATCCTGCGCGGGACATGGAGACGATCAACCTGGAACTGATCTTCGCCGATATGGAAACTGTGAAAAAGCGCGGGGACAAGGCAGAAAAGCTGGTCAAAACCGGGGACAGGAGATACGCGGAAGAAGCGGCCTTGGCCAAAAAGCTCTATGAGCATCTGGAAAGCGGGAAGCCCGCCCGTACATATCCTTTTACAAAGGAAGAAAAGGAAGCCGTCCGCGATTATTTCCTGCTGACCGCCAAGCCGGTCATTTACGCGGCGAATATCGCCGAAGATCAGCTCAGTCAGGATCCGGACAGCATTCCCTATGTCCGCGCCGTTCAGACGGCCGCGAAGGAAGAAGGCGCCGAGGTGCTGGTGATTTCCGCTCAGATCGAGGAGGAAATCGCCCAGATGGAACAGGAAGAAAAGAACGAGTTCCTTCAGGAGCTCGGGATTCCGGAAAGCGGCCTGGACCGGATGGTGCAGGCCTGCTACCGCCTGCTGGGCCTGATCTCCTTCCTGACGGCGGGCGAGGACGAATGCCGCGCCTGGACCATTGTGAAAGGCACCAAGGCGCCGCAGGCGGCTGGTAAAATCCACACCGATTTTGAGCGCGGCTTCATCCGCGCGGAGATTGTCCCCTTTGAAACCCTGAAGGAACTGGGGAGCATGAGCCTGTGCCGGGAAAAGGGCCTGATCCGGAGCGAAGGCAAGGATTATGTCATGCAGGACGGCGATGTGACGCTGTTCCGCTTTAATGTATAAGATCACGGGAGGGTCTGCGCGATGAGCCGGCTTTCGTTCTTTTTCAAGCGTCTCGTCCGGATGGACTTTAAAAAAATGTGGGAGACGACGGGGCTGCTCAAAGAGCGTTCCGGGAAGAGCAGGCTCTGGCTGCTGCTGGACATGCTCCGCTGCGGCGTCCGGTACAACGCCGGATACATGGATTACAAGATCGCCGCCATGTACAGCCTGAACGACGAACAGAAAAAGACGGTGATCACCCGGGGGATCTCCAACAGTATCGTCCGGCGGATGAACGACAAGGCATACTGGCATTTTTTTGACGACAAGACGGAGTTCAACACCCTTTTTGCCGGTCAGATCGGCCGAAAATGGATCCGCAGCGATGAAAACCTGACCGAGGAACAGCTGGCGGGTTTCCTGTCTGATCTGCCCAGCGTCCTGTTCAAGCCCCTGGAGGGTTCATCCGGCGTCGGCATCGAGAAATTCAGCCGGGAAGACTGGGAAAAGGACCCGCATGCGTTTTACCTGAAAATCCGCTCCATGGGAAACGCGGTGCTGGAGGAACTGCTGGTACAGCATCCCGACATGGCCAGGATGTGCCCGACATCCGTCAATACCGTGCGCGTGGCGACGATGCTCGGCGACAAGAAGGAAGGGATCGTGTATGCCTTCCTCCGGATCGGGAACGGCAAGGTAATGGACAACGTCGATCAGGGCGGCATGGCCGCCCGCGTCGATCTGGACAGCGGGACGCTCAAAACCGTGGCGGCCGACAAGGCCGGGAATGTCTATGAGAAACACCCGATGACGGGCACGGACATCATCGGTTTCACGATTCCCTGCTGGGAAGAAGTCAAACAGATGTGCCTCCAGGCCATGCGGAAAGTGCCGCAGATGCGCTATGTGGCCTGGGATGTCGCCGTCACCCCGGACGGTCCCCGCTTTATCGAGGGCAATTCTTTTCCCAGCCACGCCGTTCCGCAGTTCGCCGCGCATTATCCGGACGGCATCGGCATTCTGACCGAGTTCCGCAAGTTTATCGATATCTGAACGTCCGGCAGGTGATTTTTTTGCCGGACGGGAACAAAAGGACACTCTGATTCGTTTTTTTGGTAGGACAGGGACAGGCAGTCCCCGGCGGGATGCGTTCCCTGCCGGAACCGGAAAGGATGTGTGTTTATGGATCTGGTCAAATTGGTCTTGCTGTATCTGACGATGGTGGTCAGCGCAGCCACAGGCGTCAGCCCGGATGTCACGCCAATTCCGGCAAGTCAGGTGGCGACGCCGGCTCCCTATGTGACTGTCACGCCGGACCCGCAGTCTCTGATTACCCCGGCGCCCACCGCCGCGCCGACGCAGGCGAGGTATATCACGCTGATCCTCAACGACGAAGGCAGCAACGTCCGCCGTCTGCAGAGGCGGCTGGTCGAACTGGGCTACCTGGACAGCGGGTCTGTGGACGGCAAGTACGGCCCCAAGACAAAGAAGGCCGTGGAGCAGTTCCAGAAAAAGAACGGTCTCCGCGCTGACGGCATCGCGGGCGCCCAGACCCAGCAGCTGATGTTTGAAAGCCCGTACGTCATCTACTATAACAGCGCCACGCCGACGCCTGTGCCGACGGCGACGCCGATTCCCTATGTTTCCGTTCCGGTCTATTATGTGGACGCTTCCACCAATACGGTGCTGAGCTCTTCTACCGCCAGCTGTTTTGCCAGCACCTACATTTCCGCGGACGGCACCAAAGTGCCCGCCGGCTACACCCTGGTCAGCAACAGCCCGGTTCAGGTGACGGTCCGCAGCGGCGTTGCCTCTCCGGCCAGCGTCACCTTCTATTATCAGGGTCCGTCTTCCTCCGTCACCATCCCGGTATATTATGTGGATGAGAACAACGTGACCGTCGCGCAGTCCAGCGCCCGGTTCACCAAATCCGGCTACGTGTATGCGGACAGCTCGATGCTTCCCCCCGGCTATGTGTTCTCTTCTTCCACATCGGCTTATGTGACGATTTCCGGCGGGAAAGCCAGCGTAAGCATGATCGTGTTCCGTGTCGCCCGTTCCGCGACGGCCACACCAAGGCCGACAGAACGGGTCAGGGTCTCCGTGACGGTTCAGTATCTCGACGCCATGACGGGGGGCTTGCTGAACCAGACCACGATTACCATGTATTCCAGCTCCAGAGTGTACGCCAGGGATTCGCTGGTGCCTGCCGGCTACCAGCGCGTATCGGACAGCAGCGTCCCTGTGACGGTGCAGAACGGCCAGGCAAGCCCGTCGCTTGTCCAGTTCTACTACAGCAATCCGTCCGTGACCGCGACGCCCGTTCCGTCGGTGACCGTGCCGGTCTACTATATCGACGCGCAGACCAGCCGTATCCTGAACAGAACATCCGAGCAGCTGACCAGGTCCACCCGCGTTTACCGCGATCCGTCCATGATCCCCGCGGGCTATGAGATCAGCGGCAGCACGAGCGTGTACGTCACGGTCAGCAACGGTGTGGCCACCCCCGACAACGTGGTCTTCAGCCTGAAAAAGAAAGCGACGCCCGCCCCGACCGTTCCCAAGTATGTGGACGTGCTGGTCCGGTACAATTACGGCAGCACGACGCTTTATCAGACGACCGTCCCGTGCAGGACCGGTCAGACCAGCCAGATTTATGCGGACAGCAGCGTGTACGGCCCATACTATGTGCTCTCTTCCACGACTTCCAACCCCAAGAAGGTGACCGTATCCGCCGCAGGCGTAGCCAGTCCTTCGACGCTGACCTTCTATCTGGCCAAAGCGGCGACGGCGACGCCAATCCGGTATGTCAATGTTCCTGTCCGCTACATGTACGGAAACAAGATCGTTTCATCCGGCACGGTCTCCTGCCAGGCCGGAAAGACCACGACCATCGCCGCGGACAGTTCGCTGTATCCGGACATCTACATCCTGACCGGCAGCAGCCGGGTGAACGTTTCCGTGTCTTCTGCCGGTGTCGTTTCGCCCTCTGTCGTGATCTTCAACCTGACTTTGGCGCCGACGCCCGTACCCAGCTTTACCGTCGACGTGCCTGTCCGCTACGTATACGGGACGACCGTGGTCGCGACCGGCTATGCGACCTGCAAGAATGGTGTGACAACCAGGGTTCATGCAGACACTTCGGCGTTTGATAACCGCCGTTATGTCCTTTCCGGCAGCTCCACGGCGAATGTTTATGTGTCCGTGGACGGCACGGCCAGTCCTTCGACGGTCACTTTCTATCTGGCCGCCAGAGCGACCGCGACGCCTACGGCAGAACCGAAATACAATGTGCAGGTGCCCGTCCGCTATATGTACAACGGCAGAACCATTGTGGACGGCATCTGGGAGTGCCCGACCGGCGAAACCACGGCCATTTATGCGGATCAGCGCCTGTACGGGGACGAGTACGAGCTTTCCGGCAGCAACGTGGTCTATGTGACGGTATCCAGCCGCGGCACGCCCAATCCCAAAGAGGCTGTTTTCAGCCTGGTCCGCAAAGCGACGCCGGTGCCCAAGTACAATGTCGAAGTGCCCGTCCGCTACATGTGCGACGGCCAGGTCGTCGTCGCCGGCACGGAAGCGTGCCCGACCGGTGAAACTACGGCTGTTTACGCGCAGAAACGCCTGTATGAGCAGGACTATGTGCTGAACGGCAGCAACGTGGTATACGTGAACGTGTCCGTGAACGGCACCGCGAATCCCAGCGAAGTCGTCTTCAGTCTGAGCCGCAGGGCGACGCCGGTACCCAAGTACAACGTCCAGGTGCCCGTCCGCTATATGTACAACGGAAGGACCGTCGTGGACGGCGTCTGGGAATGCCCGAACGGCGAAACCACCGCCATTTACGCGGATCAGCGGCTGTACGGGGACGAGTACGAGCTCTCCGGCAGCAACGTGGTGTACGTGACCGTCTCCGTCAAGGGCACTGCGAATCCCAAAGAGGTCGTGTTCAATCTGACGCGGCGCGCGACGCCTACCCCGGAACCGACTGCGGTGCCGGTACTGGAAGTGGAAGTGCCTGTTCAGTATGTCTACGGCAGGAAAAAGGTGTTTGAATACTCTACGGTCTGCTATTCCGGTCAGGACAATGTGGTTTACGCGGACGAACAGGTCTACGGCGGCGCCTATATCCTGAGCGGGCCGGACCGCCAGACGGTGCGCGTTTCCAGCCGCGGCGTCGCGACCCCGGATGTGGTCATCTTCTATCTGGATGCTGCCGCTACCCCCGAACCGACCGCCGTTCCGAGTTTCCGGGTGGAAGTCCCTGTCCGCTATCTGCTGGACGGCAGTGTGATCTTTACGGAGACTGCCCGCTGCATGAGCGACATGATGACGGACGTCACCGCCAACTTCGCTCTCTTCTCCGGACAGTATACCCTCGCCGGACCGGATACGGTGACGGTTTATGTCTCCGCGGACGGCGTCCCGCAGCCTTCGGTGGTGGAATTCTATCTGGCGGAAGAAAGAGAGCCTGAACCGGAACCCGAACCTGAACCTGTCGATCCGGTGTATCCCCCGGCCCCGGGCGGCGGTACCGGTACTGCTTTACCAAAGTATGTGGCAGGGACCATCACCAATCTGCCACTGGATGTATATAGCGGACCTGGCGAAAACTATACTAAGCTAAGCGTTTTTCGCAAGGGAAACTCTAAAGTGCATATCTTTGGAAAAGACGGAGATTGGTTGCTGATCTTATATGCAAGTGATGGTGATTTTCCTAGAATAGGATATGTGTCCGGCTATGAACTGGGCAACGATGTTGATGCCGGCAGTATTCCGGAACTGGCCTATGCGAATATCAGTACTTTTTTGACTTCGCGTGCTTTAGCAACCAATTCTCCGGGAAGAAGAATGGACGGAGATACATTGCCAGCTGGCACAAAGGTTACTTTTTTGGCTTGGTATTTTGAAAATGGCGCGTGGGCACTGATTGAGTATCAGTCTAAGCAGGATGGCAAACCGATCAGAGCCTTTGTGCAGGGCAATGTTGTTGATTGCTTGAAATAGGCAGAGGATGACATTCCGGCTGACAGTGATATGAGTCTGTCAGCCGGTTTTTTGAAACAGGAGGAAACGGGCATGATCCGTGTGCAGAATCTTCAGATCCCGCTGGATGCGGATGAGCATGCTGTTCTGGCAGCGGCAGCCCGGGCGCTGAACGTCCGGGAGAAAGAGATCACCAGCGTTTCCGTCAGCCGGAAAAGCGTGGATGCCCGTAAAAAAGACAAGGTTCATTTTGTCGTCTCCGCGGACGTTTCCCTGAAACAGAAGGAAGATGAGGTTCTCAAACGGCTCCGGCCTGGCGCCGCGTCGCCGGTCCCGTCCTGCGAAAGGATCTCGCCCCCGAAAGCCGCGCCGCTTTCCGATCCGCCCGTCGTTGTCGGACTCGGTCCTGGAGGATTGTTCGCGGCCCTCTATCTAGCCCGGGCAGGTCTCAGGCCGGTCGTTCTGGAGAGGGGCGAGCCGGTGGAAGACCGGGAGCGGACCGTCAGGCTGTTTACGGAAAAACGCCGTCTTGACGCGGAGAGCAACATCCAATTCGGCGAAGGCGGCGCCGGCGCTTTTTCAGACGGAAAACTGACGACCGGGATCAAGGACGCGCGCTGCCGGCAGGTGCTGACGGAACTGGTTTCCCACGGAGCGCCGGAAGACATTCTGATCCTGGCCCATCCTCACGTGGGAACGGACAGGCTGCCGGGCGTCGTCCGATCGATCCGGGAAGAGATCACGGCTTTGGGCGGAAAGGTGCTGTTCCGCACCCGCTGGACCGGCGTGATCAAAAAGAACGGAAGAGTCTGCGGCATTTCGTTCCAGGGGCCGGACGGACCGGGAGAAATGGCAGCGCCGTGCATTCTGGCCGCGGTCGGCCACAGCGCGGCGGATACGCAGCGCATGCTGGTCGGGAGCGGCTTTCTGGCTGAACGCAAGCCGTTCAGCATCGGTTTCAGGATCGAACATCTCCAAAGTGCGATCGACCGTGCGCAGTACGGTACTTTTGCAGGCCATCCGGCTCTTCCGCCGGCTGAATACAAACTGCATGCCCGCCTCCCGGACGGAAGAGGCATATATACCTTCTGTATGTGTCCGGGCGGCACGGTGGCGCCCGCGGCCAGCAGGCCGGGCGGCGTCTGCGTGAACGGGATGAGCCCCTATCTGCGCGACGGCCGCAATGCAAACGCGGCCGTTCTGGTGGATGTCCGCCCGGACGACTTCCCGGGGGAAGATGTTCTGGCCGGCTATGCTTTCCAGGAACTTTTGGAACAGGCGGCTTTCCGGCTTGGCGGCGGGGATTACAGCGCGCCCTGTCAGATTGCCGGCGATTTTCTGGCCGGACACCCGTCCGCCGGACCGGGCAGTATTCTGCCGACTTACCGGCCCGGTGTCTGCTGGACGGATCTGAACGGTCTGTTTCCCCAGCCCTGGCTGGATGATCTGAAGGCCGGGCTCCGGCTTCTGGACCGGCAGCTTTCCGGTTTTGCTCAGAACGACGCTGTGCTGACCGCTCCGGAAACCCGGTCTTCCAGCCCGGTCCGTTTCCTCCGGGATGAGAAGGATCAGACGAGCCTTTCCGGGGTCTATCTGATCGGGGAAGGAGCAGGTTATGCGGGGGGAATCATGTCTGCCGCGGTGGACGGCCTTCGCTGCGCGGAGTCTGCCGTCCGATGGCTGAAGGAAACTTTCTGATATCTGACAATTTGTTTACAAAGATAAAATTTCATACTGTGTTTTTAACAATGATGAAATCATTTTACAATAATAATTCATTATTCTTTCATGAAGTCTTCATATATTCGTCATATAATGGGCATGAATATATGTTTCTGCTTTGTATCAATGTTTCAGTCCATAAGGAAAACAGAGGGAGCAGGAGTGATTCCCCGGACCTGATCATTTGACAAAAACGGCCCTGCATTGTAAAATACCTGATGTATTCGGTTGGCCCGGATGGCCGGTCTGTTTGTGCGCACATGCACAAAACGGAAGGTCAGAAAGCGATCGGGTACGCTTCTGAGCCGGAATCTGCGTAAAACGCAGACGGGGCAGACATCACCAAAGGAGCATATTTTATGAAGAAAATGAAACATATGATTTCCCTGATGCTCTCTTTCGCTGTGGTTTTCGGGGCGATGACTCCCATTCACGCTGAGGAAAGCCTGCCTGAAAGAATCAGAAAAAAGTTCGGTGTAAATGAATCTTATAGAAAGCCGACATCTGTGTTTCCCGAAGAAAACAAGGCAGAAAATGAACAGCAGCCAGCCGCCACGGAAGAAGCACAGCTTCAGTCAGGGGTTTCGGATAACGTTGCCAGTGCTTCTACCGACGAAGCGATAACAGAACGGGCGGCTTTTTCACCGGATATTATGGGGATCAGGGATGGCGCGTTTGTTTATTCAGACAGTAAGCTGTCTATTCAGATCGGTACAATCAAAAAAGGCGGGATCGTTTATGCTGTCGCCCTGTCCGGCGCTGCTATGCGGATCGCTTTTGTATCAGAAGATTTTCAGGTGATTGAAGGTTTCGTTTCAGCTAACACCCTTTCTGCTCTTTCAAAAAGTAACAAAATGACTTACCAAATAACCGCCAGGGGAGGAAGGAAAGTATACGGACAGGTATTATTACCGATTAGATTTGTGCGGACGGCAGGATCAAATCCCGCGGTTCCTGCTGTGACTCCTATTGCCACGCCCAAAGCGACTGCCACCTCGAAAATAACGGCAACCCCCACAGTAACGGCGACGCCAATAGCGACAGCAACACCCAAAGCCACGGTTACTAAGACCCCTGCCGTTGCTGTGCCCAAAACCTTTCCGCAGATTGTGGTGCAGCCGGTGCTCGTTCCCGGTGGAAAAGACGGCTTCACGACGATTTCCCTGAAAGCAATTAATACCACGACCTTTCAGTGGCAGGTCAGCACTGACCGGGGCGGTACATGGAGTGATCTGACCAATGGTACGAAATGGATCGGCAACAAAAAATCCACCCTGTATTTTAATCCCCTGGATAAGTACGATGGATATTTGTTCAGGTGCAGGCTTACCAATTGGGCTGGCACGGTGTATTCGGATTCTGCTGTTCTGAATCTCGGTGGGAATCAGGTTCCTGAGCCGACGATCCTGGAGCAGCCAGCCAAATCCACACCAACACCGACTGTAAAACCAACCGCAACGCCATTCATCAGACCGACGGCGACGCCTGCGATGTCCAGACCGGTGTTCTCTGTTCATCCTCAGTCTCAGGCTGTGGACGCGGGTTCGCTGGTTACGCTGACGGTTTCCGCTGAAAACGCTACTGCCTATCAGTGGCAATACAGTGCTGACCAAACTGCCTGGGTCAACCTCCCGAACGATGGGACCTGGAATGGTCTTCAATCAGAACAGCTTTCCTTTACTGCGCTGGAATCGTATCATGGTTACAACTTCCGGGCGGTTGCTTCCAATTCAGCCGGAGCTGTGCTGAGCAATTCCGCTCGTCTTACGGTGACCGCTGCCAAAGAGCCTGTGATTATCGCGCAGCCAAAGGATGTATCTGCGGCGGCGGGCGAAACCGTAAGATTCTCTGTCGAGGCTGAAAACGCCGAATCCTATCAGTGGTATTACTGCACCGCTTCCTCTTCGAGCTGGAAAGCGCTGACAGACGGATCCGGCTGGTCCGGATCCAAAACCAGCGTGCTTTCCTTTACCGCCGGTGCTTCCCATGACGGAGGCAGGTTCTGCTGCGTTGTTTCCGACGGCGGTAAATCTGTGAACAGCCTGACGGCAGTTCTCCATTTGCTCAAAGGAGCGCCTGTTTTTGATCCCACTGTTGATACAGTTGTGAAAGGGACTATCGGGTCCAGGGTAACTCTGAAAGCCAGAGTTTCCGGCGCAACATTCTGCCAGTGGGAAGTCAGGCCAAAGCTCATCAATTCTTGGAGCAATGCAAGCCTCTCCTCAGGAACCGTGGATGTCCGGGAACCATCACTGACGATCCAGTTGAACAACGCAAAGTTTTCAATGGTTTATCGCGTGAAAGCAACAAATGCATATGGCGTCGCTTACAGTCCGGAATATACAATTCAGGAATTGATGAGTGCCCCATCGAATGTAATAGCGAAAGCTACAGGCCGGGAAACGGTTTCTGTCAGTTGGACGGCTTCCCGAGATACCAGAACAAGATTCTACCGCGTATTCTTTAGTACGGATGAAACTGTCAATACAAGCCAGTATGTAGATGTTTCCGGTACCAGTACAGTACTGGCCGGTCTGAGTGCCGGGACCACCTACCACGTATGGGTGCAGGCAGTAGGAAATGTAAGCTCCAGCGATGTGGATCACAATGTCTATGCTTCCGCAACCACCTACGCGCCGGCGGTAAAGCCTGCTTCTCCTTCCTCTGTCACTGCAAATGCCTCTTCCACCGTGATGACGGTTTCCTGGAAGAAACCGGCGAACAGCGAAGTGAGCGGCTATTACGTATACTATGCCCCGGCATCCGCAAACGCCGCCCAGAAAATCAGTGTTTCCGGGGAAACCTCGCTGTCGGCCACGCTGACGGGCCTTTCCAGGAGCACGACCTATCAGATCTGGGTCTCCGCTTATAACGATGCCGGAGAAAGCAATGCATCCGCGCGGATCACCGCCACGACGCTGCAGACGGCTGCCGCTCCCGCCCAGCCGACGAACGTGAAGGCTGCTCCGGCCGCTGCCAGCAGTGTCAAAGTCACGTGGACGCTTTCCGCGTCTGCCGACGCCGCGGGCTATTATGTTTACTACGGCACTTCTTCCAGCGTGAACGCCGCGGCCAGGTATAACAGCGTTCTGTCTGCCAGTATCGACAGCGTGACGATCAGCGGGCTGACAGCGGGCAAGGAATATTTCTTCTGGGTGGCGGCTTTCAACAGCGACGGAGCGCAGAGTGTGCTGAATGCCGGCGTCAGGGCAAGCGCCACGCCTAAAGCGGTCTCCACGGCCAACAAGACCAATGCCGTTCAATTCTCCATGATGGGTGACAAGTATATCGGGACCTCTTACAGTACGTACGACTGCCAGGCTTTCGTGGAAAGAATGCTGGCGGACGCCGGGCTGAACATGAACCTGGCCGGCAGCAACGCCTGGTACAGGACGATGAGCTGGCGCGGCACACCGGAGCAGTGCAAGGCAACCTTCGGCTGCATCCCGACCGGCGCCTTCCTGTTCATCGTGGCATATGATGGCGGCGAACCGGCCTCATATCATGATAATCTGGGCAACGCCAACCACATCGGCGTGGTCATCCACCGTGACCTCGGGGCGATTCATTCTTCCCAGAGAAAAGGCGGCGTGTATTACAGTCTCTTCCAGGATGCCACCATCCCGAACGGCGGCTGGAATATGATCGGCCTGTGGACCCGTATGGATTACGGCGATGAAGTCAATGCGAAGCTCGAAGCCCTGACGGGAAAATAACCGGCTCCCGCGGCTCCGGCAGAATCAAGCGGGCTGTTTGCGTCCGCTTGATTTTTCTGTCACGGATGCAGCCTGCCGGACAGGGATCATAAACAGCGGAAGGGAAGGACGTGACCGCATGGATCAGAAACCGGTCTGCGGCAAAGAGCCGATTCATATTTCGACACCGGAAGAGCTGCACAGTTTCCTCAGGGTATCCAGCCCGCGGCTGTGGATCGTACTGACGGTCATTGTGATGCTGCTGGCATGTCTGGTTGTTTTTGCTGCTACGCAAAGGATGGAAAACACCATGAACATCCGCGTGACGGTCAGCAGCATCGATCTCCAGGCGGGAGAAGGCCAGGGAATAGCCCCAGGCAGATACACGCAGATTCTGGGGACAGCGCCGGCAGATCTCAGGAACACGGTGAATGTTGGGATGATCGTCCGGTTTTCCGGCCTGACGGGAAAAGTCAGCATGGTGGTGAACGACGGTGAAGGTTCTTTTTTTGAAATTCAGCCGGATGAAGCATCGGTTCAGCTGCCGGAAGGAACGTATGACGGGGAACTGGTGCTGGAAAATAAAACACCGATCAGCTTTCTGATGAACTGAACAGGATCAAGGAATGAAATGTTTCATTTTCATGAAAATTTACTGAAATGGTGCTGAACACTTGTAATTTTCTGTGAGTTATGGTAATATACTCATGTTTGACTCTAGAGGAGGTTTTTGAGTATGATCGTATTGCAGATTCTGATGGCTGTCGTCGCTGTCATTCTGGTTGTTTCTGTTATGCTGCAGGATGGCGACAGCGAGGGCATTGCCGCACTGGGCGCCAGCACCGGCAACAGCGAAACCTTTTTCGGAAAAAACCAGACCAGTTCCCTGCAGGGAAAGATGGCGCTGATCACGAAGATTTCCGCCGGTGTTTTCGTCGTGCTGGCCATTGTGATCATGATCGTCAGCTGACGGCTGATGAGGCAAAGAGGGGCTGACAGAAAAGCGGTCAGTCTCTTTTTTTGTATTTTCTGATGAACTAAAGCCCGGAGGATACGGAATGATTGTGCTCAATACGCAGCATGTATCCAAAGCATTTGGCGGAAACACTGTTCTGAGGGATGTTTCACTGACCCTGCAGCACCGGGACCGGCTGGGGCTGGTAGGAGTCAACGGCTGCGGAAAAACGACCCTGCTCCGGGTGCTGTGCGGTGAGCTTGCTTCGGACGGCGGCAGCATCTCCATGGCCAGACAGATGAAAATCGGTTATCTGGCACAGCAGAACAAGCCGGTTCCCGGGATGACGGTTTATGATCTGCTGAACAGCGTTTTTGATCCGGTCCGGGAAATGGAGCGGAAACTCCGCCAGATGGAAAAGAAGATGGCGGAAACCTCCGATGAAACGGAGCTGAACCGCCTGGGCGAAAGCTATACGCGGCTGAGCACAGCTTTTGAAGAGGCGGGCGGTTATTCTTGGCAGTCTTCCATCCAGGGCGTGCTGAAGGGGCTGGGGTTTCCCGAGGAGATGCAGGACCAGCAGACATCGGTCCTCTCCGGCGGGGAACTGACCCGTCTGTACCTGGGCCGTCTGCTGCTTCAGCAGCCGGACATTCTTTTTCTGGACGAGCCGACGAATCACCTGGATCTGGAAGCGCTCAAGTGGCTGGAGGATTACCTGAACGATTACCGGGGCAGCGTCCTGGTCGTCTCCCATGACCGTTATTTCATGGACCGGGTATGCACCGGCATTGTGGAGCTGGCTTTCGGGGTAACGGAACAGTATCCGGGCAATTACTCCAGGTATCTGGACCTTCGCGCAGAACGCTGGCTGACGCGGGAAAGAGCGTACGACGCCCAGCAGAAGGAGATTGCCAGGCAGCTGGAAGTGATCCGGAAGCTCCGCGCGTTCAACCGGGAAAAATCCATCAAGCGCGCGGAGAGCCGGGTGAAAATGCTCGACAAGATGGAGGTCCTTGACAGGCCGGAGGAAGAGAAGCAGATCTTTTTCCGGTTTACGGCTGCCCGCCGTACGGGGGACGATGTGCTGAGAGTGCGCGATCTGTCCAAATCCTTTGACGGACGGGAAATCTTCTCTCATGTGACCTTCGATCTTTTCCGGGGAGACCGGATTGCCCTGATCGGGAAAAACGGCATTGGGAAAACCACCCTGTTCCGCTGTCTGACCGGAGAACAGGCGGCGGACAGCGGGGCCGTGATCGAGGGCGCCAATCTGGACGTCGGTTACTATGATCAGCACCAGAAAGGCCTGCACGACGGAAAAACCATCCTGGACGAAGTCTGGGATGATTTTCCGCGGATGGATCAGACGGCCGTGCGCGGCGCGCTGGGACAGTTCCTGTTTTCGGGCGAAGATGTCTTTCAGCTGATCGGCTCGCTGTCCGGCGGGGAAAAGGGGCGGGTCGCCCTGACCAAGCTGATGCTGCGGCAGGACAATCTGCTGCTGCTGGATGAACCGACCAACCACCTGGACATGAACAGCCGGGAAGTGCTCGAAGAAGCCCTGGACGGCTTTGAAGGCACGATTTTCGCGATCTCCCACGACCGTTATTTCATTAACCGCTTCGCCAACAAGGTCATGGAACTGAGCCCGGACGGCGTGACGCTGTATCAGGGCAATTATGATGATTACCTGGCGGAAAAGGAAAAGCTGTCGGCCCCTCAGGATGCCTGGACGCAGGCAGGGATGACCAGGACGGAGTTCCGGAAAGAAAAACGCCGGGAAAACGACGACCGCCAGAGGAAAAAGAACCTTCAGGCCGCCGTGAAGGAAGCGGAGCAGAAAGTGGCGGATGCTGAAAGCGCGCTCGAAACTTTTGAAGCTTTCCTTTCCGGTCCGGACGCGTACGTACAGCCGGGCAGCGCGGAAACGAATGCCAGGGAGTACCAGCGCCTGAAGGATGAGCTGGACCGGGCGTACGAACAATGGGAACAGGCTGTTTCGGAAGCTGAAGACCAATGACAAAGGGGATGCTGCAATGAAGTCTGCAGCATCCCCCTTTTCTGTCTTTCACTGCGATATGCCGGCTGCCGGTACGAAGACGGCTTCGTGTCCTGTCATCGGCAGGAAGCGCGACAGAAAGTCGTCCTTCTTCAGAATCAGTGTTTCCGTCGGGATCAGCGGATGAAAGGCGAGGGAAGAGACGGAAAGCAGGGCTTCGTCCAGACAGAACTGTACCTGGCATTCGCGGTCGAACAGAAGCGCCAGCGGCGTCAGGGCGCCGGATGACACGTGAAGCAGCCGCGTCAGATGCTCGTCCGCGGCAAAAGAAACCCTCGAAATATTCATGGATTTTGAAAACACAGAGGTGCGGAACGGCACAAAGGGAGAACAGACATACAGATAAAACCGTGTCTGCTGCCGGTTGCACAGAAGGATGTTCTTGGGCATCACGGTGCCATCGGGGATCTTCTGGACCCGGTAACAGTCTTCCATCGTATGCACTTCTTCGTGCCGGCGCAGTTCATAAGGGATATTCTGCTGTTCCAGCAGGGAAATCAGCGCCTGATAATCGTCAGTGTACATCTTTCATCCTCTTGGGGGCGTGGCACTTTTTGCATGGATTCAGGGTCCTGAACTTGGGATTGTCCAGCTCGGCATAGGTAAAATAGGCTGTCAGCGGCCGGTATTCCTCCCTGATTGCGTCGCAGTTCGGGTCCAGATGATAGTTCTGGCCTCCGTCAGGGTTGTAATAGATGGTCAGGCCGGGGTTGACCGTCGGCGCCGGGGTGGGGGAAGGGGTCATATTGTCATACAGGGCGCTGCGCTGCTCAAACACCTGATTGTCTTCCGTCACCATGCCGATGCTGTTCAGGGAGCTCGGATCCACGTACCAGGTATCGTTGGAGCGGACCATCATGACCTGATACCGTTTGGACGAGGTCGATCCGTCCTGATTGCTGATATTGGCGATGATCTGGATCGGGCGGGAGTTGTCCGTATTGGTGCCGTATACTTTTTCGACCATATAGCTGGTGGGGGTGGTAAAGCCCAGGATATTGAACAGGCTGGAACCGGGGAATTCCTGGTTGTCCACCCAGGAAGGGGCGCACATGGCCAGCTGGTTTTCCCGGTCGTTGACAGCCCAGTATTTCATGAATTCATCCAGCCTGCTCTGGGCGGCTGAAATGGGAATCTCGGTTTCTTCAGGTTCTTGGGAGGGTTCCGGGTTCTGCTCCTGGATGGCGGCGGCTGCCTGAGCCTGAATGTCCGTCAAAGAGGGCGTATCCAGCACGTTGTCCTGAGAAAAAATGGCATTGGAATCCACCCGGCTGACGGTTCTTGTGGTGATGGTTCCGGGCGTATTGATGATGATCAGGGCCACCACAGCCAGGGCGGAGACGGCATAGAACAGCGACAGTTTTCCGCGCGCGTTCTGCGTGAACGCCCGGACCAGCCACATGATGACGACCGCCAGCAGACAGACGCCCAGGTAGATGCCGTAGATCAGCGGACGGTTGAGGATGACTGCCACGACCAGAAAGGCGGGCAGCAGCAGCAGCAGGATCAGCTGCAGAAAGCCGAACTTGCGGGGCGGTTCATAGGTTTCGTCTTCAATGACCGGCGGCTCGCGGTAATCCTGGGTTTCTGACGGTTTATGTTTGTCCATCCGCATCAGCGGCGTGGAGGAATAATGGTTTCTCCTGGAATTCATTCGGGTCTACATCCTTCCTTCATGAGACTCACTTGTATATTATAGTATAATTTCGTAGTTTTTGTAAAGAATTTGTAACAACTTTTGTAACAAATAGACGCTTTTCTTCCGCTGATTTGAGGTCTTCCCATTGAAAAAAAGGGCCTGATATGGTATACTGTTTCAGAATTCTGCGACCAGAGAACGGAGATGAACGGGTATGAAAAAGAAAAAATGGAAGGTCCTGCTCGGCTCGCTCATTGCAGCCGGCGCTGTGTTTGCTCTGTACAGCTCCGTCTTTTCTCTGAGCAAAGTGTCTGACTTTCTGATCGGCGGCGGGCTGGCGGTGCTGGTCGGCTGGCTGGGCTATCAGATGGGACAGGGGCTGGATACCAGCAAAAAGGCCCCGGCGCAGAAAAAAATCCCCGTGACCGGCATTGAGTCCGTCGATCAGCTGGTCCGGAATGGGCAGGACATGCTTGCCGGCATCCGGGACGAAAACCGGCAGATTCCGGATCCGGTTCTTTCCGAAAAAATCGATCAGCTGGAAGCCATCTCGAATCAGATTTTCCTGACCGTGACGGACAAGCCGGAAAAAGCCCCCCAGATCCGCAGGTTCATGGATTATTACCTGCCGACCGTCCTCAAGATGCTGACCAATTACCGCAAGCTCGACGAGCGCGAAGTGACCGGCGAGAACGCCGCAAAGACAAAAAAGAGCGTCGAAGAAGCGATGGATATCGTGCTGGATGCGTTCCGCAAACAGCATGATCAGCTTTACCAGCATGATATGCTGGATGTGACCACCGATATTTCCGTGCTGGAAACCCTGATGAAACAGGATGGCCTGATCGAAAACGTCGAACGCGGCGAAAAGCAGGGCCGATCCGCTGTTTCCGGCAGCCACTGAACGGAAGAAAAACAATTTATCATATCAGCTTATTTTTGAAGGAGGAAACCAGTCATGAGTGAAGAAAAAAAGAATCTCTCCGAAATCCTTGAGGAAGAGAAAGAACACAGCGCTCCCGTGCTCTCTCTGGGCAGCCAGACGGCTCAGGCGGTTCAGCTGGAAAAAACGGCTGAAATGCTGGAGCAGGCAGCCAACGCCCCGATGGCTCAGGACGCCAAAGCCATCGTTGACTCCCTGGAAAGCGGGCTGACCGAAGCGGAGCTCAAGGAAGTGGAAGAGTTCGCCGGAAAGATCGATCTGACCAATGCCGATCATGTCATGATGTATGGCGCCGACGCCCAGAAGAAGATTTCTTCTTTCGCCGATTCCATTCTGGAAGGCGTCAAAACCATGGACACCGGCGATGTGGGCGATACGCTGACCAAGCTGATCACGGAGCTCAAAGGCTTTGAAGGCGCGACGGAAAAGCCCAAGGGTCTGCGCGCCCTGTTCACTTCCACCAAACAGCAGATCGCCAACCTCAAGGCTAAATATGACGATGTCTCCGTCAATGTGGACAAGATCGCCTCGAGCCTGGAGCAGCATCAGGTCCAGCTGCTCAAGGACATCGCGATGTTTGACCAGCTGTATGAAATCAACAATACCTACTTCCATGAACTGACGATGTACATCGTTGCCGGTGAAAAGCGGCTGAAGGAGGTCCGGGAGACCGAGCTGGCTGAGCTCCGGGCCGCCGCGCAGAAGAGCGGCGACGCGATGGACGCCCAGAAAGCCAATGACCTGGACGCCCAGTGCGACCGGTTCGAAAAGAAACTGCACGACCTGAAGCTGACCCGGCAGATTTCCCTGCAGATGGCGCCGCAGATCCGCCTGCTCCAGAACAACAACGCCATTCTGGTTGAAAGGATCCAGTCCACCCTGGTCAACACCCTGCCGCTGTGGAAAAACCAGATGGTGCTCGCGCTGGGTCTGGAGCATTCCCAGCAGGCGATGCAGGCGCAGAAGGCTGTGACGGACATGACCAACGATCTGCTCAAGAAGAACGCCGAAAAGCTCAAGCAGGGAACCCTGGCCACCGCCAAGGAAGCCGAGCGCGGCGTGATCGATATCGAGACGCTGATGCAGACCAACCAGTCCCTGATCGATACCATCGACGAGGTCATCCGGATTCAGACGGAAGGCAGGCAGAAGCGTGCTGAGGCAGAAAAGAATCTGGCTCAGATGGAGAATGAGCTGAAGCAGAAACTGCTCAGCATGTAATGCGGTTCATTCCGGGGCTGTTGCAGGGCGGGAAAGCAACAGCCCCGTTTTCATGTAAAGGCGGCATGGTATGACGGATACGCTGACGGTAACTTATTTGTTTCATTCGGGCTTTCTGGTGGCCATCGAAGACGTTCTGCTTGTTTTTGATTACTGGCGGGGTGAAAACAGCGCTTTGCCGGCAAAAGCCTGCATCAGCGAGAAAGATTTCCAGAGGTTCCGGCGGGTGCTTGTGTTTGTCACCCACAGTCATGTGGATCATTTTGATCCGATCATCTTTGACTGGGACCGGGCCAAATATCACATTGAGTATATCATTTCCGACGATCTTCCGCAGGGGATACCGGGCCGGCGCATGAAACCGGGGGATGAAGCGGACCTGGACGGGATCACCGTGCGCGCGTTTGATTCGACGGACCTGGGTGTTTCCTACTATGTGGAGGTTCTGGGCAGGACAGTGTTCCATGCCGGGGATCTGAACCTGTGGCACTGGCGCGAGGAAAGCACGGTCCGCGAGATCAAGCAGGCTGAGGAGGACTTCTATGATGCGGTCGACCCGATCCGGGGGCTGAACATCGACCTTTGCATGTTTCCGCTGGACCCGAGGCAAGGCGGCCTGTTTGACGCCGGGATCAATCACTTCGTCATGTCGGTCAAGCCCCGGGTGGTGATCCCGATGCACTGGCAGCAGCGGGCTGAGGTTCCGCTGAACTATGCCCGCAGGGGACGGACCCGCTACACCGAAATCCTCGCCCTGACCAAGCCCAGGGAGCGGGCGGACATCACCTTCGGCGAAGACGAGCTGCAGATTCACGTGCATACGCCGGTCAACGGCCTGTTTGACGAAAAGAAAGAGACTGAAGTGCCTGCTGCCGCCGAACCGGAGAGAAAGGATGATCCGTTCTCCGATACGGACCTGCCGGTGAACGTCCAATGAGCATCGGGAATGAGCGTCATGCCGCTTTTATGCGGGAGGCCCTGAAGGCCGCGCGGGAAGACGGCCGGGAGGTGCCGGTCGGCGCGGTGGTGGTCAGGGACGGGCAGGTGATCGCCAGAGCGCACAATCAGCGGGAAACCGCCGAAAACGACCCTTTCGGCCACGCGGAGATCATCGCGATGCGTCAGGCGGCCAGGGTGCTTGGCAAAAGAAGGCTGAGCGACTGTA
>JBGUJG010000041.1:0-63302 GCA_045113695.1 Christensenellales bacterium
CTATAATGTAAGCAGCATGACTGCCTCAGCCGGAGTAACTTAATCGGCTGGGCAGCGCGCTACCGCGAAGCGGTTTAGTTCAATTGGTGTTTATAGAGAAGCGAAGAAACTTTAGGGGGACGCATTATGAAAAAGACCTTTATTGAAATGAAACTTTTTCAGGTGAAGCCCGATAGGCTCGAGCAATTTGAAGCAAAGATTGAGGAAATATCCGCAAATCAGCTTAAATGCGAAGGCTGCATATCTCTTAAGTATTTCAAGAGATTTTATACCATAGATGGAATCAAACTTGGTGAGCCTCCAAGAGAGTTAACTAAGATTGTAAAGTGTGTAAAGTACTACTCATACTGGGAGTTTGACACAAAAGAAAACTATGGCAAGGCTATAAAATCATTTTTCGAAGACCACAATAAAGATTTGCAAAAACTGCTGATTGCGCCTTTTGATATTAGTTTGGGGTATTCTGTTTAAGAGATTTGCAGATTCCGGCTTATCGACATGTTCCCGTGAACTGGCAACCCTCTAAAACCGGTTGACATGTTCTTGACGAACAGGAAAACGTTGACATGTTCCTGATCGCATTTTTGCGGACAGGCAACAGTCGGTAGACATGTTTCCCTGTACCATCGAGGGGTATAAATTAGTAGTTTCATTTCCTCGTGCCACGTAGAAACAGTCGTGAAACTCACCCGGGCCGGGTTGTGACGATGAAATGACTGTTGCCAGACAAACAAAGCCTGACCCGGAGGACATATCGGATGAACGCAGACAAAGCCGGAACAGAAGATATTGAAGCCCTTGTTCAATTGCGCATAAGCTATTTGACCGAAGACCATGGCAGCCTTGATGCTCAGGATCTTGCAGCGATCAAAACGGAATTGCCCGAGTATTTTCAGGCGCATCTGGACAGGGATTTGTTCGTCTATGTGATCAGGGACAGACAAACCATTGTTTCATGCGCATTCCTTCTGATCGTTGAAAAACCAATGAGTCCGGCATTCATCAATGGAAGAACGGGCATTGTTCTGAATGTATATACCTGCCCAGCCTACAGACGGAGAGGGTATGCAAGAAGGATCATGGAAACATTGCTTTCTGAGGCAAAGAGAATGGAAATTTCTGTGATAGAGCTGAAAGCCACGATGGATGGATATCCTTTGTATCGCTCTGCAGGATTCATTGAAGATACTTCCGGGTATCGCATGATGAAGTGGAAAAACCGGTAACCCGATTTCATGTCTGCTGACATATTCCCGTTAACAAGCATATGGCTCCAATCAGTGAATATGTTCCTGCCCGCAATGATGCGAATGACCATGAGTGAAATCATTGGAATGAAAACGGGCGAAAAGGAGTATAACAGATAATGAACAAATCAAAAAATACATCTCTGATGCCATTGATTGTGATTGCTGCCGCAGCCTTCGTAGGCGCTCTGGATGCGACCTTTATGAATGTTTCCATGTCACAGGTGGTGATCGATCTGGATACCAATCTGGGAACGATCCAGAAAATGGTCAGTTTTTACACACTCATAACAGCTTCCCTTTTATTGATCAGCGCCAAACTTCAGGACATCATAGGCAAACGGAAAATTATCCTACTGGGCATGATGATCTATGGTATCGGAGACCTGATAGCGGCTCTGAGTCCGAATGCCCTGGTACTCTTTATCGGATGGTCTCTCCTGGAAGGTATAGGAAGCGCTTTCATGGGGCCGGCTTTGATATCTATTATCACCGAAACCTACGATGGGATATACAGAACAAAAGCGCTTGCAATGGTAAGCACCATGGCGGGGATCGCGGTAGCGGTGGGTCCTCTGTTCGGCGGTGTGGTCACAACATTTTTCTCCTGGCGTTTTGGCTTCGGGTTCGAGTTGATTATAATCGCCTTTGTGCTGATCCAGTATCGAAAGATCAAAGATTTTCCCAGGATCGCCTCACATAAGGATTTGGATCTTATGGGATCTGTCTTATCTGTTGCGGGGCTCCTTTTATTGATCATCGGAATCCTGCAGTTATCTGATAAAAACGTAAAGCTCTGTATCATCCTGGCAGCCGCCAGTATCGCTGCAATACTCGCCTTTGGAATCTACGAGCTGCGTTACAGCAAAGCCGGCAAGGTACCTCTCTTTGATGTCAGATTGCTGAAAAACCGCAATCTGAGAAACGGAACGCTGGTGCGCCTGATTGGTTCCTTTGTTATGGCAGGCACGTTGTTTGCCCTGTCTGTTTTTCTGTTGTCCGTCCTGAAGCTGTCCGCCTTTGAAACAGGTCTGATTCTGATACCCATGACGGTTGGCATGATGACCGCATCTTTTGCTGCGCCAAAGATGGCCATGAAAACAGGCCATAAATATACGATGGTGCTGGGATTTGTGATAGCAATCGGCGGCTGTCTGATGATGCGCAATCGGTTTACCCCTGATACCGGTTTCATGAGTCTGTTCCCCTGCCTGTTCATCTTTGGGGTGGGTTTAGGTCTTCCCGGGTCGCTCAGCGTAGATGTGCCGCTGGCAACGGTTCCTCCCCGGGCACAAAACAGCTGCTCCGGATTGGTTTCGACAGGCCAAAACCTGGGGTTGTCTATCGGAACAGCTATCATCGGCGTTGTCCTTGCGCTCGGAGCAGTCAGTGGACTGCGACAGGCAATCAACACTTATACACCTATGAATTTGTCCGATGAAGCATTCAGAGCAAACGCGGAAATGTATATGCAAAAGCTGGGGAATGTTGATCCTTTGACATTAACTGTAAAGGATCAGGCAGCATTCCAGAAGATCGTCAACGCCATCTATCACGATGCCATGGGATTGGTGATGATGGTGATCGTGGGTTTGATGGTGCTGGGGATCATTCTGACATTATCATTTGAGGACATCAAGAAGCAGAAGAGCTGAGAAAAAAATCAGTATGAGAAAGAGGCGGTAAGATGAATGTCCGCCCGGCCGATGATCAGGCATGGCTGATGTCCGAAGAAGCGTTTACCATCTATGCTCCTTGCATGTATCAGCCTTCCCGGGAAAAATACAGAGCGCTGATGGAGCGGTACTGCGACGATCCGTCCGTGAAGCTGTTCATGTGCGAAGACCACGGCAGACCGGCCGGGATGCTGGTCCTGGATTTGTCCCGTCCTGCCTCTGAAATCCTCGGCATCGCCGTTTCGGAGGACAGCCGCCGCCATGGGATCGGAAGACATATGATCCTTTGGGCGATGGCCTCCCTGCGCCTTGTCAGCCTGGAGGCCCGGACGGATGAGGATGCCGTAGGCTTTTATCAGAAATGCGGGTTTGCTGCGGAAAGACATGTGATCGGATATCCTGACGGTTCTGCCGTCCGTTTTCACTGCACACTGATCGGCAGGCCCGCCGGATCATAAAAAACGTGTGAATTTTCATAATATATATGGTATCGGTTTTTCAGGAGACCGTCAGCGGTTCTTTTGCCACTGATGCACTGAAAACTTTTTTGATTCCTGACTTTTCTGTCATCCCGCGCGTCTAATAGGTGTCATGACTTCCAAACCCCTCGAGAGGTTGACACGAAGATGAACGAACAGGATTTCACCGAAAAACTGCTGGAGAGCGAGCAGATGCTGTACAGGATTGCCTGCAGTCTCCTCCGCTCTGAGGATGATCGGCAAGACGCCCTGCAGGAAACCGCCCTGAAGGCCTGGCAGAACATCGGGCGGCTCCGGGAAGAAAAATACTTCCGGACCTGGATCACCCGGATCCTGGTGAACGAGTGCCATAATCTGCAACGGAAAGCCGGCCGGGAGATCCCCACGGAAACGCTGCCAGAAACGCCGGCTCCGCAGCAGGATGATCCGGCATTCAGGATGCTGCTGGAAAGCCTGCCGGAAAAGCAGCGGGTACCGATCGTACTGCATTACCTGGAAGGCTTTTCTCTCAGGGAAATCGCTCAGGTGCAGCGGATTTCGCTCAGCATGGTGAAGTACCGGATGCATCAGGCCCGAAAAGCCCTGGCTGTGGAATACGGGAAGCCGGACGGCGGGCATCACGCAGAAAGGAGGGTACCGGAATGACAGAGCAGGAACTCAGGGAGAAGCTTAGCCGGATGACCAGCGAAATCCCCCCTGAAACGCACCGCGCCTTTCTTTCGGCTGCCCTCAGCGGAAAGGAAGAAAAAAACTTGAAAAGAAAAATCACCACCTCCCTGATCCTGGCCGTCCTGCTGGGACTGGCCGTTATCGGGACAGCTTATGCCATCATCACTTCCCAGACAGCCGAGTTTTTCGGCCTGCACTGGAACCGGCAGCTCGGCGAGCGCCTGCAGGAGGAAGGAAAAATCGCCCGGATCGGCGAGTCCGTCACCGTCGGCGATATCGTGATTACCCTGGATGAAATCGTCTACCGGGACCGGAGCCTGTACGGCGTCGGCACCGCCCGGCCAGTTCATGAAAATGACCTTCTGGTCACCTATGAGCAGGCAAACGATCCGGAATCCTTTCTTCAGAACGAAGAAGCGCTGGCACTGGTAAAAAAAGCGGAAACATCCAATGGCAGACTGCTGACCTCATTCACAATGCCCAACAGAATCGGTGTGGACCAGGGCACGATGCTGATGCCCGGCTGCATCGGTTATTACGATGTGCGGAACGGGGACGGTTCCATTACATTCTCCTTTGAGGCTTCCGACGGGTTTGTCATCAGCAGCGGGACAGAGTACTGCCTTGAGCTGGAAACCTGTGTCTGCCAGATGAATGAGCAGGGTGCAAGCATGGAAAGCACACGGCAGCGGGCTGTATGGACTGTGCAGTGCACGCCGGTCATCACCGGGGGGACGGATCCGGCAAACGCTCCCGCCGTGAAACCAGCCTCATTGGTGGAATGGAACGCCGAACTGATCATTCCGGATCTTTATCGGGAGACCGGTTCCCTGCCGGTTTTCCGGGCAGTGCTGACCGATTTCACGAAGACCGCCGATCCCTCCTGGTTCAACACCACCGGCGTCCGGGAACAAATCGGCGGCGGGGAGATCCGTTTTAACGACCATGCCGTCATGATGCTTTCCCAGGATGGTCTGTACTACAGCGAATACGCGGATGACAGCTACAGAGAAGCATTCACCGGGGCGATCGTCCGCCTCGTATGGGTCAGCGAGTGGAACAATCACCGGGACGAATTCAAGCTGGAAAAAACCGCTCTGTCCGGCATTACGCTGGACGAAGCAAAGCTTCAGGCGGAAGCGCTGATCGAAAAGCTGGGCATCTCTTCCAACAGGTACATCTGCACGGAAGCGCTGGATATGGACCTTTCCCGTATCCGGCAAATGGGCGCGATCTATGAAAGGGCAGTCGAGACCGGAGAACTGCTGACCGACGACAACCAGCAGCCCTATGACTATGAAGCGGTCCCCGAATCGGAAGAAGGCTATTACCTGGTCTACGCCCCGCAGGAAATCGACCGCCCCGATGCCAGCGGCCGCTATCGCATCAGTCTTTACGTGAACAGCCGGGGCATCACCTATGCCAATATCCGCAGCCAGTTTGTCATGGGTGGTCCCCTGTATACCCCGGAACGGCTGATCACACCCGAAGAAGCGCTCGCCACGCTGATGGAAGGGACCCGGCGCTCACTTTACAACGAGGAACAAACGGTACAGACGGTCCGTCAGCTGATGCTATGCTATGAAGCAGTCCGTGGCGGGGATCAGGCGGAAGGCATGGTGTTCGCACCTGCCTGGTGCATCCGCTATCAAGATGTCTCCGATGTGAAAAATGAAAGCATCTATCAAAGCAAGTACACCAGCTACGCCCTGATCAACGCTGTGGACGGAACGCTGATCGATGCGTCGTTCAGATAACAAACACGCCACGCAAAAAGGGACTGCCGGGCAGTCCCTTTTTGCGTGGCATCACTGTCATTCCGAATAATTGTCCGGCAGGTCGTTTTCGTACATCACCGTGTCCCCCGGCTGCAGCATCGGCCGGAGAGCGGCGACGGCCTCGTCAAACGAGGCAAATACAAAGGCCTGATCTTCCGGGAAACCCTTGCTCCGGAGTCCTTCGGCAATCGGTTCCGTATGCTTTCTGCCGACCAGGAAGACAATATCCGCGCTCTCCGCGATGGCTTCGCCGAACTCCCGGTTGTACTGCGCCTCCTGTTCGCCGAGCTCCACCATGCCGGGCGTCACGATGATCCGTCGTCCTTTGAACAGGGACAGCACCCGCAGCGCCTCTCTGGAAGAGGTCGGGTTGGTGTTGAACGCATCGTCGATCACGGTGACGCCGCCGGCGTTGGAAACGATCTGCAGGCGGTGCTCGACCGGCGTCAGAGACGAAATCCCCGCCTGGATCTGCCGGAGGGTCAGGCCCAGGTCGGCCGCGACGGCCGCCGCGCAGACGATGTTGCTGATGTTGTGGGCGCCCAGCAGGCGGGTTTCACACTGACAGCGCTGCCCATCCCCCAGGCACAGCGTAAAGGCGCTGCCGTCCGGGCCGACCTTCACGTCTTCCGCCCAGGCGGCGCTGCCCGGCACGCCCACCAGGCGCTTGGGTTTTTCCGTCTTTTCGTACAGGCCTGTCACGATGCCGCCGTCGTTCTGGAAATACGCGGTGCCGTCCGGCGGCAGGGCTTCGATCAGGTCATACTTGGTGGCGGTGATGTTTTCGATCGTTTTGAACGTATCCAGGTGCTGCGGGCCGACGCTGGTCAGGATGCCGATGGTCGGATGCACCAGATTGCACAGCTCGCGGATATCCTGACGGTGGCGGGCGCCCATCTCTCCGATGAACACCTGATGGGCGGGCGTCAGCCGCTCGCGGATCACGCGGGTCAGTCCCATCGGGGTGTTGAAGCTGGCAGGCGTCGCCAGCACGTTGTACTTCTGCGACAGGATCGCCGCGAGGATAAACTTCGTGCTGGTCTTCCCGTAGCTGCCGGTGATGCCGATGCGGATCAGCCGGTCGTTGGCCAGCAGTTTTTTCCTGGCGTCAGCCAGATAGGCGTGCTGGATCAGCTTTTCCACCGGCCAGGCCAGATACCCGGCCAGCGCCGTCCAGAGCGGCAGGCCCAGCGGCACCAGCGCGAAAACGGTGAAAAAGAGCAGGCTCTGTTTCCCGGCGCAGAAAAGGAACCACAGAGCCGCGCAGAGCCCGCTCAGCACGAGGATCAGGGCAGCATAGAGGCGTCTGATTCTGGGCGTCACCGAAAAAGGCTTCTTTTCCGGCTCGGCCTGCTGATTTTTCAGGATATGCCGGGCATACAGCAGGATCAGCGCGCAGAAAACCGCCGCGGCGATCAGAACCAGTACGCCGCCGGACACAGCCTGCAGGGCCGCCAGTGCCGCCGCGGCCGCCAATACCGCCGCACTCAGCCGGAGGCCGGATTCAAACGCCCTGTCCCACTGGCGGGACAGGGTCCTGAAATACCCGTGGAACTGATAGCTTTCCAGCTGGAAGTAATGAACGTTCCTCCTGGCCGTCAGCACGCAGGCGGCCGTGACTGTCAGCATCATCAGCATGCCCAGGATGGCGTGCAGGGCAGGTTCAAGGGAAGGATTGATCATCAGATAACACCTTTAAACGGTCAAAAATGTCCGGACAATCGTCAGAAAGCGCGTCCATTCACGAAGGTAAGCAAAATGATCCCCGTTTTCAAACACCACCAGGCCGGCGTCCGGGATTTCCTTTTCCATTCTCTGGCCCATCCACAGCGGAGTCTCGGTATCGTTCGCGCCGAACACCAGCAGGGTAGGGGCCTGGATCTTCGGCAGCCGGTCGGACAGGTCCTCGTTGACGATTCTGACGAAGGTCTGCCGCATCGAAGGAGAAAGGGCCAGATAATCGGGCGATCCGTGTTTCCGGCGCTCCGCCTCCAGCAGTTTTTCCATCGGCCCTTTTAAGCCCGGCAGTTTGCCCAGGCGGGTCAGCGCTTCCTTTTTCCGCTGATACAGTTCGCTCTTTCTTTTCTGCTCCGGCGTCTGCGGCTTGCGCAGGCCGGCCGCCCCGGTCAGCACCATCCGTTTGACGAGCTCCGGACGGCCTGCCGCCAGATCGATGGCGACCCGGGCGCCGAAAGAATGGGCGATGATGTCCGCCGGGGCGATGGCAAGCTGATTGATCAGATCCTCCGTCAGAGCGGTAAAATCCGGAACCCCCCACGGAGCGGGCGGTTCGGCGGATTCCCCGTGGGCGGGAAAATCGATCGCCGTTACCAGCCGGTCCTTCATCAGGTCTTCGGCGATCGGCGCGAAATGGCGGATGGAGCAGCCCCAGCCGTGCAGCAGAAGAACAGGCGAACCGCCTGCTCCGTACTGCTCCACATGCAGGCGCACACCCCGGCATTCGATGAACAAGCGCTACCTCCCGAACGGAAAATAAATATACCGGCACTTCGCCGGCGAGCCCGAACACATGATCCGGAATTCCTCCGGCACAGGCACAACGGACTCCAGGACACAGCCGATCTTTTCGCACGTGCGGCGGGACGCCCAGTTGTCGGGATCCGTGGTGATGACCACGCTGAGCAGGTTTTCCCGCCTCATCACCGGCGTCAGCAGCCGGCAGGCCTGGGCCGCGAACCCATGTCCGCGGAATGGCTCATCAATCCGGTAACCGATATGGCCCAGATAATACAGGCCCGGACTTTCCCCCAGGCGGAGGCTGATGTAGCCGATCTTCCGGAGGGAATGCCGCTTGTAGATATGAAACAGATAGCCGTCTTCGATCCCGCATTCCGCGTCAGACAGCTCATAATTCGTCAACCGCAGGGCGATCTGGTCGTTATGCAGGGCCCCGACGCCGCTGAGCAATGAAAGGATTGACATACCCGGCCCCGTTGAAAACAGTTCTTAAAACCACGCGCATACCGGCTGTCCGCCGGTATGCGCATGGTACTTTCACGAATCAGTGATTACTTGGCCGCGTTGACCAGGGCCATGGTATCCCGGGCGATCGCGAGCTCTTCGTTGGTCGGGATGATCAGGATCCTGACCTTGCTGTCCGGCGCGGAAACGTCCGCTTCCACACCGCGGATTTTGGCGTTCTTTTCATAGTCCATCTTGGCGCCCAGGAACTCGAACCCGGTCATGACGCGGGCGCGCAGGGCGGCGTCGTTTTCGCCGATGCCGGCGGTAAAGGAAATGACGTCCACCCCGTGCAGCACGGCGGCGTACGCGCCGATGTACTTGCGGATCTCTTCCACCAGCATGTCGATGGCGATGGCCGCGTCCTCGTTGCCGTTCTCCGCGGCGGCGGCTACCTCGCGCATGTCGGAGCTGACGCCGGAAACGCCCAGCAGACCGCTCTTTTTATTGCAGATGTTCAGCATTTCGTTGACGTCGATGTGATCCTGGTTGCAGATGTACTGCACCACGGCGGGGTCCATGGAGCCGCAGCGGGTGCCCATCAGCAGGCCTTCCAATGGGGTAATGCCCATGGAAGTGTCCACGCACTTGCCGCCGTCGATCGCGCAGATAGAAGAACCGTTGCCCAGATGGCAGTTGATGATCCGCAGCTCTTCCGGCTTCTTGCCCAGGAATTCCGGAATCCGGCCGGCCACATAGCGGTGGGACGTGCCGTGGAAGCCGTAGCGGCGGACCTTCAGGCGGGTATAGTAATCCTTGGGCACGCCGTAGCGGTAGGCCTTCGGCGGCATGGTCATATGGAAAGCGGTATCGAACACGGCCACCATCGGCGTGTTCGGCATGACCTTCTGGCAGGCACGGATGCCGGCCAGGTTGGCGGGGTTATGCAGAGGCCCGAGCGGAATATTCTCTTCGATGGCCGCTTCGACTTCCGGGGTCACGATCATGGACTTGGTGAAGTTCGGGCCGCCGTGCAGCACGCGGTGGCCGACCGCGCCGATTTCGTCCATGGACTTGACCACGCCGTGCTCCGGATCGGTCAGGGCAGCCAGCATCATCTGGGTCGCGATGACGTGATTGTCGATTTTTTCTTCGACGACAAAGGTCTTGTCGCCCGCTTTATGGGTCAGCTTGCCCATCTCCAGGCCGATCTTTTCCACCAGGCCCTTGGCCAGCGTGGATTCCGTATCCATATCGATCAGCTGATATTTGAGAGAAGAAGAACCGGCATTGACGATCAGAACTTTCATTTTGCATTCCTCCGATAGCAGTTGTGGACCCCGGACGCAGAACCGCCCGGTCAGCCGCGGGTAACAGACATCATTGATATTATCTCACGTTTTTCCCCTTCCCGCAAGACGGATTGGCACCATAAAGAAAAAACATTTTGTGATCATCCCGGATCAGTGCAGAAACAGTCCCACGGAGATTTTTTACAATTTGAGGAGTCCGGCAAAAAAGGGTTTACGGAAAGGATGTAGAATATGATGGGTTGAATGAGGGTATTTATACCCCGTTTCGATTCAGGAGGAATGCACGCTCATGAAATGTCCCCGCTGCGGCGCCTGGAACCGCGCCTCCCTGCCCCGCTGTTTTCAGTGCGGCGCCCCGCTGCCTGAGGAAAACGGCGCAGCAAAGCAGAACTGGAAAGCGGAAATGGGTACCGGCCGCCAGGAAAAAATATATTTTGACGTCGATGAAGAGGGCAACATCGATCAGAGCCCGGACAGCGGCGATACCCTGGCGCAGGAGATGGAATCCCTGCGGGAGCGCCGCCTGCGCGGCTATGAGGAGCAGCGGCGCCTGCGCGAGGCGGAAACCCATCCGTATGCCCGCCTGACCAACCGGACCGGCCGACGCCGGCAGAACACCACCCGCCGCCGCTACATCGTCACGGACCCGGAGGAAGGCCTTCAAAGCACTTCCCCGCAGGAAAAGCCGCGCGTTTCTTCCGCCAATGTGGAGAGCATCGATTACGACGACTATCACGGGGATCAGCCGGACGTTCAGGGCCTGATGCCGGACGGGCGGTATGTCCATTCCATCTACCGGGACGATACGCCCAGCCGTTCCTTCCACCCGCAGCGGAAAGCGAAAATGGGCAAGCTCATCCGGTCTTTCGTTTTGATCCTGGTGCTGGCAGGCGGCGCGCTGGCAGGGTGCTATTATCTGCGTCTCCCGCCCTTTTCCTCGGCGGAAAGCTCGAGCCTCCAGGACAACATCGTCATTTCCTCTTCCATCTATGACGACCTGCCCGCGCACATCATCAAAATCCCCGCCGAAGACGGCAAGGAAATCTACATCAAGGAACTGCACACGCGTGGCATCGCCATCGGGGGCTACGCCACGTTTGAAATACCGGATTACAAATGGTATGAAGACGTTGAGAACCTGACCGATCCCGTTTTCCACGTCACGATGACCCCGTATCTCGAAACCGCCGGCGGAGAGCGGCGGGCGATGGACGTTCTGCACTTCGACGTCGACGTGCCGCTGTCCCCGATTACCCTGGTCTCCCCGGATGTCACGTTCGTGGAGGTCAACAGCCGCCCCAAATACCAGATCCAGTTCAAGGTCGAACGCGGCAGCACCGTGACCATCAACGGCGAAAACTATTCCGACCTGGTCAGCTCCCAGGACGGCCTGATCTCCTATAACGCCACCGTGCAGCCGATCGGCAACAACGACATCGTCATCGAATGCCAGACCAAGTATTACCGGAAAAACACCCTGGTGATGACCCTGTACCGCGAAACGCAGGACATTCTGCTGGAGCTGGACGCCAACATCAGCGAAAGCTGGAACGGCGGTATCGAAGGGCAGATGGACAATGAAATGAAAGTCAGCGGCACGACGCTGAACAAGGCCACCATCCGCGTCCTGTCCGACCATAAAAACCTGGATACCTCCAAGCTGATCTCCACCGGCAAGTTTTCCTTTACCGCCGTCTTCAACAAGATCGGCACCAACACCATCACCATCGAGGCGTCCTATCCCGGCAAAAAGACCACCACCGTCAATTTCGACGTATACCATGTTCCTTCCGCCCGCAACTACACCTCCGCCGCCTGGCCGATGGACGCCTACAACTACACCCAGTACCTGGACACCCTGAACACCCGCGTCCGGAATATGACGATCTACGTCTGCAAGGGCACCATCGTCGAAATCAAATCCGATTCCCCGCAGCGCGCCCTGATGGAAACCGGTACGGAGACCGCCTCCCGCCTGGTCCTGCTGGACAACCTGTCCAACGACACCTGGGAGGTCGGCGATACCCTGCGCGTCTACGGAGACGCCTTCGGCGCCTACGACGGGAACCCCTGGCTCGTCGGAAGGTATACGTATTCTTATACGCCGAAGTAACCAAAAGAACAGAGTGGAGAGTGAAGAGTGGAGATCAGGTTAGTCTGAATGAATCAAAGACCATATTGATCTCCACTCTGTGAGCGAAGCGAACGAAAACTCTCCACTCTCCGCTCTGCAGCCGGAAGCTGCTGAACTCTCCGCTCTGCGAGCAAAGCGAGCGTAAGCTCTCCGCTCTGCGGCCAAAGGCCGCGCAACTCTTCACTCTGGCAAAGGCGGTGCGCATCCGGTGACATTCGGAACATTCTATCTGGATCAGGAAAAAGACGTGGTCATCGATCTGACGATGGAAAACGGGGAGCTTTCCTACGTCCTGAGGACGCCCCACCACCGAAGCGGCAACCTGATCACCAACCTGGCCGGGCTCTGCGGCCTTCCCCTGTCCGTGGATGAAACGACGGGCCTCAAAGTCGTCCGCGGGGTCATTCCCTGCTACCTGGACGCGGAAAACCGGGAAGTCTATATCCTGCGCCTGGGCGACACCAAGGTCGCCAGTTTCTACCCGGACGGCACGATGGAGCGGAAGGCAACCCTCCCCGCCATCGCCAAGACCCTGATGAGCCAGACCAAGGACTACCGCCTGACCCTGCGCCAGACGCTTGTCAAAAGCTACATCCGCAGAGACTGCAAGTTCCGCACCGACCTGCACGCCCACATGAACGCCAACCTGCCGCCCGATCTGCTGATCGCCCTGGGCATTCACCACCAGATCCGCTATCCGCTGTATTATGTTAGGAAGCTCTCCCTGCGCCTGACGCCGGCTCAGGAAGAAACGATGAGCCGTGCCCGTGAAAAAACCGCCCTGGCTTTCCGGGATTCCCCCCTCCAGGGCAAATACCTGGAACGGCGGATTGACGACCATACCTTCATCAACCTGGCCAGGCTCCTGCTGGAAAACCTTCCGGACGCCAAATACAACATCGCCCGCATCCGGGCCTCCCTGGCCATCCTCAAGGACGGCCAGGCTGTTTTTACCAATCTTGAAAAAGTATACCTGTACCGCTATGTCTTCACCCGGGGAGAGCCGGCGGACGACCCGATGGACCGGCCGGACACCGGCGTCGTGCCGGATGCGGACATCCGCGGCTACCTCCGGCAGATGGAACGGGACCGCCTGCATCCCGTCTTCGGCCGGAATACGATCCTGGAGGACAAGCTGCTCTGGATCGCCCGGAATTTCCGCCGGTTCGGCGTCATATACGCCGAGATCTCCGATACTTCCCTGGTGGATGAAAAAAAAGCCCCGGCCTTTCTCCGCCAGGCGCACCGGGTTCTGCCGGCCGTGACGGAAGAGACCGGCGTCTTTCTGCGCTTTCTGGGCGCTTTCCGCCGGATCCCCCTGACCATCATCCGCGACCGGCCGACCGGCGCCGATCTGTCCGCCCAGCTCCGGGCGTTCTATGCCGTCGCGGCCGACCCATACGTGGCCGGCAGCGATATCATCGGGGAAGAAATGAATGACATCCGCGTTCTGCGCCCCCTGCTGTCCGCCCTGACCCGGATCGCAGGGGACATTCCCGGGTTTGTGCTCCGCATCCATGCGGGAGAAAACGACAGCCTGCGCGGCAACGTGCGCAACAGCGTCCGCTGCGTACTGGACGCCCTGCGCCCCGGCCAAAGCAGGCCCATGCTCCGGATCGGCCACGGCCTGTATACAGAGAATCTCCGCAGCGAAAAGGGGCGTCAGCTGCTCAGCACCCTGCAGAGCGCCGGAGCCGTGCTGGAATTCCAGATCACCAGCAACGTGCGCCTGAACAATCTGAGCAGCCTCTCCCATCATCCCCTCAAAGCCTATCTGGCTGCCGGAATCCCCTGCGTACAGGGAACGGACGGGGCGGGGATCTACGGGACCAACTCGATCGACGAACAGCTTTCCCTGGAGCGGATGCTGCACCTGACCGACGAAGAGATGCGGAAAATGCGCCGGACGGAAGCCCTCGTGCTGGCGCAGAGCCTCGCGTCCTTCCGGGACAAATTCAACCATTGGAACAGAGATACGGATCACGGCCGACAGGCGGATCAGTTCTATGCCCAAAGGCTCGCTTCCTGCCCGGAAAGCCTGCCCGGCCCCGCCGCCGGCAGCGCCCTTTCCGACAGCCGGGTTCTGCTGAGCGCCGTCACGCAGGAGCTTCCCGCCAGCAAACTGCCGGTGATCGTCGCCGGCGGCAGCTTCGGCAGTGTCCGCCACCGCACCCGGATGCAGCCGGACGTCCTGTGGCTGCTGGACCGCCTGCTGGAATCCGCCGATCCGGACAGGGTCTGTTTTGTCGTCGGCCATCAGCTGTCCGGCTATGAAAAATACCTGATTGAAAAAGCCCGGGGGCGGTTTCAGGTCTTCGCCTTCGTGCCGGCCGCCATCTCCGGAAAGGAAGCCAGGCGCGTGCTCCGCAGCGGGGTAAGGGTCCGCGTGGCGATCGAAACGGCGGGCTTCGGCCTGTATAAGAGCTTCTCCTACGAAATCTTCAAGCGCCGTCCCTCCCTGCTGCTGGCCCTGGACGGCCACTCCGCCTGCGCCAACATGATCCAGGAAGCCAAAAACGGCAAATACAAAGCCGCCATCTTCGCCGATGCTCGCCACCTGGAGCTGCGCAAAAAAGCCGCCTCCCTGGGCGGCTATGTGACCCTGTTCAGGAACGGAAGGGAAGCCTTCCCCCTGGTCGAGGCGGATATGAAAAAAAACCTGGATCAGACCTGAAACCGGCCAAAGCCCGATACAGATCAGAACGGAGGGAAGCCATGCGGCACTGCGGAACAAAAAAGCTGGAAACGCGAAGACTGATCCTGAGACGCTTTGTCATCGGCGACGCGGACGCCATGTACCGCAACTGGGCGTCAGACAGCGAAGTGACCAAATTCCTGACCTGGCCCGCCCACAGGAGTCCCGCGGACAGCCGCACAATCCTGGAAAGCTGGATCCCGCTGTACCGGAACGATGATACCTACCAGTGGGCCATCACGCTCAGGGAAAACGGCAGCGAACCCATCGGCAGCATCGCCGCCGTGCGTGTAAACGACGATCTTTCCCTCGTCCATGTCGGATACTGTCTGGGCAGGAACTGGTGGCGCCGGGGCATCATGACGGAAGCCCTGGGCGCCGTGATCCGCTTTTTCTTTGACGAGGCCGTGGCCAACCGGGTCGAGTGCCGCCACGACCCCAGAAATCCGCATTCCGGCATGGTCATGAAAAAATGCGGTATGCAATATGAGGGCACCATGCGCAGCGCGGACCGGAACAATCAGGGCATCTGCGACGCCTGCCTGTACGCAGTCCTCCGCTCCGACCGGGCAGGATCCCCTGCCAAAAAATGACGCTCCCTCCGTCTTTTCCGCCGAAAATTCCCTGTCCGGATGCATAAATACAGGAAAAGAACAACCCGCCCTGTCCCGTTCTTTTTCCGTTTTTATTTGTTGCATCAAATGTTTTTGATCTGTTTTACGGATCGGTTCATTCAACCGGTCCGTATTTCATTATGACTTATTTTCTGATAAAATATGCATGCCGTTTCTTCTGAGCGGCAGATGGGAGTATGATGCATTATGGAACTTTCACAGGCATTGATCGTGGTAGCCATCGTGGCATACCTGTCCGTCATGCTGCTGATCGGCGTGTATTTCAGCCGCAAGGGCAGCGGCAAGTCCAGCAGCGACTTCTATATCGGCGGCCGGTCCCTGGGCCCGATCGTCACGGCCATGAGCGCCGAAGCCTCCGACATGAGCAGCTATCTGCTGATGGGCATGCCGGGTCTGGCCTATATCGCCGGTATCGCCGAGGTCGGATGGACGGCCATCGGTCTGGCAGTCGGCACGTATCTGAACTTCCTGCTGGTCGCCAAACGGCTGCGCCGCTATTCCTCCCGGATCGGCGCGTTCACGATTCCCGAGTTTTTCTCCAAGCGCTACGGTGAAAAGAAGCATGTGCTTTCCCTGATCGCCGCCCTGATCATCCTGGTATTCTTTATCCCCTACACCGCGTCCGGCTTCAAGGCCGTCGGCACCCTGTTCAACAGCCTGTTCGGGATGGATTACCACGCCGCCATGATCGCCGGCGCCATTGTCATTATCTCGTACACGGTGCTGGGCGGTTTCCTGGCCGTCTCCACGACCGACCTGCTGCAGAGCATCTTCATGACCATCGCCCTGATCGTCGTGGTCTTCTTCGGCATCGGACAGGCCGGCGGCATGTCCAAAGTGATGGAGAACGCTTCCGCCCTGCCGGGCTACCTGGACCTGACGAAGGGGTATCTGTGGGGCAGTAAAGAAGCGGGGAGCTACGGCTTCCTGAGCATCGTCTCCACGATGGCCTGGGGCCTTGGCTACTTCGGCATGCCGCACATCCTGCTGCGCTTTATGGCCATCCGGGATGAAAAGGAACTGAAAACTTCCCGCCGGATCGCCTCCATTTGGGCTTTCGTCTCCATGATCGTCGCCATTTTCATCGGCATCATCGGCTACAGCGTTTCCGTGGCCGGGAAGATCCCCTTCCTCGAAACCAGCGCCGATTCGGAAACCGTCATCGTCCAGCTGGCCAACCTGATGAGCCAGCACGGGCCGGTACTGGCCATCATCGCCGGCATCATCCTGGCAGGCATCCTGGCCGCCACCATGTCCACGGCCGATTCCCAGCTGCTGGCCGCCTCCTCCAGTGTCTCGCAGGACCTGCTGACGGACTTCTTCGGCATCCAGCTGGATCAGCGCAAGACCATGCTGGCCGCCCGCGGCACCGTCGTCATCATCGCCCTGATCGCCCTGGTGCTGGCCTGGAATCCGAACAGCTCGGTGTTCCGCGTGGTTTCCTTTGCCTGGGCCGGCTTCGGCGCCACCTTCGGCCCCTCCATGCTGATCGCCCTGTTCTGGCGGCGCTCCAACCGCCAGGGCGCTATCGCCGGCATGATCGCCGGCGGCCTGATGGTCTTCTGCTGGAAGTACCTGATCGCCCCGATGGGCGGCGTCTTTGCGATCTACGAACTGCTGCCCGCCTTCCTGGTGACCCTGATCGTCAACGTCGCTGTCAGTCTGATGACTCCTCCGCCTGCCCGCGACGTGACCGACATGTTCGACAGCGTTCAGGCGAAATAATAAATGGGTACAATCGAAAAGGACGTCCGGCCGGGCGTCCTTTTTCATATGGTATTGCGCAGCGCAAAAATGGTTCAGGCGTTTTTCCGGGCGTATTTCCCTGTCCAGTCCATGTCCCGGAAGGGATGCTGCCCGCCGGCCCGGCAGGCACGGTACAGATCGTCGGAGAGTTCGAGGAGCTCATCCAGCAGCTCCAGACCATCCTTCCATTTTGGTTCGATGGCCTCAAACCCGTGCAGGGCGCCGAGGATGTTGCCGGTGATGGCGCCGGTGGAATCGCTGTCTCCCGGATGGTTGACCGCCGCGATCACGCCGGCGGAAAAATCGTCCTGATGGCGCAGGGCACAGTACACGGCAATCGCCAGCGCTTCGTCCGCCACCCACCCTTCGCCGAGCCGGGGGATGTTCTGGAGGTCGTTCTCCTGGTTGCCGGCCAGTTCCACGGCCAGATCGATCAGGGCCGAATGCGCGGGAAGGTACTTGTCTCCGGCAAAAATCTTTTCGCTGGTCTCCCTGGCCTCCAGGACGGCCTCTTTCAGGGACAGGGGCCTGTCTCCCGGAAAGACCAGCCGGTGGACGATGTGCGTCAGCACCGCCGCCGGGATATAGCCCAGGGAATGGCCGTGTGTAACCGCTGCCAGCTGAGCGCCTTCCAGGTCCAGCGCTTCGATATCCATCCGGTCGGTCAGGCCCATCGGTGCCACGCGCATGACGCCGCCGCAGCCCTTGCTGTCCGTCTGCTTCCGGAGGATATAATCGTCCACCCTGTCTCCCCCGTTCTTCAGGCACCGCAGGGCGTACAGACAGGTGTTGCCTGGCGCTCTCCACGCAAAGAGCTCCGGCACGTCCAGCAGCCAGCTGGCCCCGCCCCGGAGGTCTTCCTTCGGCCGCCGCTGAAAATCCTCGAACGACAGATCCTGCGTAACCAGCCAGTCCTGATAGGCTTTGGCGACCTCCTGGCGCGGCAGGACTGCGGACCCGTCCCTGTCCGCCAGGGTTTCGGAAACGAGGATGCCGTCCGCGGTAAACATGGCCATCTGCGTGTCGTCGGAAATCACGGCCGTTCCGGTCTCCCGGTCCGGCTCGTATGCCGTGATGCCCGGTTCGCCGTACCGTTTGAAGATCTGCTTCAGGCCCATGAACTCGACGGGGTATCCGAGCGCGTCGCCGATCGCGCCGCCGGCCATGCAGCCCCGTATCCTGTCCTGAATGCTGTTCATACCGTCTCCTTTCCGATGTCGGGCTGACCCGGTGATGCAGGTTGTTCCGCCAGCAGTTTTTCCATCCAGATCATGTTGTACCAGCGGCCGAATTTCCACCCGCACCGGTGAAATGTGCCGATCTTCGCATAGCCCATGGCGGCATGGAATTTTTCGCTTGCGCGGGTCAGGTATTCGTCCTCCTCCACCGGATCGCCGATGCAGGCGTAGAGGTTCAGCATGCCCATGACCCGCAGCCATTCCTCCAGCGCTTCATAAAGCATGCGCCCGAACCCGCGCCGCCTTTCGCTTTGATCCAGGTAGATGCTCAGTTCGCAGCATCGGGCGTAAGCGGCCCGGCTGTGAAAAGGACCCGCATAGGCATATCCCCGGATGACGCCGTCCTCCACGGCGACCAGATAGGGATAGTGTTCCAGCGTACGCTCCATCCTGCCGCGGAATGCTTCCGGAGAGGGAACGTCGTACTCATAAGTAACAGCCGTGTGTACGACATAGTAGGCGTAGATTTCCAGCAGCCGGGGAGCGTCTTCCGGCACGGCGGAGCGGATGATCACACTGCTCATCAGCCGTTCCCCCGCATGTTGACATACGCAGCGAACCGGGCAAAGGCTTCCGCGCCCGCCTCATTCCGCCGGTAGACGCCCGCGTGCTCCAGCACTTTGGCAAAGACCTTCCCGACCTCGTCCCGGAGAATGCCGTCCGCGTTTTCGGCGGTAAAAGTATATCTGGTTTTCAATTCTTCCGCCCAGGGCGCGTGTTTTTCAAGATCGCCCTCCAACGGAGCGCCGGAAAGCAGGGCTTCCTTTACCCCGGCCAGTTCCTGCCGGAGCCGGGCCGGCAGCACCGCCAGGCCCATCACTTCGATCAGGCCGATATTTTCTTTTTTGATGTGGTGCAGTTCCGCGTGCGGATGATAGACCCCCAGCGGATGCTCTTTTGTGGTGATGTTGTTGCGCAGCACGAGGTCCAGCTCATAGTCTTCCCCCCTGCGGCGGGCGATCGGCGTGATCGTATTGTGCGGGACCCCGTCCGTCTCCGCGAAGATGAAAGCATCTTCGTCGGTATACGCCCGCCAGCATTCCAGGATCCTGACCGCCAGATCAGTCAGTCTGGTCCGGTCTGCGCAGGTCAGGCGGATGACGCTCAGCGGCCATCTGACGACACCGGCCCGGACGTCCTCAAAGCCGGCAAACGAAATCTCCCTTTCCACCGGTGCCTTCTCCATCGGGAAGGTGAAATGCCCTCCCTGGAAATGCTCATGGCTCAGGATGCTCCCGCCGACAATGGGCAGATCCGCGTTGCTGCCGACAAAGTAGTGCGGGAAAACGGTCACGAAATCCAGCAGCTTTTCAAACGCCGCCCGGCCGATCACCATGGGTGTGTGCCGGGCGTTCAGGACGATGCAGTGCTCGTTGTAATACACATAGGGGCTGTACTGCAGGAACCATTCGCTCCCGCCGATCGTCAGCGGGATCAGACGGTGGTTCTGCCGGGGCGGGTGATTCATCCGGCCGGCGTACCCCTCGTTTTCCGCGCACAGCAGGCATTTGGGATAACCGGACTGCGGGGCGTTCCGCGCCGCCGCGATGGCTTTGGGATCCTTTTCCGGCTTGCTCAGGTTGATCGTGATCACCAGGTCGCCGTATTCGGTCGGGGCGGTCCAGCGCATATCCTTCTCCACCCGGTAGCGGCGGATATAATCTGTATCCTGGGCGAACCCGTAATACCAGTCCGTCGCCTCGCGGGGAGAAAGGGCGTACAGGTCCCAGAATTTCCTGCGCACCTCGTGCGGTCTGGGCGTCAGGATGCCCATCAGTCTGGTATCCAGCAGGTCCCGGCTGGTGACGTCCCCGGCGCAGACGCCGCGGCGGACGGCGTCGTCCAGCAGACCCTTCAGGATCTCCTCCAGCGGGAGTTCAGCGGGTTCCGCCTCTTCATATTCATGCAGGGCCAGGGCGTCGAGCAGCTGATTGAGAACGAACGTCCGGTCAGATTCCTCCAGCAGGCGGCGGTCGATTCCGTATTGAACCAGGGATGCGAGCAGTTGATGGACCGGCATGGCTTACCTCCGTTTTTCACAGCGCCGCCGGGCAGATTCATCCCGGACGGACGATGGCGTTTCTGTCCACATTATATCATGGTTTTCCGTTCCTGCAATCACCGGACCGGCAAAAAGAAAAAAGAGATTTCGGGATTCCGGAAAGGACGCATCTGTTTTTCTCGACAAAACCCGCATTCCGGTCTATAATGTACCCATTCAGGCAGAACCGTCTGAAAACAAAACGGATTCTTTAAAAAATGGGGGATCGCTCATGCAGTGGGATCGTTTGAGGGATTATGTGGAATCGCTTCCTTCCGCCGGGGTGCCCGGGTGCGACCTGATCGTGTGCAAGGATCATGAGGTCCTTTTCCGCCACATGGCCGGATGCAGCGACGCGGAGGGGAAAACGCCCGTCCGGGGGGACGAGCTGTACTGGCTCTTTTCCTGCACGAAGGTGCTCACCACCTGCGCCGCCATGCAGCTGATTGAGCAGGGAAAGCTGCATCCGGATGATCCGGTTTATGAATACCTGCCGGCTTACAGGCATCTGACCGTGCGGGACGGGGACAGCGTCCGGCCTGCCCGGCGCGTGATGACCGTCCGCCATCTGATGAGCATGCAGAGCGGGCTGAGCTACGACCTGACCATGCCCCCCGTTCTGAAAGCCATCCAGGAAACCTGCGGCCTGGCCGATACCCGCCGGCTGGCCGACGCCATGGCGGAAGAGCCGCTGGCCTTTGAGCCGGGGACAGACTTCCTCTACAGCCTGAGCCACGACGTGCTGGCCGCCGTCATCGAGGCTGTGAGCGGCGAACGTTTTTCCGGCTATCTGGCCCGGCACATCCTGGAACCGCTGGGCCTGCGTGATTTTGCCTTCAGCCTGACCAAAGATAGCAGGGCCCGCCTCGCGGCCATCTACGAACGGCAGGAGGATTCCCTGATTCTCCGCCCGCAGGACAGCAACAATTACCGCCTGACCGACCGTTATGAAAGCGGCGGCGCCGGTCTCCTTGGGAGCGCCGCGGAATACGCCTGCTTTGCCGATGCGCTTGCCTGCGGCGGGCAGGGGAAGGACGGGCAGCAGATCCTCTCCCCCGAAATGATCCAGCTGTGGCGCGCCAACCAGCTGACGCCATGCAGCCGCCGTTCCTTTGACCTTTGGAACCGGAAAGGCTATTCCTATGCCCTGGGTGTCCGCACGAGGGTCGACCTGACCCTGGGCGGGGCCGGAAATCTCGGGGAATTCGGGTGGGACGGCGCCGCCGGTTCCTGGACGATGATCGACCCGGACCAGCATCTGTCCGCCTTCTATGCCATGCACATCCGCAACTTCGGCCACGCCTACGACGTCATCCATCCGACCATCCGCAGCCTGATCTATGAAGGATACCGGGCCTGAACGCCGGGAAAGGTACTATCATGACGCTGCAGCAGCTGTACGACGTGATCGTGATCTCCGAAACGGGTTCGCTCAACAGGGCGGCGGAAAAGCTCTTTGTCAGCCAGCCGGCCCTGACCGGGGCGGTCCGGGAGCTTGAAAAAGAGCTCTCCATCACCATCTTCAACCGGACCCCCCGCGGCGTGACCCTGACGACGGAAGGGCTCCGCTTTCTCCCCTACGCCCGGCAGGTGTATGCCCAATACCTGAACCTGATGGAGGAATACGGCCGGGTGGAGCCCCGGAAAACGAGCTTCGCCGTCTCCACCCAGCATTATTCCTTCGCCGTCAAGGCCTTCGTGGAGCTGGCCAAGAAGGTGGACGTTTCCGAATACGAACTGGCCATCCGGGAGACCCGCACACAGGAGGTCATCGACGACGTGATCAGCCTGCGCAGCGAGATCGGCATCCTGTACATGAACGGCTTCAACCGGAAAGCGCTGATGAAGGTGCTGAATCAGGGAGACCTGGTGTACCGCCACCTGATCGACTGCAGCGCCTTTGTGTACCTGTGGAAGGGCCACCCCCTGGCCGGCCGCGCTTCCCTGGCCATCGCGGACCTGCTGCCCTACCCCTGCCTGGCTTTCGAGCAGGGGGACAGCCCGCTGTATTTTTCGGAAGAGCTCCTGTCCACCAACGAATACCCCCGCCTGATCAAGTGCTGCGACCGGGCGACGGTCCTGAACCTGATGGTCGGGCTGGACGGGTACACCATCTGCTCCGGCATCATCTGCGAGGAGCTGAGCGGGCCAGACTACGTCGCCGTTCCCTTTGACCCCGGCTCCGATCCGGAGGACACGACGATGGAGATCGGCTACATCGAGCGCAGGAACCGCGTCCGCAGCCCCCTGGGCGAACAGTACATCCGGGAAATGCAAAAATACCTGCTCCAGGAGCAGGAAAAAAGAAACGGCAATATTCAGGGCGGAGAGCGTATTCAGAGTGAAGAGTGAAGAGTGGAGAGTGGAGATACAGTTTGTTTCCAATGATTCGGAAACCATCTGTCTCTCCACTCTCCGCTCTGTTCGCGCAGCAAACGAAAACTCTCCGCTCTTTTTATCGGTCTTTCCTGTACCAGTTCACGGTGACCATCCACGGCTTCATCGGGGAGCACTGCTTCTGCTGGCTGCCGATGAAGGCAAAGCCGCACTTTTCGGCCACGATGTTGCTGGGGACGTTGTCGGTGTGGGCCTCGATCAGGACGGACGGACAGCCGCGCCGGAACAGGTATTCCGTCACCGCCGTCACCGCCTCGGTCATGTAGCCATGGCTCCAGTAGTCCCGGCCCAGCACGTAGCCCAGCTCCGGCACCCCGCTGTGCCAGGCGGTCACGTCGATCATGCCGATCAGGTCTCCCCCGTCCTTGAGCTCGATCCCGTAGCGCACGGTGCCCGGGTCCCGGTAGGCCTTGACCCACAGGTCCACCAGCTGGCGCGTGACCTCCACGCCCGGGTGCGAGCCCCAGGTCAGGTACTCCGTCACCTGCGGGTCCCTCGCCCAGCACTCGTAGATCCGGTCGGCGTCCTCCAGCCGGAGCGGCCGCAGGATCAGCCGTTCCGTTTCCAGTGCCCCGGCCGGCAGGGCTGGCTTTTCGGCTTCCGGCGGCGGGACTGGCTTGTCCTCGATGCGGCGGGGCTTGATGATCTCCCCCTGCACGCCGGCCAGCTTCCGGTCATAGACCTCGTCAAACGCCTCCGTCTCCGCTCCGGAACGGAGGTTTTCCGTATCAAAGGCGTAGTCCAGCCATTTGGGCAGCTGCGGGACGGTCAGCGGCAGCAGCATCTCCCGGCGGATCAGGCCGGGCGCCTTCCGCGGCGGAGTGATCGTGCTCCGCCCGGCGGCGAAGCAGTACATCATCCTGCCTTCGATGGCAATGGCCAGGTCCTCGCCCCCGCCCTGCAGCAGGCCGTTGAGCCGGTCCTGCTCCTGGGGGGACAGGTCCTGGTCGCAATAGACCGCCATATCCTGGATCCACGGGGCTTCCGCTTTCAGCAGCTTGTGCTGGCGGCGGAAAAACGGCGTCAGCTCCTCCTCGTCGGCGATCGTGCTGCCGATCATGCGGAACCGGCTGAGCGGGGCGCGCGGCATCTCCAGCTGAACGAGGCAGCCGTACAGCAGGTCCCCGCCCTTCAGCGGGACGGTCGCGTCCGTCAGCGTCAGCTTCCGGCCCCGGCAGCGGGCCGAGACCCGGTTGGAAAAGGAAAACTGGCTGTCGTCCCGCCCGGTGGGAAACAGGCACAGCATCCGGAAATGATCCGGCTCGGTGACGATCTTCCGCTCCAGGCTGATCTCCTCGGCATATTCCCCGAGGCTCACCCGCGCCTTGTCCAGATACCACTGTTCCTGGTAGATCTTTTTCGCCGGCAGGACGGTCAGGACCACCGAAAGCGCCCCGACCACGGCCACGGCGATAGCGTTCTCCGGCTGGCGCAGGCTGTACTGGTAGCCGGCATACAGGAACAGCGCCAGCGAAAGCAGGCGGAAAAAGCTCAGGAATCCCCGCTTGACGTTCAGCGTCCGCAGGGAATGATCCTTCGTTTTTTTTCGGGGCTGCTCCCCGGTCTTTTTCTTTTTCATGCTGGGGTTCCTCCTGTCAGCAGCCCCTCGGCGATCCTCTTGGCCGCCCGCATGGCGGTCGGGACCGGCAGGGCGTTCATCCCGTCCAGGGTATAAAAGCAGGGCGCAAGCGCATCCGGGATCTCCTCCGCCCGGCAGACATACAGCTTCATCTCCCACAACCGGTGGGTGAACACATGGCGGGCAGCGCCCGCTTCCTCCGCCCGGGCGCAGATCTTCAGTTTGCGCAGCAGGGCGGAAGGGGAGTCCTCCGTCAGGGCAAACACATAGAGCCCGTTCAGAAGCCCTTCTTTCCGGGGTGTAAGATATACCCGATTCTCCCACAGAATGATCAGCACGTTCAGCCGGACTGTCAGGGGCGGCGCTTTCCGCGGCAGGACGGGCAGATCCTCCGCGTCCCCCTCGGCGTAGGCGCTGCATAAGCCACAAAGCGGGCAGCGTTCGCAGTCCGGCGTGCCGGGCACGCAGACGCCGGCTCCCAGGTCCATCAGGGCCTGGTTGAAGTCCCCCGGCCGGTCCGCCGGGATCAGGGCGCGGGCCGTTTCAGAAAGCTTCCTGCGGACAGTAGGCAGGGTCACGTCCTCCCGGATACCCTGGGTGCGGGCAAGCACCCGGGTCAGGTTCCCGTCGATCGCCGGCTCCGGCAGGCCGAACGCGATGGACGCGACCGCCGCCGCCGTGTACGGCCCGACGCCGGGCAGTTTCTTAAGCAGCTCAGCGTCCGCCGGGAACCGGCCGTCATATTTCTCCGTCACTTCCCGGGCAGCCTTCAGCAGATTCCTCGCCCGGGAGTAGTACCCCAGTCCCTCCCAGAGCTTGAGCACCTCTTCCTCCGGCGCCGCCGCCAGGGCCCGCACGTCCGGGAACCGCGCAAGGAACCTTTCGTAATATCCTTCCGCCGTCACCGTCCTGGTCTGCTGCAGCATGATCTCGCTCAGCCACACCCGGTACGGGTCCTTCGTCCCGCGGAAGGACAGCGTCCTTTTGTTCCGGTCGTACCAGGAAAGAATCACATCAGAAAAACCCCTGTCCATGCCCCGCTCCCCGCCTTTCAGGATGCATCAAGGATACCACAATCGGGCGGAAAAGAAAAGGGGGCGGATGGGACAGATCATCTGCTTGACCCGGTTATGCTACATGGTGTATACTTTGTTTAAACAAGGAGGTGCTTTTCATGCAGGTCAAACTGAAGCGATGGGGCAACAGCCACGGTATCCGCTTCACAAAGGAATTTCTGCGCCGCGCCGGCATCTCTCCGGAAGATACGCTGGACGCTGAAATCGTGAACGGTCAGATCATCCTGACGCCCGGTTTCCGCCGCCGCAGCCTAAGGGAAAGGGCAGCCGCCTACGGCGGGCAGCTTTTTCTGTCTGATGAGATGGAAAGGGAAGAACCTTCCGGAAGCGAGGTTTGGTAAATGCAGCGGATCGAACAGGGAGATCTGCTGAAGGTCAGCGGCCTTCAGTACCCGGTGATCGTCGTCAGCAATAACTTTTTCAATGAGTCCGGCAAAGCGACTGTCTGCCCCATCGTCAAAAACGCCGCGGAAGGCCCCCTCCATATCCGGCTGAAAAACTGCCCGGTTGAAGGGATGGTACTGTGCGAGCAGGTCCGGTATGTGGATCTTGCGGCAAGGTCCTTCTCCCGGCTGTCGCAGACGCATGATTATGACATCATGGATATTTCCGACGCCGTGATGGGCATGTTTGATGATCAGGCTTTCTGAAGATAATCCGCTGTAACTGAATGACAGCACATCTACAAACCGGACATCTCTGGCATACTGATTGCAACTCTTTCCAAAACGGAATCAGGCCGCGGGAAGCCCCCGCGGCCTGATTCCGTTTTGTTCTGGTTTCTTATCCCTTCAGTTCGTCATACAGCTTGAGGTACAGCTTCGCTGAGAGGCCCCAAGAGACATCCTTTTCCATATCCCGGACGACGATGGCGTTCCAGCGTTCACGGTTTTCAAGATAGACCTTTTCGGCGCGCCGGACGGTGTCCAGCAGCAGGTCCGCCCGGTACTGGTCGAAGGTGAAGCCGTTGCCTTCGCCGGTGTACTCGTTGTAGGGCTCCACGGTATCCTTGAGGCCGCCGGTCTCACGGACAATGGGCACCGTGCCGTAGCGCATGGCGATCAGCTGGGTCAGGCCGCAGGGCTCAAAGAGGCTGGGCACCAGCAGGGCGTCAGAACCCGCGTAGATCTGATGGGCAAGGCTCTCGTCGTACTTGATGTACGCGCAGACCTGGCCGGGATAGGTGTTTTCGTAATAGCGGAAGGCGTTTTCGTAGCGCGGATCGCCGGTGCCGAGGATGACCACCTGGATGTTCTCGTCGATCATCTGCGTGAACACGGCGTTGATCAGGTCGAGGCCCTTCTGGTCCGTCAGGCGGGAAATCAGACCGACGACAAACTTGCTCTCGTCCACGATCAGGCCCAGGCGCTCCTGCAGGGCCTTCTTGTTGGCAGCTTTGGCCGTCAGCACATCCTCTTCCCCATAGGGAGCGGGCAGCAGCTTGTCCGTCCGGCTGTTCCAGATATCGATGTCGATGCCGTTGACGATGCCCGTCAGCTTCGCCCGGTGATACCAGAGATGGCCGTTCAGGCCTTCACCGTAAAAGTCCGTCTGGATCTCTTCGGCGTAGGTTTCGCTGACAGTCGTGACCCGGTCCGCGTAGGCCAGGCCGCCCTTGAACATGTTGGCTTCCGCGTCGTTGACCTTGAACACCGGATAGTCGAACAGATAGTCCGGCAGGCCCGTCCAGTATTTGAGGTGGTCGATGCTGCAGATGCCCTGGAAGCGCAGATTGTGGATGGTCAGCACGCTCCGGGCTGCTCCGACCGGCGTGCCGTCAAACCGGGTGCGCAGGTAGACCGGCGCCAGGGCAGCCTGCCAGTCGTGGCAGTGGATGACGTCCGGCACCCAGTCCATATAGTTGAGGGCGGCCAGGGCAGCCTTGGAGAAGTAGCAGTACTTCGGGATGTCCTCCCACAGGCCGGTGTACGGGTTCCCCCAGTCGAAGAACTCCCGGTTGTCAATGAAATCATAGATGACGCCGTCCAGCGTCAGCTCCATGATGCCGACGTAGAAGGCCCGGCCGTCCTGCGTCAGATCCATCATGAAGGAACCGCGGTATTCCATCTGATCCCGGTATTTCTCCGGGATGCAGCGGTAGCAGGGCAGGAACACGCGCACCTCACAGCCCAGGGGCAGCAGGGCCCGCGGCAGGGCGTACATGACGTCCCCCAGCCCGCCCGTCTTGATGAACGGATAACATTCCGACCCGATGAAGGCGACCTTCGCGCCCGGCCTGACTTCAGGCATTTCCATTTTTTCCGGCATGGCAGACACTCCCTCTGTTTCATGATGGCTTGTAAGATGATAAGGTTTTGATATATTCAATATACTATATTCCAGGGGAATATTCAAGTAGGCACGGGGATTCTTTGCGAATCTTTTCTCCGGATCGTTTTTCATTGACTTGACCCGCCCGTTCTTTTATAATAAACAAGAACAAAGCATTCACAGACTCTCCCTCACCGACTTCAATCCGGAGGTACCGCCCATGGACGTTAAAAAACTTGTCGTACAGATGACGCTGGAAGAAAAGGCCGGGCTATGCTCGGGACTCGATTTCTGGCACACCAAGCCGGTGGAGCGGCTGAACGTACCGGCCTCCATGGTGTCCGACGGGCCGCACGGCCTGCGCAAGCAGGACGAAAAAGCAGACCATCTCGGGATCAACGAGAGCATCAAGGCCGTCTGCTTCCCGGCTGCCTGCGCGACCGCCGCCTCGTTTGACAAAGACCTGCTGACCCGGATGGGCGAAGCCATCGGCGACAGCTGCCAGCATGAAAAGCTGTCCGTCGTGCTGGGCCCGGCAGTCAACATCAAGCGCTCTCCCCTGTGCGGGCGGAACTTCGAGTATTTTTCGGAAGACCCGTACCTGGCCGGGAAGATGGCCGCCGCCTTTATCCACGGGGTGCAGAGCCGGAACGTCGGCACCAGCATCAAGCATTTCGCCGCCAACTCCCAGGAACACCGGCGGATGAGTTCTTCCTCCGACGCGGACGAGCGCACCCTGCGGGAGATCTATTTCCCCGCCTTTGAAACCGCCGTCAAAGAGGAGCAGCCCTGGACGGTGATGTGCTCCTACAACCGGATCAACGGCGTTTACGCCTCCAAAAACAGATGGCTGCTGACCGACGTCCTGCGGGACGAGTGGGGCTTTGAAGGCTACGTGATGTCCGACTGGGGCGCCGTGGCCGACCGCGTCGAGGGGCTCAAAGCCGGGCTTGACCTCGAAATGCCCTCTTCCGCCGGGGTGAACGACCGGCGGATCGTGGACGCCGTAAAAAACGGCAGTCTGGATGAAGCGGTAGTCGACCGGGCCTGCGAGCGCATCCTGAACATCATATACCGCTATACGGAAAACGCAAAGCCGGACACTCCTTGGGATATGGCCGCCCAGCACAAACTGGCCGGAGAAATCGCCGAACAGTGCGCGGTGCTGCTCAAGAACGACGGAAGTCTCCTGCCCCTGAACAAGGAAGATCACATCGTCTTTATCGGCGAGTTCGCGGAGAAACCCCGCTTTCAGGGCGGCGGCAGCTCCCACATCAACTGCGCCAGGATCACCGGCGCGCTGGAAGCGGCGGCCGGCCTGCCCGTTGTGTATGAGAAAGGCTTCAGCGCGAAAGACGACCGCTTTGACGAAGAACTCGCCGCCCGGGCCGTCGCTGCGGCAAAACAGGCCAAAGCGGCCGTGATCTTTGCCGGCCTGCCCGATTCTTTCGAATCCGAAGGGTATGACCGCCGGCATATGCGCCTGCCCGAGTGTCAGAACCGGCTGATCGAAGCCGTCTGTGAAGCGAACCCACGCACCGTCGTCGTCCTGCACAACGGCTCCCCGGTCGAAATGCCATGGATCAATCAGGTCAAAGCCGTGCTGGAAGCCTATCTGGGCGGGGAGAACGTCGGCAGCGCCGTGGTCCGTCTCCTGTACGGGGACGCCTGTCCCTCCGGCCATCTGGCGGAGACCTTCCCCCGGAAGCTGTCCGACAATCCTTCCTTCCTGTATTACGGCGGGGAAGGAAACCGAACCGAATACCGGGAAGGCGTCTTCGTCGGCTACCGGTATTATGACAAAAAAGAGATGGACGTTCTCTTCCCCTTCGGCCACGGGCTGAGCTATACCGAATTCGAATACAGCGACCTTTCCCTGAGCGCTGACACCATCCGGGATACCGATGTCCTGACCGCCTCTGTGACCGTGAAAAACACCGGCAGCCGCCCCGGCAGAGCTGTCGCCCAGCTCTACGTCCGGAACGCGGAAGGTTCCATGATCCGTCCCGTCCGCGAGCTCAAAGGCTTCGAAAAAGCCGACCTGCAGCCCGGCGAGAGCAAAACGCTTTCCTTTACTTTGGACAAGCGGTCCTTCGCCTGCTGGAATGAGGAGCTGCACGACTGGTATGCGGAAAGCGGGGAATACATGATTGAGATCGGCGAATCCTCCCGCGATATCCGCTTAAGCACTCCGGTACAGGTTATCTCCACTGTTTCTTTCCCTCACAGGTATGACATGAACAGTATCTTCATGGATATTGCAAAGGACCCGCATGCCATGACTGTTCTGAAACCCCTGACGGACGCTGCCGCCGCCTTCTTCGCCCCGGAGGAAGAAGAGAAGGGCTCCGATGCAGCCAAAGAGGCTATCTCAGACGAGATGAACTCAGCCATGGCGAGCTATATGCCCCTGCGCGGCCTGCTCAGCTTCGCCGAGGGCAAGCTCACCTGGGAGATGCTGGAAGGGATCGTCAGGCAGATGAACGGAGAAGCCTGACCGACGGCCAAAGCCCTCTGCCTGATGCCATTCCGCATCCGAACAGATTCATACCTGCTCCTCAACGACAAACCCCGGCGTCCGATGATTGGAACGCCGGGGTTTGTCTTATGTTTTTCTGTCAGCCTGGCAAGTTATTTCTTCTTGCTCGGCGCGTGGTTATAGGCATACTGGATCGCCTGCTGATGGTAAGCGTCGATTTCGCCGGTGCGGTGCACGCGGGAGTTGACAAAGTGCACGCAGAACTGGCCGGAGAAGTCGTTGTCCGGAATGGTGTCGCCGTCTGGATAGTTGTGCGGGACGCCGTACATGGAAGCGGCATAGGTCCGGCCGCCGACGGTGACCCACAGCGGGCGCCGCTGCCAGTGTTTGTTGGAGAGGATCTCCTCGGAGCTGGAGACGCCGTAGATCCGGCACATGACAGCCGTATCCTCCGCGGTCAGAGGCTCGACGTCGGCGTGATAGCCGCCGCCCAGACGGCGCGCCCTGAAGGACAGGCCGGTATAGACGTCGGTAATCACCGCAATGGTGCCCCTGGTCCAGACATGCTGGATGGAACCGTTGTACCAGTTGGATTTTTCGACCGGGTACAGCTTGCCGTCGTAGCTCTTGGTGCCGAACAGGGCGGACTGGGTCATCTGGCCCGCTATACCGTCTGCCGTCAGCTTGTTGTCCATCTGGAAAGTCGTAACCGCCTGCACGGTTGCCGCCGTATACTCGCCGGTCACGTCGTCCGCGCTCAGGTAGCCCTGCTCAAAGAGCGCCTGCTGCAGCCTGGTCACGGCGTCGCCGACAGAACCCAGGCGGAGCGTGGTATAGGTGACATAATCGCCCTTATCGGCCTCGACTGAGGCGTAGGGGACCAACGGGTCGCCGGGCATGGCAGGATCTTCCGGCAGGGGCTCTTCAGCGGCCGGGCTGACCATCTCTTCCCATTCCTCGTTGGTAACGATATGGAGCATATCGGAACGGACATAGCCGCTCAGCATCGCGTATTCGATCTCATACCAGGCATATGCCTGCCCGTCCTGATCCTGGAAGGGGCCGCCCATCAGCTGGACAAACGTCTTCATCTGGGAGATGCGCGTCACGGAAGCGGAAGTCATGGAAGGCGCTTTCCGGACGATCACATTGTCCTGCAGGGTATAGGCCGTGTCCGTCGCATCCCCGCTGTTGCTGAGGGCGGGTTCCGCGGCCGCTCCGGCCTGCGGTTCGGGCTGCTGTTCTTCCGGTTCGGTGTAAGGCTGGAAATCCTCTTCGGGAGCCAGCGCCGTGGCTTCCTCCGGAAACTCGCTGCCGAAGGTCGCTTCCCACATGCCTTCTGTCATCAGGGTGATCAGGTCTCCGCGGACATAGCCGGTCACGTTGTTGTACTGTACTTCGTACCAGACATAGTTGGCCCCGCTTTCGTCCAGCTTGGCGTCGCTCAGGACGGTCAGGTAGGTGTGTTCGCTGGCAACGATGGCCACGCTCGGAGACTGGACGTTAGGCGCCCTGCGCAGATAGACGCGTTCCTGATTGGTGAACGCCATGTCGATCAGAGGCGTTTCGTCTCCCTCGGGTACCACAATTTCCGGCTCTTTCAGCGTGACTTCTTCGGTCTGCGGTTCTCCGCCCAGAATCTGGCTGTATTCGCCTTCAGAGAAGATATACAGCATATCGCCGCGGATCCATCCGCTGTATGAACCGTATTCCGCCAGATACCACAGCGCGTCGGCCCCGTCCTGATCCTTCTGTACTTCCCCGAGAAGGTTCACATAGGTTTCGGATTTCTCAATCCGGGTGACGGAGGCGGACAGAGCGGAAGGAGCCTTCCGCATCAGGACCTTATCCTTGAGCGTAAAGGCGACGCCGCTGGAAGCAGCCAGGTCGGCCGCCGCCTGCGTGACTTCAGGAGATTCCGCAGCCGGCTCCGCGGCCGGTTCCGCAGCCGGCAGGACCGGCTGTTCTTCGGGCAGAAGGCTGCTGCTCTGCCAGATGGAATATTCTTCGTTTGTCAGCACCCGGACATAATCGCCCATCACAAACGCGGTATCGTCGTGGTAGAAGACGCGGTACCAGGTATCGCCGCTGACGCTGATACGGTCCGCCCACTGAAGGACGTCGCCGTCATCCAGCCTGCCCAGGGAGCGGGCCGTGGTGGCCGCGGCTGCGCGGACGTTCACATTGCGGGAAACGCACATCAGATATTCGGATTCCTCGTAGTCCGACGGACTGGGTGCAATGCCGCTCGTCTGATATTTGTTCAGCTGGCTGCGGCTCAGCATCATGCAGGTATCGCCGCGCAGATAGCCTTCCTTGCCGGAAGCGATCACCGGATACCAGGTATAGCCGTCGTTTTCATAGGGACTGCCCCACATTTCCAGAACGTCTCCCAGGCTGACGCGGACGGAAACATCCGCGTCGCGCTCCGGCTCGCGGCGCACGTTCACCGTATTGCTCAGAACATAAACATACGGGACCTTCGCCATCAGGGAAGAATCGATCTCCACCTGATCCATGTTGATATAGCCGGTCATGCCGCCGTAAATGGTGACATAGAAATAGTTGTCCTGGCCGAAAACCACCAGCAGGGATTCATCCGGAATCCGGGCAATGGTCACACCCTCGGGATTGGCCGTCGCCCGGAGTTCCAGGGCGGCGCCGCCCGTTTTCGCGGTCACGCAGAAGGCTGTTTCCTCCTGCTGTGCGGCGGGAGCGGGTTCTTCTTCGGGAGCGGGCTGTTCCGCCTGCTGTTCCTCCTGTTCAGCTTCAGGTTCACTTTCGGGGATTCCGGCTTCTTCCGCTTCCGCCCCGTTTTCCGCGTCTTCCGCTTCTTCCGCGACGGTCAGATAGTCAACCAGAACATAACCGGTCACGTCTTCAAACATCACCATGGCCCAGGTCGGGTCAGCGTCCAGCACAAAAACCTGCGCTCCGTTATTCAGATAGGTGATGGCCCTGGCCTTGGTGCTCTTTTCCTGCCGGAGCGTCAGCGTGCCGCCCTGCGGCGTATTCACAAAGGCGATCACCGGGTCCGTCGTTTCTTCAAAATCCACATCCTGAGCGGAATGGACAGCCTGCCCGGCCGGCGCGGCTTCTTCCGCCTGGACCGGTTCTTCCGGCTGGACGGGCGTCTCGGGCAAAACCGGTTCCTCCGCCTGTACCGGCTCCTCTTCGGGGAACGGTTCTTCTGCCGGCGCCGGCTCTTCTTCATAGGCCGTTTCTCCGATCAGCAGGAAGTCTTCCGCATTCAGGTATCCGTCCCCGGCCCATTCCTCAGCCGCGGCCGCAGGCTCCTGGTAAACCGTCGGTTCTTCCTCTGTCTCATACAGATCGTCGCCCGCGAAGGGAACGGGTTCTTCCCCCGCCTGCGACAGATACTTTTCGATTTCAGCATCCTGCGCCGGACGTACATAATCCGCCGCTACGAAACCGTAATCAGCCCGGTAATAGACATAATACCAGCCGTTCTCGAGCTCCAGCACCGGCAGGACCGTCCCTTCCGGGAGGGAATATAGTACTTCAGCCGTGCTGTACGCGGTCTGTCTCAGGCTGACCCCGCCGATGGTCGTCACGACGTAGCTGTCTGCCTGGGCCACTTCCGCGCCGGCAGGCAGAACGCCTGTCAGCACCAGAATCAGCGCCAGCATCAGCGCACGCAGGCGGATAATTTTCTTGTGAGTCCGCAGCATAATCAGCACCTCATTCGCAAAAATGTCCGAAAAAATTGGACTGCCGGCGTCCGGAATCCCAGCTTCCGCCGCTGCCTACACTTCTTCTTCTGCATTATATTACGTTTTTGTTACAAAGTCAATTCATTCTTTCTGAATTGTTAAATTTGTGCGAACTTATTTTACAGTTTTTTGACAGAATCTTCCCCCATAGTACAGTGTCAGGAAGCGTGCAAACAGCTTTTTGGGCAGGATCCTGTGCAGCAGCACCGCCAGCTTCTGATCCGGACTCGCGATCAGGAGACGGGCTGGCAGGTGTTTTTTCCGCAGGGCCCCGGCAATCACCCGGCCCAGCCGGTCGGGATCGCTGCCGTTTTTTTCGTCATGGTCGATTCTGGCGATGGTTTTGCGGTAATCCTGATAATACGGGTTTGCCGGTTGATCCGTCGACGCGTGCCGGCGGTATTTGGACGACCCGCTCCGGTGATCCCCCGGCTCCACCACGCAGACAGAGACGCCGAACAGCGACGCCTCCATCCGCAGGGCTTCCGCATAGCCCTCCACCGCGTGCTTGCTGGCAGTATAAGCGCCCTGGTAAGGAACGGCCAGTACGCCGTTGACCGAGGAAAACAGGACGATCTTTCCGCCGCCGTTTTCCCGCATCAGCGGAAGCACCCGTTTGATCATCATCGCCTGGCCGAAAAAATTCGTTTCCATCACATCCCGGAGTTCCTTCAGTGTATAGTCCTCACAGGCGCCCAGGGTCAGCACCCCGGCGCAGCAGCACAGGACATCCGGCGTTCCGTATACCGAAAGAGCCTCCCGGACAAAACGGTCCATGGACTGTTCATCCCGGACGTCCAGATACAGGCGGCAGCCGTTTTCCGCTTCGCCCTCCCGGTCCCGGTAGGATCTGGCGCCGGATACCACCTGCATCCCCGCTTTTTTCAGCTGCAGGGAAGTATGAAACCCCAGTCCGCTCGATGCGCCGCTTACCCAGACGATCATGAACCTTCACCTCATTTTTCCGTCTTTTCTGCTTTCCAGTATACCCAAACCTGTGTTATAATGCAAGCGATAATCGTACATGAAGGAGCTTCATCATCATGGCATCGTGCACCCTTTATCCCGGAAAAGAAAAACGCGTACTCGACGGCCACCCATGGGTGTTCCGCAGCGACATCAAAAAGACGGACAGCGAGGCGCAGCCAGGCTGCGTCGTCCGGGTATACGCCGGAAACGGCCGCTACCTGGGGCAGGCCTTCTATAACCCGCAGTCGCAGATCACCCTGCGCTTCCTGACGCACGGCAAGGAGCCGGTCGACGGGGCTTTCATCCGGGAGCGGGTATTCCGCGCCGTCGCCTACCGCAGGCTGTTTGCCGACCTGCGAAGCTGCCGGGTGATCTTTTCCGAAAGCGACGGCCTGCCCGGCCTGATCGTGGACGCCTTCGGGGACGTGCTGTGCGCGCAGTTCCTGTGCCTGGGCATCGACCGCTTCCGGGAAGACGTGCTGGACGCCCTGGAGGAAGCTCTCTCCCCTGCCGCCATCTACGAGCGCAGCGACGCGCCCGTGCGGGAACTGGAAGGCCTTTCCCAGACGGCCGGACTGCTCCGCGGCGTCATGCCGGAACGGGTGGAAATCCTGGAAAACGGCGTCCGTTTCCTGGTGGATGTACGGGATGGACAGAAGACCGGCTACTTCCTCGATCAGAAGGAAAACCGCGCCGCCATCGCTCCCTTTGTCAGGGACCGCGAGGTGCTGGACTGCTTCACCCATACCGGCGCTTTTGCCCTGCACGCCGCGCATTACGGGGCAAAGTCCGTCACCGCGGTGGACATCTCCGGATACGCCTGCGAATGCGCCCGGAAAAACGCGGAGCTCAACGGCTTTAAACAGATCGAATTCGTCACTGCCAACGCTTTTGACTATCTGAAGGAAAAATCCCTTTCCGGTCCGTGCTTCGACGTCGTCATCCTCGACCCGCCGGCCTTCACCAAATCACGCGCCACGGTGGACGCCGCCGCCCGCGGATACAAGGAGATCAACCTGCGCGGGATGAAACTGGTCCGGCCGGGCGGCTGGCTGGTCACCTGCTCGTGCTCCCAGCACATGTCCCCGGAAGCTTTCCTGGCCGTTGTCAAAGACGCCGCAAAGGACGCCAGGGTGAGCCTGATGCAGGCCGAATACCGGACCCAGGGCCGGGACCATCCCATCCTCCCCGCGGCGCCGGAAACACAGTATCTCAAATGCGGGATTTTCCGGGTGGACGCGCTGTAAACGGCAGCGCGGAAACAGCTGCTCAAAAGCCGTTCGGACGGAATGCTTCAAGGAGTATTTATGGAACAGACAGCTTTCCAGATTCACCCCGATGACAACGTGGCCACGGCGCTGACCGCCCTGACGCCCGGGGCTGTCCGCCTGCTGGGCGACGCGCCGCAGCCGGACGCGCTGGCCGCGGAGCCGGTGCCCGGAGGACACAAGCTTGCGCTCCGTGATATACGGCAGGGAGAATCCGTCATCAAGTACGGCGTGCCGATCGGCCGCGCGACCGCCGACATCGCCGCCGGCGCCTGGGTGCATCTGCACAACATGCGCAGCAATTATGACGAACGCAGCAGCCATCTGGATGCGGTGACAGGAGCGCCGAAGGATACGGTATATGAATGAAATCATCTGGCAGGGCTATGCCCGCAAAAACGGCAGACCCGGCATCCGCAACCGCGTGCTGGTGCTGTATACGGTCAAATGCGCCGAATATGTCGCCCAGCAGATCGTCCATGGGGCGAACCAACCGGACGCGGAACTGGTGGGCTTTGACGGCTGCACCGACAACCAGTACGCGGTGAACCTGCTGATCAGCCTGATCCGGCATCCGAATGTCGGCGCCGTGCTGGCGGTGGGGCTGGGCTGCGAATATGTGCAGCCGGAATGGCTGGCAAAGATCGCCGCCGGGGAAGGCAAACCCGCTTCCTGGATGTTCATCCAGAAGGAGGGCGGAACCCGGAAGGCGGTTGAAAAGGGCGTGCAATGGGTTCGGAGCGCTCTGGACAGCCTGCGGCAGGCACCCCGTGTGCCCATGCACTTCAGCGACCTGGTCATCGGGGCGGAATGCGGCGGCAGCGACTATACCAGCGGGCTGGCAGGCAACGTGGTGGTCGGGCGGCTGTTTGACCGCCTGGTGGACGCGGGCGGGACGGCCGTCTTTGAAGAAATCGTGGAAGCCGTCGGGCTGGACTGGCTGCTGCTGTCCCGGGCGGCGGACGAACAGGCCCGCCTGGAAATCCGCAGCACCTATGACAAGGCGCTGGATTACTGCCGGCAGGTGCGGCAGTACTCCGTCAGCCCCGGCAATTTTGCCGGCGGCCTGTCCACCATCGAAGAAAAAAGCATGGGCGCAATCATTAAAAGCGGGTCCCGCCCCATTCAGGGGGTCATCAAAGTGTCCTGTCCGCCGCCCGGACCCGGCCTGTGGCTGCTGGATTCCACCCCGGACCCTTACTGGATGCAGTTCGGCATCACCAACCCCAATGACAGCGAAGGCCTGATGGACCTGATCAGCTGCGGGGCGCACATCGTCCTGCTGGTCACCGGCCGCGGCAGCGTGGTCGGCAGCGCGGTCTCGCCCTGCATCAAGATCACCGGCAACGCCGAAACATTTGAGCGGATGCGGGAGGACATGGATTTTGACGCAAGTCCTGTGCTGCGCGGTCTGTGCTCGATGGACGAGCTGACGGACCGGCTGGCCGGGCTGATCATCCGGACCGCCGGCGGCGTTCAGACAAAAAGCGAAGCCCTGGGCCACAGGGAATACTTTGTTCCTTATAAATATCAGGACAGGCAGGCCGCGGCCAAAAAGCCCTGTTCATGACCGGCATGCAAGGAGGTTCCGTCAGCATGAGCGCGTTTACATCCGAACAGATGAAGCAGTTTTCCATGGCAAAATGGTATGATCTGACCGGACGGGGGGCGGTCATCACCGGCGGCGCGACCGGGCTTGGGCTCGCGATCACCCGCTGCCTGGTCGGCGCAGGGGCCCGCGCCGTGGTGCTGGGCCGCCGGAGTCCGGAAGAAGCCGCCGAAGCCCTCCGGGAATTCGGCGACCGGGTCACTTATATCCGGCACGACGTGACGGATACCGACGGCGCGCAAGCCCTGGCTGACCAGGCCGTCGCCCGGCTGGGCCGCGTGGATATCCTCGTCAACAACGCGGGCAATCACTGCAAAAAAGCCATCTGGGACATGAGCGTAGCGGAATACGAATCGGTTCTGGATACCCATCTGGTCGGAGCCTTTGCCCTGACCAAGGCGTTTGTGCCCCACATGAAGGAGAACCGCCATGGCCGGATCCTCTTTCAGGCCAGCATGACCAGCTTTATCGGCCAGCCGATGGTTTCCGGCTATGCCACGGCCAAGGCCGGATATCTGGGCCTGATCCATACGCTGACGGCCGAACTGGCCGAATTCGGGATCACCGTCAATGCCATCGCTCCCGGCTGGATCGATACCCCGATGTTCCACAAGGCGACGGACAACGACCCGCCGCGTCTTCAGAAAATCCTCGGTAGGATTCCTGCCAAATCCGTCGGAGACCCGATGGACGTCGGCATGTGCGCCGCCTTCCTGTGCAGCGACGCCGCCCGCTACATCTCCGGCGCCTGCATTCCCGTAGACGGCGGCGCTCTGATCGGATTCTGACCCGCTCCTTGGAGCGGAAAAGACCCTGTCCGTCAGTCCGGGAGGCCCCGGGCGCCGGCAGGGTCTTTTGCGTTTTTGTTTTTGCCATGTCAGGCTTTCCGCCTGAAGGCAGCTGCTCTCTCATTCTCTCCGCACAAACAGCGTGCAGCCCATCCGGCGGAACGTCTCGATCCGCCGGCGGATCTCTTCCGGGGTCACCTCAAACCATTCCGCCAGGCAGGCGACACAGTAAAACTCCGCCGCCCCGCGGTTGATCAGCTTTTTGGTCACGGCAATTTCATCCTGCGACAGCGGAGCGCCGCACCGCGCGCATCGCTCCTGCGTCATGCTTTCTCCATCCGCCCCAGCAGGACGCGGCAGGCGTGTCCTTCCACCGTGAGGTTATAATAATCCCGCTGCAGGCCCAGGTCCTCCCCGGTGAACACATCCGTCAGGCGCAGGCCGATGCCGCTGCCGTAGGGAAGGCCAGCGTCAGCAAAAATGAACGGCACCTCGCCCGATTTCGGAGCGAAATTGAAATAGGCCGCCGCGAACTCCCCGCCGCTCAGGTGTTTGAACAGCGTCAGCCCGCAGTCCGGGTACTCGTGCCACCAGCCTGTCTCCGGCTCATACCCGATGTGAATGACCCTGCCGCGGTAGACAACCTGCGGCGGGCGGCATTCGGCATCCTGGTTGATGCGCAGCAGGCCGTCGTTCTGCAGCAGCGCCCGGGAAGCCTCGTCCATGTTCCGCACGTCCCCGCCGATCATCAGCGGCGCGCCCATCATGCACCAGAGGGCGAACTGCGTTTTATACTCCTCCGGCGTGCATGGATCGCCCAGGGCCACGTTCCCCTTGCCGTACATGCCGACGGTCAGCATATCCATGTCGTTGAAGCAGGAAGACCCGCTCATGCAGAAGTTGCCGATCTGGGACTTCGCGATCTCGGAGAAGGATTTGAAATTATCCTGGATGTCGCCGGTCGAGCGGTACATATGAACGCCGATGGATTTCATCCACTTCCACGGTTCGTCCGTCCCCCAGTTGCAGGCCGCGAACAGGATATCCCGGCCGGTGGCCTTGAGGGCCATGCTCATCATCGCGTAGCGGTTCTTTCCGTCGGCGCTGGCGGGGAAATTGCAGAAATCGTACTTGAGATAGTCGACGCCCCAGTCTGCAAAGGTCTGCGCGTCGGTAAATTCATGGTCAAACGACGACGGATACCCGCCGCAGGTCAGCACGCCGGCGCAGGAGTACATGCCGAACCGGAACCCCAGGGCATGCACGTCGTCCGCCAGCGCCTTCATCCCGCGCGGGAATTTGACCGGGTCCGGCACCAGCCTGCCCTGCGCGTCGCGCTCATGCAGGCTCCAGGTATCGTCGATCACGATGTAGCGGTAGCCCTTTTCCAGATACCCTTTTTCCTTCATGGCTCGCGCCGTTTCCACGATGAGCTGATCGGAAATCTCCCCGCCGAAGGTATTCCAGCTGTTCCAGCCCATGGGCGGAAGAAAAACGTTCATCCGATGACCGCCTCCTTTTTACGGTTTATTCAGAAGTATTCTTTTCGACACCTCTCCCGTTTTTCCTGCCGCGCACGCGCCTGAAACCCCGGGCCGGTCCGGAGGAACGTGATTTTCTGATTGACAGGGAAAATAATCCAAATTATAATGAAACACGATTTTTGATTCGGGAGGTTCGTGTTATGGCTTACAGCAAAGAGGACGTCGTCCGGTTGGTCAGGGAACAGGGCATCCAGTTTATCCGCCTGCAGTTCACAGACATCTTCGGCCAGCTCAAGAACGTCGCAATCACCGCTTCCCAGCTTCAGAAAGCGCTCAACAACGAGATCTCGCTGGACGGAAGTTCCATCGAGGGCTTCGTCCGCATTCACGAATCGGACCAGTACCTGTATCCGGATCTGGACACGTTTGTCGTTCTGCCGGAAAACGTGACCCGCGGCAGGGGTCGGGTCGGGCGGCTGATCTGCGACGTATACAATCCGGACGGCACGCCCTTTGTCGGCGATCCCCGCGGGACGCTCAAGCGCGCGCTCAAAAAGGCGTCGGACATGGGCTATTCCTTCAACGTCGGCCCGGAGATGGAGTTTTTCCTCTTCCATCTGGACCCGGAAGGACGGCCGACCACCGAAACGGGAGACGAGGCCGGGTATTTTGACTTAGGGCCCCTCGACCACGGGGAAACCACCCGGCGGGAGATCTGCCTGACACTGGAAGAAATGGGCTTTGAGATCGAGGCATCCCACCACGAGTGCGCCCGCGGCCAGCACGAGATCGACTTTAAATACGCCGACGCCCTCCGCGCCGCGGACAACATCATGACCTTCAAGCTGGCTGTCAAGGCCATCGCCCAGAAGAACGGCCTGCACGCCACCTTCATGCCCAAGCCTCTCTACGGCCAGGCAGGTTCCGGCATGCATACCAATATGTCCCTGTTCCATGAGGGAAAGAATGTCTTCTTTGATCCGGACGGGGAAAAGCAGCTGTCGGCAACCTGCCGTTCCTTCATTGCCGGCATTCTGGAGCATGTCAAGGGCATCTGCGCAATCGCCAACCCTCTGGTCAACTCCTACAAGCGCCTGGTGCCCGGGTACGAAGCGCCCTGCTACATCGCCTGGTCCACCGGCAACCGCAGCGCCCTGATCCGCATTCCCTCTTCCCGCGGTCAGGCGACCCGGGTGGAACTGCGCAGCCCAGACCCAGCCTGCAATCCCTATCTGGAGATCGCCGCCTGCCTGGCCGCCGGCCTGGACGGGATCGAGCGCGGGCTGACCCCGCCGGAAGAAATTTCGGAAAACATCTATCTGATGGATCATCCGGCCCGGCGCAGCAGGGGCATTCATTCCCTGCCCGGCAACCTGCGCGACGCCCTGGAATGCTTTGCCGAGGACGGCGTCCTGACGGATGCGATGGGCGTGCATGTCACCAACCAGTACATCGCCGGCAAACGCCGGGAATGGGACGAATACCGCACCCGCGTCAGCAACTGGGAAATCGCCCGGTATCTGGTGACGTATTGACCGGCCGGAACAGAATCATCCGGCTGTAAAAAACACGATATGCCCGGACGGGCGGCAACCGGGGAGGCTGTGCAGACGCACGGCTTCCTTTTTTCAGCGCCGTTCTTTCAAACCTGCAGGTTCTGTGATATAATGGGAACCGTATTCCGGCAGAATTTCCGGCAGATGGATCGTGCGCATCCGGAAGGACCGGGGCGGAAAGCGGCCGGATTCCGCCTCCGGGTGACAGCGTCCTGCCTGTCTTCGTATCAATCAGTGATCCGGGGAAAAACGGAAAAACCGCGCCCCGGACAGAACGACGAATCAATTTCCGCGGCAGCGGAAAAAGAAAGGAAAGATGAACATGAAAAAAATGCTTTGTATCCTGACGGCGCTCCTGATGGCCGGACTGATGTGCGTATCAGCGGCCGCCGAATCCTTCCCGCAGCCGGAAGGCGGAAAAAAGTTTGAGACCAACTGGGCCATCTTCAACATGACCGTGAACATCTTCTACGAAGAAGAAGGCTACCGGGTCTATATCCAGTCTTCCGATCCCATGGAGCACAAGGGCACGGAATGGGAGTACGCCTGCTTCTACAATGAAGAAAAGGACGCCCTGCTTTCGTTCACCTCCTCCAAGAACAGCTATACCCTGGACACCGCGACCGGCGAGATCGAGCGCGGCGATTATGAGTATGAAGACATCGACGATGAAAACCAGATCACCGTTTTCACCGTCAACGAAGAAGGCAGGCTGACCTGGCAGGACGGCCGCGGACAGGACGGCGCGGACCTGGAATTCACCAACATCGGGGCGTTTGAAGGATGCTGGCGCAGCGACGACGGAAAGACCTTTGCCGCCATCATCTGGAACGATTCCGAGCTGGGCGACGAATACGGCTATGACGTATATCTCTACGATGAAGGAGAAACTTCCTACGCCGAGTACAGCGCCCACGGCCTGTATGATCCGCAGACCGGCAAGCTGACAGCAGCCGGTTCGGTCACGGTCAGCCGTCTGAACGCCGAAGGCGGATACGATACAGAAACCATCGCCGCCGATCCCGCGGAACCGCTGGAACTGATCTTCTCCGACCTGGGCAACGGCAAAATCCTGCTTGAAAAAGATAACGGCATTGAGCTGACCTACGATTTCCTCGGCGAGGATTTCCAGGGCTGATCTCCCCGGATCTGTTTTACAGCATCCGCACAGAAAGAAGGACTGGAACATTACGGACAACATGATTCGCGTCGGCGTTCAGCTGACCATCGACCCTGAAATCATCGGGAAGCTCAGTTCCGGCCAGAACAGCCTCTGGTCCGCCGCCCATGGAGACGGATCGGAAAACCGGATCAACGGCGAAGCCGTCGCCGAGACGGCAGAATACAGCTTCTCCCTCGCCTTCCTGACCGCCGGGCTGATGTGGGCCAGGAAGAAATTCAGGAACAGGGATAAAACAAAGCAAGACCTGGCGGCGGAAAAGGAAGCCGCCCGGATCAACAAAACGGCTTCAGCCCTGGAAGCACAGCTGAAGGACTATCTCCTGGCGGCGCAGAAAGGCATGATCGATGAAGAAGCGCTGGATGACCTGGCCGCCGTTCTGGAGGAAATGGACGGATATGACCGTGCCGGAAAACTGGCTGTCCCAAACGTTCGGGAACTGACTGAAATCCGCAGCAGGATCACGGACTTTACGGCCGCCATCGAAGGAAAAACAGCCGTTCCGCCCCGTCCGGATACGGAAAAACCGGGGCAAGGCGAATTCGGCCTCATCCGGAAACAGCTGATCAGACAAAAGGAACTGATCGTAGGAAAGCATGCCGATTAATATGCATTGATCTGAAGCAAAGCGCCCGAGGATCCCTTTCGGATCAGCGGGCGCTGATTCGTTCTTTGCCGACCTCCCTTCGTTGTTAGCACTCTTTTTTGATGAGTGCTAATTATCTGTTGCAATCAGCGCCCGCTTGTGCTATAATCATTTCCGGACCGGGCCGTCAGGGCAAGTCCGCTGAAAAAACCACCCATGCGCAGCACGGATGAACCGAAGAGGCCTCTCCAAGGTTTCCCGCGCCGCATTTCACTGGAACGCAAGGAGGCACATCATGCTCAAAAACGGCAGTATTTCGATCGACGCTCAGAACATCATGCCCGTTATCAAACGCTGGCTGTATTCTGACAAGGATATTTTCATCCGGGAAATGGTGTCCAACGGCTGTGACGCCATCACCAAGTACAGGCTGGCCCAGGGCGGGGCGGAAGGAGAAGATCTCCGCGTGACCGTGACCGTGGACGCCGAAGCCGGCGAACTCCGCTTTACCGACAACGGCATCGGCATGACCGGCGAGGAGGTTGAAAAATACATCAACCAGGTCGCCTTTTCCGGGGCGGAGGAATTCCTCAAAAACTACCAGGGCGGCGAAAAGGACGGCATCATCGGCCATTTCGGCCTGGGCTTCTATTCCGCGTTCATGGTGTCCGACAAGGTGACCATCGATACCCTGAGTTTCCGGGAAGGCGCTCAGCCCGTCATCTGGGAGAGTGAAGACGGCATGAGCTTCACCATGCGCGAGGGCGGGCGGACCCAGCGCGGCACCACCATCACCCTGCACATCATGGAGGACGAAAAGGAATTCCTGGACGGGGTCCGCGTGCGCGAAGTGCTGGACCGCTACTGCGGCTACATGTCCGTGCCGATCTATCTGGAAGACCTGGCCGTGATCCGCAAACATGAAGCCGAACAGACGGACAAGGCGAAGGAACAGAAGCCCGGAGAAGGCGAAGCGGCATCCGAAACAGCCACAGTTCCGGAGGAAAAGCCGGAGGAAGAAAAGCCCATCAACGACACCCATCCCCTCTGGCTCAAAGCGCCGAAGGACTGCACGGAGGACGAATACAAGGAAACCTACCGCCGTCTCTTCCACACCTATGAGGATCCGCTGTTCTGGGTGCATCTGAATGTGGATTATCCCTTCAACCTGAAGGGCATCCTCTACTTCCCGCGCATCCGCAGGGATTTCGGCGTGAACGACGGGGAAATCAAACTCTTCAACCGCCAGGTCTTCGTGGCGGACAACATCAAGGAAGTCATTCCGGAGTTCCTGATGCTGCTCAAAGGCGTGATCGACTGCCCGGATCTGCCGCTGAACGTCTCCCGTTCCTTCCTGCAGAACGACGGGTACGTCAAACGCCTGTCCCAGCACATCACCAAGAAAGTGGCCGACAAGCTGAACGCCCTGTTCAATACCGAGCGCAAGACCTATGAAGGCTACTGGAACGACATCGCCCCGTTCGTCAAATACGGCTGCATCCGGGACGACAAGTTCTGTCAGATGGTCAAGGACGTGCTGCTGCTGCACACCGTCAAGGATGAGTACCTGACGATCGCGGAATACCAGGCCCGGAACAAGGAAAAGGCGGAAAAGAAGATTTTCTACACCACCGAGCCCCAGCGCCAGGCGGCGGCCGTCGCCCTGTATACCGAGCGGGGCATCGACGTGGTCATCCTGGATACCCTGATCGACATGAACTTCATGTCCTTCATGGAGTTCGGCGCCGGGCAGGAAGGCCTGACTTTCGCCCGGGTGGACGCCGACGTATCCGGCCTCAGGCAGGAAGAAGCGGCGGATGACCTGCAGGTCGACGAAGCGGCCCTGCAGGATGAGTTCCGCGCCGCCCTGGACCTAAAGGATCTGACGGTCAAGGCCGAAGCCCTGTCCGACGAAAACCTGCCGGTCGTCCTGGTCGAGGACGAGCAGGTGCGCCGCTACAAGGAAATGAGTGCCGCCTACGGTGAAAAGTTCAGTTTCCCGTCCCGGTATACGCTGGTGGTCAACAAGCGCTCGTCCACCATCCGCAGGCTGCAGCAGATGGAAGCGGGTGATAAAAAGACCCTGCTTGAAAAGCAGCTCTACGACGTCGCCCGCCTGTCCTCCCGCCCGCTGGAAGCGGAAGACCTCAAGGCGTTCATCGCCCGCAGCAACGAGCTGATCGGCATGCTGACCGAAGACGGGGAAAAAGAGAATAACTGACGCTCTGCCGTCGGACAGTCCGGAACGCTTGCATCCTTCCGGACTGCCAATTTTTTGGGGATCTATGCTGGAATCAGATATACCACGTCCGCTGCGGAGCCTGCAGAACCCTGCGGTCCAGCGTGTTTCCTTCCCCGGTCTGAACGCCCGGCATGAGCAGCCTGGGATCATCGGGAATCCGCCGATTGACATCCGCCGGACGGCATGATAAAATAGCCCCTGTCAGCACAAGCTGGCTCAGACTCGCACAAGCGGGGCGGTTCCTGTTCTGTATTCATATTCACCATGCCGGTATCATCTGGGTGCCGATGGCCCTCCCAAGAGGGTTATCGCACCTTTTATTGTATCCGGCCTAAACACTCATCAGGAGGAATCACCGATGAAAACCATGAAAAGCATTCTGCTCTCTGCCGCCGTACTGTGCCTGATCTGTTCTTTTGCGGTAAACGCTTCCGCGCTGACGTTTACCGACGCCCACGGAAACGAGATCGAACTGGACGAAACCCTGGAGGCATACTCTGATTTTGTTCTGTACGGAGCTGACGATGCTGCCCGCAAAGCCGAAACCAATCTGGGCGACCTGTGGACGGACGCCCTGCGCTGGTTTGCCGCTTCCGGCGCGATCAACGAATATTTCGAGGAAGACGACGTGACCGCCGGCAATACGGAAATCGCGGTCGACAGCGGTCACATCGTGGCCCTGTGGAACGGCGGCAACCTGCGCGCCGACGTGGCGGAAGGCAAATTCGGCGCCGAACAGCTGGCGCAGGTGCTGCCCTATCCCAACAAGGTCGCCGTGGTCTACATGACCGGGGCCCAGCTGCTGGAAGCCCTGGAAGCCGCCGCCCAGGCCCTCCCCTGGACGGAAGAAACAGCCGCTGCCTGCGCTTCCTTCATGCAGGTTTCCGGCATCCGATACACGGTGGATACCGCCAGGGAATACGACCGGGGCGAGGCCTACGGAGACCACTGGTTCAGAGCCGCTTCCGTCGGCCGCGTGACCATCGACGAAGTGAACGGCCAGCCCCTGGACCCGGACGCCCTGTACGCCGTGATCACCAGCAACGCCAATTTTAACGGCATGGACTCTTCCTATGTGTTCAAAGCCGCCGCTGAAGAAAATGAAAAGAGTACCGTCACCACCGCCGTGGTGCGCGACGTCATCTGGATGTTCATTTCCGGAGAAATGGACAGTGTGATCGATGAAGCATATGCCGGGTCCCAGGGCCGGATCAACGTCAGATAAAAGGAGTGTCTTCCGGATGCGCCCATCCCTTGAACGCGTTCTGCTGGAAGCGGAAAAGGTGATCGCCGGGAAACGGACGGTCATCGAAAAAATCCTGACAGCCATGTTGGCGGACGGCCACGTCCTGCTGGACGATGTGCCGGGGGTGGGCAAAACCACCCTCGCCGTCGCCCTCAGCCGGGCTGTCGGGCTGACCTTTCGGCGGGTACAGTTCACGCCAGACGTACTGCCGTCCGACCTGACCGGCTTTTCGATGTACGACAAAGCCGGCGGGGACTTCGTGTACAGGCCCGGCGCTCTCAGCCGGGCCAACCTCGTGCTGGGAGACGAAATCAACCGCGCCCCCAGCAAAACCCAGTCTGCCCTGCTGGAAGCGATGGAAGAGCGGCAGATGACTGTGGACGGAACCACTTATCCGCTGGAAAAACCGTTCATGGTGATCGCCACCCAGAACAGCGTCGGGACAGCGGGCACCCAGTTCCTCCCCTACGCGCAGATGGACCGTTTTCTCGTGCGGCTGTCCCTGGGATACCCGGACTATGAGGCCCAGATGAAGATGCTCCGGGACCGGCAGGACAGGGATCCTGCGTCCGACGTATCCGTCGTGCTGGAAAAAGACGAACTCTGCGCCATGCAGCGTCAGGTACGCGCCGTCCGTGTTCAGGACAGCATCCTGGACTATATCACCCGGCTTACCATGGCCTCGCATGAACATGAAAAAGTAGCCGTCGGGATCAGCCCGCGCGGCGCGCTCTTCCTGGACAGGACGGCCAAGGCAAAGGCATACCTGGAAGGAAGGGATTACGTCACCGGTGCGGACGTGCAGGCTGTGTTCACCGATGTATGCGCCCACCGGGTGCTGCTCAAAGACAGCGCGGAAGGCACGTCCGTGGAACAGGTGCTGGACGAGCTGATCCGGAAAACCGAAAACCCGGACCGCCGCGCCCTCTTTGCAGGGCTCAGGAAAAAATGAACAGGAAACGGATCATGTGGGCAGTCTGGCTGCTGACGGCCGCCTGCCTGTATTTCTTCGAAAACAACACCGGCACCAGAATCGTGCTGATCTGCTCCCTGCTTGCTCCGCTGATTCCCCCGGTCCGCCGCGCCCTGTTTGCCCCGGATCAGACCGGCGTGCGGGAAAAACCAGCCCGGCGGACGCTCAGGGCGCCGGTCCCGGGAGAAGAGGAAGAGCCGGGCGATGTGCGTCCGTACCTTCCGGGCGATCCGGTGCGGCGCATCCACTGGAAGCTGTCCGCCCGGAAAGGCGAGCTGCTGGTCCGGGAAACGGCCCCGGAAAAAACATGGGAGGAAACGGCCCGGCCGGCGTCCTCTCCCCCGCCGCGTGAGCCCTGCCGGCATCTCCGCGCCGTGCTGATCTCTGCCGCGGCATGCCTTGTTTTTCCGGCCCTGCTCGCCCTGATCCCGCAAGCGCGGCTCGGCGCGCTTTCCCTGTGCAACCGCCTGTTTGCGGCCAGCGAATCGGCAAACGCCTATGCTTATCAGTATTTTCCCGTTCCGGACGACCAGAGCGTTCTGCCTGCCGTCCTTTTGCTGTTTTTGACGTTGGGATCCATCGCCGCGCTGGTCCTGCTGACGGGCAGCCGGACACTCGGCCTCGGGCTGGCCGTGCTGTGCGCGCTGTTTCAGATCTACTTCGGCCTGTCCTTCCCGGCCTGGGCCAATATCATCCTGGCCGGTCTGCTGGCCGTCCTGCTGATGCGGCGGCCGCTCTCCCGGAAAGACCTGGCAGCCTTCGGCGTCCTGATGCTGACCGTCTCTGTTCTGACCGCCCTTCTGCTTCCGGGCATCGACGCCCGGACGGAAGCCGCCTCAGAAGCGGCGAGAGACAGGCTGAGCCTGCTGTCCCTGGCGGCTGCGGGATCTCCGGACAGCATGTCCCAGGGCGAAACGGAAACCCGGCACGTTCACCCCCTTTCCCTGGCAGACGGCGGACAGGAAGCAAAAACCGCTCAGGCTTACCGACTGGTGACGGTGGAGGAACAGCAGATCTCGCGCCCCGGCTGGGTGAACTGGCTCCGGATCATCCTGCTGCTCACGCTGTCAGCCGCCGTGGTGATCCTTCCCTTCGCCCCGTTCCTGCTGATCAACGCCCGGAAAAAGAAGGCCCTGGAAATGCGGCAGGCGTTTCAGTCGGAAGATACCGCCGAAGCGGTCTGCGCCATCTTCCGCCACGTGGTGCGCTGGCTGGAAGCCGCGGAGAGCGGGGGCGGAAACAGGCTGTACCGGGACTGGGCAGAGGCCCTGCCCGGCATCTTTCCCGAAGGCTACGCCGGCCGTTTTTCCCGCTGTGCGGCTGCTGTGGAAGAAGCGTTGTACGGCGGCTCCTCCCTGCCTGAGGAAAAGCGGGCGGAAGCGCTGGCGCTGCTTGAAGAAACCGAAGCCTTTCTCCTCAGAACAGCCGATGCAAAACAGAAATTCCTGCTGAAATACAGGTGGTGCCTGTGCGAATGAAACATAAGAAAATCCTCTGCCTGATTCTGCTGCTTCTCCTCTTCCCGGGGCTTTCCGGCTGCCGCGTCCGCACGACGCTCAGCGGCCCGGCATCCGGCATGCCGTCCGGAAACGGCACGGCAGGCATCCCGGCTGATCCGTCCGATTCAGCGGATGAACAGAAAAAGAACGAAGAAGCCGGCGGACAGACAAAGGAGAATCCGGAATCATCCCGAAAAGAATATGATGAAAACGCGCCGGCCGAAATCGTCCCCGGGACGGAGCGGACGCTTTATGTCCGGGGTGAGGGCACCGGCGTCTCCCTTCCGGCGGAGAATGCGGAGATCTCCGCCGATCAGCTGATCGACGGCGCCGAAAAAACAGCCGTACAGACCGTCGCAGCGCAGGAAGCAGAACAGATGGGCGTTTCGGAGGATGCGGAAGAGGCGGACTCCGCCCTGACCTATTATACCGTTCTTCTTCAGGACAGGATGGGCTCCCTTTTTGAGTGCCAGCGGCTGAACCTGTACTGGGAGACGGCGCAGGATCACGTGACGGTCCATAAAACCTCTCCCGAGCACAGCCTGATCCTGGACGCCGGCGCCTATGACGTTTCCGCCCGCCTGCTCCCCGGAAACCTGCGGGTGGACGACGGCTGGATCGGACGGAAGAACCCCGGGATGATCGTCAAAATCGTGGACAAAAGCGTGCTGGGCAGCGGCGTCCTATCGGAGGCAGCGGCACGGCAGGCATACGCGGCCCTGGTTTCCCGGGAAGGCTGGGCGGCCATCGACGCGGTCCGCAGTGGCCGGGTCCTGCTTTTGTCCGGGGAACTGCTGGAAGCCCCTCATCTGCGGACAGCCGCCGCACTGATAATCGCCAAGGGATCCAATCCGGAGCTGTTTCAGGATGTGGACCTGAAAGAAGCCCTTGACATGCTGACGGAAGAAGCCACCGGTCTCCTTCCGTCCGGCCTATTCTACTATCAGGAACAGGGAGGAACCCGATGAACATTCTGGTCATTGACGGGCAGGGCGGCCGGCTGGGCCGCAAACTGGTGGAAAGCATCCGCAAAGCCTGCCCGGACGCCAGCATCACTGCCGTCGGCACCAACAGCATCGCCACGCAGAACATGCTCAGCAGCGGGTGCGCGGACAATCTGGCGACGGGCGAAAACGCTGTGATCGTCGCCTGCCGCACCGCTCAGATCATCGTCGGCCCGTTCGGCATCGCGACAGCCGACGCCATGCTGGGCGAGATTTCCCCTGCCATGGCCAACGCCGTTTCCGCCAGCCCGGCTTACCGGGTACTGATCCCGATGAACCTGTGCAGCACCTACATCGCCGGGGTGACGTCCGGGTCCGCCGCCATTCTGGAGGACGCGATGCGCCGCATCCGGCAGCTGGTCAGCGGGGAGGCGGAGCCATGACGTCCCTCCGGCTCCGCAAAATGGTCTACGCGGCCCTCTACCTGGCCATCGCGATGGTCCTGCCCTTCATCACCGGACAGATCCCGGAAATCGGGGCCATGCTCTCCCCCATGCACATCCCAGCCTTTCTCTGCGGCTTCATGTGCGGCTGGCCCTGGGGGCTGGCGGTCGGGTGCATCGCCCCGCTGCTCAGGTCCTTCCTGTTCGGGATGCCTGCCCTGATGCCCGCCGCCGTTGCAATGGCTTTTGAGCTGGCGGTGTACGGGGCGGCGGCAGGTCTCCTGTACCGGCTGCTGCCCAGGAAGAAATGGTCGGTCTACGCGGCGCTGGTCATCGCGATGATCCTGGGCCGCCTTGTCTGGGGCGCCGCCCGGCTGGTCCTGGCGGGGCTTTCCGGCAGCAGCTTCACCTGGGCGCTGTTTCTCGCAGGCGCCTTTACCAACGCGGTTCCCGGCATCATCATGCACCTGATCCTGATCCCCGTCCTGGTGATCGCCATGGACCGGGCAGGGCTTTCCCTCAACTGACAGGAGGATTGATCCGATGAAAACCCTGTACCTGGAATGCTCCATGGGCGCAGCCGGCGACATGCTGACGGCCGCGCTGCTGGAACTGATTGACGACCAGCCTTCTTTTATCGGCCGGATGAATGCCCTGGGGCTGCCTGGCGTCCATGTGGCCGCCGAACCGTCCGTCAAATGCGGCGTCACCGGCACGCACATGCGCGTCACCGTGAACGGGGTGGAGGAAGAATCCATCGACGTCCACGCCCCGCATGATCACCATGAGCACGGCATGCATGAACATGAGCATCCTCATGAACATGAACATGAACACGATCATGAGCATGATCATCATGAGGACCATCATCACCACGCTTCCGTCCGGGATATCGAAGGGATCATCGACAGCCTGCCCGTCTCGGAACGGGTCAGAAAGGACGCCAAAGCCGTCTATGCCCTGATCGCCAAAGCGGAAAGCCAGGCGCACGGCCGGCCCGTCAGCGAGATCCATTTCCACGAGGTCGGTACCATGGACGCCGTGGCAGACGTTGTGGCGGTCTGCCTGCTGATGGAAAAACTCTCCCCGGACGAGGTCGTCGCCTCTCCCGTCCATGTCGGGTCCGGCCATGTGCGGTGCATGCACGGGATCCTGCCCGTCCCGGCCCCGGCAACGGCGCTGATCCTCCGGGGCGTACCCACATACGGCGGCCAGGTGCAGGGCGAGCTCTGCACACCCACCGGCGCGGCTCTGCTCAAGCATTTTGTCACCCGCTTTGGCGACCGGCCGGTCATGAAGACCGAGGCCATCGGTTACGGCATGGGCAGAAAGGATTTCCCGCAGGCCAACTGCGTCCGCGCCTTCCTGGGTGAAAGCGTGGGCCGGCGGGAAGCCGTCACCAAACTGGAGTGCAACCTGGACGACATGACCGGCGAGGACATCTCCTTTGCCATGGAGCGGCTGTTTGACGCAGGCGCGCGGGATGTTTTCACCCAGCCGATCGGAATGAAAAAGTCCCGGCCCGGCGTGCTGCTCAGCGTGATCTGCCTGCCGCAGGACGCAGACGCCCTGGCGGAAGTCATGATGAAGCACACTTCCACCCTGGGGATCCGCCGGCAGGATATGAGCCGGTATATTCTCACCCGGGAGGAGAAGACCGTTTCCACCGCCTTCGGCGACGTCCGGGTCAAGTGCGCCGGCGGCATGGGGGCCGACCGGAAAAAGCCGGAATACGACGATATCGCCGCTCTGGCCAAACAGCACAATGTTCCGCTCAGCGTCATCCGCGAAGCCCTGAACCCCTGACCCTGAGCAGATGATCCTGTTCAGAACGTCCAATCAAGGAGAGACCAGCCCGATGATGAAAGAATATACATTTGCCTATGGGGAAGGCACCGTCTGCGCAAGCCTTCCGGAAGAACAGGTCCTGGGCGTGCTGACCGGGAAAGCCGTGCCGCCGCTCGAAGATATCGGCGATGCCCTCAGGCAGGCGCTGGACCATCCGGTGGAAGCGGAGCCCCTGACCGGTTTTGCCCGAAGCGGCCACCGGGTCGCCATCGTCATCAGCGACATCACCCGGTTCTGGATGCGGCAGGATCTGGTGGTGCCCCATCTCATCCGCTATCTGAACGAGCGCTGCGGGATACCGGACCGGGACATGGTCATCGTCGTCGCCACCGGGACGCACGCCCACGGAACGGATGAAGAGATGAAGAGGCTGATCACCCCGGAAGTGTTCGGGCGGATCCGCTCCGTATATCACGACTGTCAGGCGGAAGACCTGACGGAGATCGGGGTGACCCCGCACGGCAACCGGATCCTGATCAACCATGAGGTCGCCGCGGCGGACCGCGTCATCTGCCTGGGCGCCTGCTCCCATCACGTCATGGCCGGCTACGGCGGCGGCCGCAAGAGTATCCTGCCCGGTGTCAGCGCCCTTTCCACCATCCGCTACAACCACCTGTTCTCCCTGGACGAAAAGGAGTTCCGCTCCAGCTCTCGGATCGGCAACTGTGTCACCCGGGGAAACCCCCTGAACGAGGACATGTGCGAGGCCGCCGGCCTGCTCCCCCATCTTTTCATGATCAGCCTGGTCATGAATTCGGACATGAAGCTGGCCGCCATCATCGCGGGCCATTATCTGCGTTCCTGGGAAGCAGGCTGCCGGATGATCGACAGTTTTTACAAGATCACTGTCCCCCGGAAAGCGGACGCCGTCATCGCCAGCTGCGGCGGCTATCCCAAGGACATGAGCCTCTATCAGGGCACCAAGTGCATCGACAACGTGGAGTTCTGCCTGAAAAAAGGCGGCACGCTGATCCTGATGATGGAAGCCAGGGACGGCGGCGGGCCGGAGGAGTTTTTCGGCTGGAACCGCAATCTTCTGGACGGCACCTTTGAGCACCGCCTGCGCACGCAGTTTACCATCCCCGGCTATATCTTCCTGCTGAGCTGCGAGCAGGCCAGGCGGTACCGGATCATGCTGCTTTCCACCATCCCGGCGGAGACCCTGCGCCCCATCGGCATGGAATCCTATCAGGACATGGACGCCCTGCTGAAAGCCGCCGACCTGTCCGGCAAATCCATCTACGTGATCCCCAACGGCAACACCGTCATGCCGATCCCGGCGGACGCATAAGGAGGCGGACGCATGAACATCCTTTCCAGGCGGATCGGGAAATCCGCGCCGATGAGCGTAAACCTTGCTGAGCTTCAGCGGAAATATCCCGATCTGATCAACCTGAGCATCGGCGACACCGATTTTACGACAGACCCGCGGATCATCCGCGCCGCTTTCCGGGACGCAGAAAACGGCCATACCCATTACGGCGACCCGCAGGGAGATCCGGAGCTGATCGGCGCCGTCATCCGCGCCTGGCAGGAAGATTACGGCCAGACCCTGGACAAAAGGAACGTGATGGTCACCGCCTCCAGCTGCCTGGGGATGGGCCTGCTGATGCTCGCCCTGATCGACCCGGGCGACGAAGTGATCGTCTTTGGGCCCTATTTTTCGATCTACCGTTCCCAGATCGAGCTGGCCGGCGGCGTCTGCGTCGAGGTGCCGACCTGCGCTCAGGACAGCTGGGCCATCCACGAAGACCTCCTGGAAGCGGCCGTCACGCCCCGCACGAAGGCCGTCATCCTGAACAATCCGGCCAACCCGACCGGAGCCGTCTATACGGAAGAATCCCTGCGGGCCCTGGCCCGCTGCGCGGAAAAACACGACCTGCTCGTGCTGGCCGACGAAATCTACACCAAATACCTGTTCAGCGGGTCCTTTATTCCCTTTTCCACCCTGCCCGGCATGAAGGACCGGACCGTCACCCTCAACAGTTTTTCCAAAAACTTCATGATGACGGGCTGGCGGGTCGGCGTGATCATCGGCCCGGAGGAGATCCGCAGGGCCGTGCAGTTCATCAACAGCGGGATGATCTACACCGCCCCCTCGGTTTCGCAGCGCGCCGCGATTGAAGCGCTCCGGATCCGCGGGGAAATGGAACAGCTGTACATCCGCACCTACCGCCGGCGGGTGCTGGACGCCGCGGAGCAGATCCGGTCGATCCCTTTCATGATGCTTGCCCCGGTCGGCGGAACGTTCTACCTGTTCCCGGACGTTTCCCTGAGCGGGGTTTCGGATCAGGAATTCTGCCGGCTGGCGCTGGAGCAGGCCCATGTGCTGGTCCTGCCGGGGTCTGAGTTCGGCCGGGCCGGACGGGGACACATCCGGATCGCCTGCACCGTCCCGGAAGACCGGATCAGCGAAGCGCTCAACCGGCTTTCCGTCATGCGGTTTTAATACGGGAAATCCGTTTTTATCCGGATATTTTGCGTAAAATACTTTACATATTCCCAATAACGTGTATAATCATACACAGAAACGGGCTTCTTCAGGCCCGGAATCTGACATTTCGGAGGGATGATTAAATGAAAAAGATGTTTGCTCTGATGCTGGCCCTGACGCTGGCTTTCTCTCTCACCGTCTGCGCGCACGCGGACTCCGCCCTGGACGCCGTCAAGGCCAAGGGCAAGATCGTCATGGGCACCGAAGCCACCTATCCGCCCTATGAATACCTGGACGACAGCGCCAATTTCGCCGGCTGCGACATCTGGCTCGCCCAGCAGATCGCGGATGCCCTGGGCGTAGCGCTCGAAATCCAGAACATGTCCTTTGACGGCATCATTCCCGCCGTCCGGTCCGGCCAGATCGATATCGGCATCGCCGCCTTCACCGTGACGCCTGAGCGCGCCGAAGTCATCGACTTCAGCAACCAGTATGAGCTGAGCAATCAGCTGCTGATCGTCAAGACGGGCAACGCCGACAAGTATGCCACCAAGGAAGCCATGGCCGGCCTGCGCGTCGGCGCCCAGCTGGGCACGATCCAGTCCCAGCTTGTCACCTCCGCCCTGACGGATTCCGAGCTGTTCGAGCTGCCCACCTATCCGGAGCTGGCGCTGGAAACCATCAACGGCAACATCGTCGGCTTCGTCGTCGACCAGGCGGTCGGCGAGAGCATGGTCGCCGCGAGCAACGGCCAGCTGGAAGCCTCCAAGTTCGCCTTCACCAAGGAAGAAGCCTCCTTCGGCAAGGCGGCCGTCATCGCCAAGGGCCAGGAAGACCTGCTGGCCGCCATCAACGAGGTCATTGACCGGGTCGTCGCCGACGGTTCCTACCAGGCCGCTTACGACGCCGCCGTCCTCGCCTCCGGCGCGGAAGAATAATCCGGGCTGTCTGTTCATCCTCGCGCCGGCTCTGTCCGGCGTGAGGTTCCTTTTTTATCTTGGCGGGGTCCGCCCCGCAGACAGGGAGACTGATCCATGTTTTTTGAAACCGTCTGGAAGCTGATCACCAAATACGGGCATTTCTTTACCGAGGGCCTGAGAAATACCCTGCTGATTGCCATCATCGCCGTAGTCGTGGGCACCGTCCTGGGCGCCCTGATGGCCCTGATGCGAATGAGCCGGGTAGCGCCGCTCAGGTGGCTGGCGACGGCCTACATCGAGTTTTTCCGCGGCACTCCGCTGATGGTGCAGCTGATGTTCATCTTCTACGGCCTGCCGATGATCGGCGTTTCGTTCCCGGAGATCTCCTTCATCCCGGATTTTTCGAGGTTCATGGCCGGCATTGTCGCCATGAGCCTGAACTCCTGCGCGTACGTGGCGGAGGTCATCCGATCAGGCATTCAGGCGGTGGACCCGGGGCAGATGGAGGCCGCCCGCTCCCTGGGTTTCAAAAAAGGCGAGGCCATGCGGATCGTCGTGCTCCCTCAGGCCATCCGGAACATCCTGCCCGCGCTGGGCAACGAATTCATTACCGTGATCAAGGAAAGCTCCGTGGTGTCCGTCATCGGCATCGCCGATCTGATGTTCCGCACCAACGGCGTCAAAGCCAAGACCTACAACACGCTGGAATGCCTGTTCGTCGCCGCGATCCTCTACTTTGTGACGACCTTCTTTTTCAGCAAGCTGGTCTCCCTGACGGAAAGGAGGATGGCGCATGGCCGGAAATGAACTGCTCCGCGTGGAGCATCTGTCCAAAACCTTCGGGAAGCTGACCGTCCTGAACGATATCTCCACTTCCTTTTCCGCCCACGAGGTCGTCAGCGTGATCGGCCCTTCCGGCGGCGGCAAATCCACCTTCCTGCGCTGCCTGAACCGCCTGGAGGAACCGACGTCCGGCCGCATCCTCTTTGACGGCGTGGACATCTGCGACAAAAAGACCGATATCAACACCCACCGTCAGAAGATGGGCATGGTCTTTCAGCAGTTCAACCTCTTCAATAACATGAACGTGCTCAGGAACATGACCGCCGCCCCGGTCAAGATTCTCCGGATGGACCCGGAGAAAGCCAAAGAAAAAGCCCTCGGCCTGGTCCGCCGGGTCGGGCTGGAGGACAAGCTGGACGCCTATCCGTCCCAGCTATCCGGCGGCCAGAAACAGCGCATCGCCATCGTCCGGGCCCTCATGATGGACCCTGAGGTCATGCTGTTCGACGAGCCGACCAGCGCATTGGACCCGGAAATGATCGGCGAAGTGCTGGAGGTCATGAAAAACCTGGCGGAAACCGGCATGACGATGATCGTGGTCACGCATGAGATGCGCTTTGCCCGGGAGGTCAGCTCCCGCACCATCTTTCTGGACGGCGGCATCATCGCCGAAGACAAGCCTTCCCACGAGCTGTTCGATCACCCGCAGAACCCGCGGCTCATCAGCTTCCTGCAGAAGGTCCTGTAAAAGTACTGCCAAGTAAAAAAACGGCAAAGCCGGATCATTTCCGCTCTGCCGTTTTTGTTTTTGCCCTGGATGCCGCGTCTTCAGTTTTCCCTCAGCTGCCTGGTCAGATCGCCGATCAGACTGGTCAGGGAAGCGCTGGTTTTCATGTCCTCGGCAATCTTGTCGCAGCCGTGCTGGATGGTCGAATGGTCGCGGCGGAAAGCGTCCCCGATGCGCGGGAAGGAAACGTTCGCCACTTCCCTGCACAGATACATGGCGATCTGCCGGGGAACGGAGATCTCCCTGCTGCGGCGGGGGCTTTTTAAATCCTCGGAAGAAATGCTGTAATACCTGGCCACCGTATCCATGACGTCCTGGCAGGTCAGCTGCCTGGGCTGGGAGCGCTGGAAAATCTCCCGCAGGGCGTCTTCCGCCAGGGACAGGTTGATCGGCCGGCCGGTCAGCATGGCGTAAGCGGACAGCCGCTTGAGGCAGCCTTCCAGCTCCCGGATGTTGCTGTCGACCCGGGAAGCGATCATCTCCAGCACGCCGGGACCGACATCCATCAGTTCGTCCGCAGCCTTGCGCTGCAGGATGGCCACGCGGGTCTCATAGTCCGGCTTCTGAATATCGGCGATCAGCCCCCATTCGAAACGGCTGGACAGGCGTTCTTCCAGCTTCTGGATTTCCTTGGGCGGCTTGTCGGAGGAGATCACGATCTGCTTGCCCGCCGCGTGCAGGGCGTTGAAAGTATGGAAGAATTCCTCCTGCGTGCTCTCGCGCCGGGCGAGGAACTGGATGTCGTCCACCAGCAGCAGGTCGCACTGGCGGTATTTTTCGCGGAATTCCGGTGTTTTTTTCTGCTGGATCGCGGTAATCAGCTCGTTGGTGAAGGTCTCTGTGGTCACATAGCGGACCTTTGTTTCCGGGTTTTTCTCCAGAATATAGTGTCCGATGGCATGCATCAGGTGCGTTTTGCCCAGACCCACCCCGCCGTACAGAAAGAGCGGATTATAGGATTCCGCCGGGGCTTCGGCCACCGCCAGGCTGGCAGCGTGCGCAAAGGAGTTGGAATTGCCGACCACAAACGTGTCAAAGGTGTACCCTGGGATCAGGGACGACTGTCTGGAAACGGCCTCCGTCTTTGCGTCTTCCGCATCCTGCTCTGCCCTGGCTGCAGCCTGTTTCCCGGTCAGCAGCTTCAGCTTCATCGGCTGCTGGGCCGCACGGCTCAGCGCGTCCCCAAGCAGTTCTCCCCAGTGCTTTTCCACAAAGGAATATACAAAATCAGAAGACGCCCGCGCGTACAGCACTTCATCCCGCATATCCACGGGCTTCAAGCCCTGCTCGATCCACGTCTGGTAGGAAACGGAAGACATCTCCGGCCTGACCAGCGCGCAGGTTTTTTCCCAAAGCAGTTCAATATCCAAGCGAATTCTCTCCTTTTATGATCCCTGAAACGTCTCATCCCTGAGATAAAAAGACCGCCGCCCATCAAACGTTGGGCCGCTGATCAGGGACCATTCATCTGGCCCATCCGACACCAGGATTATACCAAAACCGGCCTTTCTTTTCAAGTTTCAGAGCCCTCCCAAAAGACCCGGATGGCTGTCCTGCCCGCCCGCGCCGATTCTTCCACCCCTTGAAAAAAAGCCTGCGCGAACCACTACGGATAGACAGGCCGGCAGAAAAACCGCGCGTGTTTTTCCCATTTTCCCGCCGGGGTCCGAATCCCAAAAAAAGAATAAAGTTCTGTTACGAATTTGGGCCGGCATTGTTACAAGCCCCTGCGTGGTTTTTTCTGTCCGCCGGATTGCATTTCCCCGGAAACTATGAGATAATGCAAAAAGGCAAAACTATCTGCTGGCCGGAGGTTCGGGACATGGGCGGACGGAAGCTTTCCAGAAGTGAAAGAATCACAGCGATGACAGAAGGCGTGATCTGGAAACAGCTTCTGTTTTTCTTTTTTCCCATTGTCATGGGCACCTTTTTCCAGCAGCTCTATAACACCGCCGACGCCGCCATCGTCGGAAACGGCGTCAACAAGCTGGCCCTGGCCGCTGTCGGTGGTACGACCGCTACGCTGATCAACCTCCTGGTCGGCTTTTTCATCGGCGTGGCTTCCGGCGCGACCGTCATCATCAGCCAGTTTTACGGCGCCCGGCAGGAAAACGACGTATCCCGGGCCGTTCATACGGCCGCGGCGATGTCCCTGCTGTTCGGGGCTGCCCTGTCCGTGACCGGTTTTCTTCTCTCCCCCTTCCTGCTTTCCCTGATCAATACGCCCCAGGATGTCCTGCCCTACGCCCTGTCTTACATCCGCGTCATCTTCCTGGGGATGATCCCTTCCCTGGCCTATAATATCGGCTCCGGCATCCTGCGCGCCGCGGGAGACAGCCGGCATCCCCTGTACTTCCTGATTGCCGCGTGCCTGACCAACATCCTGCTGGATTTCCTGTTCGTGCTGGTGTTCCGGATGGGCGTTTCGGGGGCCGCCCTGGCGACCGTGCTTTCCCAGTGCCTGTCCGCCTCACTGGTGATCCGCGCCCTGGTCCTGAGGCGGGACTGCCTGCGCCTGCATCCCAAAAAGATCCGCCTGGATCTTTCGCTGTTCCGGCGCATCTCGGCCATCGGCCTTCCTTCCGGCCTTCAGTCCGTCATGTACTCCGTGTCCAACGTCATCATCCAGCGGGCGATCAACGGGTTTGACACCAACATCCTGGCAGGCTGGACCTCCTATGGGAAGCTGGACGGGCTGTACTGGATGACCGTCAATTCCTTCGGCATCGCGATCACCACGTTCGTCGGACAGAATTACGGCGCCGGGCTGTATGCCCGCGTCCGTCAGGGAATCCGGTCCTGCTTCAAAATGTGTATCCTGGCGACCGGCCTTCTGTCTGTCTCCATGTATTTCGGCGGCGGCTATCTGTTCCGCCTGTTCACACAGGATGAGGCCGTCATCCAGCAGGGCGTGCGGATTCTGCGTCTCCTCGTGCCCTTCTACTGCACGTATATTCCCATAGAGCTTCTGTCCGGCGCGATGCGCGGCACGGGCGACACGCTGATTCCGACGATGATGACGCTGTTCGGCGTCTGCCTGCTGCGGGTCGTCTGGGTCCTGCTGATCGTCCCGATGCATTCCACCATCGAGATGGTGCTCTACAGCTACCCGATCACCTGGACGCTCACCAGCACCCTGTTCATCATCTATTATTTCCGCGGCCACTGGATGCACAGACGGGCCGGCGCCTGATCAACCGAAAAAGGAGAATCATTATGGGACAGCTACAGAAATGGCAGCGCATACAGTATATGCCCTCCACCCCGCTGGGGCCGGACAGCCGGCGGCTCACCGCAGGCCCGGAGCATATAGCCCTGAGCCGGGAAGCGGCTCAGAAGGGTATGGTGCTGCTGAAAAACGACGGGAACCTCCTGCCCCTGCGCCCCGGGCAGAAGATCGCCGTGCTGGGCAAAGCCCAGGCCGACTGGGTCAAGGGCGGCGGAGGAAGCGGCGATACGACCACCCCCTATCACCGGACGCTGCTGGACGGCCTGCACATCAAGCAGAAAGAAGGAAAGCTTTTTCTTTATGAGCCCCTTTCCGCCTTTTATCTGGGCCATGTCCTTTCCTGCTATCAGGCCGGCGGAAAGCCCGGCAAGATCCCCGAAGCCGTTCCGCCAGAGTCGCTGATCAGGCAGGCGGCGGCCTTCACGGACACGGTGCTGCTCCCCATCTCCCGCTATTCTTCCGAGGGCGCCGACCGCAGCCCGGAAAAAGGGGATTTTCTGCTGAGCGACGAGGAAGAACAGCTGGCCGCCCTGGCGGAAAAATACTTTGCCTGCATCATCGTCCTGCTGAACGTCGGCGGGGTGATGGACGGCCGCTGGTTTGCGCGGAATGACCGGATCGGCAGCGCCCTGCTCTGCTGGCAGGCCGGCATCGAAGGCGGTCTGGCCGCGGCCGACCTGCTGTGCGCCGACGCCGTCCCGGAAGGAAAGCTCTGCGATACCTTTGCCGACGGCTTTGACGCCTGGCCCTATGCCCGGCAGTTCTTCGATTCCGATCAGTATGTGGACTACACGGAAGACATCTATGTAGGCTACCGCTTCTTTGAAACCATCCCGGGGGCCAGGGAGCATGTCCTGTATCCTTTCGGGTTCGGCCTGTCCTACACCCATTTCTCCGTCCGGAATGTCAAAGTCAGCTTTGAAGACGGCCGCTTTTCCGTCCGGGCCGATGTCCGGAACGAAGGCGGTTTCCCCGGCAGGGAAACGGTTCAGGTCTATGTGTCCGCCCCGCAGGGGAAGCTTGGCAAGCCGGCCCGCGCCCTGACCGCGTTCGCCAAGACCAGGCAGCTTCTGCCCGGCCAGGAAGAAACCCTTGCAATGTCCTTTGAGCCGTACGCTTTCGCCTCCTTCGACGATACGGGCAGGGTCCGCAAAGACGCCTATGTGCTCGAACAGGGCGATTACCTCTTCTTTGTCGGGACCGATGTCCGGCAGGCGGCACCCGCTGACTTTGTCTGGCATCTGCCGGACGACCGGATCCTCTGCGTGCTGTCGCCGCTGGCCGGGCCGCGCCATCTCAGGGAAAGACTCCTGGCGGACGGCACGCTGGAGTCCCTGCCCGTCACCCATCCTCCGTTTGAGCAGGATGAACCGCCCGAAGATCTGCCCTATGACGGTCAGGTGCCGATGGAATGCCCCTTTCCCGTCAAGTACAACGGCTGGAAAAACCCGGACGTGCCGATGCTCCGGGACGTGGTCTGCGGCAAAATGACTCTGGACGAATTGATGGATACCCTGAGCCTGCCGGAAAAGATCTTTCTCCTGGGCGGCCAGCCCTGCCGGGGAATCGCCAACACCTTCGGCATGGGCAACCTGCCGAAAGCGGGGATCCCGAACGTCATGACCGCCGACGGCCCCGCCGGCCTGCGCGCGATTCCCGGCCACGGGGTCGAAACGACCGCTTTTCCCTGCGCCATCCTGCTGAGCTGCACGTTTGACGAAGACCTGCTTGCCCGCGTGGGCCGCGCCGCCGCCCTGGAAGTCAAGGAAAACAACATCGGCATCTGGCTGGCCCCCGCGATGAACATCCACCGCAGCCCCATGTGCGGGCGGAATTTCGAGTACTATTCCGAAGACCCGCTGCTGGCCGGAAAGATGGCCGCCGCCGTGGTCCGCGGCGTCCAGAAAGAGGGCATCGCCGCCACCGTCAAGCATTTCGCCTGCAACAACAAAGAACAGAACCGGCGCAACTGCGACTCCCGTCTGAGCGCCCGGGCGCTGCGTGAAATTTACCTGAAAGGCTTCGAGATCTGCGTGAAAGAAGCGAAGCCCTGGATGCTGATGACCTCGTACAACCCGGTCAACGGCGTCCGCGCCTCCGCCAGCCGGGACCTGCTGACCGGCATCCTCCGCGGAGAATGGGGCTTTGACGGCCTGGTCACGACCGACTGGTATACCTTCGGCCTCCAGTACAGGGAGATCGCCGCCGGAAACGACATCAAGATGGGCTGCGGGACCCCCTGGCGGACCCTGCAGGCCGTCCGGGACGGCGATCTGGACGAGGAGTGCGTGAACGAGAGCGTCCGCCGGCTGCTGGCCATGATCCTCAGGCTGGATTAAAACCCGGTACTTATTGCTCCCCCAACAAATTCTTGAACCATCTGCGGCGTCATAAGGGGCAATATA
>JBGUJG010000042.1:0-32758 GCA_045113695.1 Christensenellales bacterium
GAAAATTGTCCTGTGGACAATTTTCACCGAAGAACGGGCCGGCAGGCCCTGGCTGCGTCCCCCTGTCGAGGGCTGTGCAACAGCCCCCGTTTCACTGGTCAGATTGTTCTGAGCCGGAGTTATTCCGCCTGGAAATCGATCGACACGTCCGACCCCTTGCTGTCCAGGGCGGCGATCGCTTCGCTGTCCACCGTCACTTCAACCGTGGGCAGTTTTTCCTGATAGATGTTGTAAGCCGCTTCGTTGATCATTTCGTTCCGGAGGGTCTCCACGATCTGCGCGCGCACTTCCGCGGTCATCGGCAGAGCGCCTTCCTGGGCGTCGCTCAGGTAGTACAGGATGTGAATGCCGTAGCTGCCGACCACCGGCTTGGAATGGTCGCCGGGCTTCACCATCTCCTCGGAGAAGGCGGCATCCCGGAAGACCGGATCCCACTTGATGCTCTCCCTGTGCACCTCATAGCCGACCGCCGGATCCAGGCCCGGATCCTCGTTGTACTGGGCGATCAGCGTTTCGAAAGGCTCACCGGCGGCCAGACGCGCTTCGATATCGTCCAGCACGTCCTTCTTGCTTTCCAGCACAGCCGCTTTGGCGGCTTCCATGGCCAGGCGGGCTTCTTCCAGCTGGGCTTCGGTCACGGGCTCCTGCGGGGCTTCCGTGGGCTGGGCTTCCGCCTGAGCCGCCGGGGCTTCTGTGCCCTCGGCCTGAACCGGTACGGCCGTTTCAGCCGGAGCTTCCGTCGCTTCGGCCTGCGCGGGCGCTGCCGTTTCCGCCGGGGCTTCCGTCGCTTCGGCCTGCGCGGGCGCTGCCGTTTCCACCGGGGCTTCTGCCGCTTTCTTCTGCTCTTCATACCGCTGCTGGAGCGCGTTATAGTTGTTGCTGGCTTCCTGATAGGCCTTGAGCAGGGCTTCGTCCACCTTGATCAGGATGTGGGTCACGTTCCGGTATCCGGAAGGCATATAGAAGAGATTCCCGTAGTACATGCCGTACAGCTCGCGCATGTAGGCGCTGTCGCCCACCATGGACTTCTGCTGCTCGACCAGCTGGTCGTAGTACGCCTGGACCTTGTCCTCAGTGACCGCTTCTTCGGGCACCAGGGCGTTGGTCAGCCGCTCATAGCCTTCGTTCAGCTTCTGGCTTTCCACCAGGCTGTCCACGCTCAGGCCGCCGGCGTACAGGCTTTCCTCCGCCTGTTTCCGCAGGTCCGCCCGGGCTTCCTCCGTATCCTCAGAGAGGTAATAACTCACGTACTGATCCAGGTATCCGTCCCACGCGGCCTGAATCTCGTCGCGGATCTTCGCGACTTCTTCTTCGGTGAAATTGAGATACCCGTCTTCCTCCATGACCATCTCCAGCACGCGGTTGAACTTGAGCTGTTCCATGGCCTGGGCATAGGTCACAGCGGTTCCCTGCTGCGCGGAGCGGCTGATGATGTCGTCGCACTCGCTTTTATAGACTGGCTTGCCGCCAATGGTCGCCAGCACAGGGTTCTGAACCTCCGCGGCGGTCTGCGGGGCGGTTTCCGCCGGAGCAGGAGCGGGCGCGGCCTGCTCCGCTGTTTCAGCGGCCGGGGCTTCCGCGGCGGATGCGGCAGGCGCCGCTGCTTCCGGGGCCGGCGTTTCCGCGGCCGGGGCAGGTTCAGCCGTCGTTTCCGGAGCGGGCTCCGTCTGCGCCGGAGCCTGCGCTGCTTTGGTCTCTTCCTTCGCGGCGGCGACGGCCGCTTCCAGGGCTTTTTCCGCTTCTTCTTTCGCGGCGGCCAGGGCCTGCTCCAGGGCTTTTTCAGCCTCTTCCTTCGTGGCGGCGACGGTTTCCTCCATGGTCTTCTGCGCTTCTTCCTTCGCGGCAGCCACCGCCTGATCCGCCGCTTCCTTCGCGGCAGTCAGGGCTTCCTCCGCCTGTTTGGCGGCTTCCTGCGCATTCTGCTTTTCCGTATTCAGATCATCGGTCAGTTTTTTCACATTTGAGTTCAGGCTTTCCACCTGTTTCTGAAGATCACCCTTCTGACCATTCGAAACGAACCCGAAAATCAGCGCGGCCACTGCGACACACGCCAGGACGATGGTCAGAATTCTGGATTTGTTCACTTGTTTTTCCTCCTTCATCGTAAAACAGATTGGTTTTCCCGCCGGAGGGCGGGGTATGACAAACGGCAGAGCCATTGTCTTTGTGGTGGATGTCCGGAAAAACCCGGCCGGATCAGTCCTTCTGCGGCATCGTTCCTTCCCGGAACACCGGCGTATACCCGATATATCCGGGCATCGCCGCTTCAGCAGCCGGGCCGGCCGCTTCTTCCGTCAGGCGCAGGGCCGAACCGTCCGGCAGGAACGCTTTTTTCACTCGCAGAACGATTTTGCCCAGGCCCCGCATCTGCTCCGGCGGCGTTTCCCAGGAAAGGGCCGTCACGGTCTTTTCTTCCCCGGGCAGCAGCGTGCCGCTGAATCTCAGGGTCTGCGCGGTGCCGCCCGACGCCCCGCCGGGCAGGACGTTTCCGAATATATCGTAGCACTCCGCCTGCAGCTCCAGACCGGAAAGGGCCGTATCCCCGTCCAGGCGCAGCGTCAGCGCCGCCTGCCCGTTTTCCAGCGTCAGGGAAATCAGCTGTACCCGGACGACCGGGTCCGGCACGGTCACGCGGACCGGGACGCGAGCGGTTTCCCCGAGCCCGTCCGCCGCCCGGAGGACGATTTCACAGGCGCCGCCGTCCAGGGCGGTGACCAGGCCTTTCTGGTCGACCGCGGCCACGGCGGGGTCGGTGCTTTCCATGATCACCGAAGGATTGTCCGCGTCCCCCGGATAAACCGTCCAGCTCAGCTTGCCCGTCAGGCCGCGCTCCAGCGTCAGCTCTTCCGGCTGAACCTGGATGGCGGTCACCTGCTGGATGACCCGGACGGACACCGAAGCCCTGAGGTCCGGCTGGTCCTTCGCCGAGCAGGTGATCACGCACCGGCCGGGCGAAACGCCGGTCACCGTGCCGTTTTCATCCACGGTGGCGATGTGTTCGCCGCTGGTCTCCCAGACGGTCTGACGGACTCCGATGACGCCGACTGTCTGCGTCCCCCCGACCGCCAGGGTCAGGATGTCCGTATCCAGGCTGACGGATTCCGGCGCTTCCAGCACGGTGACCGTCATCTGGCCGTAGCGGCCAGAGCCGTCCTGCGCCTGCGCCCGGATGATCGTCCGCCCGGGGGCAACGCCGGTCACCAGGCCGTCCTGACTGACACGAGCGATCTCCTCATTCCGGGAGGAATAGACAAGCTCCGTGGGCGGCACGTCCTCAGGCTCCAGGATCACCTGGGTGGGGATGGTCTCCCCGGCCCGGACAGTCTCCCTGCCGGAAGCGAAGCGGACCGATTTGAGCCGCTGCCGGACGACCAGATGGATCGAGGCCATGACCTGCGGCGCGCTCTGGCTGACAGCGATGATATCGCACTCCCCGGCCGATTTTCCGGAGATGATGCCCTCCACGCTGACCGCTGCGACCGTTTCATCCGTGGACGCCCAGGCGATCTTCCGGTTCTCGCTGTCCTGGGGCCAGACCTCAGCGGTGACCTGGCACTTGCGGCCGGTCGCCAGCGTCAGCGGGCCCTGTTCGTGGATGATCACCCTTTCCGGCCTGCGGGCAATGGTCAGCTCAATGCTGTCCTGCTTCCCGCTGCTGTCCTGCGCGGCGACGGTGATCACCGCCCTGCCTTCCGCCAGGGCTGTCACGATGCCCTCTTCATTGACCCGGACGATCCCCTCGTCCGAAGAGGAGAAAGAAACCGCCGGGTTGGTCACGTCCGCAGGCTCCATCACATAGCGCAGCAGCGCCCGCTGCCCTGCCAGGAGGGTCGCCTGTTTGTCCACGAAGGAAAGGCTTTTGGCCAGCTGCACGACGATCACCGGCAGCGCGGTCCTCACCTGCTCCCTGGCCTGGCTGACGCAGAGGATCTCGCACTGGCCCTGGCCTACGGCCGTGACCTGGCCGGACCCGTTCACCGCCGCGACGCTTTCGTCCGACGACGACCAGAAGACCTTTTTATCGGTAGCTGATTCCGGCGCAATGACCGCTTTGAGCGTATGGGTGTCCGCCACGTTCAGGATCAGCGGGGCCTGTTCCTGAACGGTCACTTCCTCCGGCAGCTGCACCACGGCGATGTTCACGTAGGACACCCTTTTGGTGCCGTCGGCCGTCATCACGCGGATGGCCGTCTGCCCGGCGGTATGCGCCGTGATCAGGCCGTTTTCATCGACGGAGGCGATCTTCGGGCTGTCGCTGCTGTAGGTGACCGCCTGAAGGGTCGTATCTTCCGGGGTAAATGTCACGATGGCCTGCGTCTGCTCCCCGAGGGTCAGGGTGGTCTTTTCCGCGGTGACCCGCACCCTGGTCACCGGGTTGACCACCAGCACCGGCAGCAGGATCGAAACGGAAGGATTGGCGACGCTGGTCAGCTGCAGCATGGCCGCCCCGGGGGCGAGGGCCTTGACGGACGTCCGGCTGACGCGGATGATCTCCGTCTGGGCGGCAAAGACCGTAAAATTCCTGTCAGACGCCCCGGAGGGTTCCATCGTCGTTTTGAGCGTCAGGGAAGAACCCTTTTTCAGGATCAGCACCCGGCTGATCTTTTCCAGCTCCTCCTCCGGGAGCGACTCATACAGTTCGTTGGCGAGCAGATTTTTGACCCGCGCGAAAGCCGGCCCGCTTTCCGCCGTCAGCAGATGGAGGCCCTTTTCGGACAGCTTCATCCCGGTCACCTGGCGCAGCACGTTCACCTTGAGCTTGGCGACATAGGTCCGCTTCTCCGCCTTCATCGCGGCGGAAATGGTGACCTGCCCCTTCTGCAGGGCGATCAGCATGCCGTTTTCATCCACATAGGCCACCTTCCGGTTGGTGGAGGTATAGGTGACCTCCCCCTCGAGCCCTTCCTGAATGACCAGCGGCGCCTGCATCTGCTCGCCTTCGTACATCGTGACCGACTTGTCCGGAAACGACAGCTCCCCCGCCGCCTGACAGACGGCAGGGATGAAAAGAAGCAGCAGAAGGCTGAAGCACAGCCGCCAATACCTGTAACTCATGAACGATTCCTTTACACTTTGCGCATCATGCCGCGCTTGCAATATCGGACCAGATATGATATATTGAACGTGAATATTCGTTTTCTGACGATCGCCTTTTCAGGAAAGGAAGTCCGGGAACATGACAGTATGCGAACATATCTTCCTGGTCGGCATGGCCGGCTGCGGGAAATCCACGCTGGGGCTGCGGCTTGCGCAGGCCCTCGGTCTTCCTTTTGTGGATACGGACCAGCGCGTATCCGAAATCATGGGGATGACGGTGAACGACATCTATTCCACCCTCGGGGAGGAATTCTTCCGCAACGCCGAGACCGCCGTGCTGGCCGAGATGGCCTGCGTGCAGCCCTGCGTCATCTCCACCGGGGAAGGCACGGTGCTGACGGAAGAAAACATCACCATCATGAAGAACCATGGCATCATCCTGTTCATCGACCGGCCGCTGGACCAGATCCTCTCCGACATCAAGATGGACCGCCGGCCCACCCTGCGCGGGGGCACCCACGAGGACGTGATCGAACAGTACAACGCCCGGATCGGCTATTACCGCTACGCCGCCGATTTCCACTTCGATAACTCCCACGGCTTCCAGCCCGGGGTCACCGGCCTGATCGACCTGGTCGGTTCGATCCTGTCCCTGCCCGGCTATTCCCAGGGAGGTGCCGCCTGATGAAATGCCCTGTCTGCGGCTATGAAGACTGCAAGGTGCTGGACTCCCGGCCCGTCAGCGGCGGGGCGAGCATCCGGCGCAAGCGCGAATGCATCCACTGCGGCAAGCGCTTCACCACCTACGAGACCATCGAAAAGCCGACCGTGCTGGTGATCAAGAAGGACCAGTCCCGCGAGCTCTTCGACGAAAACAAGGTCCGCAGCGGCATCCTCGCCGCCTGCCACAAGCGCCCCGTTTCCGCGGCGGATATCGACGCCCTCGTTGCCAAGGTCAGCCAGGCCGTCTACAACAGCATGCAGGAGGAAGTGACCACCCGCAGAATCGGCGAGATGATCATGGAAGAGCTCCGCCAGCTGGACGAGGTCGCCTACATCCGCTTCGCCTCCGTCTACCGCCAGTTCACGGACCTCTCCACCTTTTTGGCGGAAATGACAAGGCTGCAGAACAGCAAGGAAACAGGGGTACATTCAGTGAGGAATGAGGAATGAGGAGTGAGGAGTTGAAATTGGTTTTTCTGTGAAAATCCTGTATCGTTTATAACCATGAAACTCCATCATGATGATTCAGCTCTTCACCGGGCGGCCAAAGGCCGCCCGGACTTTTTAACTCCTCACTCCTCACTCCTAACTCCTCACTCTGCTTAACCCTTTTTCGCCTTCTCCACCATCCTCATCGTACTCAGCCCCATTCCTGCGGCTGTCACGCCGATCAGGGCGTAGACCAGCCAGGTGGGCGGATAGATGAGGGCGCCGCCGGGCAGCGGGAGAGGCTTGTCAAACAGGAACTGGAGGCCGACGCACAGTCCGACGCTGACCAGCATGACCGCCCACCAGCGAACGGTGCCTTTGCCCCCGTTCTTTTTGATCTTTACGGTCGCCCAGACCATCAGGCCCGCCATGATCAGGACGGAAAAGAGCTGGTCCATCCGGACGAAGTTCATTGCCAGGTAGTGGACGTAGCTGTCCTCGCGGAGCATGTCCCAGAACACCTGGCCGGCCAGGTAGAATACCAGCAGCGTCACCGGACGGACGCCGCTTTTTTTATGCGCGCCCAGGATGCCCCACAGGGCCAGACCCAGGGCGTACAGCCCGCCCAGCCAGAACACGGCAATCACCCGCCATTCGGGATAATCCGGCTCCGGCAGGAAGGAAACCGGGAAAAAGCAGGTGGAGGCTTCCGGCCCGGTGCCCATGCCGCAGAGCCACTCGCCCCATTTGGCCACGCCGACCGTCAGCAGGACAGCCGGCAGGCCGGCTTTCAGGAGCTCCTGAAAAGACGCCTTCTGTGTTTTTGAAACAATCAGCGCCGAGAGCAGCAGGCCGCCCAGCACACCCAGGCTCATATAGCCGCCCCTGTCCGGGCGGAACACATAGCCGGTCAGGCTCAGGCCCATGCTTTCGCACACATAGGGGTCCAGCAGGCCGGCTACCAGCGCGAACAGGGCGTGGCCCAGGAAGATGCCCAGCGCCGCCGTCAGCGGCACGAACAGGCTGACCGCGTCCTGCGCAGTCTTTCTTCTGGCGCTCAGATACCACATCAGCGCCGCCGCGGCCATGGAGCCCAGCGTCACGCAAAGCGCCCACGGGGTCACCGGCAGGGAGCCGATGGAAAACAGTGCTTCAGTCATGATCTTATTCCTCAATGATGTTGATGGCGAAACAGGAACGACAAGATCTTTCGAATCCATGTTTTCGGTATCCGGTACACGTAATCCCGGAGTCCGCCGATTGATTCGGCGGATTCGCCGCATGGCGAACCCGAAGGGCGATGGGATGAAGTGAACCGGATACGATGGCGGGGGGAGCGAAGAGGGGGCACACCCTCGCATGAAATCGTACGCACCGGCTCTGCCGGTGTGGGCGGGGTTTTCCGTCAGGAAAACATACCTTACGGGTTTTCCGCCCGGGAGCGCAGCGAGAGGAAAATCCGCAGGGGGGCAGCGTGGGAGGGGGACGGGTCCCCCTCCCAAACCATCAGCGGTTTCAGTCCGCCCTCGGCACGCCCTCCGGCACATAGGCGCTGGCGAAGTAGATCATATCCGCCAGGGCGCGGCTGGTCTTGGCGTTCACGGAGTTGATCTTTTCCCCGTGGAACATCAGCGTGGCCGAAGAGCCGCCGTCCAGGTTGTAGGCGTTCGAGACCGTGCCCAGGGTGCTGACCAGGTAGGCGAAGCGGTCGATGAACAGGCTCTTTTTGTTGCCCGGGTCTTCCGGGCCCTCGGTGGTCACCACCATGTAGGAAAGCGGCCCGGTCTGGGCGATGCACAGGCGGCGGGCATCCTTGTAGGCGGCGTACATCTTGCCGTAGTCCGCGTCGTAATCGGTGATGACCTCCCCGTCCACGATCAGGGCGGGGCCGAAGGAGAAGCTGTTGATGATCGTGCCCTCGAACATGTCAAAGTCCGTTTCGGTGGCGTTGCGGATGATGTGGAAATCGCCCTTGTCGTCGATGATCAGGGCGTCCAGGAACACCTTCTGCCGGCCGCTGATGTTGTGCCGCTTGAGCACGCCCTGGCGGACGATGTGCCGGCCCAGCTCGGTAAAATTGTCCCCGTAGTTATCCCCGTTGATGGCCAGGATGGGATTCAGATGGCTGCGCCACCAGTTCAGGTTCAGGCGCTGTTTGCCGTCGTTGGTGGTCATGCGCGTCCGGATCTGGGAAGGATCGGCAATCTGAATCCGCGCGACCACGTAATTGCAGTCCTCAAAGACGCCCTTCTCAATGGTGATGTGCAGGCTGTCGTCCTTGTACTCCGTATCGGAAAGATAGAACGCCGGGTTCGGGTTGTCCATCTTCTCCTTGTCCAGCGGGATCGGCAGCACCGCCGCGAAAACCGACTCCGACGGAGCCAGCACCAGCAGGGCGATCAGCAGCAGGGCGGTGACGATCATGGAAATGACGCGCTTCATCTGAAAAATCCTCCAATAACAGTTGTCAATAATCCTGATTGTGAGGAAGGAGTTTTTAGTTAGGAGTCAGAAGTGAGGAGTTTTCAGTTACCTGTGAAACGTCTGCGGCTGCACCAGTCTCACTCACTTTTCGTTAAGCGGCCAAAGGCCGCGCCACTATTAACTCCTCATTCCTCACTTCTAATTCCTCACTGTCCTTCGCTCCAGTCCGCCAGCTTCCCGTCCGGCAGAACCGTTACTTTGCCGGTGTCCGCAAAGCTGCCCGACAGGTTGTCCAGCTTGGTGATCTTCTTTTTGGAAATCAGCTTTTTCAGGCACTGCGCCCGTTCCGCCGGATCGGTCAGCTCATAGGGGCGGTAGTCTCCGCGCGCGCCGGTCTGGCAGGGAACGACGTTCAGAAGGCTCAGCACGGGCTTTTCCCCGGTCAGGTCATATTCCAGCTGGAAAATGCCGGTGGACGGGTCGACTTCGCTCATGGTGCCGAAAATAAAGTTGCCGGTGGAGAAGAAGATCGGCTTTCCCTTGTAGAACATGATGGGCTGGACGACGTGGGGATGATGGCCCCAGATCACGTCAGCCCCGGCGTCGATCACGTCCCGGGCGAACTTGTACTGCCACACCTGGCTGGTCAGGTGTTCCTCCTGGCCCCAGTGCAGGCTGCAGATGACCAGGTCGCAGCCCTCGTCCCTGAGCTGCTGCATACGCTTTTTGAGCCGGATCAGGTCGTATTCCTGGGGGTAGGAGTAACCGACCATGCCGATCCTGACCCCGTTGACTTCCGCCCTGCCCAGGATGTCCGAGCCGCGGTCCGTGCCGGGATAGACGGAACCGAAGTGGTTGACGCCCGCCCCGTCCAGCGCGGCCAGGGTGTCGTTATAGCCGGCCAGCGTAAAGTCCATGCAGTGGTTGTTGACGGTGTTGACCACGTCGACCCCGCCCTCCAGCAGGACGTTCACGAACTCAGGTTTGCCGATCATGTTGTATTTCTTGTCCGATTTGAGGGCCACCTTGTCCGTCAGAACAACTTCGAGGTTGGCGAAGGTGCAGTCGTCCGCTTTCAGGTAATCGGCCACCAGGGAGAAGGGATAATCAAACCCGTTCCGGTCGATCATATTGGTCAGGGAATTGTCCGCCGCGCGGGACTGGGCCGCGTCCCCGATGCTCAGGTCGCCAATGAAGGACAGCACCATCCGGTCCGCCGTAAACGGGCTGGGCGCCTGCGCATTTTCCGGGGAGGATTCCTCCGCGGGCTCCGGCTCCCCGGTTTCCTCCGGCGTTTCCGCCGCCGGGGCGGGCGTCGGGGTAAACAGGAAGTCAGGCACCACAGGCTCCGCCGGCTGTTCCCTGCCTTCCAGGGAAGCGTCCGGCGCCGGCGTGCCGAGCGTGATCTCCACGCCGTTGATCATCACCCTGACCGGCTCCTGCGGAGCGGCAGGTTCATGGTTTTCTTCCGCAGGTGCGTCCGCGGCGGGGGCTTCCGGCTCAGCCGGTACAGCTTCCGCCCCTTCCTGCGCGGGCTCCGCTTCGGGCGCGGACAGGTCCGTTTCTTCCGGCACAGGCTCTTCTTCGGCCGCCGCTTGTTCTGCCGGAACCGCCTCCGGGGCCGGGACGTCCGGCGCCAGTGCCGGTTCTTCCCCGGCGCCGGTCCGGGCGGTGATCAGGAAGGGCTCATCCTTCGTGCCGCTGCCGCTTACCTCGCACAGGGTCAGGTCGATCCAGAGCGCCGGGCGGACGCCGACGTTCACCCGCGTATAGGCGCCCCAGCTCAGGTGGCCGTTATAGCCCACCAGCTGCAGCTGGTAGCCGGTCTTGCCGCGGATCGTGGCGGCCCAGTACGGCACGGTCTTCGTGCCCTGGTCGACATAGCCGCCCTGCGCGGCGAAATAAGGCGTGCCGTTCGCTTTCCTGTCCGGGAAATTCTCCCCGTACATGGAGCGGTTGAAGCCGTATTTGGCGGTGGTAAACTGCTCGGTCGTCAGGCAGAACAGCTTCCCGAACTCCGTTTCGGAAAGCGCGTCCCGGAGCGCCTGATCCGGGATCAGGTTCTCCAGCATCTCGCCGTTCATCCAGGCGCACAGGTCGCTGTCCGCATAGGAATCGATGCGCCGGTACGTCCGGGCCTTGATCACTTCCGGATTCGTCTCGTTGATCACCTGGTGCACATCCAGCACCTGTTCCGTCATCAGCAGGGCCTGTCCGTTTTCGACGGAGAGCACCCGCCACAGAACCTCCCGCCGGGCGCCGTCCGCCTCGTAGGGGTAGACGCCCATCGCCGCATACTGCCAGCCTCCGGCAGCCTTGTCGTACCCGCGGATTTCCTCCGCCGCCGCCGGCAGGGCCAGCGCCAGGCACAGGCAGATCATGAACGCCGCAGCGGTCTTCCGATTCAAGCGCAAAGCGATCCTTCCTTTCCCGCACGAAAATCTCTACTATTTTACACCACAGCGGATTTGTTCGTCAATGTTTCAGCTCAAGTTTTACACCAATTCCCTTTCGTCCGACGGCTTGACAACGTGCCGGGAAAAAGCTATAATACATGCAGCAGTTGGCGGATTGCCAACCAGATTTATACAGAAAGGAAGCCAATCCTGATGAAAAAACTGTTTGCTTTGTTGCTGGCAGCCGTGATGGTGCTGTCTGTATGCTCCTTCGCCTCCGCCGAGACCGTGGAAGAGATCATCGCCCAGGCCCAGACCATGACCCTGGACGAACTGTTCCACAAGGCCATCGAGGAATCCAACGGCAAGCGCTTTGACGCCGTCGGCAACTCCAGCCGCGGCAAGTCCGTGCTGCCCCTGTTCGTGGAAGCCCTCCAGAAGATCGACCCGACCTACACCCTCGACTATGAAGGCGGCTGGCAGCAGCCCAAGGAAAACAAGATCTTCGATCAGCTGACCGAAGATGTCAACGGCGCGAACCACGTCATGTCCATGACGCTGATCCAGGACGGCAACCAGATCCAGTCCAAGATGCTGGACACCGGCCTGCTCCTCAACTTCGTGCCCAAGGACTGGGCCGAGGCCGAGGGCGTCGCCAAGGAAGGCAATGAAAACCCCCTGGCCCTGCAGACCCTGAACAAGGTGTTCATGTTCAACAACCTCGGCGAAAAGACCTACACCAACATGTGGGATTTCGTCCGTGAAGGCGAAGCCCCTCTGTTCATGGGCGTCAATTCCGAGCTGGTCGGCAAGAACTTCCTCTACATGATGACGAACGACAAGTACGCCACCATCGCCAAGGAAGCCTATGAAGTCTGGGAAGGCAAGAACGCCGAAGACGACGCCCTGATCGAAGACATGAAGCTGGACGCCGCCGATCTGGGCCTGTCCGGCGACAACGTGCAGTACGGCCTGGCCTGGGTGTATCTCTGGTGCGAGAAGTACAACCAGCAGACGGACGACGGCCCCATCTGCAACACCCTGGTCACCACCTCCGCAAAGGATCAGGCCGGCCTGCTGGTCTACTCCAAACTGCGCTCGGTGGAAGAGACCGCTGAATCCTCCGTCAACAACATCACCGTGGCGGCCTATCAGGACGGCTATGTCGGCATCGGCGGCTACGCCTACAAGCACTACCTCATGCTGACCAAGACCAGCCCGCTGCCCTGGACCAGCTGCGCGCTGATCGCCTTCATGACCACCACCAGCGAAGGCTTCTATGCCTGGGGCAAGGATATGGGCGGCTACGCGCCGGTTCCGGCCTGCATGCAGGACCACAGCAAGGACGGCGGCGACGAATTCCCCGCCAAGAACGACCGCGGCTATGACTGGTGGCTGAACAGCGGCAGGCTGGTCGTCGAAGAGCCCGCCTACTGTGCTTCCGTCTCCGGCACCATGAGCGACTGGATCGACGGCATCGTGGCCGGCAAGTAATCCAACGAACTGACTTATCGTAACATCCCTGACAGATTTCAGCGGGGGTATCGGGGGTTCCCCCTGATATCAATCCGCAGCGGCGGCATGTACGACGCGGGGCTGTGAGCGCCCGGAAATGGAGCCTGTGGCTCCATTTCAGCGAACAGCGGGCCGGCAGGCCCCGGGCAGGAATTTTTGCGAAGCAGAGCCTGCTCTGCGGGAGCAAAAATACATTCCTTGCGGATTTGCCGCCCGGGGTTCGCAGCGCCTGGAAAACAGGCCGGTGGCCTGTTTTCAGAAAGAACGGGCCGGTAGGCCCCGGATGTCGCAGACGCGAGAGGCAAATCCGTCTGGGGGGTTCCGTAGGGGGGTCGCAAGACCCCCCTTACGGAACGACGCGGGCGGCGCGTCGGGCTTCCCCGACCGCCGCCCCTTTCCTTATCATCCTGTAAGGGAGGGACCATATGTCTACGAAAGCGATCAGCCAGGCCGGCAGTTTCAGGAAAACCTGGAACAAATTCCGCACCTACATCACCAAACCGCAGAACGCGATCCTGCTGGCCCTCGGCATCATCCTGACCGTCACGACGATCTACCCGATGTTCACCATCGCGCGGGACACCGTGCGCCTGCATCCCGGCAGCATCGACACCCAGGAGGCCGCCAAGGATTACCAGTTCGACGCCGTCGGCACCACCCTGACCACCTACAACTGGAAAAACCTCTTCACCGATACCATCACCACCCGCGTCGGCCGCGAGAGAGTAACGCGCAGCGTCGGCTCCATCTACCTGTGGACCCCGCTGCTCAACTCGATCCTGATCAGCGTTTTCGCGTGCATCGGGGCCATCCTTTACGGCGGCGTCTTCGCCTACCTGGTCACGCGGACGAATCTAAAGTTCAAGAAATACTTAAGCTCGATTTTCATTTTCCCCTACATCATGCCGCAGTGGACCCTGGCCGTCATGTGGCAGAACCTGTTTAACTCCAACCTCATCACCGGAGGCAACGACGGCCTGTTCGTCGCCCTGTTCAACGTTTATATGCCCCGGTGGTGGTGCGAAGGCCTGTTCCCGGTGTCCGTCGTACTGGCCATCCACTACGCGCCGTTTGCCTACATCCTGATCGGCGGCATCTTCCGCAACATGGACGCCAACCTGGAAGAGGCGGCCACGATCCTGAATACGCCCCGGTGGAAGACCTTCCTGCGCGTCACCCTGCCGCTGGTCAAGCCGGCCATCCTTTCGACCGTCCTGCTGGTATTCTCCAGCGCCATGGGCTCCTACCCCATCCCGCACTACCTGAAGCTGGCCACCCTGTCCACCCAGTACGTCGGCATGAGCTCCAACCGCGCCGGCCAGGCCAGCATCCTGGCGGTCATCATGATGCTGTTCGGCTTCCTGATCCTGATCGTCAACCAGCGCACGACCTCCGGCCGCAAGAACTTTACCACCGTCACCGGCAAGTCCGGCCAGACCAGCGTGGTGAACCTGGGCGCGGCCAAGTACGTTGTCTCCGGCCTGTTCGTGCTGCTGACCCTGTTCACCGGCATCCTGCCGATCATCCTCTTCGCAGTGGAAACCTTCCTGCCCAACCCGGGCGACTATTCCTTCATCACCCACGGCATCGCCGGCCATACGACCACCAAGTGGTGGCTGACCAGCGAAAACGTGACGGAATCCGGCATGTACGGCCAGAAGGGCATCCTGTATAACGCCGACATCTGGAACGCCTTCAAGGGCACGTTCATCGTGGCCATCTGCTGCGCGCTGGTCGCCGGCACGATCGGTACGCTGATCGGCTACTGCGTCAGCAAGAACCGCCGCAGCAAATGGGCGTCTTACGTCAACAACATGGCCTTCCTGCCCTACCTGATGCCTTCCCTGGCGGTGGGCGTCGCCTTCTTCATCTTCGGCTCCGGCGTCGGCATCTACAACACCTTCCTGCTGCTGATCCTGGCCGGCACGATCAAGTACATCCCCTTCGCCAGCCGCAGTGCCCTGAACTCCATGATGCAGCTCTCCGGCGAGATCGAGGAGGCCGCCATCATCCAGGACATTCCCTGGTGGAAGCGGATGACGCGTATCATTATCCCCATCCAGAAGACCTCCATCATCAGCGGCTACCTGCTGCCCTTCATGACCTGCCTGCGTGAGCTGACGCTGTTCATGCTGCTGTGCGGCCAGGGCATGATCATCACCACGATGCTGGGGTACTTCGACGAAATGGGCCTGTACGCGTTCTCCAGCGGCATCAACCTGATCCTGATCGTGATGATCCTGCTGTTCAACATGATCGTCAACAAGCTGACCGGTGCCAGCATTGACTCGGGAATTGGCGGCAAATAAGCGCAGAATGAGAGGAAGATCGATATGGCAAGAATCGAATTGAAAAACGTCACCAAGCGCTGGGGCGGCTACTATGCCGTGGAGCATTTGGACCTGACGATCGGCGACAACGCCTTTGTCACCCTGCTGGGGCCTTCCGGCTGCGGCAAGACCACCACCCTGCGCATGATCGCCGGCCTGGAAACCCCGACCGAGGGCCGGATCACCATCGACGGCGTGCCGGTGTTTGACTCCGACCAGGGCATCAACATCCCCCCGAACAAGCGCCGCGTTGGCTTCCTGTTCCAGAACTACGCCCTGTGGCCCAACATGACCGTGTTCCAGAACATCTCCTTCGGCCTTTCGAACATCAACGAGCCCGGCGTCTCCGTCAATGAAAACGGCGAAGTCATCCGCGATGAGAAAGCGACCGGCGCGGCCCGCAAGCTCACCAAGGAAGAAATCAAGCGCGCGGTCGACCGCGTCAGCGCCATCGTCAAGATCGGCCAGTTCATGGACCGCTATCCCAGCGAGCTGTCCGGCGGCCAGCAGCAGCGCGTCGCCATCGCCCGCACCCTGGCCCCCAGCCCCCGCGTGCTGTTCATGGACGAACCCCTTTCCAACCTGGACGCCAAGCTGCGCCTGGAGATGCGCTCGGAGCTGCAGCGCCTGCACCTGACCACCGGGTCCACCTTCGTCTACGTCACCCACGATCAGATGGAGGCCATGACCCTGGCCACCCGCATCTGCCTGATCGACAACGGCAGGCTCCAGCAGTACGACGAGCCGCTGACCGTCTACAACCGGCCGAACAACCTGTTTGTCGGCGACTTTGTCGGCAACCCTTCCATCAACTACATCGAGGCCGGCGGCAAGGAAGGGCCTGACGGGTTGAGCTTGCGCTTCTTTGACGGCAAGACCGGCATCTTCCGCATCGCCGGCGGGAAGACTGCGGCTGCCTGCTACCAGGAGAACGACAAGCTGGAGGCGGAAGAAAAGCGCCTCGCGGAAGAAGCGAAAAAGCTCCCCGGCTATGTGGAGAAGACCAATAAGGACCTGCCCTTCCCCTACCACATTGCCCGCGTCGAGGAGCCGGAAATCGAAAAACGCCCCGAGCCCACCCGGGACGATTATGTCATCGGCGTCCGTCCGGAGTTTATCCGCATCGATCCCGACGGCGCGATCGAGGGCGAGGTCTTCTCCGCCATGCCCACCGGCATGGAAACGACCCTCAAGATCCGCATCGGCACCTACCTGCTGACCGCCGTGGTCTTCGGCGGCATGGTCTACAAGATCGGCCAGAAGGTCCGTATCTCCTTCTCCGGGGACAACATCATGCTCTTCAGCCGCGTCAACGGCAAACGGATCGCCAACGGAAGCTTTGAAGTGTAAGCCGGCAGACAATTGAAAGGGGATGCTGCAGGATGAAAGCTGCGGCATCCTCTCTTTTGACGGCAGAACCCTTTTTTGCCCCAGGACACCTGCCGCAATCGGTTCCGGAAGGCAAGCCAACAGAAGGAAGGATCGCAGTCCGGCAACAGCCCAATGACAGTTTTCCGGAAAAGTATCACCGCGAAAACCAAAAACAGCAGCGCAGCAGACCGTCTGACCGGCCCGCTGCGCTGTGTTTTTTCAGGGAGGAGTGAAGGGCTGAAGGCCTGACTGACTATTGCCTGCTGCCTGTTCCCTATTCCCTACTCCCTATTCCCTCATTACACCGATCCGTAGATCAGCTGCACGATCCCGGTGGTGACCGGCGGCACGAACGTGAACAGGATCAGCACGACCAGCAGCAGGATGTAGAACGGAACCGCTTCCTTGATGAAGGTCTTCGTCTTGCAGCCGGTGACAGAGCAGGTAACGAACATCAGCGTGCCCATGGGCGGGGACAGAGCGCCGATGGCGTTGTTGAAGATGTAGATCATCGCGAACTGGATCTCGTTGATGCCGTACTGCGCGGCGATCGGGGCCAGCAGGGGCACCAGCACGATCATCGTGGCGTTGCCCTCAATGAACATGCCCGCAATCAGCACCAGGATGTTCACGGCGATCAGGAACATGTACTTGTTCGGGCAGATACTGACGATGAACTCGGTCAGCTGCTGCGGGATACGCTCCTTGGTCAGCACCCAGCTGAACACGGAAGCGGCGGACACGATCAGCATGATGCCGGCGGTGGTGGTCACGGTCTCCTTGCAGGCCTGAAGGATCGACTTCCAGGAAAGCTCCTTGTAGATCAGGCCCAGGACGATCGCGTAGATGATTGCCACGGCGCCCGCTTCGGTCGCGGAGAAGACGCCCAGGCGGATACCGCCGATGATGATGATCGGCAGGCACAGCGGCAGCAGGGCCGGCCGCAGGCAGTCCCAGAATTCCTTCCGGCTCATCCGCTTGGTGCGGATCGGCACATAGCCGCGCTTCTTGGAGATGAAGTGCACCAGCACCATCATGGCGATGCACAGCGTGCCGCCGACGGCGATGCCGGAGGTAAACAGCTTGCCGATCGACACGTTGGCGATGCAGCCGTACAGGATCATCGCGATTCCCGGGGGGATCAGCGGGGTGATCATGGCGGAGGCGGCGGTGACGACGGAGGAGAACTCCTTGGAGAAGCCCTTCTTTTCCATCTCCGGCACCAGCATCTTGGCTTCCATTGCGGCGTCCGCCAGGTTGGAGCCGGACAGACCGCCCATCAGCGTGGACAGAAGGACGTTCACCTGGGCCAGACCGCCGGGCAGGCGGCCGGTGACCGCGGAGCAGAAGTTCATGATCCGGTTGGTGACGCCGGAGTAGTTCATGAACACGCCCGCGCACACAAAGAAGGGGATTGCCAGCAGGGAGGCGCTCTCCGTGCCGGTGATGGCCTTCTGGCCGAAGATGATCTGGTTGATGCCCGGGTTAAAGAGGAAGTAGATGGCGGAGGCCGCGAACACGGCCACGAAGACCGGCACCTTCATGAACAGAAGCACCAGCATCATGACGGCCGCGATGCCCAGCACCACGTTGGTGCCCAGGGCCGTGCCGACACTTTCCAGCGCCGGCTTGATCCAGTGGATGTTGACCGCCAGCAGCACCATCAGGCCTGCCAGGATCGAAACAGTCCACGGCTTTTTCATCACAAAGCGCACGAGGGCGAACACGATGGCGGCGCCCAGGATGCTAAGAATCAGTTCCAGCGTCACGGTGCCGTCACCTCCTCACTCTGATTGGATACGTCGATGTTGACCTGTCTGACAAACTTGGGCAGATACTTGGAAAGCAGGTAGCTGATGATCATCAGCGCGCAGCCGTAGGGCGCAATGCCGTAGATCAGCTCATACGGGATGCCCAGGATGGGGGTTGAACGGTGCGTCCGGCCGAAAATCTGGGCAATGTACTGCTGGGATTTGACCATCAGGAAGGTCAGCGTAAAGATCACGATCATATCGACGATATATTCCATGATCTTTTTGGCTTTTTCGGGCAGGGCGTCCACCACCATCTCGATGGCCACGATGCTGCCCTGACGGAACGCGACGGACGCGCCCAGGAAGATCATCCAGACCTGGCAGAACGCCTGCGCCTCTTCCTGCCACAGGAGCGGCGCCTTCAGCACATAGCGCATGATGACCGCCGCGAAGGTCACGATGGTCAGAATGGCGAGGGCGACGCTGGCCAGGAAAAGATCCAGGTTGCACAGGATCTTGAGCCAACCCTTCTTCTTCAAAAGCTTCACCTCATTCACAGGATCATGAATTTTGACGGGGATGCTGCAGAATGAAGACTGCAACATCCCCTTTTAACAAGAGAAAAGATCATCACAAATTATTGTGCAATGGAGATTGCCTGAATATCAGAAAACTCAGGGTGGTTTGGAGGGGCCACAGCCCCTCCATTTTAAACCCGCAGCAGCGACATGCGCGGTGCGAGGATGAATTTTTGCGGATCAGGAATAAACCATGAGAAGTGAAAATAGCTCAACTCCTGCGGAGCAAAAATTCTTTCATTGCGCCTTTGCCGCCCGGGAGTCCCGCAGGGACGAGAGGCAAAGGCGAGGGGGTTAACGAAAGGGGGACGTGTCCCCCTTTCGGGGGCTGTGAAACAGCCGCATTACTGCATGGCGGCCTTCACGGTCTCATACAGGCCGGGGGTCCAGCCGAAATCGAACTTGTAGAACTCTTCCGCCAGGGTACGGAAGGTGGCCAGGTCTTCTTCGGTGGGCTCATAGACGGTGACGCCTTCGGCTTCCATCTTGCCGCGGTACTCGCTGTCAGCCTGGGCCTGCACTTCGTTGTTGTAGACGCCGGCTTCCTTGCCGGTCTCGATCAGGGCTTCCTGCTGTTCGGGGGTGAGGCTGTTGAACCAGTCGGCGGAGCAGATCCAGTTGGTGAAGTTCAGCACGTGGCCGTCCAGGATCAGGTACTTGGCCACTTCGTGGTGCTTGCGGCCGTACAGGGTGGACAGGGGGTTCTCGCCGCCGTCGATGGTGCCCTGCTGGAGCGCGGTGTACACATCGCCCAGGGACATGCCGACCGGGGTCGCGCCCAGGACTTCGAAGCCCTTGGTCTGGATCTGGTTGGTGGGAACGCGGATCATCAGGCCCTTGAGGTCAGCGGCGGTGTGGACGGGCTTGGTGGTCAGGGTGTGGCGGGCGCCGTAGGCCCAGTTGGCGGCGACCATCTTGAGGCCCAGGGCTTCCAGCTTGCCGCACTGCTCTTTCCACCAGTCGGATTCGGTCAGCTTCCAGCACTGATCCCAGTTGTCGAACAGGAAGGGCCCAAAAACGATGCCCATGTCCTTGACGCCGTAGTCAGCGAAGAAAGCGCCGTCTGCCAGGGTCATGATCGGCTCGCCCAGCAGCATCTGGTCGATCAGGTCGGTCTTGTTGCCCAGCTGGGAGTCAGGGAACAGTTCGATGGTCAGGCCGACGTTCTTGGCCGCCAGCAGTTCCTGCCACTTGACCAGGCCCTGGCCAACGGGCTCGGAGAGGGAGTTCTCAAAACCGATCTGCAGGACTTCGGCGCCGGCGGCGGTTACGGCCAGCAGCATCATCAGGGACAGGGCGATCGCTACAAACTTCTTCATAAGGATACCTCCTTTTTATTATGAATCCGACCCACAGGTCAGAATTCAATCATGACTTTCAGCATGCTGCCGGCGTTCTGGTGGAAGTCCTCAAACGCCTGGGCCGCTTTTTCGAAGGGGTACACGTTGGTCACCACGGCGTCCAGCTTGAGGCCCTGGTTTTTGACCGTGTCAATCAGCTCCTCAAAGTCGCGGGTCATGGCGTTGCGGGAGCCGTAGATGTTGAGTTCCTTTTTCTGGATGACGGTGAAGTCCAGATCAATGTTGTGCTTGCCCACGCCGATGACCGCCACGCGGCCGCCGAAGCAGGCGGCGTCCAGGCAGTTCTGGAAGGTGGAGGGCAGGCCGACGCACTCGACGGTCACGTCAAATCCGTTGCCGTCGGTGATTTCTTTCCAGGCCTTTTCAAAGTTTTCCGCGCTGTCGTTCAGGATCTTGCCGTCCATGCCGAACTGCATGGCGTAGTCCAGTTTCTTGGGGGCCACGTCGCAGATCCACACCTGCGCACCGCGGGACTTGGCCGCGATCGCCGCCAGGACGCCGATGGTGCCCGCGCCGACGACCAGCACCTTGTCGCCCTCGCGGACATTGGCCCGCTGGATGCCGTGATAGCCGATGCAGAAGGGCTCGATCAGGGCGAGGGTTTTGGGGTCCAGCCCCTTGCCGTCGATCAGGCGGCTGACGGGCATCACCATGTACTCGGAGAAGCCGCCTTCGCGCTGTACGCCCATGGTCTGGTTGGACATGCAGGCGTTGACCAGGCCGTGCCGGCAGGAATAGCACTTGCCGCAGTTGAAATAGGGGTTGGCGGTCACGATGTCGCCCTTTTTGAAGCCGCGGTCGTTTTCGCCGATCTCCACGATCTCAGCGGAGAACTCATGGCCGGGGATCCTGGGATAGGTCAGGTAGGCGTTGGTGCCGCGGTAGGAGTTCAGGTCGCTGCCGCAGATGCCGCCGAACAGCGGGCGGAGCAGGGCTTCGTCCTTACCGATGACGGGCTTTTCGATCTCCCGGATCTCGACCTGGCCGGGCTTGACGATGGTGATTGCTTTCATGGTGCCTCATCCTTTCTCCAGAAAAATGTTGTGTGCGTCCCGGTTGAACTGCAGGACATAATTGATGATCGACATTTTGGAGTTTTCCAGGTGCTTCCGCATGGCCTGAGCCGCCTTTTCCCAGTTGCCGCACAGGCACTGGATGCAGATCTCGCAGTGTTCCTTCCGGCTGTCGTCTGTCCGCTGGTCCTGGTCGCTCAGGATGCGGTAGCGCATGGTCTGGGCGGACATGATCTCATAATAGGTCAGGATAAAGCGGTTATTGCTGGCCTGGGGGAAGATCATGTGGAACTCGTTGTCCTGTTCGTAGAGCTCCTCCCGCGTACAGTCCGTCCGGCGGAACTCATGTAAAAACCGGCAGTACGTCTCATCCGAAATGCGGTTGCCGTAGGCCCGCACGAGCTGCGGCTCCACAAACAGCCTGGTCACATAGAGCTCCTCCACGTTGTTCAGAGAGACCCGGTGGACGCGGATGCCCTTTTTGGGGATGATCGACAGGAGGTTTTCCTGTTCCAGGCGGCTGACGGCGTCGCGCACCGGCGTCCGGCTGGCGTTCAGCGTCTCGCAGAGCGCCTCTTCCGTCAGCATCGAACCGGGCAGAATCTCGCAGGTGACGATCCTCCGCTTGAGCTCTTCGTATACAACCTGTTTGAGGTTTTTTCCCGCAGCCTGCTCCACTGCCTGTTCCACTGTCTGCCTCCCTGTCAGAAAAGAGGATCCGTCCGGGCGACCGGGTCATTCGTTGCACATTTATTATACTGTTGTATCCAACATTTGTCAACAGGTTTTTTGAAATATCGGATCAATGAGCCTTTTTGCCGAAATTACGAACATTAACCTTTTGATTTTATTATTTATTCGTGATTATGCCGGATTCTCCCCGGAATTCGTTGAAATATTTTGGATACATTTGACAATCCGGAAGCCCCGCCGTGTTCCCGGCTTCGCTTTATCCCTTTTATTTCCGGCCTTTTTTCTTCCGTATTTTCCTTCGTCCTGTCTTTTTGAAAGTATTTATCTTTTCCTGTTGACTTCCTTTTTCTTCTGTTGTATACTATCCATGTCATATGCCGGTATCAGATGCGGCAGAACGGGACGTCAGAAACGAGGGAGGGATTTCTTATGAATCAGCTGAATTACGAAGTACTCGCGGAGTCAGGATACAAGGGTTACATCCTCCGCAGCGCGCCGGAAAAGGTGATGCAGTTCGGGGAAGGCAACTTCCTGCGCGCCTTTGTCGACTATTTCTTTGACATCGCCAACGAGAAGGTTGGATACAACGGCAAAGTCGTCCTGGTGCAGCCGATCGCCCAGGGCCTGACCGACCTGATCAACAAGCAGGAAGGCCTCTACACCCTCTACCTGCGCGGCAACGAAAAGGGCGTCAAGGTGGATGACAAGCGCGTCATCTCCAGCGTCAGCCGCTGCATCAACCCCTACGGGGACTGGGACAAGGTGCTGGAATTCGCCAAATCCGACGATCTGGACATCATCGTCTCCAACACCACCGAGGCCGGCATCGTGCACGACACGGAGAGCACATTCGACCAGTGCCCGCCCATCAGCTTCCCCGCCAAGCTGACCCGCGTGCTCTACGAGCGCTTCACCGCCGGCAAGCCGGGCATCGTGATGCTGTCCTGCGAGCTGATCGACAACAACGGCAAGGAACTGCTCAAGTGCGTCAACCAGTACATCGACGACTGGAAGCTGTCCGATGACTTCCGCGCCTGGGTCAACAATGAAAACATCTTCTGCTCCACCCTGGTGGACCGCATCGTGCCCGGCCGCATCCGCGACGCGGAGGAGGTCAAGCGCCTGAATGAGCAGAACGGCTACGAAGATCCGCTGACGGACGTGGGCGAAGTGTTCGGCGTCTGGGTCATCGAAGGCCCTGCGGGCCTGGAAGACCGCCTGCCCTTCAAGGCCGCCGGTCTGCCCGTGCACGTCGTGCCGGACGTCACCCCCTACAAGAAGCGCAAGGTCCGCATCCTCAACGGCGCGCACACCGGCTTCGTGCTGGGCGCCTACCTGGCCGGCTACGACATCGTCCGCGACTGCATGAACGACGACGTCATCCGCGGCTTCATGAACAAGATGCTCTACGAAGAGATCGTCCCCATCCTCCCGCTGGACAAGGAAGACCTCAAAAACTTCGCCGCCGCCGTGCAGGACCGCTTCAACAATCCCTTCGTCAACCACGAGCTAATGAGCATCTCCCTGAACTCCACCTCCAAGTGGAAGGCCCGCAACATGCCCTCCTTCCTGGAGTATGTGAATGAAAACAAGGCCCTGCCCCCCTGCCTGACGATGAGCCTGGCCGCCTATATCGCTTTCTACAGCAATGACATCCAGGAGCTGAGCGACAAGGGCCTGGTCTGCAAACGGCCCAAGGGCAACACCTATATGATCAGCGACGACCGCTGGGCGCTGGAGTTCTTCTTCGCCCATAAGGACGACACCCCCGAAGCCCTGGTGCACGCCGTGCTGACCAACGAACAGATGTGGGATCAGGACCTGACGAAGGTCCCCGGCCTCGAAGCCGCCGTTGTCAACGGCCTTAAGCTGATCCGCGAAAAAGGCGCGAAGGAAGCGTTCGCCTCCTGCCTGTAATTTCACCCGGTTTTCCGAAAAGGCTGCCGCAAGGCAGTCTTTTTTTGCGCGCCCGGAGCTGGTCATCCTGCCTGCGCTCTCCCGCCCCCCGAAAAAAACTTATCCGTCATCTGTTTGATTTCCCGGTTTTACTGTATAATGGTGCCATAACCTGAAATCAGCAGCTCCCCTGTCAGCACCCCACATCATCCTCGAATCAGTATCGGGAGGGACACCCATGGCCAGACGGACGATCGCTTGCCTGCTTCTTACGGCGCTGATCTTTGCTTTGCCGCCGGCGGCCCGTGCGGACGGCGCCCCGCAGGAAGCATCCGGGAACGATGCCCTCCGGGAGACCATGATGCTGCGCTTCGGGGCGGACGCCGTCATTGAAACGGATGAAAACGGCCGGCCCGCCGCCGTAAACGGGTATCCGGTGCGCGAGGTCGAAGCCAGTTTCTACGTCCGCGGGGCGGAAGAGAAATTTACCGCCGAGACGGACTTTGTGGACTATCCGTTCTGGCAGCCGGCGACCGTCTATGACGGCAATCTGGCCAACATGTCCCTGATCCTGGCCTTATGCGCCGCGCGGGACCAGCAGCGCAGCGGGGACCCGGAAACCTTCGATCCGTCGCGGAACCTGGAGGCCTATCTGCGCAGCGCCGGTTTTTCAGACATCCGGAAGGACGACTATTCCAAGGTCACGAGCATTTACACGATCTCCACCGGCATGGGCGCCCGGCGGATGGAGCACGAGGGCGAAGAGCCCTTCACCCTGATCGCCGTGGGCGTCTGCGGGGCGGGATACAAAAACGAATGGCAGTCCAACCTGACCGCCGGCACCGGCGAACTGCACGAGGGGTTCAGAAGCGCGTCCGACCTGGTCATCGACCGGATCGCCGGCTATATCGCGACCCGCGGCATCCGGGGGCGGATCAAGATCTGGATCTCCGGCTTCAGCCGGGCCGCCGCGGTGGCGAACCTGACCGCGGGGCGGCTGACACGGGCCGGCTTTTTCGCCAAAGAAGACGTATTCGCCTATACCTACGCGACGCCGGCCGCCGTGCTGAACCCCCCGCAGACCGGGGATGAGAACATCTTCAACATCCTCTGCCCGACAGATGTGGTTCCCCAGGTCATGCCGGCGGACTGGGGCTTCGGCCGCTACGGGACGGACCTGTATCTGCCCGTGCAGGAGTTTTCCTCCATCGGGGAAGCCGCCGCCAAGCAGCGCGAACAGCTGATCCGGGATGTCTTCGGCATCGAGGTCCATTACAGCGCCTCGCTCAACCTGCGGATGCGGCTGCTGGTTTCCATGGCGCTGGAAGTGGTCAGAGACCAGCACAATTACGCCGCGAATATCCAGCACGCCGCGGTGGGGATCCTTCAGAAAACGGATACGTCCAGCCTGCTGTCCACCATGCGCCACCTGCTGCTGGGCGTAAAAAACAGCGGCAGCGAAACGAGGGCCAGCCTGGACAGGCTGCTGGACTTCATTTTCCGGGTCTTCGGCAACGCCGTCACCCGGACGGAACTGGCCGCCGGCAGCCGGAACGCCGGCAGCACGCTGTACCTGCTGATGACCGAGCACCGGGAAGACAGTTATCTGGCCAGCATGGACATCATCCGGCACGGGGTTTTTGAGGACAGTCCGGACTATACCTGTGTGATGGTCCGCGGGCCTGTGGAGCTGGAGCTGACGGCAGCCTACCTGCCCGGCTGGTCGCTGACGCTGACGGAACAGGGCAGCGTGCTCGAAAAAGACCCGGAAACCGGTGAAATCACGGAAAACCCGGAATTTCAGGAATACTACATGGAGCGGATCGGCAGCGTCTCCGTCGCGGCCGTTCCCAAGGACGAGAATATCCGGGTGGCCTGGAAAGCCGTTTCCGGCGGCACGGCGGAGGTGCGGCAGGCCCTGGTCGGGCTCCGGGCTTCCGTCCTGTACCCCGGCGCGGGCACCGGACCGCTCCGGGTCCGGGCCGGCGACACCGGCACAGCCTGGCTGCCGGAGCAGCGGTACGGCGCAATTCCTGAAGGATTCCGGGAGGAAACCTGGCGCGCGGCGGACCTGACCGGCTTTCTCGGCATCTCCGCCCCGTTCGTCTCCTGGCGCATCTACGTACTCGCCGTGCTGCTGCTGATCGGCCTGCTGATTTTCACGGTGCTCCGCCTGGTTTCTCTCTTCCTTCCGAACCGGGAGAAAAAAAGGTCCCGGTTCTGGTTACTGCTGGCCCTGTTCTGCGTCGCCGCAGCGGAGGCGGAAGGATCTTTCTGGCTGCTTGCGGACTGGCCGTTGTTCCGTTTTGCCTGGAAGGCGGCCGCCGGCGCAGCCGTCCTTTCGGTGTTCTTCCTTCGGAACCGCGGGGAAAAACACCTCTGGCGCAGCGTGCTCCCGGGCCTTGCGGCGGCCGTCGGGGCCGACCTGGCGATGACCTTCTCCTTCCCGGCGGGAATCGCCCTGTTCCTGCTGGCCCACGCCCTGCTGGTCATCAGCTTCCTCTCCCAAACCCCCATGAACCGCGCGCAGTGGATTCAGTGGGCGGTCCTGTCTGTGATCGCCGCCGGGCTGACGGCGCTGGCTTTTGTCCCGGATTTCGGGTCCAATGCCTGGGCGGCGGCCGCTTATGCCCCGGCGCTTCTCCTGATGGTGTACAGCACCAGCCGGCAGACGCCCCGCATCCGGTATGCGGCCGGCTTCTTCCTCATCTCGGACCTCCTGCTGGGCGCTTTCCTGACGGAAGTCTGGCCCGACCCGGAAGCGCATATCGTATGCACGGTCCTCTTCCTGGCCAGCCTGATGCTGCTGGCGCTGGGAGAGAAAAAACCTTCCTGTTGACACGCTGCCGTCCGCGCGCTATGATGAAGGTACGGTATTCTGTGCATATTTTCAAAAGAAGGAGGACCTCCCATGAAGAGAACGCTATGCTCTTTCCTGTCCATGACCCTGCTCCTGTTCGGCTGCGGCGCCGCCCTGGCGGAAACCGTCCCGTCCGGTCACCGGCTGCTGTATCAGGGCCACGGAAGCCTGCGCATCGTCACCGCCGAAGGAAAGGTCATCTATGTGGATCCGTACGCCGGGGAAGGATATGACCTGCCGGCGGACCTGATCCTCGTTTCCCACGGCCATCAGGACCACAATGCCGTCGGCCTGATCAAAAACCAGAACGAAGGATGCCGGGTGATTGACAACACGGACGCCCTGGTGAACGGGGAATACAAAACCTTCGACCTGGGCTTTGCGAAAGTCGAGGCGGTGCAGGCCGGAAACAACCGCAACCACGACATCAAAGTCTGCGTCGGATGGCTGATCACGCTGTCCGGCGGCGTTTCCGTGTACGCGACCGGCGATACCTCCGCGACAGATCAGATGGCAGAATTGGCGGACCGGGACATTCATTACGCCTTCTTCGTCTGCGACGGCCGCTACAACATGGACCTGGACGAGGCCTCCGCCTGCGCCAGGCTGGTCAATGCCCGGCACAGCATCCCGTACCACATGGCCCCGGGCAAGCTGTTTGACCGGGAGCGCGCCGAGCGTTTCGACGGGCCGAACCGCCTGATCCTCCCCGCCGGGGAAGAAATCATCCTGGAATAATGAGCCGCATCTTTGGACACCGCCTGATCCGGGCGGTGTTTTTTTATGTTTCACGATTGCCCCATGTGTTATGTGACTTTTTTTCAGCATAATATTGACATGAGCGGACAGAAGATTTATACCTTCCTCCAGACAGCGCTCACCCTGCTGTTCAGTTCCTTTGTCGCCTATGGGTTCGCGATGTACAGGTTCCGCGGCCAGACAATCCTGTTCGGCCTGGTCCTCCTGATGATGACCACCGCCGTGGAAATCCTGATGCTGCCCCTTTTCCTGGAAATGCAGAAGCTCGGCCTCTACGGCTCCCTCTGGGCCGTGATCCTGCCCCAGCTGACGGCCCCCCTGCCCATCTTCTTTTTCCGCCAGTACCTGATCGGCCTGCCCAAAGATTACCTGGACGCGGCCCGGGTGGACGGCTGCACGGAATACGGGATCTTTTTCCGGATCATCATGCCGCTGATGAAACCGTCCTTTGCCGCCATGGGCATCTTTGTCGGGATGAACAGCTGGAACTCCTTTATCCTGCCGGTCCTCCTCCTTTCCAAAGACAACCGGACGCTGCCGGTTTTCCTGGAAACCCTGCTCAGCCCTTACAAGAACTACTATGACCTGCTGCTCGTGGGCGCCGTCGTCTCCGTCATCCCGATCGTGATCCTCTTTGCGCTGTCCAGCGCCATTTTATCGCGGGCATGACGGCCGGCGGGGTGAAAGGGTAAAGGGTAATAGACCCATGCAATGAGGGGAACGGCTCCTGCAGACCGTCCCCCTCATTGCATGTATTCTTTTGTCTGCTTACACCTTTTGAAATATTCCCATTTTTTAACAATCTGTGAACCCGGCTTATCCGGAAAACCCAAACCACCCGGATGGGTACGCAAGTATTTTTATTCTGTCTTTTTATGTTGATATATCAATGATAATATTCATTCTGTCTTTTTACATCCTCCGTCAGAATCAGGGCTTGCGCATCTGAGGAACAGGTGTATAATGAAACCGTGATTCACAGAAACTGGGTATTCCGGAATGCCAATCATAAATGGGAGCAATACGATGAATACGATGAATCTGAAAGCCGTCCTGACGGAGGAAGAAGAAGACCTGCGCCGGGAGGACAGCCTGGCGGGCATGCGGCGCCTGCTGGACATCCAGCCGGAACGTTTCCTCCTGAAGGCGGAACCGGCCGCTTTCCCGCCGCGGAAGCGGACCGACCGACGCAGAAAGCAGCCCGACGCGCTCCGGGCCGCCCGGTCCGGCCCCTTTCCTTCCCGCCTGCCCTGGGAACTCCTGCCCGCGCCGGAACCGGCTCACGTACGGACGCGCGTCGTCTACCGGACTCTGCCGGCCGCGAACCTTGCCCGCCTGGTGCGGACGGATATGAAGGAACGGCGGATCTCCATGGAAGAGATGGCTGCCTTCCTTCACATCTCCCCCGGCACGTTCCGCAAGTGGCTGCGTTCCCCGGAGGACATGACCGTCAGGGATTACGGGGCCCTGACTGCCTGGCTCAACCAAAGCCCGGCCCGGGAAGGGAGGCGGCCCGGATGAACGGAACCCTGAAGCCGGAATGCCCCGAAGCAAGGCCCGCCAACCCGACACTGGAAGAACTCCGCCGCCGCGCCGCCGAACGGGGACGGCTCCGGTATCTGGAAAAAATCATCCCGCTGCTGATCAAAAGGCAGCGGGAGCTGAAAAACGGGGTGTACGGCGGCCTCCGCCTGACGCAGAGCTGGGCCTTTCTGCCCGGCCGACCCGGCCCGGCAGACCCGACGGCCGCCGCTGCCGCCCGCGCCGCGGAGATCGAGCAGCAGGAGGAATACCGTCAGACGGAGCAGCGCCTCCGGGCCCTTTCGCAGGAGCGGGATCAGCTGCGTTGCCGGATGGACCTGTTCGACTGCTGCCTGACCGCCCTGCCGGAAGAACAGCGTTTCCTGCTCGAAGCCAGGGTCCTGGAGGAAAAATCCTGGCCCGAGGTGGAAAGACTCTACGAAAACCGTTACGGCGTCCGCCTGCACCGGGACACCCTGCGCCGCCGCCTGAGCCAGGCGGTACGGACCGTACGGGAGATCAGCTCATAATTCGGTTCACACGTTATCTTATGGAGGTAGCTTTTCCCTGTGATTGAATACACGCTTCTTCGCTGCGAATGATATGAGATATGTATCCAAAGCCTGACAAATCCTCCTCCGTGACTGGAACTCTGTATCTTTTCTTTCCGTAAAAAAACCGTTTTTTGAGATCGTCTCCCGGGGTGTCATCCCGAGCGATAAAAAGGGACCGCCATCGCAGGGCGATCCGTATCGCGAGGGATCCCGACGGACAAGCCGGGAAGAATGGACGGATCCGGACGCGGGATCTGTCCGCTGCGGATGGAGTGCATGCTTGCTTCTTTCCAGTATACTGTCTCCGCGCCGATGGAGCAGCCGCTTCCAATCCTGGCCGTCGGGATCCTTCGCATCGGTTCCGGCTTCAACGAGAGCCGGAACTTTTCGATGCTCAGGATGACAGAATTGCTTGTATGATCAGGTTTTTTTGTTGTTTTATGATTCTTTGTGCCTCCCTTGAAAAACCGATTCTTCATGTTTGGCAAAAAGTTTGACACAGGAAAAGAGTATACGATCAGCTCGGGGATTCTGGCTTCACGACAAGAGATATTTTCCTTAACTGTCCGTGAAGCCATAAATTCAATGCAAAGGGACCGCGTCTTCCGGCGCAGTCCCTCTTTGGTGGTTCAGTTTTTGTTTCTTCCGGACTTCAGGTCAGGCAGGCAGCCACCTGCCTGGTCATTTACAGCGTCACCCCGTCCTTGAAGATGGCGATCTCCCGGTAGTCGTTCTGTTCGGACCGGGTCTGCTCGCCGGAGGCGACCGCCAGGATCTTTTGGAAGAAGTCCTCCGTGGTCTCCTCCATCGTCTTTCCCTGCACGAGGACGCCGGCGTTAAAGTCGATCCAGTTCTTTTTCCGCTCCGCCAGGGCGGTGTTGGTGGCCACCTTCACCGTCGGGATCGGCGCGCCGACGGGCGTGCCGCGGCCGGTGGTAAAGAGCACCAGGTGGGCGCCGGCGGCCATCAGGGCGGTGATCGCGCACAGGTCGTTGCCCGGGCCGTAGACCAGGTTCAGACCCTTATGGCTCACATGCTCGCAGTATGCCAGCACGTCCTCCACCTCGCCCGTGCCACCCTTCTGGGTGCAGCCGAGGCTCTTGTCTTCCAGGGTGGTGATGCCGCCGGCCTTGTTTCCGGGAGAAGGGTTCTCGTAAACCTCCTGGCCGTGGCGGATAAAGTATTCCTTGAAGCCGTTGATGAGGCCGACGGCCTTTTCAAAGACCTTTTCGTCCCGGCAGCGGTTCATCAGAATCGTCTCGGCGCCGAACATCTCCGGCACCTCGGTCAGCAGGCTCGTGCCGCCGCAGCGGGCAATCAGGTCCGAAATGCTGCCCAGCAGGGGGTTCGCCGTGATGCCGGACAGGCCGTCGGACCCGCCGCATTTGAGGCCGATCACCAACTCGCTGGCGCTGACGGGCTCCCGCTTCTGTTTGGCCGCGTACTGCGTCAGCTCGTCCAGCAGCTTCATGCCGGCTTCCACTTCGTCGTCGGCCTCCTGGGTCACCAGGAACTTGACCCGGTCCGGATTGACTTCGCCCAGGACGGGCTTAAAGACGTTCAGGTTGTTGTTTTCGCAGCCCAGGCTCAGCACCAGCACGGCCCCGGCGTTCGGATGATGCACCATCGAAGCCAGAAGCTTCTGGGTATTCGCGTGGTCCTCTCCCAGCTGGCTGCAGCCGTAGGGGTGCACGAAGCAGTGGATGCCGTCCACCCGGTCGCCGTAGGCTGCCTGCGCCAGGCGCTCCAGCGTCTTGGCGGTGCCGTTCACGCAGCCGACGGTGTTGACGATCCACACCTCGTTGCGGATGCCGACCTGGCCGTCCTCACGGCGGTAACCCATGAAGGTCGCCTCCCGGTCCACCGGCAGGCGGCAGGGCACGGGCTGGTAGGTATAGTCCAGCACGCCGGACAGGTTGGTCTTGACGTTGTGGGTGTGCACCCACATGCCCGGATGAACCGGGCTCGTGGCGTGGCCGATGGGGAAGGCATACTTGATGATGTCCGCCCCTTCGGGGATCTCGCACAGGGCAAACTTGTGGCCCGCCGGAATATCCTCCGCCAGGGTGACCCCCAGGCAGGTTTCCCCCTTCTTCAGGGCTTCCAGGGCGACACCGACGTTGTCTTTCTGATTGATGCGGATAAATCTCGCCATCCGGTTCATCTCCGTTTCACCGCTGTCTGAGCGGATGTATTTTTCTTTCTATCAATTATAAAAGAAAACGCCGGGTTCGTCAACAGAAACAGGGGATGCCGCAGAGCAAAGTCTGCTGCAAGTAAATTCCCAAAGTAAGTTCCACAGTGTGATTTAAGAATGGGGTTTACTATGAGACAAGAAATGTGGTTGAACTTAATCTGGGAAACATCCCAGAAAGGAGACCACTGAGAATGACAGGCAAAGACAGCGGAAAGAACAAGCATCTGACCATCGAACAGCGAAAAGAGATTGAGGCTTGCCTCGACCACGGCGTAACCTTCAAGGCCATTGCCAGGCGGATCGGCAAAGACCCTACGACGGTATCGTACGAAGTCAAACACCATCGAAAAGAACACCGCAACCAGTTTGTACGAAGAGAAGACGGATGTCCGATCCTGCTGAAAGCGCCATTTGTTTGCAACAGATGCCAGAAACGCCACTCGAAAAGTTGTCCTTTTGTTCGCTTCCTGTACCGTGCTGCTGAGGCTCAGGAAGAATACAAGGTACTGTTGACGGAAGCCCGGGAGGGAATCCCGCTGAACAAAGAATCCTTCTACGAGGACGATCGGATCATCACTGCCGGATTGCGTGCCGGTCAGCATCTGTGTCATATCCAGGCAAACAATGCGCTTCACGCTTCGAAGAGCACCATCTATCGCAATTTCCATAGGGGGTACTATTCCGCGTCTGTCATGGAACTTCCGCGTCTTGTGAAGTTCAAGGCACGCAATGCTGCCCATACCGCATATGTCCCGGCCGGAATCAAGGTGGGCCGTACGTATGACGACTTCTGCGCCTTCATGGAAGAAAACCACCTGGAATCCTATTTCGAGATGGATACGGTTATCGGTCGCCCTGGCGGCAAAGTCATTCTGACAATGATTGCAACCAATTGCAACTTCATGTTCGGTTTGCTGCTGGACAACAAAACCGCGGCGGAAGCTGCGGACAAGTTCACCGGCCTGAAAAACAGGCTTCGCGACGCCGGTTTCTCTCCGTCTGACATTATGCCCGTTATTCTGACAGACAACGGCAGCGAGTTTGCAGATGTCTTTTCTTTTGAAAACAATGATGAGGACCAGAAGGAACTTTCTGTCTTCTTCTGCGACCCGATGCATTCCGCTCAGAAGCCGCACGTCGAGAAAAACCATACCCTTTTCCGGGATATCGTTCCCAAAGGCAAGTCCTTTGACGATTTCTCTCAAGAGACTGTCAATCTCATCTTCTCCCATGTCAACGCCGTTTCCCGTAACCTTTATTCCGGCAAATCCGCGTATGACATGTTTTCCTTCCTGTATCCGGAGGGCCTCGCTGACTGCTTTGGCATTCAGTATATCCAACCTGATA
>JBGUJG010000043.1:0-29090 GCA_045113695.1 Christensenellales bacterium
ACTCCCGCGAGAGCAAAAATTCTTTCCTTGCGCCTTTGCCGCCCGGGAGTCCCGTAGGGACGAGAGGCAAAGGCGAGGGGGTTCCCGATATGGGGTTCTGAGGGCCTGGAAAACAGGCCAGTGGCCTGTTTTCACCGAAGAACGGGCCGGCAGGCCCTGGTTGTGTCCCCCTGTCGAAGGCTGTGCAACAGCCCCTGAAATATCAGATATCGTCTTTCCCTTCAAACCTTCTGCACCAGGTATATTTGGACACGGCGCTCCGGCAGGCTTCGGGCACGGCCCAGGACAGCAGTTCGGCGATGTACGGCGGCAGGATCCGGTCATACTTGACCTCCAGGACCGTCCACGGCTCGTCAAAGGGAGAAACCGTCGGCACGTAGGGGTTGAACATGTCTGTCCTGTTGAGCCCGCTGTGCAGGTTCTTGTCCAGGGTGATGCGGACCGTCTCCGCCGGGTGGAGGTAGGCCTCCCGGTCGTAATCGACGATGACCACCGGATGCAGCAGACGGGTGCGCATCTCCCGGTAGACGTCGCTCAGCAGGCCGTAATTCGTGTTTTCCAGCCCGTCCGGGTCCCCGGCGATCAGCTGGTCGGCCAGGTCCCGGGGGATTTTCAGGGAGCGCTTGGAGATCAGGTCCCCGTATTTGCTCTTGCACTCCAGGAAGATCGACCGGTCGGAATAGTTGTAGATGCGGATCCTGTACTTCTGGCGGTAGTAGATGCCGCTCATCTTGTCGTACAGGGCATCGTCAAAGGCGGTATCGAAGTACAGCGACCGGATGGAATACTGGCCGCCGTTCCGGGCCGCGTGCGGGTCCAGGGCAAGGACGGGCAGCAGATGCCGCCTCACCACGTCCACCTGCAGGGGGCTGAGCAGATATTTGAGCTCATGCCGCAGCGGGATGGCCATCGCTTAAGCCCCCGTTTCCGTCTGGCAGGCGACGATGGTGGCATCGTGCACGCCCTCGATGTCCAGCATCCGGCCGACGAGGTCGTTCTTCTGCTCGAGCCGCACCTCATAGGTCATCTCGGCGCCGGCGCGGGTGACGGTCTTGGAGCGCAGGCGGTAACTGCGGACCTCCCGGCGGATCGCGGCCTCGATATCGCCCTGGGCGTATTCGTCATAATGCATGACCAGCAGGAAGGCGCCGGGGTTGCGCAGCTTTACAAAGCTCAGCGCCAGCATGATGACGGAAATGCCGACGACGACGACCAGCGCGATAATAAACATCTTGGCGCCCAGCAGAATGCCCATCGTGATGGACCAGAACATGTAGGCCGTGTCCAGAGGCTCCTTGACCGCCGTGCGGAAACGGACGATGGACAGGGCGCCGACCATGCCCATCGACAGGGCCACGTCCGAGCCGATCGCCATGACCACCGGCGCGGTGACCACCGTCAGCATGATCAGGGTCAGCGAAAAGGACGGGCTGTAAAGCACGCCGCGGTAGGTCTTCTTGTAGACCCAGGAGATGATCAGCCCCGTCAGCAGGGCGTCCGCCAGGGTCGCCGCCACCAGAATGGGGGTGAAGCTGCTCATCTGACCGGCAAACCAGTCGGAAATCGCGCCGCTTTTGTTCAGGTCGCTGAAAGATACGGTGTTCATACGTGGGGCCTCCTCAAACCTAATTCGTAATTCGTAATTTGTAATGCGCTGTTATTTCTTGGCCAGCGGGTCGGCGGGCTGTTCGCCGAAGTAGGCGAGCATCTGGCTCTGGTTCAGGCCGAAGGCGTCTCGGATGTACTTCCACAGGAAGTGGTGGCGGCGGTTGATGGTATCCCGCATGCGCTCGATGCGGACGTTCCAGTAGCGCTTCGCACCGTCCTTGGACAGGGGGGAGTCGGAGTTGATCGTCTTGTCGTTGAGCGGGGCCCAGCGATCAAAGTGAAGTTCCATCTCGGGCTCCAGTCTGGCTTTGATCTCATCCAGCTTGGCCATCATCACATCCGGCGTCAGGGTGTTGTAGATATATGCCAGGCGCTCGATGAACTTCTGCTTCATCTGGGCGTTTTCCAGCAGCTTCAGGAAGATCGTGTTGTTGATCAGCTTGTCGCCCATGCCCTTGGGTTTGGTGTAGGACTTTGGGCTGTCAAAGGAAGAAGAGAAGAGGCCGTAATCCAGGTCGAACACCAGCCATTTCCACTTCTGCCCCTGGCCGGGCAGGCGGTAGAACATCGTGTTGCCGATGTCGGAGTTGCCGAAGAACATCTCGATGGCCAGGTAGTCGTAATAGCTGTCCACGTCGACCCGGTCCAGGATGTACTGAAGGTCTTCCGCACGGGTGCCGGGAGACAGGGTCTTGATGGTGTTCAGCATCTCCCGGTACTCCTTGTTGGAGCCCTGCACGGACGTATAGGAGGCGCGGAGGATGGTGATCTGATCCGCCAGGTCCATGTCGAGGCCTTCCCACTGGGCGATGCAGAAGCGGTCCTTCCGCTCGCGCATGTTGTAATGGCCGAAATAGGTGCCGTTGATGTAGACGATGACGGGCTTGAACGCCAGGTGGATGATGTTCGTGTCCAGCAGGTCGATCAGCTGGGACTGAAGGCCGTCCGCAAACCGGGTCCACACGCAGTCGTTGCCGGAATTGCGCAGGTTGAAGGACTTGTAATAGGTAAAGGGCCTGTCCTCAAAGAGGGGATAATTGAAGTACTTTTCGCCGTACTTGGCCTGTGCCCGGATCTTCAGCGTCTTCTGCGGCATATCCAGGGAATAGTCTCCGCCCAGCGCCACCTTGATGCCCTGGGAAAGGACGGCGGAGGTGCCGGTGTCCGGATTGTCGGTATCGAAGAACTCGATATAGGCCGGACGGGCGATCTTGCCGAATTTCCGGTAGATCGTATTGCGGAACGGGATGCCCTTGGATTTGTCCACATTGGGGCCGCCGACAAACAGGCCGTCTTCCTCGTTGTACAGCTCATACGGGTCGATGGCCAGGCTGACCACGGGAAGGGAAAAATAGGTATTCAGGATGTAGCTGGCGGTCACCGTATCCGAAGGCTCCAGACCCGGCGTAAAGGCGCGGATGCGGACGACCGCCGTATCCGTCAGCGTGATCGGCTCCGTATAGACCGTGCCGTTGTCGATCGTCGGGATGGCGCCGTTCGTGGTGTAGCGCACTTCGGTGCCGGCCGGAACGGTGACGCCCACCTGCACCTTGCCGTTATACAGGCCGCTGGCCAGGGTAAACGACGGCGTTTCCGCGTAGCCCTTGAACCCCGTGCCGTTGCCCGTCCCCGGGGTCGGGGTCTGGTAATAAAAAAAACCGTTCGTTTCCAGAGAACGGCCGTAGGAAACATCCGTATGCATGGGCGGGATGTACAGTTTGTCCAGCACGCGGCCCTCCGGATCGCTGAGGGTGATCGTCTCTCCCCCGGCCTTGGTGATCCCGTACGAGGTGTGGGGGCTGTTTCCATAGCCTGAGTTGACGGATTTGTCGCACCGGATCAGCTTGTATTCGCCCGGATAGATCGTCGTTCCGGACGGAAACTGCCATTTCCTGGGCCAGTTGATGTTGTCGCTCAGGCCGAAGTGGCTCAGGTCCACCGGGTCCGTCCCGGCGTTGTAAAGCTCCACCCAGTCGCAGCCCTTTTCCCCGCCGGCCGGCGTCACCTCGTCGGAGGAAGCGAGCACCTCGTTAATGAACACATTGGTGTAGTTCATGGACCGCATATACCGGTCCGCATCCGACATGCCCTGCGCGTTGTTCGGCCTGCCCGGCGTCGCCAGCTGGTAAACCGCCCAGTAATCCGCGTTGGGCACCCGCCCGTAGGAGACGTCCTTGCCGATGTTGGGCACCGTGATCCGGTCGATCAGCTCGCCGGACCGGGTGGTCAGCACGATGGTCTCCCCTTCGCCCGAGAGGGAGAAGTTGGTATGGGGGATGCCGTTCTGCTGCATCTTGTTTTTGCCGGAGCAGAAGACGATGTAATACTGGCCCGGCTCGATCACCGCCGCGTCGGGGAAGAACCACTTGAAGGGTTTCTGTTCGTCGTCGGACAGGGCCAGGTCGCTCAGCCGGATCGTCTCGGACCCGGCGTTGTACAGCTCGATCCAGTCGGACAGGTCATTGTCTTCGTCCCTGAGGCCGGAGCGCGGCACCGGCATGACCTCGTTGATCATCAGGGTGTCCGGCTCGACGGTAAAGTTGGACAGGTAATCAAAATGTCCGTCCTCTGATTTTTCATAACCGGGGGCGTACTGGTCGGTCTTGATCCAGCCGGTCGCGGTGCGCTGGTAGCTTTCGTCCGCGTTCAGCGTCGGCACCGTCACCTGGTCCAGGCCCGCGCCGTTCTGATCGAACAGGAACACCGCGCAGCCCAGGCTGGAGAGCTTGAACTTGGCGTGCAGGGTGCCCGCCGGATCGTCCCGGTTCACCTTGTCGCAGAACACGATGACCCGCTCGCCCGGGTTCAGCGTCATCTCCGGGAACAGGAACTGGATTTTGTCGGACCGGTTGGAAAGGCCGATGTTCTTCATGTTGATCGGTTCTTCCCCCGTGTTCTGCACTTCCAGCCAGTCCCCGAAGGCGCCGTTTTCATCCGGCAGGGCGCTGGCGTTGTCCGACATGATTTCCGTCAGCCGGAGGCCGCGGGCGCCGGACGCGCCGCCCTGGGCGTTCCGGGCGACCACCATCGGCTTCTTGGGCAGGAAGACAACCAGGCAGACCAAAATCAGCGACAGCACTGCCAGCATCAGCAGCTTGCTGCCGTCTTTTTTATTCACTTTCTGGTTGTTTCTGCCGCCTGAACGCATCCGATGAACGCTCCTTCTGATTTCTTTCCCGCCGTTCCTGAAGGAACGGCAGTCCATTCATTATAAACACAAACCCGGTTTTGCGCAACTGTTTTGTGAAAGAGGGGGAAGGATTCCCCCTCCCAATCACTTAAATATCAGCGCGTCGCTCACCTGGCGGGTCGGGCTGGTGGCCCGGTTGATGATCTGGTTGTAGAACCAGATCTTGGTGGACCCGCCACCGTCCAGGTTGATGGCGGTCTGCGCCCCGTAGTCCAGGAAAAGCTGCTGGAAGTTCTGCAGGCTCAGGCCCTCGGAATAGCCGTCCCGCCGGCCCTCGGCCACGATGATCACATAATGGAGGGGGCCGACCTGACCGATGCCGGTGCGGGGCTCCAGCTGGCTGGAGCGGGTGGACACCACATGGGTCTTGTTATCCAGCGGCAGGGCCGCCCCGTTTTCCACCAGCGCCGGGCCGAACTCGATGGTCTGCCAGACGCCGCGGTTCAGCAGCTCCTGGGCGAATGCCTTCGGGTCTTCCCCATTCCGGTCGTAGTGCAGGGAGAAATCACCATTGCTGTCGATGATCAGCATGTCCAGCTTTTTGGTCGTCTTCGCCCGGCAGAGAACGCCGTTGCGGATGATGATCCCGTTTTCATGGCTGCCGCAGAAATCGCAGTTGATCGCCAGGATGGCCTGATTGTTCTGGGCGATGGTTTCCAGCACGGCGGTGCGCTCCATCCGGCTCTGGCGCTGCTTGTCCGACTCCGCCTCCAGCACGCGGTCGTTGTGGAACACCGTGCTCAGCACCTGCGGGGAACTGACCTGGATGTCGCAGACAAAGTAGACCAGCTTCGGGCTCTGATCCACCCGGATGACGCTGATCTTCAGGTGATCCTGGTCGTCATAGGAGGCATACAGCGGCTGATCGGCAAAGCAGAGGGGATCGCTCCCCCAGGCCAGGCAGGAAACGGAAGACAGGCAGAGCAGCACGGCCGCCAGCAGCGCACAGAATTTCAGGTTCATGACAGTTCGTCCTTTCCGATTGATCAAAACGAATGCTACCGGATTTTTATCCGCCCATGTGTCTGATAAGCGTCAGGATCAGCCCATCGGTACGCCGACGCACCAGAAGGAATTGCGGATCATCTCCCCGATGAAGCTGTATTCATACTGACGCTCCGCAGGAAAACGCATGGTGAAGGTAAACACTTCCCCGCTGCCTTTCGGCGCAAACACGATGGCGTATTCCCCGGCGGTTTCAGCCGTGGCATAGCGCAGCATGGGCTCCATCGCCACATGCGCGTCCGGATGCGCGGAAAGATAATCCGTCCGGAACCGGCCCAGCGGGTCGTTGGCGGGCGCCTTTTGCTCCGTGACGGTCAGGGACCGCCCGCCGTCTTCCGAGGCGAACGTGTAGGTTTTATCCCCCGTGACCGGGGATTCCTCGGTGTTCCAGCGGCTGAAGAACGGGGGCAGGATGAAGGAGAAGCTGTCTTCCCGCACCGACCGCCAGTCGTCCAGGCAGCCCTTTTCCCATTCCGGGAAGGATTCCATCGATACCAGGCGGTAGCCGAAGGGCGCGTCCGCATTGGATGCGCCGTCCGCCTGAGCCAGCACAAACCGCACCGTGAATTCCCAGGTCAGGCAGTCCTCCGCGACCTCCTGCGGGTTTGTCTGCCAGGAAGCAAGGGATACATACACATCCGCCAGCACCGACAGCCGGTCCCCTTCCCGCTGAACGGAGAAGATCCTCGCCCCGCCGGCCGTCTCGGCCTCCATATTGCGGTAGTCGACCACCAGCGAGCCGTCCGTCAGGGAAATGCACGGGCAGGTCGGGCGGTCAAACGAAGAATCCGTATGTTCTTCTCCCAGCAGTCCCGCCAGCATCTGCCGGGCGGCCTCCGGGGTGATCGTTTCCACCCCGTCGGCAGGGTCGTCATCCGTCCTGGGCAGCAGTCCGCGGGACAGGCCCAGCACCAGCACGCCTTCCAGGAAAGGCTCCGACGTTTCTTTTTCGCCCAGCGTCCGCACGTCCCGCAGCAGGCTGGCCGCGCCGAGCAGGCTGACCAGCGAACGCAGGTTTTCGCCCGCTTTCAGTTCCATCCTCCTGACGTCCCTGGCCGGGGCCGCCTGCGCGCAGGAGCAAAGCAGGGCCAGCGCCAGAAAAACAGGCAGGATCCGCCGCAGGAAGAAGAAATAGCGTTTCAAGCGAATCGCTCCTTTCAGGGTCCGGTCATTTCAGGATAACAGGCGGCAAACGCCTCTTGATCAAAATCCCCCGGGGAGGTTCTCCTCCGTATAGACCGGAACGCCGCTCCGGATCAGCAGGCCGGCCGTAACGCCGTTTCCCGCCCGAAGGGTCCCCGTGAAAGCGCCGTCGTATACCTGGCCTGCCCCGCAGGAGGGGCTCCGGGCCTTGAGGACCGCCGCTTCGCAGGAAAACAGGCGGCAAAGGCGCAGGGCTTCTTCCGCGCCGCGCCGATATTCCGCCGTGCGGTCCGTCCCGTCCCGGGCGACGACCCGGCCGTCCCGGATCTCACAGGGACAGCGGGGCGTGGGCAGGCCGCCCAGCTGCTCCGGGCAGACCGGGATCAGGGTGTGTTCCTTCAGCAGGGAAAGCACCCGTTCATCCGGTTTGGCCTGCCCGTCATACCGGCAGCATACGCCCAGCAGGCAGGCGGAAACCAGCAGCCTCACGCGATCTCCAGGGCGATTTCCATCATCTGGGTGAAGGTCTCGCGCACTTCCTGGGGGGTGCAGCTTTCCCCGGTGCTGATGTTGTCCGAGATGGTGAGGAGGGCCAGGGCGTTCTTCCCCGCCCGGGCCGCGTTCAGGTACAGGCCGTAGGCTTCCATCTCCGTGCACAGGACATGCAGCTTCCGCAGCACGTCCGCCTGGCTGATATCGGAATAGAACGTGTCCGACGAATAGGTCTGGCCGATGCACAGCGGTACGCCCAGGCGCTCCGCCGCCGCTTCCGCCGCCTTCAGCAGGGAAAAGGACGCGCAGGCGCACAGATTTCCTTTGAAACCGAACTGATCGCCGTAGGACGAATTCGAGAAGGCGCCCATGGCCGCCACCACCGAGCGGACCTTGAGGTCCGGGTCATACGCCCCGGCGGAGCCCACGCGGATGATGTTTTCCACGTCGTACATGTTGAACAGCTCGTAGGAATAGATGCCAATGGACGGAATACCCATGCCGGATGCCATGACCGACACCCGTTTGCCCTTGTACTCGCCGGTATAGCCCTGGATGCCGCGCACGTTGTTGACCAGCACGGTGTTCGTCAGATAGTTGTCCGCAATGAACTTGGCCCTCAGCGGGTCGCCGGGCATCAGCACGGTTCTGGCGAAATCTCCCTTGGCGGCGGTATTGTGCAGCGTAGCCATATCCTGTCGCGTCCGAAGCGCCGGACGCAGCCCCCTTTCTTCTTTCCGGTCTTCCCCGCCCCGCAGCCCGGGGCGGAATCAATTGCATTCATTATATAAGTTTCGGCGGTTCCCGTCAAGAAACGGGATGTAAAAGTCTAAGGCAAACGCACGAGTGATAGAATCTTCACATTTAAGACGGCGCTGGAAGCTTACGAGGGGGTAATCAGGGGGAAGCTTCCCCCTGATTGTAATCCGCAGCGGCGGCATGTACGTCGCGAGGAGTATTTTTGCGTAGCAGGGGTGTACCAGGCGGTGAGGAAGAGACCTTCCAATTCCTGCGGAGCAAAAATACGTACCTTTGCGGATTTGCCGCCCGTGAGCGTCGAAGACGCGAGAGGCAAATCCGCCCAGGGGGTGGCATTGGCGGGGGAAGGATTCCCCCGCCAACGGGCTCACGCATTCATGCGTGAGCCAAAAAGTCTTTCCTCCCGGACGGTTTTCCTGTACAGAAAGAACGCAGCGATCAGCATCGCGGTCCAGCCGGCCGCGCAGGCGACGGCGATGCCCCTGATGCCCATGCGCGGGGCCAGCAGATAGGTGAAGACCGTCCGGAGGGTGATCTGGATGCCCGTCAGCATGATGGTGACGCCCATCCGCCCCATGCCCCGGAAAAAGCCCTGCATGCAGTTGGTGAGGGTGGGATAGACATAGAAAAACGCCATCAGCTGCAGATAATCCGCCCCGATCCGCACGATCTGCGCCGCGTCGCCCGCTTTGACAAAGAGGCGCACGAACGGCTCCCTGAAAAAGAACGCGGCCGTCCAGATCAACACAAAATAGCACAGCTCCAAGCGGAGACCCGCCCTGAAGCCGGGCAGCAGCCGCTCCCGCTTTCCCGCGCCCCGGTTCTGCGCCATGAAGGTGGATACGGCGGAGGAAATCCCCTGGGCGGGGATGCAGGCGAAATCGTCCGCCTTGGTGACCGCGTTGTAGGCCGCGATGGTATCGACCCCCAGGGCGTTGACCTGGCTCTGGATCAGCACCTTGCCGATGGGCTGGAGCATCTGCTGCAGGGCCGTCGGACCGCCGTAGGAAAGGATCCGCTTGAGCAGCGGCCAGTCCCGTTTCAGGTCTTCCTTCCGCGGGAATACGTCCCGGACTTTCCGCAGCATATAGGAAACCGCCAGGAAGGCGGAGGCCGCCTCCGCAACGACCGTCGTGATGGCGCTGCAGACGATGCCGAAATGAAGCACCCCTAAGAAAAACAGGTCCAGCACGGCGTTCAGGATCGCGGAAAAGGCCAGGAACTTGAGCGGGGTTTTCGAATCCCCCACGGCCTTGAGGCCGGCCGCCAGGGCGTTGTACAGGAAGGTGAACGGGGCGCCCAGGAAGGTGATGCGCAGGTAGATCCCCGTCATGTACAGGATGTCCTCCGGCACGGCCAGGGCTTTAAGGATCGCCGGCGTCAGCAGGATGCCCAGGGCGGTAACCAGCAGGCAGAAAAACATCCCGAAGCGCAGCATCCCCCCCAGAGTCTTCCGGACGCGGGGCAGGTCCCTGGCCCCGAAGGCCTCCCCCATCAGCACGCCCGCCCCGATGCAGACGCCGGAGATCCCCAGGATCACCAGGTTCATCACCGGCGCGGCGATCCCCTCGGCGGAGAGCGCCTCCTTGCCGATGAACCGCCCGGCGATCACGGAATCCACCGCGTTGTACAGCAGCTGCAGCCAGTTGCCCAGCAGCACCGGCAGGGCAAACCGCCAAAGATGCCCGATGGGCTTTCCTTCCGTCATGTCCCGCATGGCGGCCTCCTCCTTCTTTCCCCGGTTTTTTCCCATGCATTCAAAACAAGGTCATTATACCACGTGTCCGCCTCCCCGCTCAAGACGCTGCGGCGGGTCTGCGGCTGCGAACCAAAAAAGAAACAGCCATGCGGACGCTGCACGTACGCATGGCTGCGGAATGACTGAAGATTACTTCCTGTTCAGGATGGTCTCTTCGTTCTTGGTGTCCTTCTCGAAGAAGTGCAGGCGGCTGGTATCCAGCGCGACCTTGGTATCGTCGCCGGTGCGGGTCGTGGTGCGCGGGTCAACACGGGCGATGACGTTGTCTTCCTTGTTCTCCTTGCCGGAGGTGGAGAAGTACAGGTAGGTCTCGGCGCCCATCAGTTCGGTGACTTCCACGTGGACCTTGATGGTGCTGTCGGGATGGGCGGCGACGAACTCGGGGTTGTCGTCGATGTCTTCGGGACGGATGCCCATGGTGACTTCCTTCTTGAGGAAGCTCTTGTCCTTGAAGCGGGCCAGGATTTCCTTGGGAACGCGGACGCGGTTCTCGCCGAACACGGCCCAGACGTCTTCGCCCTTCTCATCGAAGGTGACGTCGAAGAAGTTCATCTGCGGGCTGCCGATGAAGCCGGCCACGAACTTGTTGGCGGGATAGTCGTAGTTGTTCTGGGGGGTATCTGTCTGCTGGACGATGCCGTCCTTCATGATGACGATGCGGGAGCCCATGGTCATGGCCTCGGTCTGGTCATGGGTAACGTAGATGAAGGTGGTCTGCAGACGGTTGTGCAGCTTGGTGATCTCGGTACGCATGGCGACGCGCAGCTTGGCGTCCAGGTTGGACAGAGGTTCGTCCATCAGGAAGACCTTCGGCTCACGGACGATGGCGCGGCCCAGGGCGACGCGCTGACGCTGACCGCCGGACAGAGCCTTCGGCTTACGGTTGAGCAGGTGCTCGATGTCCAGGATGCGGGCGGCTTCTTCCACGCGCTTCTTGATTTCATCCTTGGGGGTCTTGCGCAGCTTCAGACCGAACGCCATGTTGTCAAACACGGTCATGTGCGGATACAGGGCGTAGTTCTGGAACACCATGGCGATGTCGCGGTCCTTGGGCGCGACGTCGTTGACCAGCTTGTCGCCGATGTAGAGTTCGCCTTCGGAGATTTCTTCCAGACCCGCGACCATGCGCAGGGTGGTGGACTTACCGCAGCCGGAAGGACCGACCAGAACGATAAATTCCTTATCGGCGATTTCGAGGTTGAAGTCGTCAACAGCCTTTACGCCGCCGGGATAGATCTTGCTGATATGCTGAAGAGATACTTTTGCCATGGGAAACTCCTCCTTTTTGTGATCCGGCCGGGGCAGCCCGGCCCGGGAAATTCTGACTGTCTGTATTATACCTGAAACCGGCGGAAATTCATAGGGAAAAACCGCACAAAGTTTCACGGCATTTTATCGGCGAAATTGTATAATTTGGACAGGATCCCGCCACTCCGGATCACTTGATCCCGCTGTGCGCGAAGGATTCGATGAAGCGGCGCTGGAAGAACAGGAACAATATCAGCAGGGGCGCGACCGTCAGCAGGGTGGCGGCGCAGGTATCCGACCACAGGGCGCCGATCTCGCTGGCCTGGGCGAAGATGGCCAGGCCCACCGTCAGCAGGCGCTTGGAGGGCTTGTTGATCACGATCAGCGGCCAGAGGAAGTTGTTCCACTGGTAGGAGGCGGCGATCAGCCCGTGGGCGATATAGCAGGGGACCAGCAGCGGCAGATAGATCCGGATGATCATCTTGAACAGGCTGCAGCCGTCGATGCGGGCGGCTTCCTCCAGCTCAAAGGGGATGGTCTTGATCGTCTGCCGCATCAGGAACGTGCCCATGGCGGAGGCGAAAAACGGCAGCATCGCGCCCAGAAGGGTATCGTTCAGACCCATGCGGGAAATGGTCATGTAGTTCGGCAGGATCAGTACGTCGGCGGCGATCATGATCTGGGTCAGGAACAGGATGAAGAGCGTGTTTTTCCCGTAGAAGTTGAGCCGCGCGAAGGCATAGCCCGCCATCGTGATGGTCACGAACTGGGCGGCCAGCACGCCCGCCACCACGATCAGGGTGTTGATATAGTAGTTGCCCCACATGGCCATGCCCCAGATGCGGGTGATGTTGCTGAACGTCGGCACCCAGCCGACCGCCAGCATATCCAGCTCCAGCTCTTTAGGCACAAAGGCTGTGCGCACCAGCCAGACCAGCGGGATCAGGCAGAGGATGGCAAAAAGATACATGAAGGCGTACAGCACAAACTTGCCCGGCGTCATCTTCCAGGCGGCCTTGCGCTCCCGCTTCTGCTGAAGGTTTACAGCCGTCATCTTCTTCCCCCTCCTCTCACGAATAGAACGTGCGCTTGTCCTGGGTGAAGAACTGCACGCAGGTGATCAGGAGCAGCATCACGATCACGACCACGGTGATCGCGGACGCCATGCCGTAGTTGGTCTGGTCAAACGCTTTCTGGTATACATAGAACAGCAGCATGTTCGAGGAGTTGCCCGGCCCGCCCTTGGTCAGGATGTACAGGTGGTCCACCATCTTGAAGGCGTTGGTCATCGTGATGATCGAGACGTACAGGGTCGTGGGCATCAGCATCGGCCAGGTGATCTTCCAGAAGACCTGCATGCCGTTCGCCCCGTCGATGGTAGCGGCTTCATAAAGCTCGGGGTTGATGCTCTGCAGGCCGGATATGTAGAAGACCATCACATATCCTGCCTGCTTCCAGATCATCATCACGATCAGGGCCCACAAAACGGCGCCCGGATCCGTCAGGAAATGCCAGGTCGGGTTGATATAGCCGAGCATACCGTATACCGGGGTGTAGATGAACAGCCAGATATTCGCGACGGCGACCATCGGCAGCAGCGTCGGATAGAAAAAGGAGATGCGGACGAGCCCTTTGCCGATTTTGACCTTGTTGGCGAAAATGGCCATCAGGACCGCCAGGCCGATCGAGGTCGGCACCGTCACCAGGGCGACGATGATGTTGTTCTTCAGGGACTCGGCGAAGATCGCGTCCTTGGTGAACAGCGTGATATAGTTCTTGATGCCGATGTACACCGGACCGGTCCGGAACGTCGCGTTGTTGTTTTTGTACAGCGACATCCAGATGCTGTATCCGATGGGATAAAAGGTGAAAGCGGCCAGGAAAACAAAGGACGGCAGCAGCAGCATCCAGGCCAGGCGCGTCGTTTTCCACATTTTGCGGCGTTCACGGGCCGAGGTGATCTTCCGCGCCGTTTTTTCCGGCTTCGCTTTCTTCGCGATATCCGTCATACCATCATCCCCAACGTATGGAATAAGGGGCTGGTGAACAGCCCCCCGATCAAACGGAAACGATGTTTCCGTTTGATCGACAAAGGAAACACACATGTCGCTGCTGCGGATTTTTATTCGGAGGGCTTCGCCCTCCGGGCCGCCCAAAAACTTTTGGTTTTCATTTATTTGATATTTCAGCTCATTCCATAGCCCGGGTCCGGGCCGCCGCGGGTGTTCCGCGGCAGGCCCGGCCGGTCAAGCCAGATCAGCGGTAGTCTTCCAGGATCGCGTCCGCTTTCTCCTGGGCTTCCTTGAGCGCGGTTTCAGGATCCTTCAGGCCTGTCATGACTTCTTCGATGGCGGTATCCAGGATATCCTGCACGGTCTTCTGGTCATATACGGAGAATTCGGCGGAAGCGTACTCCAGCTGGTCGCGGGCGGTCAGGGCGCTGGGGAAGCCGGCCGCGTAGTCGATCATGCGCTGGGTCTCATAGGCTTCGGGACGGGTGGCCACATAGCCGGTATCGATGGACCACTGGGCCACGCGGTCGGGGTTGTTGGTCATCCACTTGATGAAGGTGAAGGCGGCCTGCGTCTGCTCTTCGGTGATGTTGCTGTCCTTGAACAGATAGAAGTTGCCGCCGCCGGTGGGAGAACCGTAGGAGGTCTTCTGCGGCAGGTAGGAGGTGCCGAACTCAAAGCCCGCATCCTTGCGGACGCTGGTCAGCTGGCCGGTGGTGTGGTACATCATGGCGATCGTGCCGTTCACAAAGTCGTTGCGGGTGTTGGCCCACTTGGGCGCCACCGGCATCGCGCCGATATCGCTCAGGTGCTTCCAGAAAGTCAGGCCCGTGACGGTCTGCGGGGCGTCAAAATAGACCTCCGTACCGTCGTCGCTCATAAGGTTGAAGTGATCCTGGGTCAGGGTGAAGGTCTGCAGCATCCAGTAGGCGTAGCCGGCCTTGTCGGAAGGCACTTCGATGCCGTAGCGGACCACGTTGCCGGCGTCATCCTTCTTGACCAGCTTGGCGGCATATTCTTCCAGCTCGTCCCAGGTCTTCGGCGGGGTCTCGGGATCCAGGCCGGCTTCTTTGAAGGCTTCCTTGTTCCAGTACAGGATGATGGTGGAACGCTGCCACGGGATGCCGTAGGTCAGGTAGCCGCCGTTGCCGTCGGGCAGGCGGGAGTTTTCCATGAAACCGTCGTAGAACCCGTTCAGCCAGGCCTTGTCTTCGTCGGTGGTGCAGAACTGGTTATAATCCTGCAGCACGCCCAGGGAATAGAGCTGATACAGGTCGATCGAGAACATCAGGGCGATGGCCGGGGTGTTGTGCGCCTGGATGTCGGCCATGACCTTCGTCGTGGTATCGGCGTAGGAGCCGGCGTAGATCGGGTTGATTTTGATGCCGGGATATTCGGTGTGGAACTCGTCGCACAGGGCGCTGATCAGCTGATCGGGACCGCCCCCGACGGAGACCGGGAAATACATGTTCAGTTCGATGACGTCATCCGCCAGCGCCAGATGCGTCATGCCGAGGATCATCAGAACGGCCAGGAACAATGCAAACAGTTTTTTCACGGAACAACCCTCCTATTCAGTTCGGGCATTCGCCCACGCAGTTCGACGGAAACTCCACCGTTTTCCGTTCTTTGTAGGTAATATACCATATTCCTGCCAGAAAGTCAATAAATCTGCCCGTCCGTCCGTGTTTTCTTTCAGAAAAACGGACGGCCCGCCACGGCAAAGGAACCGTTCTCCGCCCGGGCCAGCAGGGCCCGGCCGTCCCCTCCGGCGCGCAGCCATTCCCCCTGCAGTTTTCCGGACAGGATGACCGGCATCCGCGGGTGAATCCAGGCGATCTGCGGGGCGGCGTCCCGGGTCAGGACGGTAAAGCGGGGCAGCTTCTCCCCCGGCTCAAACCGGTACAGCCCCGCCAGAAAAAAGCGGCCCGCCTGCTCCGGGCGGATCGCGAAGGGGATCTTCCCTTCCTCCGTCTGCCCCCATTCGTAATACCAGGAAAAAGGGATCAGACACCGGCGGTTCAGGAAGGAATCCGCAAAAGACGGCAGACGGTCCGCCGTTTCGCTCCGGGCGTTGATCAGCAGCTTTCTGCCTGAAAAACCCCAGCGCATGGGAAAAAACCGGATGCCGCCCGCAGCGCTCCGGGACAGGGCCGGCGCCCACTGGCCGGGAAAAACGTCCCCCGTGACCACTTTTTCCGGGATGCCGAGCCGGTCCAGTTTTTCCTGGGCCTGACCGGCGGCTTCTTCCGCCGCCGGATCTTCCTCTTCCATATGAAAACGGCAGCACACGGCGTTTATTTTCCTTTCCCGGGCTGGATCAGCCGCAGGCCCCGTTTGGCCGCGTAGCTGAGCGGCAGCCAGTATTCCGCCCCGTCATAGTCATGGGTCTCCAGGCAGTAGCAGACCCCGGGGATCTCCGTCAGGCGCTCTGCCGGACGGAAGGCCCCCGTTTCCGGGTCTACGACGCACGGGACGGCGCCCGTGATGTGGCGCACGGTGGACGAAGGCGCGGAGTCCACGACGTGAACCATGGTCCCGTCCCCGCTCAGCCCGTCGATCAGGGCAATGTGGTGATCCACGATGCCGAAGGTAAAAACGCATCCTTCCCGGAGTTTTTTCTGAATGGCGGCCCGGGTGGTGTACAGGGTGGCCCGGGTCGTAAAGCCAAAGTCCCTGGCTGCCCGGCTGATCAGGGCGCCGTTCCGGGTCCCGCCGGTCCCCAGATAGCTTTTATACCGCTCCGCAAGCACGGCCGGTTCTGTTTCCTCCCCCGTATAGCCCAGGCGCTGCAGGGCATGGCTCAGGGCAAAAATCGCGCAGCCGGAAGCCTCCAGGGTGCTGCTCCCATAGGACACCGTCGTCCACTGGCCGTCCTTCTGCCCGTAAAGGATGAAACCGCCGTCTTCTTTCCGCGCTTCCCCGACGGTGAAAGAAAAATAGAAAGCGTCCTCCTCATATCCGGCGGGCAGCACGCGCAGCAGATAATCCCCCGCTTCCCGGGGGACAAAGCCCAGGCGGATCTCATCAACGTCGTCGGCGGAGCCGACCGTCCTGCTGCCGTGCATCAGGACATAGGAAAACCGGTCCGTCCTGTCATCCGTAATTTCCAGAACAACCTTTTTCCCGGCCGCCGGCATCTCCGTCCCAAGGACGACGGCGGTTTCCGCCGCCGCCGGTCCCCCCGCCAGGCAGCACAGCAAAAGCAGCGAAAGGCACAGCCGTCCTGCCCGGACCAGGGATACCTCTCTTTTCATTGTAAACGCTTCGCTCTCCACTCTCCGCTCTCCGCTCTTCACTCTGCTCTGTCAGGGCCTCAGCGTGACCGTCATGCGGACGGGATTGTGGTCCGAGCACGCAAAACCCTTGTCAACCGTTTCCAGCGACTCCACTCGCACGTTGTCCGAGACGATGAAACCGTCGATCATATAGAACTGAAACACCGACTGATCGGCCCCTTCCAGCGGCCTGTCCAGCGATCGGCAGGTGGGCAGGCTGTCCGGCATGACCGCCGAAAGCCGTTCGCCCAGGGCGCTCACATCCATGACGCCGGGCGCCCAGAGGCCGGGCCGGGCCGTCCGCCACCTGGGATCCGCGGTGGATAGTACCTGGTTAAAGTCCCCGCCGGCGATGACATAGTTGCCCTTCTGCGCCTCTTCATTCAGGAAATCCGCCAGCATCTGCGTCTGGGCGGCCTTCCCGGTTCCGTCGTCGTAGGCCTCCAGGTGGAGATTCACGGCAACCAGTTCTCGCTCCGTCCCCTCCAGCGGGATCCGGGCTACCAGCAGGCAGCGCTTGAGCTGGCCCAGCCGCAGCGGCCAGGAGAACGGGCAGGGCAGCTGCACCCTTTCCGCCGACGCAGCCGCCATCCGGGAATAGGTCACCAGGCCCGAATCCACATGGCCGATCGGCGGCAGGGGATAAGGCACAAACAGCACCCTGTAGTTGGGGGCGAACATGGAAGACGCGCCCGGCATGGCCGATGCCAGCACGGACCGCTCGTCCGTATGCCAGGACCGGTCCGAGTCGATGTCCACTTCCTGCAGGAAGCACAGATCGGGCTGGAGCTCCGTGACGGTGTTCCGGATCCCCAGCAGGTTTTCCGTCACCCGGTTCTGATCCGCGGTCCGCACCATGGAGCCGCCGTCCATGAAGAAGTCCGCGTTGTCCCCCAGCGCGCCGTAACCGATGTTCCAGCTCAGTACGCTGAGTTCCGCGCCGGGCGCCAGGGAACGGCTATCTAAGCCCCCTTCCACGCTGACGCTTTCCCGTTCCGCGGGCCTGTATTCAGTCAGCGTGAGCACCAGAAACAGCAGCGCCGCCAGCAGAATGATCACGCAAAGGATGAGGCCGGCGGTTTTCAGCGCTTTTTTCACGGTCCGATTCCTCCTGTACTCCCAGGTTTGCTCCGAATTGCTGACAACATTATATGAAAACTGCCGCCGGTTGTCAATGAAACGCAGCCGGCACGTTCATGTGTGAGCCGTATGCCGCCGCATTTTTCCGCAGCGCCCTCCGCGGCCGCCCGCCGGAATCCGGGCATATCATGGTTTTTCTGTATTTTCACGGGAAATGTTTATATTTTTTTAATAGTCAGATCCGGAAAGGTGTGGTATGATAGGAAAGAGAATGCTGTACAGAAAACAGAAAGCGGCTGATATCTCCCGGATCTGATCTGTTTTCCGCGCAGACATTTCCTGATTCAACAGGCAGGCAAAAAGGAGGAATCCCAATGAAACGATGGCTGTCCGCAAGAAAAATGATGATCTTATGCCTGGCGCTGCTGGTATCCCTGATGCTCGCGGTTCCGGCTGTCCACGCGGAGAGCGGCGAGATCGGCCAGATCACCGAAACCGGGAATACCGGCAGCTCTGAGACCGGAAACACCGGCAGTTCTGAAACCGGCAATACCGGCTCCACCGAGACCGGCAATACCGGCAGCTCTGAAACCGGCAATACCGGCAGCTCTGAAACCGGCAATACCGGCTCCGCCGAGACCGGAAACACCGGCTCCAGCGAGACCGGCAATACCGGAAGCTCCGAATCCGGCAATACCGGCTCCGCCGAGACCGGCAGTGAACCCGTTTCCTGTTCTCATGCCTGGGGCAGCTGGACAAAGCTCAATGATGAACAGCATCAGCGCACCTGCAGCAAATGCGGCGAAACCGAAACCCGTTCCCACGGCTGGGGCGGCTGGACGACGCTCAATGACGAACAGCATCAGCGCACCTGCGGCACCTGCGGCGCAGTCCAGACCAGCCCTCACGGCTGGGGCAGCTGGACTGAGAGCGGCGACGGACACGAGCGCACCTGCGGCACCTGCGGCTTTACCGCTTCCCGTTCCCACGCCTGGGGCGGTTGGACCGATACCGGCAGCGAACACCAGCATTCCTGCGGCACCTGCGGCGCTTCCGAAAGCCAGCCCCACAGCTGGACCGAGTGGAAAATGGTCGGCGGCGAACACCAGCGTACCTGCACCATCTGCGGCAAGACCGAAACCCAGGGCCACCAGTGGAGCAGCTGGACCCAGATCAATGACGAAGAGCACCAGCGCACCTGCAGCGTCTGCGGCGGAACGGAAACGCACACCCACGGCTGGGGCACCTGGACGCCGGCCGGCGAAGATGAACACCAGCGCACCTGCTCTACCTGCGGCGCCACCGTCACCCGGTCCCACGGCTGGGGTCCCTGGGAAGAAGCGGGCGACGGCCATCAGCGCACCTGCGGCACCTGCGGCTATACCGCCACCCGTTCCCATGCCTGGGGCGGCTGGCAGGATCTGAACACCAACGAACATCAGCATGTCTGCGGCACCTGCGGCGCGGCTGAAACCCAGTCTCACGCCTGGACCGGCTGGACATCCCTCAACGAAAACGTGCATAAGCGCACCTGCTCCACCTGCAACCGGATCGAAACCGAAGCGCATGCCTGGAGCGCCTGGCAGGAAGAAAATGATGCCACCCACAAACACTCCTGCGACATCTGCGGCACCGAACAGCACGCCGCGCACAGATGGGGCAAGTGGGTCAAGATCAGCGATAAGCTCTATCAGCGCACCTGCCTGGACTGCGGCGCGACCAAAACCGAAGAACATGAGCATGTCCCCGGCAAGGCCGTACGGGAAAACATCGTTTACCCGACCTGCACGCGGGATGGCCATTATGAAGCCGTTGTCTACTGCAAGATCTGCGGCGAAGAGCTGAGCCGCAAGAAGATGTATCTTGCGGCCACCGGCCACAGCTACATGGTCACCGGCCGCACCATCATCCGCCTTTACTACGAGTGCAGGAACTGCGGCGAAGAAGACTGGACGTACAACGAGCATTCCAAGAACCTCATTTCCGGCCTGGTGCGCGACGAATGGGACAGGAATTACGGCTATGCCTCCGACATCGTTGAGACCCGCGGCCAGCGCGTGCTGATCCTGACGCCTCACGATCCTGTCAGCGGAACAGCTTCCAGTGCATACAGCATGTACCTGAAGCCCGGCGACGTCAAGAAATGGATCAATGACGGCATTGACGCCGTGATCCTCCGCGTCGGCGATACCGACCTGAAGGTCCGTCTGTACAACATCACGCCCGACTGGTTCCCCGCCACCAGGATTGATTACTATGTCTTCACCCTCAGTCTGGAAGACGGCGGTGCCCGGGTCACTGTGGCCGCTCAGAGCGGTGAAGAAAAGATTCCGGCGAATTCCTTCAGCGGCGTGACGCTGATGAAGAAATCCGGCGATCTGGAAATCACCAAAAACGGCGTATACTGAACCGCTTCATACGGCCCGGCGCATCAAAAGCGCCGGGCCTTTTTTGTGCGGCGTGCACGGCAGCCCGGCCGCCGTTTCCATACAGCCAGCGTGATCCCTTGCGTTTTGACGGAAGTCATTTTATAATGAACAGAAAACCGGAACGACAAGGAGGCGGGCGCGGCGATGGAACTGACAGAAATCAGGGGCCTTGGGGCCACCCGGCTGAAAGCGCTGAACGACGCGGGCATTTTTACCGTGCGGGACCTGCTGCTGCGGCTGCCTTCCTCCTACAAGGATACCGCCCATCCCCAGGCGGCCGCTTCCCTGCACGCCGGCCAGCCCGCCTGCGTGGAAGGATATGTGAAAGAATCCCCGAAGCTCGCCCGCTTTCACGGAAAAACCATGGTCACGGCCGTCCTATCGGATGACAGCGGCTCCGTTCCCGTGCGGTGGTTCAACCAGCCCTGGATGAAGGACCTCGTCCGGCCGGACGCCCCATTGCTTCTCTACGGCCGGGTGGGAGAATTCAAAGGACGGAAGGTGCTGATTTCCCCCTCCCTCGAAAAAGAAAGGGCGCTGCTGGCCCAGTACAGACCCCTCCCCGGCATCCCGCAGAAGACCTATGCCGGGTTTGTCCGGGAGGCGCTTGCTCAGGCCGGCGCTCTCCTGCCCGAGATCCTGCCGGCGCCCGTTCTGGCCCGCCACGGGCTGATGAATCTGGAAACGGCGGTGCGGACAGCCCATCGTCCTGAAAACGCCGAAGACCTGGCCCAGGCCCGGCGGCGGTTTGATTTTGAAGATCTGCTGCTCTATCAGGCGGCCATGGACCAGGTGCGGGGGCAGAAAAGGTCGGGGCTTGCCCTGTCTTTTCCCCAGGACGGGCCGGACCGCTTCTGGGCCTCGCTGCCCTTCCCGCCGACCGGGGCGCAGAAGCGCGTTTTTGCGGAGATTGCCGAGGACCTGCGCAGGGATGTCCCCATGTCCCGCCTGGTGCAGGGCGACGTGGGCTGCGGCAAGACCGCCATTGCCTTCGGGGCGATGTATCTGGCCCATCTGTCCGGCTTTCAGAGCGCCCTGATGGCCCCGACGGAGATCCTGGCCCGACAGCACTTTGAGAGCGCTCAGAAGACGCTGGAGCCCCTGGGCATGCGCGCCTGCCTGCTGACCGGCCATATGAAGGCAGCGGCCAGAAAAGAAGCCCTGGCCCGTATCGGGAACGGAGACTGCGATGCCGTCATCGGTACCCATGCCCTGCTCAGCCAGGGGGTAGAATATCAGAATCTCGGCCTGATCATCACCGACGAGCAGCACCGTTTCGGCGTCCGTCAGCGCCGCACCCTCGCCCTCAAGGCAGACCTGGAGCCGCATACCCTCGTCATGTCCGCCACGCCGATCCCCCGCTCCCTCGCCCTGGTCCTTTACGGCGACCTGGACCTGTCCGTCGTCGACGAGATGCCGCCGGGCCGGACGCCCGTGCTGACCCGGATCGTGCCAGAGGAAAAACGGCCCGGTCTGTACGACTTCATCATCCGGGAGGCGGCCGCCGGCCACCAGACCTACATCGTCTGCCCGCTGGTGGAAGAAAGCGACTCGCTCGACGTGCCCAGCGCCCAGGAGGTGTACGCGGAGCTCTGCCGGGGCCCGCTTTCTTCCCTGCGGCTGGGGCTCACCTGGGGCAGCCAGCCGCAGGAAGAAAAAGAGGCCGTCATCTCCGCCTTTTCACAGGGAAAACTGGACGTCCTGGTCTCCACCACAGTGATCGAGGTCGGCGTCAACGTGCCCTCCGCCACCGTCATGGTGATCGAAAGCGCCGACCGCTTCGGCCTGTCCCAGCTGCACCAGCTCCGGGGCCGGGTCGGGCGCGGTGCGGCGAAGAGCTGGTGCTTCCTGATGGGCGAAAAAAACGACCGTCTGGACGCCCTGTGCCGGACGAACGACGGCTTTGAAATTGCCCGGGAAGACCTTCGCCAGCGCGGTCCCGGCGAGCTGATGGGTACCCAGCAGCACGGCGTCCCGATGCTGCCCGGCCTCAGGGAAGGCTATGACATTTCCCTGATTGAGGAGACCCGGAACGAATGGAAGCTCCTGCAGAACCCCGGCCATGAAGCCGAACGGGAGCAGGTCCTTTCCGCCGCCGCCACGGTCTATCTCAGGACCATAGAAACGGTGGCGTTCAACTGATATACGGACAGGAGGAAAATCCATGCTGAAAGTCTACTGCTACAGCCGCTGCACCACCTGCAAAAAGGCCCTTCATTGGCTGGATGAACAAGGCATCGCCTACAGCCTCATTGACATCAAAGCAGACCATCCGGATGAAGAAACCCTGCGGACGTATTACCGCATGAGCGGCCTGCCGCTGAAGCGGTTCTTCAACACCAGCGGCATCCCGTACCGGGAGATGGAGCTGAGCAAAAAACTGCCGTCCATGACGGAAGACGAGCAGATCGCCCTCCTGGCGGCGGACGGTATGCTGGTCAAGCGCCCCCTCGTGGTCGGGGACGGTTTCGTGCTGACCGGCTTCCGGGAAGCGGAATGGCTGGAAAAGCTGGCAGGGAAATAAGCGATGACCCGGGTACGTTTTTATGACCGGGTGGACGACGGCCTGCTGCGCTATGCCGTGATCGCCGCCAGGGCCGGCGGCCGCTGGGTCTTCTGCCGGCACCGGGAGCGGGACACCCTGGAGCTCCCCGGCGGGCACAGGGAACCGGGGGAAGACATCCCTGTCTGCCGCAAAGCGGGAACTCCGGGAGGAGACAGGAGCCATCGGATTCAGCATCCGCCCGGTCTGCGTGTACTCCGTCACCTCCCCGGACAGGAACGGCGGACAGGAAACATTCGGGATGCTGTATACGGCCGACGTCAGCACCTTTGACCCCGTCCTCACCCATGAAATCAGGGAAATCGTCATCACGGACGGTCTGCCGGACCGGTGGACTTATCCGGACATTCAGCCGGCCCTGATCCGGGAAATCCTGCGGCGCGAAGCTCTGGAAAAAGACAGCGGGCAAATCTCCGTCCGGCCTGTCCGGCCGGAAGACCTGCCCGCCTGCGCCGCCCTGATCCGAGAAAGCTTCCGGACCGCAGCGGAAGAATTCGGCCTCACGGAAGAAAACGCTCCGCGGTTTACGGCGTTCTCCGTCACGGAAGAAAAACTGCTTCATCAGCTGGAAGCAGAGCGCAGGCCGATGTTTGTCTGTGAGCTGAACGGGACGCCGTGCGGATATTGCTCGCTGCGCCTCCTGGAAAACGGCGAATGCGAGCTGAACCACCTGGCCGTTCTGCCCGGATTCCGCCGTCTGGGCATCGGGCAGCGTCTGCTGTCGCACGCGCGTGCCGCCGCCGCCGAAGCCGGCTGCACGGTGATGAACATCGGGATCATCGAAGAAAACCGCCGGCTCCGGACCTGGTACGAGCGGAACGGCGCCGTCCATACCGGAACGGAGAAGCTCCCGTTCTTTCCGTTTACGTGCGGGTATCTGAAAATCAAATGCCGGTAAGTCTGATCCATAAAGCAGCCCGCGGAAGTGCCTGATGGCGCTTCCGCGGGCATGTTCTTTACTGAAGATTGTTACCTGTTACCACTGAAGATCCCGGCCGAAGCGTTTCTTGTACTGGGCCTTCGTCAGAACCTCGGTGCTGATGCTGAGGGTCTTGGCATATTCAATGGCCTTTTCCAGGCTCGGGGCCGGGGCGTACACCGTGCCGTCCTGCCGGACCACCCAGAACTTGCCGTTTCCCTCATCCACGATCACGCCGCCGGATGCTTTCTCAAGGTCGTCCAGCGTGAGTTTTTCCATCTGTTCATTCCGCATTTTTTCCATACTGATAACTTCCTTTCCGTAAGTCCGGCCATTCCGCCGCAGATACACAGCCGCTTGGCTGTGTTCATCTGTTGATACGCAGAACCAGACTCGAATGGCAGTGTCACGGAATAATTATGTGAAAAAAAGTTCGCGAAGTTTAGCCAATGTTGTAACCGGTGACCTGCGGCAGCCACAGGCTGATCTGCGGGATGAAGGTAATCAGCAGCAGGGCGACCAGCATGCACAGATAGAAGGGCATCGTCGCCTTGACGACCTTTTCCATCGGCCGTTTGGCCACGGCGGAGCCGATGAACAGCACCGCGCCGACCGGCGGGGTCAGCAGGCCGATGCCGCAGTTCAGCACCACCATGATGCCGAACTGGATCGGGTTGATGCCGACCGACATGGCGACCGGCAGCAGGATGGGCGTGGCGATCAGGATGATCGGGGCCATGTCCATGATCATGCCGAGGATCAGCAGGATCAGGTTCAGCAGCAGGGCGATGACGATCGGGCTCGAGGAGATCGAGGTGATCAGGGTGGCCGCCTTGGCCGGCACGTGCAGCAGGGTCAGGCAGTTGCCGAAGGCCGCAGAGAAGGCGATCAGGATCAGCACGATCGACAAGGTCTCCACACAGCTCTCCAGGGACTTCCAGACGCCCTTCCAGTTGAGCCCTTTGTACACGAACACCGAGACCAGCAGCGAATAGACGACCGCGATGGCGGCCGATTCCGTCGCCGTGAAGACGCCGCCGACCACGCCGACCACCACGATCAGCACGGCCAGCAGGGCCCAGATGCTCTTGCCCAGCTGTTTGATGAAATTTTTGATGGAAAATTTATCTCCCTTGGGATAGTTCCGCTTCGCGGAGATGATGTAGGAACCGACCATCAGGGAGATGGCCAGGATGGCGCCGGGCACATAGCCGGCCATGAACAGGGCACCGACCGAGATACCGCCGGCCGTGGTCGCGTAGATGACCATGTTATGGCTCGGAGGCACCAGCAGGCCCTCGCAGGAGGAGGTGATGGTGACGGCGGTCGAAAAATCCGCGTCGTAGCCTTCATCCACCATCATGGGGATCAGGATGGAGCCCAGGGAAGCGGTGTCCGCGGAAGCGGAGCCGGAGATGCCGCCGAAGAAGTAGGAAGCCACGATGTTGACCATCGCCAGGCCGCCGCGCATCCAGCCGACCAGGGAGTTGGCCAGGGCGATCAGCTTATCCGAGATGCCGCCCGTGCCCATCAGCACGCCCATCGTTATGAAAAACGGAACGGCCATCAGGGAGAACGACCAGACGCCCTTGACCATCTGCTGCGAGATGGTCTGCAGCGGCTGGCCCATGGACATCATGCAGAACAGGGTCGAAAGACCCACCGCGTACGCGATGGGGAACCGCAGCATGATCATGATCAGGAAGGAGCCCAGCAGAATGAGCGTAGACAGGGTTTCAGGGGTCATTGCTGCGCCACCTCCTTTTTCTTCGCCGGAAGCCAGAAGGCTTCCAGATGCTGGAAGACCTGCTCCAGCTCAAAGATGATCATGCTGGCCCCTGCGACCGGCACCGGCAGGTACTGCCAGAACTTGCTCAGGGTCGGGATCGAGGCGTATTTGCCGCGGATGCTTAAGGGGGAATTGCAGAACCGGATGCCGTAGACGACCAGATAGACGCCCAGCACCATGACGGCGATGTCCGCCAGCAGGTCCAGCGCCTTGATCACCTTATCGGGAAGATACCGGTCAAAGGCGGTCATCCGGATATGGGCCGCGCGGCGGATGGCCAGGCTGGCGGAAAGCACCGTCATGTAGACCATCAGCGTCAGGACGACCTCTTCGCTCCAGTGCGGGTCGGTGATAAAGGGAATATACCGTCCGGCTACGGACCAGCAGGTGATCAGGATGTCCCCGATCAGGAGGATCCGGCAGACGAACATCAGGATCTTGTACGTCCAGTCGTAAAGAGGCTTAATCTTTTCCAGCGACCGGAAGATCTGAGGCACTTTCGCTTCCGTCAAGTCAAGCGCTCCTTTCATCTTCATAAAGAAAGAGGGATGTGGGGTTTTCCCACATCCCCCGGAGAATGCGATGACTTTTTTCTGATTACTTCATGCCCAGGATGGCTTCATAGGCAGCATCTTCGCCGTTGATGTTGGCGGTGACGACGTCCTTGACAGCTTCGACCCAGGGGGTCTTGTCCGGCACTTCGATGATGGTGCAGCCTTCAGCCTTCAGGGCTTCCAGGGTCTCCGCTTCCTTGGATTCACTGACCTGACGGCAGACCTGAGAGGCGTAATTCGCGGCTTCCTGCACGGCGGCCTGCTGCTCGGGGGACAGCTTGTTCCAGGCGGTGTCGGTGATGATCAGCTGCACGGCGCCCAGGGTGTGGCCGTCCATCATGAAGTAGGGAGCGACTTCCTGGAAGGCGTTGGACTTGTAGTTGGCGGTGGGCTGTTCGGCGGCGTCGACCACGCCGGTCTGCAGCGCGCTGTAGAGCTCGGTGAAGGGAACGGTGGTGGCGGAGGCGCCCAGGCCGGAAACCAGACCGGTCATGACCGGGTCAGAGGAGACGCGGATCTTCAGGCCCTTCAGGGAGTTGATGTCGGTCACGGCGTTCTTGAAGAAGAAGTGACGGAAGCCTTCCTCGCCGTAGGCCAGGCCGCGCAGGGGCAGACCGATGGTCTGGGGCTCGTTAAGGAATTCCTTGGCCAGGTCGCTGTTGGCGAAATTCCAGAAATGATCGCGGTTTTCAAACACATAGGGCAGGGACAGCAGGGTCGCCTTGGTGCAGCCGTACTGGCTCAGCGCGAAAGCCGAGATGCGGCATACGTCCGTCACGGTGCCGTAGCCCAGCAGGTTGTCCAGGATCTGGTCTTCAGAGCCCAGCACGCCGCTGGCCTGAATGTCGATCACGACGGAGCCGCCGGTCAGTTCTTCCACTTTGGCTTTGAAAGCCTTGGCCATTTCGCCGACGATGGTGCCTTCCACGGGGTTCACTTCGGCATAGGTCAGGGTCACGGTGTCAGCCATCGCGGCGGTGCAGCCGACGAGCATTGCGATTGCCAGGAACAGACCAAGAAGTTTCTTCATAAACTCTTTCCTCCTGAAATTTTTACGGCATGGCCGTTTTTCTGAATCTTATCATATCCTCGTCAAAAAGTCCATAAGAAAAATAAAAAAGAACCGCTGAATTTGTCCGTCCGGCGGCAAAATTTGATCACTCGTTCTCCTCCTGTTGCGGGAACCCGCCAATTGATGTATACTGACAGCAGACGAAAGGGGGGAACAGGATGTCTGACCGGCAGTCCATCGTCATCCCGGTCCGGCTGGATGAAAAAACCTTCCGGCGCTTCGCCCGGTTCGATATGCTGCGGCTGAGAAAGCGCTGGGTGAAGCCGGCACTGTTCGCGCTGATCCTGTGCGCGTTTGCCTTCGTGGCGCTTTTCAGCCGCAGGCCGCAGTCCGGCATGATCGCCGCGGTCCTGCTGGCCGTCGGCCTGGGCTTGCCGATCGTTTATGTGGGGATGTTCCTCTCCCAGGTCAATCTCCAGGCGGACAAATGGAAGCTGGGAAAAGGGAGGCCCGTTTACACGGTCACCCTGCACAGCCGGGATTTCACTGTCGTCAGCGACCAGAAAGCCGGCGAGGCGGTCACGGTTGACTGGAAAGACGCCGCCCAGGCCTTCCGGATGCCGGGCTGCATCTATCTGTACGCAAGTCCCGCCAAGGCCTTCCTGCTGCCGGACGGCCAGGCAGACGCCCCGGATCAGGAGGTTTGGGCCATGATCATGACGCATCTCGGGGCAGACAAGTGCAGGATCAGCCCTGCGCTCAGGATGAAACAAAAGCTGTCCTGACAGGAACAGCCCGGAACAAAAGAAGGAGGAACCCAGATGAAAGGCATTTTTAAGGCACATGACGACACGGTTCTGCTGGATTTGGGCGGCGGCACGACCCGGCGGATCTTGGCATGGAACGACCAGCTGATGTCCGTGGAGGTCGGCTTCGAAACCGGAGCCGTCGGCGCAGACCACACCCATCCGCATACCCAGCTCAGCTACGTGCTGGCCGGCCGCTTCCGCTATACGGTGGAGGGAAACAGCGTCGAAATGAACCCGGGCGATTCCATCGTCGTCCCCGGAGGTGCCGTTCACGGCACGGTATGCCTGGAAAAGGGCACGCTTCTGGACGTATTCACCCCGGCCAGAGAAGATTTTCTGAAATAAAAACAAGCCCATAAAACCGGCCCGGACCGCGAAAGTGACTGATGCGGTCCGGGCCTGCTGATTATTCCTGAAAAAAGTTTTTCGCCTTGGGGCATTCTCCATATTGATTGCTGCCCGGAAAGCTGTCCTGACAGAGCCAGACGATCAGGACGATCTGGCCGAAAAACGGGATCAGGTTCAGCAGCAGGAACCACCCGGATTTGCCGATGTCGTGAAGCCGCCGGCAGCTGACCGCCAGCTCCGGGATCAGAACACCCAGAGAGTATATCCCGTACAAACCGGTGATCAGCGTATACAGGCCTGATTTCACGCCCACGCTGCGCTGGAGCACCGTAACAGCCATGGAAATCAGAATGTTCATCAGCGTGAAATACCAGTACTCGCTGCGCCGCGCACGGCCGCTGAAGTCAGCGTAATGGCTGAAAACGCTTCGGATTGCTTCGCCGAAAGACATAAAAAACCCCTCCTTGATCCTGACCGGACTGTCCCAGAGCCGCATGTACTTCCCGCCGCTCAGAATGTGATTGTTTCCGGTGCGGCGGTAAAGGAAGCAAACGTCGCCACAGCGCCGCGGAAATACAGCACCTGGGTGTTGTCGTCATCCGCGCTGTACATAGCTTTGAGGGAAGGCATCTTCTCCAGCATGGCTGCTTTGGGCTCCCGCCGGTCGTCGTTCACCAGTTCACCCGTCACGCGCAGCCACTGGCCGTTGTGGAAAGCGCAGATTTCCGCCTTGGGATTGGCAGCCAGCTGTCTGGAGACGGGTTTGGCCTTGCCGGTCTGGATATACAGTCTGCCTTCAAAAATCAAAGCGGTGCCGAAAGGACGAACCCGGGGCTGGTCCCCTTCCACGGTAGCAAGATAATAGGTCTGGGCCTCGTCCAGGAACTGGCATACTCTTTCTGCGTTGGTCATGGTTTTCTGCTCCTTTCAGTCTCGATGTAATAGAAAAATGATCATTATATAATTGGCCGTCCGGTTGTTTTTTCCTTCCTCGGCCGAAAAAAAGACACTCACCTTTTCAGATGAGTGTCTATTGGAATCCGGCAACGATCTACTCTCCCGGGCCGTCTCCAGCCAAGTACCATCGACGCTG
>JBGUJG010000044.1:0-13649 GCA_045113695.1 Christensenellales bacterium
CCGCAAAAATTCCTGCCCGGGGCCTGCCGGCCCGCTGTTCGCTGAAAATATGCCACCGGCATATTTTCCGGGCGCTCACAGCCCCGCACCGCGCATGTCGCTGCTGCGGATTTAAAATGGAGGGGCTGCGGCCCCTCCAAACCACCTTAAAATTGTTGATTTCCTGACAATCTTTGTTGCATAACTGTCCTGAATTCCATTTTTGTTGATATATGAAGGGGCATTGCAGCATTGGTTCTGCAACACCCCCCGTTTTAATGACATTGATTTCGCTCGGCAGGACCGATTACTCCACCCTGGGGCTCTTGAAGCTCTTGGGCGCGCGCAGACCGCCCTTGCCGGCCGGAACGTAAACCCCTTTGATGATGTCGTAGGAATACCAGGCGTTCGCGTTGTCGCCCGAACCGCTCTTCAGGTCGATCTTGCCGTCGGTATAGAAGGCTTCCAGGATTTCGTCCTGGTCATAATGATGGAGATAAACTCCGCCCTGAGAATCCTTGAACAGCGTTTTGCTGGGGAGATTGGCATCCGCGTCGACGGTAAATACTTCGCCGGTATCCACGTTGGTATAGGAGTGTACGCCGTGATCCACAAAAGTGATCCTGCCCCGGTAATGATCCTCCACCACCGTGTTCGTCTTCGGGGCATAGGAAACGGTGTACAGCTGCTTCTCGCCCACCTGATAGGTGATGGTGTACTTGGTCAGGCTCTTCTTTTTGTCGTTGCCGTATTCCGCGACCACCTTGCGGATATAGTTGCCCTCGGGGTAGACCGTCGTCACCTTGCTGATATATTTCAGCGTCACTTTTTTGGTCTTGATATTGCCCCTGGCGTCTTTTCCGTTTTCAGCCTTCACGACCGTGCTTTCCCGCTCCAGGTACGTGACAGCGCCTTCCATCCCCGTCCGGAAGGGATCGCCTTCAAATTTTGCGCCCCGGTCCGGCAGCTGCAGCTTTTCAATCCGGTTGGGAATGTATACCTGTGTATCATCCGCCACGGCCGCGAGGGAGGAGGTCAGCAGAAGGGCCACTGCCAGCAGCGCGCTCATCCATCTGGAAATGTTTTTCATGGTCTTTACCTCTCTTCGTGTGAAACACCCTGAATGTGTGTACGGCTATTATATACCAGAATCCGGCGTTCGTCAATCCACCCGGATGCCGACAATTCCGTGACAAAGACCCGACAAAAGAGCAGAAAGAATATTTCCCCCTTGTTGCATTTCTGACACAATTCAGTTATAATGGTTTCACCGGAAAAAACCGGTATGATGTGAATAATTTTCCTACGCCTCTCCGGCAGGATCATGATGCAAGACAGGGAGTGAATCGGTTGATGCCGCAGAATTATGTATTCATGACAGACAGTGACAGCGATCTGTATTACCGCATTGCGGACGAACGCAATATTCAGGTGATCAAAATGCCCTACGCCGTGGACGGCGTGGAATATTACGATGATAACGGCCGTTCAGGCGGCACGCATGAATTCTTCCAGAAGATGCGCGCCGGGGCCGTGCCCGTGACCTCCGCGCTGAACACGGACAATTATCTGGAAGCCTTCGAGCCCTTCCTGGAAAGCGGGCAGGACATTCTGTTTATCGCCTTCTCCTCCAAAATGTCCGCCACCCTGGAAAGCGCGCGGAAGGCCCGGGAGATGCTGCTCGGGAAATATCCGGACAGGAAGCTCCTGATCTGCGATACGATGCGCATTTCCGGCCCGATGTCCCTGCTGGTGATCCGCGCCCACGACATGTATCTGGGCGGCGCTTCCATGGAGGAAATCGCGGCCTGGGTCGAGCAGAACCGTTTCCGCTTCCACGGGTGGCTGACGGTGGACGACCTGGTGTATCTGAAGCGCGGCGGCCGCATCTCCTCCACCTCCGCCTTCTTCGCTTCCGTGCTGGACATCAAGCCCATCCTCTGCGTCGGCCGCAGCGGCAAGATCGACCCGGCGGAAAAGGTACAGGGCCGCAAAAAGGCCCTGAAAACCCTCATCGACCGCACGGTCCAGTACATCGAGGAACCTGAAAAACAGGAAATCCTCATCATGCAGGCGGACGTACCGGAGGATGCCGACCGCCTCAAGGCCCAGCTGACTGCCCGCATCCCCAGCCTCAAAGGCATCCGGATCCAGGACGTCGGCCCCGTCATCGGCGCCCACTGCGGACCCGGGACGATCGCCGTCTGCTTCTGCGGGAAAGAAATCGATATTTAATATGATCTGTTCCCTTTGTCCGCGGCAGTGTTTCGCGGAACGGACCGAATCTTCCGGCTCCGGCTTCTGCGGGGCAGGCACCCTGCCCCGCCTGGCCAGGGCCGCCCTGCATTTTTGGGAAGAGCCCTGCATCTCCGGCACCCGGGGCAGCGGGGCCGTCTTTTTTTCCCACTGCACGCTGCGCTGCGCCTTCTGCCAGAACATCGGCATCAGCCACGAAGCCTTCGGGAAAACCGTCTCGGTCCGGGCGCTGGCGGACATTTTCCGCAGGCTTTCGGACGAAGGGGCGCACAACATCAACCTTGTGACCGCCACCCACTTTGTGCCCGCCGTACTGGACGCCCTGGCCCTGTACCGCCCGCCCGTCCCGATCGTATGGAACTCCGGCGGGTATGAAACCGTGGAGACCCTGCGCCTGCTGGAAGGGGCCGTGGACGTTTACCTGCCGGACATCAAGCACGTCTCCCCCCGCCTGTCTGCCCTGTGCGCCGGCGCTCCGGATTATTTCGCCTTCGCCGCCCCGGCCGTCTGGGAAATGTGCCGGCAGACGGGGACGCCGGTGTACGACGAAAACGGCCTGATCCAAAGGGGAACGATCGTCCGACACCTGATCCTCCCCGGATGCACAAAGGACAGCATGCGCGTGCTGGACTTTATCCATGATGAGCTTCCCGAAGGCACCCCGGTGAGCCTGATGCGCCAGTACAGCCCCATCCCGGAATGCAAAGTCAAAGGCCTGGACCGCCGGATCACGGACAAAGAATACGATCGGGTGCTGAATTACCTGCTCGATCTGGGGCTGACCGGCTGCTTCCAGGAAAAAAGCTCCGCCAAACGGGAATACACCCCGGATTTTGATCTGACCGGGGTAACGGACGCAGCAGAACGGAACGGGGGGTGCTCCAATGATGAAGCCAGTCTTTCAGGAAGCATATGAAGATGGCGCCCGCCGGCGAGAAGAAACGCTTCAAAACACAGCGCCCGATCATCAAAAGCACATAGAGGCGTACTGGAAAAACGCGGTGACGGACTGGATCGCCAGTGAAAAAGCCTTCCGCGAACCGATCGATTCCTATACCTATCACGATCATGTGCGCCGCCACGGCCGCGCTCCGGTTCAGACCGGTGAATTTTCCCGGGAAAGCGTTTTCACGGTTCATCACAGGTCCCTCGCCTTTCCCTGCCGCCATGTCGTTGGCCTGGACGACGATGCCTGCTGCGGGATCATCCGGTTTCTGGCCATGCATTTTGACTGGCCGCCGGAGAAAATAACGGAAGAAATCAGGCTTTGCTGTGACACGGTTTCCCGGAAGAGGATGGGGCCGGAAAAAGGCGGCCGCCAACCGGACCCCTGGGCCAAATCAGCTTTTTTTCTGCTCGGGATCCTGTTCCTGGTCCTGCTGCTGACCGACATCAGGAATTCTCCGTTCTCCCGCGGCCTGCTGGCTGTTTCGTTTCCGTTTTATCTGGCCGCTTTTCTGTGCGCCCGGAAAGCGGCGCAAAGCAAGGAAAGGGCAATCCGTACTGCCGCTGATCCCGTGAGCGCTCTGGACGGGCTTTGTGAACTTTACCGCTCCCCGCTGGTCCGGTATGATCCAGTGATCAGCCGGGCAGCCGGTCTGATGCCGCTGCTCTATCTGGCCGGGTTCGTGATTCAGCGTTTCCTGTCGGCGCGCGGCATGCAGCCGTTCTTCTGAAATGCAGCCGGGGGATGCCGTATGCTTCATTCTGCAATATCCCCCTTTTCGGTTTTGTTCCCGGGATCCCGTCCGTGATGCCGGCGGCTGCCGCCCGCTGATAAAAAACACCAAAAAATCACATATTTTCTTGCAGACGAATCTTTTCCGTTGTATGATATGCAGGTACAGAAATCGGGTTTTCCTGATTGTCATAAGGAGGCTTATCCATGGATATCCAGATCATCCGCGCAAAAACGCTCAAACCCAAGCCGGACCAGAACAATCTCGGCTTCGGCCGCTATTTTACGGATCATATGTTCCTGATGGATTACGACCCGGAACAGGGCTGGCATGACGCCCGGATCGTCCCCTACGGGGATCTGACGCTGAGCCCGGCGTCCGCCGTGCTGCATTACGGCGCCGAAATCTTCGAGGGCATGAAGGCCTACCGCCGCCCCGACGGACAGATCCAGCTGTTCCGGCCGATGGAGAACTTCAAGCGCCTGAACAACTCCGCTGAGCGCATCACCCTGCCCGAGGTGGACCCGGATTTCGTCCTCAAAGCCCTCAAGACTCTGATCGACCTGGAGCGGGACTGGGTGCCCTCCCTGCCCGGAACCTCCCTGTACATCCGCCCCTTCCTGATCGGCACCGACCCCTTCCTCGGGCTCCACACCCTGCAGAAGGCGCTCTACTGCGTGATTCTGTCCCCCGTGGGCAGCTACTATAAGGAAGGCCTGAACCCGGTCAAAATCATGATCGAGACCGAAGACGTCCGCGCGGTCCGCGGCGGCACCGGCTACGCCAAGTGCGGCGGCAACTACGCCGCCAGCAACCGCGCCGGCCACAAGGCAGAGCTCAAGGGCTACTCCCAGGTGCTCTGGCTGGACGGCGTGGAGCGCAAGTACATTGAGGAAGTCGGCGCGATGAACGTCATGTTCCAGATCGGGGATACCATCGTCACCCCGAAGCTGACCGGCTCCGTCCTGCCCGGTATCACCCGCAAGAGCTGCGTGGAACTCCTGACAAAGAAGGGCTACAAGGTCGAAGAGCGCCTGCTGTCTGTGGATGAGCTGAAGGAAGCCATGCGCCAGGGCACCCTCAAGGAAGCCTGGGGCACCGGCACGGCCGCCGTGGTCTCCCCGATCGGCGAACTCTCCTACGACGGTGAAAAGTACACCGTGGCCGGCGGCAAGATAGGACCTTTGACCCAATGGCTGTACGACACGCTGACCGGAATCCAGTGGGGCAAAACGGAAGATCCCTACGGATGGACGGAGCTTGTCTGAGGATTTCCCATGCAAAGCGGCCGCTGCAGTTTCTGCAGCGGTCGCTTTGCATATATTTATACTGATTTCCTTTCGATGATGGTGCAGGGCAGGATTTCCCGGGCGGGGTGGGTGCGCGGGTTGTTGATCATGTCAATGATGTGCAGGGCCGCCTGGGTCCCGATTTCCGTGGTCGGCAGGGCGATGGTGGTAAGCGGCGGCTGGAGATAGGCGGCGATTTCCCGGTTGTCAAAGCCCGCCACCGCGATACCTTCGGGGATGCGGAGGCCTGCCGCAGCCAGCACCGCCATGCATCCCGCCGCCATCAGGTCGTTCATGGCAAAGATCGCCGTGGGCAGCCTGTCCAGCTTCAGCAGTTCCAGGGCCTTTTCCCTGCCGGATTCATATTCCCAGTTCCCGTAACGGATATATTCCTGCGGCAGGCTCAGCCCCGCCTGCTGCAGGGCGATCTGAATGCCCAGAAAACGCTGGGCTGTTGGATAGGAATGAGGGTGGCCGGCGATCACGGCCAGGCGCCGGTGGCCTTTTTCAATCAGATAGCGGGTCATGGCAGCGGCGGATTCCCTGTTGGAATAGGTCACATAGGTGTCCTTTTCCGTGCCGTGGGAGTAGGCAAACACCAACGGCGTTTCCATCGCGTCAAAAAGATCGTCCAGGTGACGGTCGTGCATGGCCACGTAGATCATCCCGTCCACATTGGCCGATTGCAGGAGGGACAGGCCCTCGTTGATGCGCTGGCGGTAAGCCCCGATCTGTTCATACTGGTTGTATAGCTTTTCCAGCAGGTGCAGGTCGTGAAGGATCGTGTGGTAGCCGCCCCTGGCCAGCGTTTCACTGATACCGCTGATGATGGACGCCACCGGGAGGCCCCGGATATCCTCCACCAGTACGCCGATCGTGCGGGACTGGCCCAGGCGCAGGGATTTTGCCAGCGTATTGGGCTTGTAATTGACCTGCGCGATCGCCCGCAGCACGCGTTCCGTGGTCTCCGGAGAGATTTTCTTGGACCCGTTGATGACATGTGAAACCGTGGCTGTGGAGACTCCTGCCAGAACGGCCACATCGCGCATGGTTGCCATACACCCACCGTCTTTCCTTCTGGTTAAACGTTTAGACAGATTATAAAAGATTGCGCTGGTTTCGTCAAGAGGTCTGGTTAACAAATTAACCAGCTGAAATCAGGAAATCCGGCTTGACATTTCGATATTACGGTGTTATCTTATGGTTAGATGGTTGGTTAATCGTATAACCAGCAAAAGCGTGAAAATCAAAAAGGAGGAAGCGAACATGAAGAAACTGTTGGCGATCGTGCTGTGCCTGGCGCTGATGCTGCCGGCGCTGGCCCTGGCGGAGGGGGACGGCCGGATCCACATCACGTATTCCTTCTGGGGCAACCAGACGGAAGCGGAAAGCGTACAGAGCGCCCTGGACGTGTACAACCAGATGCAGGACAAGGTTTTTGTGGAGCCCATGCAGATTCCCAACGAGCAGTACACCGAGACCCTGGTCAACTACGCCATTGCCGACCAGCTGCCGGACTGCGGCATGGTCAATGAAAACGCGGTGCTGTACTTCGCCCGCAACGGCGTCATGGCGGACGTGTCCGACATGTATGAAGGTGAAAAGCTGCAGCCCATGGATTGCATCACCTTTAAGGACGGCGATACCCCGGTCGGTTATTCCAGCAGCAACGAGATCCTGATCCTCTACTACAACAAGGATATGTTCGACGCAGCCGGCGAGCCCTACCCCTCCGCCGACACCCCCTACACCTGGGACGAGTTTGTGGCGGTCGCCAAGCGTCTGACCTTCGACGAAGCCGGCAAGCATCCCGGTGAAGAAGGCTTCAACCCTGAAAAGATCGTCCAGTACGGCGCTTTTGTCAACAACTGGACCTGGCAAATGGAAGTCTGGGCCCTGTCCAACGGCGGCGCCTGGTTCTCCGAGGACGGCAAGGAGTGCCTGATCAACAGCCCCGAAGCCATCGAATCCATCCAGAAGGTGGCCGACCTGGCCCTGGTGGAGCATGTGGCTCCTCTCAACGTCATCCCCGAGGATAACGGCGTGGGCGTCGGCATCGGCAGCAAGACCGTGGCTATGACCACCGACGGCACCTGGCGCCTGGGCACCGATTTCCCGAACCTGGGCATCAACTACGGCATTGCTCCCCTGCCCATGATGAAGGAAGAGGTCACCATCTGCACCTCCGGCCTGACCGGTGTGTTCAAGGGCAAGCACCAGCAGGAAGCCTATGACTTCGTCAAGTGGTACACCCGGGAAGAAAGCAACTGGGACGCCCTGGTACTCACCGGCATCTGGCTGCCCAAGAGCGAATATTTCTACAAGACCGAAGAAGGCATCAACGAGTGGCTGGGCAACGAAAAATATCCCTACAACAAGGACTTTGAAACCGGTAAGAAGGTCCTGGTGGATTACACCATGAACTACGCCAAGCCCACCTGCTGGTACTTTACCCCCAACACCCAGGTGACCACCAACGAAATCCTCTTCACCGCCCTGCAGAGCGTATGGAGCGGCGAACGTACGGCGGAAGACGTGATCAACGAGATCTATCCCGAGCTGTGCGAAGCCATCGTAGTCGACTAAACATGCACGCGGGGGAGTCTTCGGCCTCCCTCTGACAGAACGAAGGATTACCTGTCTTTTCTGCGGGGGAACGCGGGCGCGTTCCCCCTTCTTCCTAAAAATACCTGGGAGGGATGGTGCGATGACGGCGCTGCCGGGAAAGAAAAAGGTCCGTTTCAGCCGGGCGGAAACCCGGGCGGCTTGGCTCTGCCTGCTGCCGTCGGTGATCGGCCTGGTATGCATCACCTACCTGCCGATGATCGCTTCGTTTGCCCTGAGCCTGTTCAGCTGGAACGGGCTGGGCGAGATGAAATACATCGGCCTGGACAACTATATCCGCCTGTTTACCCGGGATACCAAGTTTTACGGCTCCCTGCTGACGACGCTGGAATACGCGGGCATCTCCGTCATCGGGAGCATCGTCTATTCCATGATCATCGCCATGCTGCTGAACCGGAAAGTGCCGGCCCGGGGCTTTTTCCGCGCGGTGTTTTACCTGCCCTACGTACTGCCGGCCCTGGCCGTGTACCTGGGCTGGAAGTGGCTGTACGATTACAACCACGGCCTTTTCAATTACCTGATCAAACTGGGCGGAGGCACCTCCGTCAAGTTCCTGGATTCAAGCGCCATGGTCACCCCTTCCCTGGCGCTGATCGCCGTCTGGCTCAGCGGCAACCTGATTGTGATTTTCCTGGCGGGCCTGCAGAACGTTCCCCGCACCTACCATGAAGCGGCGGAGATCGACGGCGCCAACGCCTGGCAGCGGTTCTGGCGCATTACCATTCCCTGCATGACCCCCATTATTTTCTATAACCTGCTGATGAGTCTCGTCAGCAACCTGCAGGTTATTACCCCGGCCCTGTCCCTGACCCAGGGCGGCCCGGGGACCGGCAGCTACTTCATGTGCTACATGCTGTACACCCAGGCCTTCAAATCCCATAAATACGGCTACGGCAGCGCCATCGCCGTGGTCCTGTTTGTGCTCATCGCCGTTTTTACGGGCATCCTCTTCGCCACCAGCAAGAGTTGGATCTTCTACGAAGGAGATGATAAGGAATGAGCGTACAGACGGTCAAAGCACCCCGCGCTGGCCGCGCCGCCTCCAAATCCCGGAGGGAAAAGACGGCAAGCATCCTGTGCTTTCTCCTCCTGGTCGTCCTGGGGCTGGCCGTGATGTTCCCCATTTACTGGATCTTCCGGTCTTCCCTGATGTCCAACGGGGAGCTTTACGCCTATCCCCCCGCCTTCGTACCGCCGGAATGGCGGTTTCAGAACTACCCGGAAACCCTCAAATCCTTTGAGTATCTGAAGTTCCTGGGAAACACCATGACCATCCTGCTGCCCGCCGTGTTCGGCGCGGTGATTACGGCCACCATGGGCGGGTACGCCTTTGCACGGCTGCGCTTCAGGGGCAAAAAGTTCCTGTTTACCCTGTGCGTGGGGTCCATGCTGCTGCCCAGCATGGTCACGCTGATCCCGCTGTTCATCGCCTGGTCCAAGCTGGGACTGGTCAACACTTACTGGCCGCTGATCCTGCCCCATTTCTGCGGAGGCGGAGCCTTCAACATCTTCCTGATCCGCCAGTTTGTGAAAACCGTTCCCCGGGAGCTGGACGAAGCGGCCACCATTGACGGCTGCGGATACTTCCGCATCCTGATCTTTATCATCGTGCCGGCCATCAAAGCGGCGATGATCGTGGTGGGCCTGCTCAAGTTCATCGAACTGTGGAACGACCTGCTCCAGCAGGTGACCTACATCACACGCCGCGAACGCTATACCCTGGCCCTGGGCCTCAACATCTTCCGAGGCTCCTTCAACGACGACTGGTCCAGCATTATGTGCGCCACCTGCCTGTCCTTTATTCCCGGCATCGTTTTTTACCTGATCGGACAGAGGTATTTTGTGGAAGGCATTGTCATGACCGGAATGAAAAACTGAGGAGGTGTTCCATGATGCCCATCCGGGAAATACCGCTGAGGGACGTAAAAATCACGGACGCTTTCTGGGCCCCGCGCCAGGCCCTCATGACAGATGTGACGATCCCCTATATGGAAAAGATCCTGCGGGCGGAGGAATCCCACGCGGTGCGCAATTTCCGCATCGCGGCGGGAGAGGAAACCGGGGATTTCCGCGGCATGGTTTTCCAGGACAGCGACGTGGCCAAATGGCTGGAAGCGGCCGCCTATTCCCTGCTCCTGAAGCCGGATGAAGCCCTCTCCCGCCGGGTGGATGAAATGGTTGCGCTGCTCGGCCGCTGCCAGCAGGAAGACGGCTACCTGAACACCTACTTCACCGTCAAAGAACCGGAAAACAGGTGGAAAAACCTCCTGGAGTGCCACGAGCTGTACTGCGCCGGCCATCTGATGGAGGCTGCCGCCGCCCTGCACGAAGCCGCCGGGAAGGACGGGCTGCTGCGCATCTGCATCCGTCTGGCGGATCATATCTGCGACCGTTTCAGCCGGGAAGAAGGCATCCCTGGCCACCAGGAGGTCGAAATCGGCCTGCTCAGGATGTACCGGGCGACCAGACAGAAACGTTACCTGGACACGGCCCTGCGCTTTCTGAACCTGCGCGGCCAGGACCCTTTCTGGTTTAAAAAGCATACCCCCGCCCACCCGGGCGTCCATTACGGCGGTTATGACATTATGCCGGAGGATACGGTGTACAACCAGTCGGACGTCCCGGTGCGGAAGCAGACCGCCGCCCGGGGGCACGCCGTCCGCCAGCTGTACATGCTTACCGCCATGGCGGACGCCGCCGCCGAAACCGGCGACAGGGACATGCTGGACGCCTGCCGGCGGCTGTTTGACAACATCACACAGAAACAGATGTATGTGACCGGGGCGGTCGGCGCTTCGGCAGCCCATGAAGCCTTTACCGCGGATTATGACCTGCCCCCGGACCGCTGCTACGGGGAAACCTGCGCCTCCGTGGCCATGGTGTTTTTCACCCGCCAGATGCTCAAAAACCGCCCCGACGGGCGGTATGCGGACCTGATGGAGCTGGAGCTGTTCAACGCAGCCCTTGCCGGGATGCAGCTGGACGGAAAGCGTTTTTTCTACGTCAATCCCCTGGAGGCGGATCTCCAGGTATCCGGCAGGGTTCCGGGATACGAACACGTGCTGCCCCGGCGCCCGCCCTGGCATACCTGCGCCTGCTGCCCGCCCAACCTGGCCCGGCTCATTGCCTCTCTGGGCAAATACCTGTGGAGCGAAGACGGGGACACTGTGTACAGCCACCTGCTGATCGGCAGCGAAGTGAAGACCCGTTCCGGCCGCATCCGCATGGAAACCCGGTATCCCTGGCAGGGGCAGGCAAGGTACACCATGCCCGACGGCGGGACGTTCACCCTGGCTATTCATATTCCGTGCCATGCGGATTCCTTGGTCCTGACCGTCGACGGCCGGGCGGAAACGCCGGTTATGCGTGACGGCTATGCGTACATCCGCCGCTCCTGGCAGCCGGGCGATACGGTGTCGCTGAGTTTTGACATGCCCGTCCGCCGCATCTATGCCGACCCCCGGGTGCGCAGCTGCGCGGGAAAAGCGGCCCTGGCCCGCGGACCGGTCCTGTACTGCCTGGAGGAGACAGACCAGGAAAAACCCGTCTTTTCCCTATCTCTCCCCCGCGGCTCCGCCGTAAGGACCGTTCCCTCCCCGCCGGGCCTGCCGCCGGAACTGGTCTGCCTGCAGGCGGAGGGGATGGCGGATACCCTGCCGGAAACCCTGTACAGCACCTTCCCTCCGGAAAAGACCCCCTGCACCCTGACCGCCATCCCCTATTTTGCCTGGGCCAACCGGGAAGAGGGAAACATGACGGTCTGGATCCGGGAAGATTGATTTTTTCTATGGAAAACCGCGCGGAAAATCTTTTCTTCCGCGCGGTTTTTGTATGTGCTTCCACCCTTTACGCTTCCGCCGCCTGTGCGCTTGCCCGTTTTTTCCACGCCCCGGACAGGAGGTACACGCTCCCGATCAGGAAGGGAACCAGGCCGGCAAAGGCGTTTCCGTACCAGAAGCCGCGGATGCCCCAGCCGAGGGTGACGCCCAGCAGCAGGGCCAGGCCGATGCGGGCGGCGACCCCGTCCAGCAGAGCCACCATTAGGTTGAGGAACGAGTGGCCCGAACCGTTGATCAGCGCGAAGGAGGCCGGGCGGAGAGTCGCCCCCAGGTACTGGACCAGGGCGATCGGCACATAAGTGACCGCCATGGCGAGGACGGCCGGGTCGTCCGAAAAGATGCCGAACACCCACTCCGGCCGCAGCCACGTGATCAGGGCGAAGACGGCAGCGGGGATGGCCACCACCCAGAGCGCGGTATAGACCACCCTAGGTACGCGCCGGATCTTCCCCGCCCCGAGGGCCTGGGCGATCATCGCGCCGCCGGCGGAGGATATGGCCTGGGACACCACGCCGATCATCCCCTCCAGCTTGCGGGCGACGCCAGTAACGGCCACCGCCGTCGTGCCGTACGCGTTCACATAGGAGTTGACAAAGAGCATGGAGAACGTCACCGCCGCGGACTGGATCACCATGGGGATCCCCAGGGAGATCAGCGGGCGGATCACCTGCTTCCCGATGCGGAAATGGCTGGGCTTGAAATCAAAATAGATCTCCCGGCGCTTTCTGTACAGCAGGCTCAGCGCGAACAGAAAGCTGACCGCCTGGCCGATGACCGTGGCCAGCGCCGCGCCCAGCGGGCCCATACCTAAGGGGCCAACAAACAGCAGGTCCAGCACGACGTTGACCGCGGAAGCGATGGCGATGAACTGGAAGGGATGCTTCGAGTCCCCCATGCCGCGCATGATGGCCGAAACCAGGTTGTAGCCGTAGATAAAGACGACGCCCAGCACGCACGTGATGCAGTACTGCCTGGTATATTCCCAGATTTCCGGCGGGGTATTGAGCCAGCGGATAATATCCTGATAAATCAGCAGGAACACCGCCAGGATCACCACGGCCAGGCTCATCAGCAGGGTAAACAGGGTGCCGACCATCTCCCCGATCAGGTCCCTGCGCTGCTCCCCGACGTAACGGGAGATCAGGATCTGCCCGGCGTTGGAAAAGCCCATCGCGACGAAGGTGATCAGCATCAGCACCTCGCCGCCGATGGACACGGCGGACAGGCCCTCCGTGCCCACGAAATGGCCGACGACCATCATGTCGACCATGTTGTAGATCATCTGCAGGAAGCCGGACAGCAGCAGCGGCGTCGCAAACTTCAGCAGGGTCCCCGGGACGCTGCCGACCGTCAGGTCTTTGATGATTTTATTCTCTTTTGCCATACCCATCCGCCTTTTGTAAAACACGATTTCTTCTGCATGGTAGCATAATTCACGGGCCGCCGCAAGCCCTCCGCGCGGACAATTTTCCTTCCGCCGCCTGCACCGCCCGTCAGGAACGGCCGTCCCAGAGATACCGGGAAAGGTCCACCCGGCCGCCTTCGAAGGCGACCCCTTCCGCCTCCAGCAGCAGGATCTGCTCGTTGATCCCGCCGAACGCGAAGGCTGCGGACGGCTCGCCCAGGCGGTTGACCACCCGGTGGCAGGGGATGACCCCCGGCTCGGGATTGACGTGCAGGGCATAGCCGACGACGCGGCTCCAGCGCGGGTTGCCCGCCAGGGCGGCCACCAGGCCGTAGGTCGCGACCCGGCCGCGGGGGATTTTTTTCACAACGTCATAAATCCGTTCAAAGGAGTTTTTCATCCGGACCACCTGCTTTTTTCTGTTTGGGTTTATCATATCACGCGACAGGGAGACTGGCAAGATTCCTGATCAACCTGCTCAGGGCAAACCCACGAGTGTAAAAATCGTCACATTTGAGGCGGCGCTGGGAGCTAAAGAGGGGGTGATCAGGGGGAAACTTCCCCCTGATTGTAATCC
>JBGUJG010000045.1:0-43065 GCA_045113695.1 Christensenellales bacterium
CCTTTTGCCTTTTCCCTCAGCATCTTTCCATACCCCCTTCCCTTATTTTATTCGACACTTTTCTTCAAAATCCTTTTGGTTTTTCAGACCTTTTTGCAATTTTCCTTTTGGTTCCGCCATATAAAAAATCTCGCCGCTTCTCTTGCGACGAGACTTTGTTGATGGTCTGAGGATCAGGAGCTGATCCTGTTTATTCTCTGTTCTTTCGGCTGAACTGCCTTGTGAAACCAGGTCACAGCGCCTATAATGATAGCGTCCGCAAGGACGCTTTCTTTTTTACTGAACAGGACAATGCACCGAAAGGGTCAGAAATCATGCCGAATTACTCGATCCCGTCAGAGGTTTTCACCCGCGCCGCGGAACAGTTTCCCACCCCCTTCCACCTGTATGACGAAGCGGGCATCCGCAGGACGGCCCGGGAGGTCCGGGAAGCTTTTTCCTGGTGTCCGGATTATATGGAGTATTTCGCCGTCAAAGCCCTCCCCAACCCGCATATCCTGAACATCCTCAAGGAAGAGGGCTGCGGGCTGGACTGTTCTTCGGAAACGGAGCTGCTGCTGGCGAAGCGCTGCGGCTTTGCCGGAGAAGAGATCATGTTCAGCGCCAACGCCATGCCGGCCGGCGAGTTCGATCTGGCCCGGAGCTTGGGGGCCTATATCAACCTGGACGACGTCAATGATATCGATCTGCTCAGGGAACACGGCGGGATCCCGGAGACGGTCTGCATCCGCTACAACACCGGTGGCAGCTTTGCCATGCACGGCAACCAGATCATGGGCAACCCGGGGGAGGCCAAGTACGGCTGGACCACAGACCAGCTGCAGCCCGGCCTTCTGAAGCTCAAGGATCTGGGCGTCCGCCGTTTCGGCATTCATGCCTTCCTGGCCAGCAACATGACCGACCCGGACTATTATCCCGCCCTGGCCGGCATCCTGATGGAGACGGCGGCGAAGCTTTCGCAAAGCACGGGCCTTCCCTGCGCGTTTGTCAACCTTTCAGGCGGCATCGGCATTCCCTATACCTGCGACGTGCCACCGGTGGACATTTACCGGGTGGGCGCCGCCGTCCGCCGCGAATACGAGCGGGTATTCGGCCCGGCGGCCCCCGGCAAGCCCGGCATCAAGACGGAGCTGGGCCGCTTTATGACCGGTCCGCACGGGTTCGTCGTTACCCGCGCCGTGCATGAAAAGAACACGTACAAGCACTATATCGGGGTGGACGCTTGCGCCGTCCAGCTGATCCGGCCGGCGATGTACGGGGCGTATCACGAGATCTCCGTCGTCGGGAAGGAAAGTGCCCCCAAAGATCATCTGTACGACATTACCGGGAGCCTGTGCGAAAACAATGACAAGTTCGCCATCGACCGGATGCTTCCCGAAATCCGCCCGGGCGACCTGCTGGTCATCCACGACGCCGGTGCCCACGCCTTCGCCATGGGCTATCAGTACAACGGCCGCCTGCGCACGGCGGAGATCCTGTATCAGCAGGACGGAACGTTCCGCATGATTCGCCGGGCGGAGACGCCGGAGGATTATTTTGCCACGATTGTCTGAACAGATATGATACGGGGCTGCCGCAATGAGCGGCAGCCCCGTTGTTATCCGGAGGTATCCGGCTGGTTATTTGAGATAAGAGGCGGTCAGGTCGAAGTAGCCCACTTCGAGGTCATCCCCGTCCTGATGCAGGACGATCAGGGCATTGCCGGCCTGGAAGGCGTCCGCGCGCCGGCCCAGACGGCCGTCGTCGTCCAGCAGGTAAAGGCCGCTGCCCAGGGTGTTCAGGTCCAGCGCGGAGGCCTCGCCGTAAGCGGCGGTCAGGCTGCTCTTCACTTCGTCATAGCTGGGGCCCCAGTCGTCGTCGAAATCGATCCTCGCGGCGACCAGTTTTCCGTCCAGGAAGAAGCAGTGCAGGTCGGCGTCCTTGCCGTTTTCCAGGATGTGCTCAAACTCCAGTTCGTCAAACAGCGCACCGCCGCGGATCCGTTCGCGGTCATGTTCACAGCGGATATTGCCTTCGGCGGCGATCACTTCGTTTTCGGTCATCCCAAAAGCGATCCCGTTGCGGAAAGTGAAAGGAGCGGCGTTTTCAGCCAGGGCGGCGGCGGAGCAGAGCAGGCAGAGGACAGTCATCAGAGCGAAGATCTTTTTCATGGTGATTTCTCCTTTTTTTCATCTTTTTTATTTGACTGCGTTTTGCAGTTCGGTTACTCATTGTTTGATACGCAGTACTTTGGCGGATGGCAGCAAAAATCTATTTTTTTTGAAAATTTTTTCCGTGTCCCTGTTTTTACAGCGAAATGTTCTGATTCTTCTTGAAGAAAAGGCCGGGGAAAGGTAAAATAGGGGAGGAACCGGAGAATGAACATGCACTGCAAAAAGGAGACTGCACATGGCTGCCGGAAAATCTGACCAGTCCTATCAGAGCGAAAAAAAGGTGCAGGTCAACCTGCGTATCCGAGAGCTGCAGGGGGAACTGCCCCAGGTGGTGTCCGACTTTATCCGCTCGATGATCGGCCATTCCAGCGAGCTGACGCGGTTGGGCTACCTGTACGACCTGCGCCTGTTCCTGCGCTACCTGTGCCAGGAGGACGTCCGCTTCGCCGATACGCCGGTCCAGCTGATCACCCCGGCCCAGCTGGGGTCGCTTCAGCTGCGCGATTTCGAGCGGTATACGGAGTACCTGTCCCAGTATGTGCGGACGGACGAAAGCGGCGGGGAAGTGACGGACGCTCACGGCAATCCGGTGTTCGTGACCAACCGGGAGGTCGGCATGGCCCGCAAGCTCAGCGCCATCCGCACTTTCTACAAATATATGTTCACCCACGGCCTGATCGGGGAAAACGTGACGGCCAGCATGACCATGCCCAAAATTCACAAAAAACCGGTTATTTTTCTCAGCAAGGAGGAAATCGCCCGGCTGTTCGATACCGTCAGTACTGGCGAGGGCCTGTCGGAGCGGCAGAAAGCCTATAACGAGAACTTCCGGGTCCGGGATATCGCGATCGTCTCCCTGCTGCTGGGCACAGGCATCCGCGAAAGCGAGCTGGTCGGACTGGACCTGCGGGATGTGAACCTCCGGGACAAGACCTTCCTGGTCACCCGCAAGGGCGGCAACGAAGCGGTGCTCCATTTTAACGCGCAGGTGGCGGATGCCCTTTCCGATTATCTCCTGCAGCGCAAGGAGATCGAACCCCTGCCCGGCCACGAGAACGCCTTCTTCCTGTCCTCCCAGAAAAAGCGGATCTCGACCCGCGCCCTGCAGGACCTGATCAAGAAATACGCCCAGGTGGCGGCCCCGCTCAAAAAGCGGCTTTCCCCCCACAAGATGCGCTCCACCTTCGCGACCAACCTGTACAAGAACACCCACGATATTTACCTGGTATCCGAAGCCCTGGGCCACGCCCAGCTGGAAACCTCCACCCGCTACACCGCCAAGGAGGACAACCTGATCCACGCGGCGGAGAACGTGGACTGGATCGAATAAATGAAATCATGCAAAGCTGCCCTGAACGCGGACATACAGGCGTTTCAGGGCTTTTTTTGACGGGTTCATGCATTGCCTGCCTGAATTGTAACAAATCAGAAAAAGGTGTTGACAAATAATGGTAGACAAGTGTACACTTATGAGCGTAGACAATCGTCCACTAACAGAGAATCAATTTGACAGGGAGGAATCGGCATGGCTGTACAGGTGACGGAAGCGGAATGGAAAATTATGGAGGTATTATGGGATCACGCGCCCCGTACGATGACGGAAATAACAGCAATCCTGGCCCCTGCGACCGGATGGACCCGGCACACGGTGATCACTCTGCTCAAGCGGATGGCGGAAAAGGGGAGTGTCAGCGTAGATGAATCCGAAAGGGCAAAAAAATATACCCCCCTGATCACACGGGAGGAAGCGTCGACAGAGGAAACGAACAAATTCCTTTCCCATGTCTTCAAAGGAAAAGCGTCTCTGCTGGTCAGCCATCTGGTTGAAGCAGGGGAACTCTCTGAAGATGACCTGAAGCAAATCCTGGAAGTCATGAACGGAGGAAAGAACAGTAAATAGGGTAAGGAGTCAATCCTTAAATGAATCAGTTTCAATGCCTCACTGAACGGACGGAGTGAGCGGTCACTCCTGACTGAATGAAGAGGAGGGCATCCATGCGCTCTGCGATGTTATTCAATTTCCTGATCGAAGCCAATGTCATGGCGTCCATCGCCATTATCCTGATGATCCCGCTCCGGAAGTTTTTGCGCAGGCAGCTGGGCAACAGCGCGCTTTGCTTTGGATGGCTGCTGGCCGCCCTTCGGCTCCTGCTGCCGGTGTCTTTGGTGAATCCGCTGATCCATGAGATTCGTTCGCCCTTCGCGGTGGACGCGGCGATCCGCCCCATTGCCGGGCAGATCAAGGTGCGGGTGACGGACGCCGTGAATGGGCTGTCCGACATGTTCTGGCGCGCTGAAAACAAAGAAGCATACGACACGGTCCGACGACTGACCGACCGGATTTATGATGCCAGTCTCAGCAGGACCCTGGTGAAAGTCTGGCTGGCAGGCGTGCTGCTGGCGGCGGTGTGGTTTCTGCTGGCAAATATCCGCTTCCGCCTCCGGCTCCGCGCCGGCCGGATTGAGCCTATTTCCGGTGATCTCCGGGATAAATATCTTGCGATCTGTCAGGCGCGCAGGGTCAGGCCCGTTCCGGTGTACTTTACCGACCCGCTGCCCAGCGCCTGCCTGGTCGGTGTATTCCGCCCCATCATCGCCCTGCCGCTGAGCGCTTCCCCGCAGGACGCGGTCCATGTGCTGACCCATGAAATCTGTCATCTTGAAAACCGGGATCACCTCTGGAGCGCCGTGCGTCTGCTTGTCTGCGCGGTGCACTGGTTCAATCCGTTGGTGTGGCTTGCTGCGTCCATGTCCCGGACGGACAGCGAGCTCCGCTGTGACGACAGGGTCGTCCGGCCGATGAATGATACGGAAAGAAGGGCCTATGCCGGAGTCCTGGTGCTGGCTGCAGCAAAGCGGAATGCCCCCGGAGTCGGCGTTCTGGCAACCGGGATGACCATGACCGGCAGGCGGCTCAAAACAAGGGTGGCCACCGTGATGCGGAAACAGCCTCCGCTCCGCTGGATGACAGTTACCTTTGTGATTCTCTCCTCCATGTGCCTGATCGGCGCTTTCGCCACATCGGAAACGAAGGAGCAGCTGGAAATGGGCGTGGGTCTGGCGGAGCGCTACATCACCGATGATCTTTCCGGCAGCCGGCGGATCGACGATGAAAAGAAAGCCAAAGAGTACGCTGAAATGCTCTTTCAGAGTCTTCGTACCGAGGAACAGGGCGAAGATATCCGTATTTCCGGAGTGGCTGGCAATGCCTGGGAAGCCTGGATGGGCCCGGAGGATGATCCCACTCCATTCTATGCCTGGTTTAGGTCTGATGGCGTGGTATATGTCCTTAACCGCATCAGGGAATTCGGCAGCTGGCGGAGCAGCGCCGGGGCGTACTATGACGGGGAAACGATCGTAAGCACCTTCATGGACCCGGAGGAACTGGAGGCCGTTCAACGCTGGGCTGTTCAGGAGATAGAACGGCTGAACCCGGGCGCATCCGTCATGCTCCGGGGGATGGAGATGGAATCCGTCCGTATTTCCGGCGAAGATAAGTATATCGAATTGCATGCTGACCCAAAGGATTCACATTATGACATGGGTGCGTATCTGGACTGTGTCCTGCACGGGGACGGAAGCGTGAGCCTGGTTTATCTGACGTTTGCAGGAAACGGGTGACAATGAGGCAGGGGGTGAATCCTTTTGTATTTTCCTGGGGAATGGAAGATGAGATATAAAAAAAGGATCTGTCTGTGCATGATGCTGTGGCTGACCATTGAGGCTGTCGGCGCGCGGGCGGGAGGGTTTGATCTGAAATCTCTGGTCCGGGGGAACCTGACGGAGGTGTATGGGTACACAAAAGAGGAAGCCGCCCGCTTTGTGACCGAAAGCCGAGCGGACGGGTCGGTGCGCTTCTGGCCCGAAGGGCAGGAGGGGCTCATCTACACTCTCTATGTGGATGAGATAGGCCGTGTGGCCGGTACCTCCCCGTATGAAACCGGCTATATGCTGATGGCGGATGAAAAAACCGTCCGCGGTATCCTGCGGACAGCTGCGGAACAGCGGCTCCTCGCCCCGTGGAACGAGGACCACCGCCAGGCGCTGATCACCCTCCTGCGGACAGCCAATATTCAGCCGGGCAATGAGACCTACTTCGCGCGGGACGCCGGTGGGGTCCTGCACGGGATGCTGGAGGGCATGTTCGGGCCGGACATCCGGTGGACGGATGCGGTGCGCAGGCTCTTTCAGGAGCAGCTGGAGGCGTATCAGCTGAACTATGAGCCGGAGCCGTTTCATGTTCCCGGCGTCCGGCGGATCACCTATGCGGAGCGGAACACCGTCTCGGTGACAACGCTGACGCTGTTTGACGGGGAAATCCCGGAGGAGTTCCGGGAACTGTTTTCTGACCCACGCCTGATCGGCTGGTCCTGCCTGAGCGGGGCCGTAGCAGAACATGACTGGAGCGCGGTTCAGGGTCTGGCCACCCTGCCGGGCGGGCTTGGCCTGGCCGCCATGGAAAAGGACGGAACCAGGACGCTGTTCCAGCTGGAAGAAGACAGCGGAGTCTGGAAGCTCTTTCCCCTGGGAGAAAATGCCCTGCGGCAGAAAGGGGATTTCCGGGTGACCTGGCGCTGCCGCCGGGAGACTTTCGCCGTGGATTATCTGCTGGAGGATGGAGGAATCGAAACCTTCTGCCTCTCTCCGGAAACGGGTGATCCGAACCATTACTGTACAATCCAGGGCTTTGAACACGTCGGCCCGGCTCCCAGCAGCGCGTGGTGGATTAAAGGAACGGCCGGACAGTATGCGACCTGGAAGGATGAAAAGACGGCCAGCCTGTGGGACATGAACTACCCGATGGCGCTGGGGCTGCTGCCGGCAAGCGAATTCCCGGGAACAGGAAAGCCAAATCTCTCCTCCGTCCTGCCGGAAGGGTGGACGGCCGTCTCCGGCGTGAACCTGCGGACGCAGACCAGCAGCCATTCGCGCAGTTACGGCGTCCTGCCGGCGGGCACGCTCATCCCGGTTCTGGAGGTCCTGCCGGGCAGCGGTTATTCCTGGGTGAAAACGCGCATCGGCTTTCTGGAAGGCTATGTTTCTGCCCTCTATACGCAGGTGGAAAACAATGCTGTCGGCCTGATCAGCCCGCAGCTTCTGGCCAAAGCCAGGCGGGATATCACCCTCAAAAAAGAAACCGGATGGATGGGTACAGGCTGGTTTGCGGAATCGGCCGGTACTTTCCCCAAGGGCACGAAGATGCACGTGATCTTCGAAAACGGGGACTGGCTGTATGTAAGCGTTCCCCAGGGAAAACTGAGCTGGCGGATGGACCCGGACGGTTCCTTTGGCTATGTCCGCAGAGGAGATGTCATGATGGCGTCTACCGAATGCGTGCTGGACTGGATGGAATAAAAAAAGCGCACGGCGCGCAGCTTGTGATCCGGATCTGATTTGCTTACGAACAAGAGGATGCTGCAGTTTTTTTGCAGCATCCCCTTGTTTGTCCGGAAGACCGGCTGGACTTTCTCTGTGTCCGGCCCGGAACAGGTCGGTGAGGGAGCCGGATGACCCCCCGTTTTATTCTTGTTTGTCCGGAATACTGCCGGAGGGCTGGTCTGTCAGGTCAGCTGCCGGGGTTTCCGGCGCAGGCGTCGTCTTTTGCGTCTTCTTTTCGATCCGCGCGGCCGAAATGGGGGATACGGGCCGCAGGCTGACAAAGTTCGCCGGCTTTTTCGGCAGCGTCAGGCGTACCTTCCCTTTTTCGGGGAGTCCCGGGCCGGGCGGCGTAAAGCGGCGCAGCGGCGGGAGAAAACCGGAGACAGGCTGTTTTGCCGTGCCGTTCAGCTTTGCTGTTTGTTCTGTCTTCTCCGTCTTCTGCGTCTTTTCCGCCGTTTCCGTTCTTCTGCCGGGCTCTGCCGGGTGCAGATAAACACCCACCGGGTCTGCCGCCCCGATCAGTTCCTCCGTATGGCCGGTCACGATATACTGGTAGGCCGTCCGGACGGTCCCCTTGCCCATATCGGGGGCGTACATGCGGTGCGGCAGGGCGGCGGCGCGCAGGGCGGCCATCGCCCAGTTGGTCATGCCGTAGCGCGCGGCCAGGTCCCCAAAGCGGCCGCGGTAAGCGTCCAGCTGTTCCTGGGGGACCTCCCGGCCCCCCGTGACCGTCCGGTACTGTTCCCGCAGCTTTCCGGCCAGGCCGTTTACCACCGGCATCGTGATGTCCGCCGCCGGTTTCAGCCAGTCTGACAGGAGAGGCACCTGCTCCGCCGCGGAGAGTACGCGGTACAGCGTATCGGATGACTGCACCCCGATCAGGTCCAGGGCCGCCATGCCCATCACCAGGACGTCGTCCGTGTCCTCCGCCCGGCGATAAACCTCCAGCACCTCCCGGAAGCAGGGGGAATTCCACTCGTTCCCGTACAGTTCGGCCCGCTCCCGGTCGTCCGGGACAAACAGCCAGCACTGGCCCAGATGGCCTGTAAAGCCGACGCGGGGGATCAGGTCGTCCGCGTTCAGGATGTGGTTCATCGGCAGCTGGCGGGCATTCCGCCGGTGCTCCACCGTGACCGAAGGCGAAGCAAAGCCGAAGCCGGACACGTTCTGCGCCGAGATGCCGCTCTGAACCAGGCGGTCGATAAACACCTGCGCGACGGCGGCCCCCTGGCTGTGCCCGCAGACCCACAGGCGGAAGGGGGAAGAAGGGATGCGCATATAGGTGAGGATCTCGGACAGGGTCAGCCTGGACAGCCCCAGCTCCCGGGCCGTTTCCGGGAATTCGATCCTCCCGCAGGCCTCCGCGAACTGGCCGGCCACCTGGGCAAAGCCGCCGTGATAGCCGTCTGCCGGGGTGATGCGCAGGTTCGGGATCCAGTCGAACAGACGTTTGCCGGTGCCCTTGAAGCCGATCCCGATCACGATATATGTCCCGCAGGGCCTGGCCATGACCACCGCCTTGCAGGCGCCGGCGTTCTCGTCCTGCTGGCGTTTGAACCCCAGATACTGGGTCACCGGGTCGCGCATGGTCAGGCGCATGTGCGTCAGCGTCTGCCGCACGCCCCGGGACAGTTCCTCCAGGGGCGAAGAGGCCGGCCCGTTCAGTGCGCTGCCGGTCAGCAGGTCGTTATCGGCCAGGATGGAAAAATCCCGCCAGCCGGCGTCCCGCCAGGGGTCAATATTCATCGAATACGAAGTGACCGCCAACTCCAGCGAAAGGCAGGCGGCGCTCCGGGACAGGCCTGCCGGCTTGATCCCCCCGGGGCCGAATACCAGAGAGCAGTCCGCCAGATTGATCTGCGTGGCGGGTCCGGGAACAGTCATGAGTGTTTTTCCTCCGCTTTGGTCAAAAGCGCCAGACGCGCTTTGAACATCTCCCGCTGGGCCGTGTCGCTGAACCATCCGGGATCTGCCGGGGCAATCCGGTTCAGCCCAACCGCCCGCACGCCGTCCAGCGCGGCCTGCAGCTGGGAGGGACAGCCGGGCGCGGTCTGGCAGCGTACGCCCTCCAGTGTGTCATAGGCGTTAAAAGCCTTGTTGAAGTCCATCAGCGGGTGGAGCTTCAGCAGCCGGTTGGTCCGGTTGTCCGTACAGAAGCCCCAGTTTCCCCAATGCCGGTCCGTATTGCCGGTCAGATAGTCCACGATGTTCATCATGTGATAACCGTACGCGTCCCGCTTTTTGACGATTTCGTGCAGGGTGGTATCGTGGTTGGCCGCGTAGATCTCTACCGATTCGGCCGGGACGATCCCGGTCTGCAGGGAGGTCATCATTCTGCAGGCGCTCACGGGAACCCCCTGAAAGGTCATCGGCTCATAAAGCACCTGCAGCACCCGGAAGCATCGGGCGACCCTGCTGGCGAGCAGTTCCGCCCGTACCTCTTTTTCGTCCCCGTCTTTCAGGAGCCAGAACACGCCGTCCCGCCGGATCCAGGCCTTCGGCGCCAGGCCGGGGGTGGCGACATCCCCGGCTGAGTCGTTTTTAGCCAGAAGCTCGGCGTTCTGCGCAGTCAGCTGCCGGCCGAACAGGCTGACATCCACAAAAGCGCCCGACAGGGAATGCTGATACAGGTTGATATCGCCAAAACGGAGCTTTTCGCCGGTTTCTCGCACCCAGAAAACGTCCGTCAGGCTCACGCAGTGATAGCTCAGAGCGATCTGCGCCCGGTCACGGTCCGTCACCGCCTGCCGGAAGCCCAGGCTGTTCAGGATCTCTTTGGCAAATTTCCGGTCCAGCGTCAGCACCCGGGAGGCGCACCAATGGATAAAATTGTCCAGGTTGCCGACCCTGGCGGCGATATCATCCTCCGCCGTATTCAGGTACAGTCCGTACGGCATAAAGCCCGGGAAATACACCGTGCAGCTCCCGTCCCCCCGGACGGTGGCCACACGGCGCTCCAGATGCATGATGCAGTAGTTCTTCATCGGCAGCCCTCCCGATATGTCCCCGCAGGGTCAGAACAGCCTGCCGTTCAGCACGGCGGTAAAGAAGGAATCGGAGAGGAAGGCGGGGGACATTGCGCTGCTGTCCAGCACCTGCCGGAAGGCGTCCAGCGGGATCACCGTGGACAGAAGGGGCATCAGCAGGTACAGCGCACACACCAGGGTCAGCCCCCGGATCACGCCGAAGAGGGCCGCCCCGGCCCAGTCGAACATCTTGAGCAGGGGAAAGTGAAACACATGGTTGAGCAAGCCCAGCAGAAGAGAAAGCGCCGCGTAGCACAGTGCCGCGCAGGCCAGGAAGCACAGGATCCGGATGGCCGAGGACACGACGGCCCCCTGGACATAGTCGTTGATCGTCCGGTCGGACTCGATGTTCCGACCGGTCAGCAGGTTCTTTTCCAGGATGCCGCTCAGGGCACCGGGCAGGTGGACGTTCTGAAGCACATGATCGATCGTGTCGTCCCCGAGGCCGGTGACCGGGGTGTTGGCCAGGTCATAGTCGCCCACGCGGGCCACGGCGTCCGTATAGGTGACCAGGAGGGAGGTAAAGGAGGTATCCCCCTGCAGCCGGTCTGCCGGCCCCGCCGACAGCGGCAGGGCGATCAGCAAAGACAGCAGCAGGGCCGCCTGGCTGAGCACCGAATGGACGAACCCCCGGTACAGGGCATAGAGCAGGCTGAGCAAAATCACCGCCCAGATCAGGGCGTCAAAGAGATTCAAAGGATAACCTCCTTTTTACTGATCCATCTTCAGCACCGTCATGAACGCTTCGCCGGTCAGCTGCACGGTGCCGAACTGGCGCATGCGCTTTTTGCCCTCTTTCTGCTTTTCGAGCAGCTTCTTTTTGCGGGTTACGTCGCCGCCGTAGCACTTGGCCAGGACGTCCTTGCGCAGGGCCTTGACGGTTTCCCTGGCGATGATCTTGCCGCCGATGGCCGCCTGGATCGGGATTTCAAACTGCTGGCGCGGGATGACGTCCTTGAGCTTTTCGCAGATGCTCCGGCCGCGGGGGTAGGCCCGGTCCTTGTGGACGATCATGGTGAAAGCGTCGCAGATTTCGCCGTTTAAAAGAATGTCCATCTTCACCAGGTCGGACTTGCGCACCCCGGTGATCTCGTAGTCAAAGGAGGCGTAGCCGCGGCTGCGCGACTTGAGCTGGTCAAAGAAATCGTAGATGATCTCGTTCAGCGGGATATCGTACACCAGGCGGATGCGCTTGCCCTCGTACTGCTCGTCCACAAAGACGCCGCGCTTGCCCTGGCACAGGTCCATCAGCGGCCCCACATACTCTTCCGGGGTGTAGATGGTGGCGCGGACGAAGGGCTCCCGCATCTCGGCGATCTCGGTCACCTGGGGGAGGGCGGCGGGGTTGTCGATCTCCAGCACCTGGCCGTCGGTCTTCACCACCTCGTAGACGACGTTGGGAACGGTGGTGATCAGGTCCAGGTCGAACTCGCGCTCGAGCCGCTCCTGCATGATTTCCATGTGGAGCAGCCCCAGGAAACCGCAGCGGAAGCCGTACCCTAAGGCCGTGCTGGTCTCGGGCTCAAAGTGGAGGGAGGCGTCGTTCATGCGGAGCTTCTGCAGGGCGTCCTTGAGGTTTTCATAGTCGGCCCCGTCCGCCGGGTAGATGCCGCAGAAGACCACCGGCTGCACCTGGCGGTAGCCGGGCAGGGCCTCCGGGGCGGGGCGGGTGGCGTCGGTGATGGTATCGCCCACGCGGGTGTCCGCCACGTCCTTGATGGAGGCGGCGATGTAGCCGACGTCCCCGGGCCCGAGCGACGGCACCGGGGTGTAGCCGGGCGTGAATACGCCGGTCTCCACGATGTCAAACTCGGCCCCGGTCTGCATCAGCCGCATCCGCATGCCGGGGCGTACCGTGCCTTCCTTTACGCGGACAAAGCAGATGGCCCCGCGGTAGTTGTCGTACGCCGCGTCAAAGACCAGGGCGCGCAGCGGGGCGTCCGGATCGCCCTCCGGGGCGGGGATGCGGTTCACGATGGCCTCCAGCACGTCCTCGATGCCGATGCCCATCTTGGCCGAAATCAGCGGGGCGTCCGAAGCGTCCAGGCCGATCTCGTCCTCGATCTCCTGGCGGACTTCTTCCGGATGGGCGCTGGGCAGGTCGATCTTGTTGATCACGGGCACGGTTTCCAGGTCGTGCTCCAGGGCCATATAGACGTTGGCCAGCGTCTGCGCCTCGACGCCCTGGGTGGCGTCCACCACCAGCAGGGCCCCTTCGCAGGCGGCCAGGGCCCGGCTGACCTCATAGGAAAAGTCCACGTGGCCGGGGGTGTCGATCAGGTTGAGCTCGTATACCTGACCGTCCTTGGCGGTATACTGCATCCGCACCGCCTTGGATTTGACAGTGATGCCCCGCTCCCGCTCCACGTCCATGGAATCGAGGATCTGGTCGACCATCTCGCGCTTTTCAAACACGCCGGTCTTTTCCAGGATCCTGTCCGCCAAAGTGGACTTGCCGTGGTCGATGTGGGCGATGATGCAGAAATTGCGGATCCGTTCGAGTGACTTTTCGGCCATATGATACCCCTTTGTTGTTATGCATACTACAAGAAAAAAGTGAGGAGTTTTTTCAGTTAGGAGTGAGGAGTTAGGAGTGAGGAGTAGAATTTGGCTTCATTCAACTGTTAACTCCTCACTGAGGCTCTGAGGGCCCGGAAAACAGGCCGGTGGCCTGTTTTCACCGAAGAGCGGGCCGGCAGGCCCAGAGGGAGCGCGGAGGGAGCGCTCACTCCTCACTGTTTTCGTGTCCCCGTGTTTACTCATCTGTTCATTCAGCAGGTTGATGTCCCCGCAGCCCATCGTGAGCACCAGGTCGCCGGGCTTCCAGTGGGCGCGCAGGTAGGCTTCCGTATCGTCAAAGGAGGGAGTCCAGACGGCGTCGATGCCGCGGGCCTTCATCCCGTCCACCAGCATGCCGGAGTGGATGTCGCCCGGGTCCTTTTCGCGAGCGGCGCAGATGTCGGTCACCAGGGTGATGTCCGCCGCCTCGGTGCAGGTCAGGTATTCGTCAAAGAAGTTTTTGACCCGGCTGAAGGTGTGGGGCTGCATGACCGCCCAGACTCTGCCGGCCTTCTGTTTTTTCGCCACGGAAATCGCCGCCCGCATCTCCGCCGGATTGTGGCCGTAGTCGTGGTACATCCGCACCCCGTCGATGACGCCGGTCAGCTCGAAGCGGCGGTGCACGCCGGCAAAGCGGCTGAGGGTCCGGGCGATGTCTTCCGCCTGCGCGCCCGCTTCCCGGGCGGCGGCGAAGGCGGCCAGGGCGTTCAGCACCGAAAAATCGCCGGAGATCCGCAGGTCCACATGGGCGGCGGGTTTCCCCCGCTCCAGGACGTCAAAGGACGGGCAGCCGAAATCGTTGTACATAAGGTTTTCCGGCGCGAAATCGTTGACGCGGGACCAGCCGTAGGTGACGCACTTCCTTCCGCAGGAAGCGAAGCGGCGCATGACCCGGGCGTCCTCCCCATAGCCGACCGCCGTCCCGTTTTCCGGCAGCAGGGCCAGGAAATCCCGGAAGGCCAGCTCGTAATCGTCGATGTCTTTATAGTAATCGTAGTGGTCGCCGTCGATGTTCAGCACCACCGCGATGGTCGGGCTCATTTCGAGGAAGGAGGAATGGTATTCGCAGGCTTCCGCCACGAAGGCCTCCCGGGCGCCCAGGCGCGTGCCGCCGCCCAGAGCGTCCAGCTGGCCGCCGATGTGGACGGACGGATCCATCCCGCACTCGGCCAGGATCTGGCCGGTCATGGCAGAGGTGGTGGTCTTGCCGTGGGTGCCGCAGACGCAGATCCGCCGGCGGTAGCCGCGCATCAGCTCGCCCAGCAGGACGGACCGCTCCATCTCCGGGATGCCCAGCAGCTTCGCCTCCGCCCGTTCCGGGTTGTCCGGCGCGATCGCTGCCGAAAAGACGATCAGGTCCGCCCCATGGACGTTTTCCGCTTTCTGGCCGATATATACCTTCACGCCTTTTTCCCGCAGCGCCTCCACATAGTGGGACTCCGCCCGGTCCGATCCGGTCACGGCGCAGCCTTCGTCCAGCAGGAAATCCACCAGCCCGGACATGCTGGACCCGCCGATGCCGATCATATGCACGCGTTTGCCGCGATAATTCCTGATATCGATCATAGGAACATACCCCTCTGTCTGGATCAGGCCCGGCATCCGGCGAACCGGATACCAAACCAGTTTATATTATACCAATGAATGGGCGGGTGTTGCAAGAAAAACGTGCAATTGTTCACAGTTCGGCCCATGCCTTCCGTACAGAGAAGCCCCGCTTCCCGGATACGGGAGGATCCGGAAAGCGGGGTCTTAAAAAACTTTTCTGAGCGGATGGCCCGTCCGGTGCGGTCCCGCGGATCACCGGGCGCCGGTCTTTTCCCCGTCCCGGATTTCCCGGCTGAAGGCCGCTTCTTCCGCTGTGACCGGAAGGGAGCTGTAGCGGGCGGCCTCGTAGATGTCCGCCTGCCGGGGGTCTGCCAGGGCCTGGCGGGCGGTGCTGGTTTCCGGGATCTCCGGATGGCGCGTGAGGTAAACCTGATAGCTCCGGCGCACCTGCTCGCGGGGTGACAGCCGGTCCCAGCGGACCTTTTCGGGGCGTTTCCGCTGCCGTTCCTGCCTGCGCAGGGCCAGATCGCGTCTGATCTCCCCCCAGTCCAGCAGGCTTTCCACATGGTCGTCATAATCCGCGTTCACGGCGTTCATCCAGGCGCGGAAGCGGGCGGCCAGGGACCGGAAGCAGCGGGCCAGGGCCCTGGCTGTCAGCCGGAGCAGGGCCAGAAGCGCCGCGGCGGCCAGGATCAGGCAGACGGCGCCGAGGATTTTTTCGATCAGCTCCATGAAGGGGGAAGGGGGCTGCGTTTCTTCTGCGGGGAACATCATCCCGGCTCCGCCGCTTTGTCCGCCCATGCCGGCTTCTTTGGGAAAGAGCCGGGCAAAAAAGTCAAAGACCAGGCGGACCGCTTCCCGGATCAGGTCCCAGAAAGCCAGCAGGGCGCGGGAAACCGCCGGCAGGTGCGTCAGCAGCAGGAAGAGGACTGTCCGGATCAGGGCGGCGCCCAGGTTTTTGAGCACCATCTGCGGGGAGGGGGACCGTCCGGCCCCGGCTGCTTCCCGGAGCGAACCGATGGTCAGCGCGAAGATCAGATATACCGCGTACACCCAGGTAAACGGCCGCATCAGCTCCCCGATTCCGGCCACGGGGATGATCGCGCCGACGGCCCAGACGATCCCGTCCGCCAGCAGCCCGCCGTACCAGACGGCGGACGAATTGTATCCGGACAGGATGATGCCCAGAAAACGGGGGTAAGCCGCTGCCGCCAGCGCAGAAAGGACGGCGCCAGCCCAGCTCCATCCGGTCAGCGGCCGCTGTCCCAGCCGGAGCGCCAGGAAAAAGCACAGCCCCATGCTCAGGACAACGGCCGGCACGCGGAGCCCGCTTCTGAGCCGCAGGATGCCGAGGCTGAAGAGCAGGGCGGCCAGCAGGGGGAGCAGCAGGGCCGCCCCCGTTCCGCCCGCGGCGCCTGCCAGCAGGAAAACCGGAGCGGGCACCAGGAAGAGCCCCAGGCAGAAATACCCCTGCCGGAGACGGTTAAGCAAAGGCATGGCGCACCTCCGGCAGGATTTTCAGGGTCACGCTGTTGCCCATCCGCCGCAGCCGGTCCATCTTCTGCTGAATCTCCGGGCTGTCATAGCAGGACAGGATCACGATGTCCGTACCGGTCAGACGGGGCAGCTGTTCCAGGAACGTAGGGAAGGAATGGAGCATCCGGATGCGGAGGGAGGAAAACCCGTCCAGCAGGGTCTCTTCCCACCCGGCGCAGCGCTGCGGAAGCAGGCAGGCGCATACGGTTTCCTCGTCCAGCGGCATGCTGGCGGCAAAGCCTGCCTCCTGTCCCCGGCGCAGGGCGTCCATACACAGGGAAGCCGCCAGGGAGATGGCGTACTCGATCTGCTCCTGCTCGTAATCCATCAGATCGCCCCACTGGCTTTCGGTCTTCTGCCCGTTGATCAGCACCATCAGGCGCGGATCCGCGGTGAAGTCATGGGTCCTGACCTGCAGGACGCCCGTCCGGGCCGTGGCGGCCCAGTGAATGTCCCGCTCCGGGTCGCCTGCCCGGTAGCCGCGTATGCCGTTGACCAGGAAGGGGTCCGGCTGGATCCACCGGCGCACGCTGACCTCCCCCTGACTGCGGAAGGAAAGGAGCTGTCCGCGGATGTCGGGCAGGAGCTTCGGCCGGACCAGGATCTCCGCGGGGGCGCTGATTTCCCGCATCAGGGGGTTCATGCCGAACAGATCGCCCGCGGTCAGGGAAGCGCTCTCCAGCCGGTAGTGCCCGCGCCGGGTCAGCGTCACGTGATGGCGGCGCGTCACCTGGGAGAAGGGCATCAGGGTAAACACGCTGACATGGTAATGCATGCCCCGGATCTCGACCTCCTCGCGGGTGCTGAAGGCAAAGGAGGCCGGGAGGCTGGTCTCCACCCGCACCCAGGGCAGGAAGAAAGGGCTGCGGTTGCGGATCACCTCGATCAGCTCCGCCGGCTCGCCCTCATAAGCAGCCGGCCGGGAAAAGGACCGCTCATAGGAAAAACCGCGCAGGCCGAACAGGGCCAGCAGCAGGGCCTGGACCCCGGCCAGCAGGAGAAAGACGAAAACGATCAGCAGGAACGTCATGGGATTATCTGCTTTCCGTCGGGACGGGCACAGTGTCCAGCGCGGTCCGGACGATCTGGCGCGACATATCTGCCTGCGGGCCGTAGCCGCGCACAAAGATCCGGTGCGCCAGCACCGGCACGGCCAGGCGGCGGATATCGTCCGGGGTGACGAACGCGCGCCCCTGCGTGAGGGCCAGGGCCTGGGAAGCCCGCATCAGGGCAAGCATGCCGCGGGGACTGACCCCGAGCAGCGCCCGCTCGTCCGCCCGGATTTTTTCGCACAGGGAGACGATGTACCCGCGCAGGCTTTCTTCCACCTCGCAGGCCGGCAGGGCGTTCTGAGCCTCAGAAAGGGCCCGGCAGTCACAGACAGGCGAAAGGGAGAGCAGCGGTTCCTCCCGGAGGAAACGGTTCAGGATCCGCATGGCCTCTTCGTGGTCCGGACAGCCCGGCGTCAGCCGCATCAGGAAGCGGTCCATCTGGGCTTCTGGCAGCGGAAAGGTGCCCTGGGTCTCGACCGGGTTCTGTGTGGCGATGACCAGGAAGGGTTCCGGCAGGGCCCGGGTGACCCCGCCTTCCGTCACCTGCCGCTCCTCCATGCATTCCAGCAGCGCGCTCTGCGTCCGGGGCGTCGCGCGGTTGATTTCATCCGCCAGCAGGATGTTGGTGAATACCGGCCCCGGATGAAAGACAAATTCGCCCAGGTCCTGCCGGTAGACCCGCGTGCCGGTGATGTCCGCCGGCAGCAGGTCGGGCGTAAACTGGATGCGGGCAAACTGCCCGTCCACCGACCGGGCAAAGGAACGGGCGGTAACCGTCTTGCCGGTGCCGGGCACGTCTTCCAGCAGCACATGGCCGCGGGCAATGACGGCAGCCAGCAGCAGGCTGATCATCTCTTCCCTGCCGACGATCACACGGGCAATATTGTTCCGGACGCGTTCAGCCAGGGCGGCAATCTCCTGAGCCTGCATCAGATCCCTCCTGTTCCGGGCGGCATGCGCCGCGCATCAGCGTGAAGCGGGGAGATAAGGGGATGTTTCCTGCGCACAGCGTATCATAAGGGGGCCGGATCGTCAAGCGGAAACACAGGCAAAAAAGACCATCGGCCTCTGTTCCGGACGGGCGATTCATGGTAGAATAACCGGAGGGAATGATCGCCGGCGGCGCATGCCGGCGATTCAGCAAAGGGCAGAAAAGAAACGGTTCAGCGGAGGGGAGTGATTTCATGCCGGTTCTTGAGGGGCAGGAATGGACGTTTGACACGGCGGCGGACACATACGCAAAAATCCGCCCGGGATATCCGGACGAATTGTATCGTTCTTTGTTTGCCTACTGCCCGCTGGGCTCCTCAGCCCGGGCGGCGGAAGTGGGCATCGGCGGCGGCCAGGCTACGCTGCCGGTGCTCAAAACGGGCTGCGCGGTGACCGCGGTCGAATATGGCGAACAGTTTTCCCGGATCTGCCGGGAAAAGTTCAGCGCCTTTCCCGGATTCTCCGTCATCACCGGCAGGTTTGAGGAAACGGATCTGCCGGACGGTTTGTTTGATCTGGTCTATTCCGCTTCGGCTTTTCACTGGATACCGGAGGAAGCCGGCTACCGCAGGGTGTTCCGGATGCTCCGCCCGGGCGGTGCTTTTGCCCGGTTTGCCAACCACCCCTTCCGTGCCAAAGGGAACGACCCGCTTTTTGAAGCGATCGACCGCGCCTACGCGGCATACTATTATCCCTATTACGGGACGCAGCCGCGGAAAATCACGGAGTATACGGAGGCCCAGGCGGCGGAGCGGGCGAAACTGGCGGAAAAATACGGCTTTGCGGATACGCGGTATGCCCTGTTTCACAGGACGCGTGTCCTCTCCGCCCGGGAATACCGGATGCTGTTGAGCACCTATTCCGACCATATCGCGATGGAGGAAGGCGTCCGGGAACGGTTTTTTGACGCCGTGGAGGAAGCGATCAGCCGCTTCGGCGGATCGATTACCCTGGCCGACACCATCGACCTGCAGCTGGCGAGGAAACCGCAGGGCAGTGAATGAAACCGCAGTGCTATCTGCTTTCAGCTTTTGCATACATAGTTTTCGGAGGCTGTTTATGACAACGGCGGCATAACATAGCATGTATTTTCAGAATAACCAAAGCACATACGGGCATTGACAAACAAATCATTCGGTGATAATATGCCTCTCGGCTTTCCGGCATGTATTCCAGCAATCAGAATGTCTGCAAAAAAACAGGAACCTGCTTTTTGCATTACCGGCAACACTTTCGCTCAGCTGGGAACAGCCGGATAAAAAATCAAGGAGGTAATCCCTATGAAAAAGTTTCTGACTGCCCTGGTTATCCTGACTCTTGCACTGGCGATGATGACATCCGGCCTTGCCGAAACCGTGGCAGAAATCAACTGGACAGACGTTGATATCGCATCCACCGGTATCGAAGGCAGCTTTTATACCTTTGAAGATGTTGCCATCATGGTCTGGATTCCTGATCTCTTCGAAAATAAGGACCTGTCCGAAGATGACGTTGCAAACGGCGTTATCGGCAAATTCGAAGTAAGCGACGGCAGCGCAGGCATTTATGCGCAGTACATCCAGGGCTATGAAGGAGCTACCATGGACGAGCTGGTTGCGAGTCTTGAAGCCAACGGCGCTGCGGAAATCGAACGCTGCACACTGAACGGGCTGGACGCCGCATCCTACAGCATTCCGGGCGTTGACGCCGTCTATGTTGCCTTTGTAACTGTGTCCGGCAACTTTGTGCAGTTTGTGTTCACCCCCGTTTCCGATGAGGGCTTCGCTTCTGTCGCGCAGCTCATCACCGCATCCATTCAGCCTGAACAATAAAAAGTCTATCAACCGTCTCCCGGACTTCCCGGGGGGCGGGTTTTTCTGTGGTGCATATCGTTCTGCTGATTGTATTTTCCCTGTATTTCGTTTGACACCGGCCCCCGCCTTGATTATAATGATGCCCGTAAACGCGATGACTGGAACCAGTAACCCTGTGCGCCAAGGTCTTCAAGAGAGCTGCCGGCCGGTGAAAGGCAGCGGCCTGCGCAGGGTGAATTACCTCCACGAGCGGCGCTCTGAAAGGGGGTTTCCCCGAAGTAGGCGGCGACGGCTGCGCGCCCGTTACGGCGGCAGGGTATAACTGTACCCGCAAAGGGCCCGCTCCGCGAGGGGCAGGCTGAACAGAGGTGGTACCGCGGAATTTACTCCGCCCTCTCGGCATTCAAAGACCGGGAGGGCGGTTTTCTTTGCCCCTCCGGAAATCGAAAGGAGCCTGATCCGTATGTTCATCAAAGTCCTGATGCTGGTCCTGTTCTTCGGCCTCATGGTGGGTGTCGGCGTCTACTGCCGCAGCCACGCCACCGACGTCAACGGCTTCGTCCTGGGCGGCCGCTCCGTCGGCCCCTGGCTGACCGCCTTCGCCTACGGCACGAGCTATTTTTCCGCCGTCATCTTCGTCGGCTACGCCGGCCAGTTCGGCTGGAAGTACGGCCTGGCCGCCTCCTGGATCGGCCTGGGAAACGCTTTTATCGGCTCCCTGCTGGCCTGGGCCGTCCTGGGCCGCCGCACTCGCATCATGACCCAGCAGCTGGACAGCCGCACGATGCCCGAGTTTTTCGGCCGCCGGTTTGATTCCAAGGGCGTCAAGATCGGCGCTTCGGCGATCATCTTTATCTTCCTGATTCCCTACACGGCGTCCCTGTACAACGGCCTGTCCCGCCTGTTCTCGATGGCGTTCAGCATCGACTATACCGTCTGCATCGTGATCATGGCCGTGCTGACCGGCATCTATGTCATCGCCGGCGGCTACATGGCCACCGCCATCAACGACTTTATCCAGGGCATCATCATGCTGGTCGGCATGGTCGCCGTCATCCTGGCGGTGCTCAACCAGAACGGCGGCTTCCTTTCTTCCGTGGAAAAGCTGGCCCAGGTGGAGGACGCTTCCGTTTCCTCCATGCCCGGCGCGTTTGCCTCATTCTTCGGGCCGGATCCGCTGAACCTGCTGTGCGTGGTTATCCTGACATCCCTGGGTACCTGGGGCCTGCCCCAGATGGTGCAGAAGTTCTACGCCATCAAGACGGAAAGCGCCATCGCCAAGGGCACCGTCATTTCGACCGCCTTTGCTGTGGTCGTGGCCGGCGGCTGCTACTTCCTGGGCGGCTTCGGACGCCTGTATGCCGACCGGATCAACATCGCCGCGAACGGCTATGACTCCGTCGTGCCGACGATGCTGGAAACCCTTTCTCCCTTCCTGCTGGGCGTGATCGTCATCCTGGTGCTGTCCGCCTCGATGTCCACCCTGTCTTCCCTGGTGCTGGCCTCTTCCTCCACCCTGACGCTGGACTTCCTCAAGGACAACATCATCAAAAAGATGGACGAGAAAAAGCAGGTCCTGACCATGCGGGCCCTGATCGTCGTGTTCATCCTGATCTCCGCCGTCCTGGCCATCATCCAGTATCAGCGCAACGTGACCTTCATTGCCCAGCTGATGGGCGTCAGCTGGGGCGCCCTGGCCGGCGCGTTCCTGGCCCCCTTCCTCTACGGCCTGTACATGAAGCGCACGAGCCTGGCCTCCGTCTGGGTGAGCTTCATCTTCGGCGCCGGCATCATGACGCTGAACCTCTTCTTCCGCTCCTCTTTCCCGCCCTTCCTGCAGAGCCCCATCAACTGCGGCGCCTTTGCCATGGTGGCCGGCCTGATCATCGTGCCGGTGGTCAGCTTCCTGACCCCGCGGCCCGACCAGCAGATCATCGACTACGCTTTCAGCGGCTACTCAAGGACCGTCACCGTCACGCAGCGCGAGGCGCTGGGGGACGCCGAAGAAAAAGCGTAACCTTTCGGGCGCTGCCGGGGGTTCCCTGGCAGTCTGTCTGCGGCCGCCGTTTCCGGCTGATGCCGGCGCGCGGCCGGCCAAGAAGATGAGATACAAACAAAAACGCCTGCGGTTCAAACGCCGCAGGCTGTTTTGCATCTCGCGTTATACCGGCCATCCCGCATCCAATCAGACCAGGATAAACCGGGCCCTGTTCTCCGTCCGGCTGTCCGGACCGATCCACAGGTCGAATGCGCCCGGTTCGCTGACATGGTTCATGGAGCAGTCATAAAACCGCAGCATCTCTTCCGTGACCGTGAAGGTGACTTCCCTGCTTTCCCCGGGCTGCAGGAACACCTTCCGGAAGCCTTTCAGCTCCCGCACGGGCCGGGCCGCGCTGCCGGCCAGATCGCGCAGGTAGAGCTGGGCCGTTTCCGTGCCGGCCGTATCGCCCGTATTCGTGACGGTGACGGAGGCGGTCAGACTTTCCTGTCCGGTAATCTGTCCGGCACTCAGCTTGACCGGAGAAAAGGTAAAACGGGTATAGCTCAGCCCGAATCCGAAGGGATACAGGGGCTCGTTCGGAATGTCCTGATATTTAGAACCGAAACGGCTGGCCCGGCAGTCTCCGTGATAGGGCCTGCCGGTATTCAGATGATTGTAATGGATCGGCAGCTGGCCCACGCAGTACGGGAAGCACATGCTCAGCTTGCCGCTGGGAACGTTTTCGCCCAGCAGCGTGCGCACCACGGCATTTCCGCCTTCCGTGCCGGGCAGCCAGCAGACCAGGATGGCTTTCGCCTTTTTCGCCAGGGGCCGGATGTCCAGCGGCCGGCCGCCGAACAGCACTGCGGTGATGTTCGGGTTGACAGCCGCGACTGCGTCCAGCAGCCGGAGCTGGCACCCGGGGAGCGTCAGATCCCCTCTGCTGGCGGCTTCGCCGGTGCACTCCCGATGCTCGCCCAGGCACAGCACGACTTTTTTTGCCTGCCCGGCCAGACGGACCGCCTCCCGGAGGGCGGCTTCCGCATCCGTTTCATCCTGCGGGACAGGCTGCTGAAAGCCCATGACGGGCTGTTCCGGGTCGCTGACCGGGCAGCCGCGGGCGGTGAGGGCGTGACGGGTTTTCGGATGGGCCGCCAGGGCAGCTTTGACCGTGACGGTATCGCGGTCGTCGGCAAAGATGGACCAGGAGCCGTTCAGCAGCTGATGATCGACATAAGGGCCGATAAAAACGGTCTCTTCTCCCTGCAGGGGGAGCATGTTCTCCTCGTTTTTCAGCAGTACGAAGGACCGCTCCGCGCACTCCCGGGCGGCTTGCCGGTGCGCCTGACACAGGATGACGGCCTTTTCCGTCTCTTCATCCGCATCTTTGAAAGGACGCTCAAACAGGCCCAGCCTGTTCTTGAGCCGCAGCACCCGCCAGGCGCTTTCGTCGATCCACTGTTCGGGCAGCTTTCCTTCCTGTACCAGGCGTTTCAGATTCCTGGCGTAGATGGGGCTGGTCATATCCATATCGACCCCGGCCCGCAGGGCGATGAACGCCGCTTCCCCCTGATCGGCAGCAATGCCGTGGGCCAGCAGCTCTTCCAGTGCGTTCCAGTCGGAAATCACCATGCCGGCAAAGCCCATTTCCTTGCGGAGCACTTCTTTGAGCAGCCATTCGTTGGCGGCGGAGGGAATGCGGTCCAGGGTATTGAAAGAGGTCATCACCACTTCGCAGCCGGCGTCCACGGCCGCCCGGTAGGCCGGCAGATAGTCTTCCCGCAGCGTGCGGGCGGACAATTCAACATTGTTGTAATCCCGGCCGCCCTCCGGCGCGCCGTAACCCGCAAAGTGCTTGAGGCAGGCGGCGATCCGGCCCTTTTCCATCAGATCACTGCCCTGATAGCCCCGTACCATCGCCGCGGCCATCCGGCCGTTCAGGTAAGGGTCTTCCCCGGTAGATTCCATGACCCGGCCCCAGCGGGCGTCGCGCACCAGGTCGGCCATGGGGGAAAACGTCACGTGAATGCCCGCGGCGGCGGCTTCGCGGGCGGCAACTGCGGCGCCCGCTGCCGCCAGCTCCGGGTCGAAGGTGCAGCCCTGCGCCAGCGGGATGGGAAACACGGTGCGGTATCCGTTGATGATGTCCGCCATGAACAGCAACGGGATGTGGTGCGGATGCTGCGCCATAAATTCCGTCTGCAGCTTTTTGATTTTTTCCGCCCCGATGATGGACAGGTAGCTGCCCGCCAAACGCAGATCATCCTGGGTCAGCCCCATATCGCCCGCCGGCCCCGTGGCCAGCCCTTCATGCTGGAAATATCCCGGCAGCTGCACCAGCTGGCCGATTTTTTCTTCCAGTGTCATATCATTCAGCAGCTGCCGGAGGTTTTCTTCTTTCATGGGATCGTTCCTTTCGGTTTTTTCAACATACTGCATAAGGCGGACATAGTTCCCGGCCCATACAGCAGGCGGGTATCGGCATAGGTCATGCAGATCCAGGTATGGGGATTTCCGCGATGCCGGTTCATTATATCATCTGCCCTTTCCGTACACAAGGGACAAACAGGATGAAATAGAACAGAAGTCCACTTTTTCAGAAGCCTTTAGAGCGAATCAATGCCGGAAGGGGTTGAAGTGATCTTTGTTTTGATACTGTTTCAGGAACTGAAGCATTTTAAACAATAGATTGTTTTCGGACTGCCGGGACGACTGCAGCCCGTTCATGGGCCTTGACAGCCGGAACATCTGTATGATCGGGTCCGATTCTCTCTGCGCGCATCCGGGCGCAAAAAAGGAGAGCTGCTTTTCGCAGCCCTCCGGGGGATCATTTGTGTGCGGATCAGTATTTTCCGCTTCGGGAGAATCAGTCGTCTTTGCTCAGGCTGCTTGCTGCCGTTACGCCGAACAGGGTAATCGTACCGGCCACCAGCGCTCCGACAAACAGGACCGGCAGAATGCCGCCGCTCGCCTGTTCCATCTCGTTCATGTTCAGTTCCATCATGTTATCCTTCATTTCAGTCTTCATTTTCTTATTCCTCCTGCCTGATAGGCGTCATTTTTTATTTTCTGTCCGGGCGTTTTGCCCTGGACACTGATTGATACGGAGCAGCTGACGGGGTGGCAGCAATTCCTGAAAAAAACATGAATGGCATCGGAAACCTCCATCGAAAATGAAATCATGGAAATCAAGGATCAGCGGCTGACGATATACGGCTTCTTTGAAGAAAGGATTCCTTGGGAAGAAAATGTTCTTCAAGAAATCAAAAAATGCGCAGCGAAGGAATAAGTAAATGGCCAGCAAATGGATAGCCGACGGGATTAGCTGTCCCGTGCTTGTCCATTTCTGACCGTGGTAACGTTAATCATACCGCGCCCGTATGATCACTATTACAATAATATCTTATCATTTCCGTTGGAAATAATCAATCTTTTATATTTGCCAACTTGCGAATGTTTGATTTTTTTATGGTTCTTATTTCCCCCAAGTACCTCTTAAGCGGCCCCTCAAAGGTCTTTCCATGCCGGTCTTACGGGAAACAATCCACTGCGATGACAAGCGGTTCGCCGTCGGGAATAATTGTGTCATAGGTCATCGGGTCGTACGTTCTGACATTGACAGTACCGGTAATGTGCCAGGAAGACATTCCTCTTTCCGCGGTAAAGTCCATATCTATCACATGCCAGTTATTTCTGTTAAAAAGAGTCACCGTAAAAGGGGCAGCCTCAGGCCCGATGATCCATTCAAAACCGCCATAGCCGCCGGGTGACGAAAAACTGTACGTTTTCGATGAATCATCAAGTCTGACCGTCAGCTTTCCGTGAATACTGCCTCTGTGATATGCAAAAACAAAGATGAACCCAACGGCAATGATGATGCAGCTGATTGCGATGGTCCGGCATCCAGGTCTTTTCTTCATCATTATCACCAAATAAAAGGCGGCAGAATTACGATGATCCTGCCGTCGGCCAACAGCTTATTTCCCGAAATACCTCTTCAGCAATCCCGCAAAGCCCTTGCCGTGGCGGGCTTCGCTGTGCTTATGCCTGGTCAGTATTTGTGGCCGCAGCCGCCGCATATCGTGAAAATCGTCATTACGGATTGGGCTGCTGCAGGGAATTGGCTTGATCCACAGCGTTCTTTACACTGTTCGAAGTATTATCCGTACCATTTTTGATCCCGCCCGACACATCTCCAGTACCGACTTTCACTCCGGGCCTGCCAGCGCCCTGATTGGGTCGATGTCCTACTCCGCCGACCACCTTGTCGATTTCGTTATCGTTCAATTCAATCCTTTTGCCTGTCATCGCGAATCAACTCTTTTCTTTACAAAATAACGATCACACCGGTGTCCCTGGGTGATTGGGGGCAGGAGCCGCCCCTGGATGTACATTGGGGGGCATCATTCTTAGCTAATGCCTGGTCAGTATTTGCGGCCGCAGCCGCTGCATACTCGGCGGCCATCTTGCATTTTAAAAAAATGTGATCCGCACGAGGGACAGCGCACCTTGGCAAAACCGGCGCCTCCCGCAACCAGATTCGCTTCTTCGTCTTTCAGTTCCTGCTTTTCGCGTTTCTCTTCTGCGGCTTTTTCCGTTCTCTTTTCCATCATGTTCTGCTCCTCATGCCAGTTGATGCAGGAAAAACTGAGGGCAGCGAAACAAGCGCTGTTCCCTGTAAGAATACTTCCCGAAATACCGCTTAAGCAGCCCCGCAAACGCCTTTCCATGTCTTGCCTCGTCCCTGGTTATTTCATGGACGATTTCCGTGAACGAGGCTGGATTTGTGTATATGATAATTTTCCGGATTGCGTTTGATGAACGGCTACACTGTCCTCATACAGCCAATCCGGATCAATATCAATATTGTCTGGCCAGGCGACACAGCCGTATTGTATGAAAGCCAGGGAGAGGAAGGCCTGATCATTCAGCCCGGCATAACATTTTCTGGATAACAGGGGTTTCAGGTCAAACAGACGGACTTCACCGTTCGAAAAGGTGACAAGGATTGTGCTGTCTCCGGTGACATTAACGGAGACGGCGCCCGGCGGAAGGACGTCTGTATATCTGATCGGCTTTTTCCTGCAGGCCGGCGTATTTTTCATCATGGAGTCAATTGTTCAATATCAAGTCCGGCAATTTTTGAGAAACCATGGTCAGCGGTAATCAAAGGAATATTGTTTGCAATTGCTGTTGCAGCAATAATTGCATCCGGAAGTTTGATTTTATATTGCCTGCGCAGGCGAATTGTTTCTTCGACAACAGAGCTGTCTATTTGAAGCATATTACATTCATTCAGCAGATTGCGGATCACAGTCTCCTCTTCTGCAGTGATCCCGGAAAAGGAAAGTACTTCCATCCGGCTGATAACGGATACGGAAAGATGCGTATGAAGGTATGGTCTCATGCATTCTTTCCCGCTCAGAAGATAAATGATTGCGTTGGTATCAGCAAGAAATTCAATCCCATTCATCGCGGCATTTCCTTTGCAGACCGAGGCCGTCAGGCAGATTTTCCATACTTCCGAAATAACCGTTCAGATTTGTTTCTTTTCTTTTCCCGGTTTCCTGACGGTATAACAGATACTCAACATAATGGGATACTTCTTCAAGACAGTCTTCCGGGAGATTTCTGATCTTTTTTTCCAAAGCCGTATAGGTCAATCCGATTGCCTCCTTTCGCAAATTTCAAAGGTTCATAACAATGTTTCCGATGATATTGTATCACAGGGGTTCATGCCGATGCAAGAGGCTGAAATGGCTGCGTTTGTTTCTTTGAGTCACAGACTTGAACTTTGAACAGTTGTGAAAACCACCGTTGGCAACAAAAAATGGATGACCCCCATCGAGAGTCACCCATCCAAAATGCTTGCGGAGCAAGCACTTTACTTCCCGAAATACCTCTTGAGCAGTCCCTCGAAGGCCTTGCCGTGCCGGGCTTCGTCCCTGGCCATTTCATGCACGGTGTCGTGGATGGCATCCAGGTTCAGGGCCTTGGCGCGCTTGGCCAGGTCGGTCTTGCCGGCGGTGGCGCCGTTTTCGGCATCGACGCGCATCTTGAGGTTCTTTTCGGTGCTGTCGGTCAGGACTTCGCCCAGGAGCTCGGCGAACTTGGCGGCGTGCTCGGCTTCCTCAAAGGCGGCGGTCTTCCAGTATTCGCCGATTTCCGGATAGCCCTCGCGGTAGGCCACGCGGCTCATGGCCAGGTACATGCCGACTTCGGAGCACTCGCCGTTGAAGTTGGCGCGCAGGTCGGCCTTGATGTCTTCCGGCGCGTCCTTGGCGACGCCGACCACGTGCTCGGCGGCCCAGGTCAGGCCTTCGATCAGTTCTTCAAACCGGGAAGCGGGGGCCTTGCAGACCGGGCACTTTTCCGGCGGCTGGTCGCCCTCGTACACGAAACCGCAGACTTTGCAGATCCACTTTGCCATGTTTGTTTTCCTCCTTTGAATGACGGGTCCGGGAAGGGACCGTCTGGTATGATTTGTCCTCTCGGCCGTATTTTACCATAGTTTGGGCCAAATGAAAAGGACCCTGCCGGAGTTTTCCCAAAAGTTCATATTCGGATTTGTGATCCGCCGGACGCTCCGATGGGCCAAATGTAATGCACGGCCGTTGAAGCGGAGGCGGATTCATGATATAATCGGGAGGCATCGGATTTTTTCGGGAAGGAACTTGGACGGCCGGATGAAGAAAGAGACCAGAGCGCTATGGATCCTGCTGCTGACGGCGGCCATCTGGGGGTTCGCGTTTACCGCCCAGAAAACCGGGGCGGAGAGCCTTCCTGTGTTTACGTTCGGCGCGTGGCGGTATATCGCCGGCGCCGCGGCTCTGTATCTGGTCACCCTGCCCGTCCGGCGGCAAAAGCATCTGCCCCCGATGGACCGGAAGGCTGTCCTGCCGGGCATGCTGCTGGGTACGGTGCTTTTCTGCGCGGCTAACCTGCAGCAGCAGGGCGTCGCTACGATCGGGCCGGGCAAGTGCGGGTTTTTAACGACGCTGTATGTGGTGCTCGTGCCGGTCCTGGGCGCGATGCTGTTCCGGAAGCGGACCCACGCGGGCACCTGGCTGGCCCTGCCGCTGGCCGTCGTTTCCCTGTACCTGCTCTGCGGGACAGAGGACAGCCTGACCCCCACGCAGGGGGATCTGCTGGCCCTGGGCGGCTCCGTCTTCTGGGCCCTGCACATCCTGTTTACGGACCGGTACACCGGCGGGCTTGAGGCGATCGACCTGTGCAGCGTACAGTTTTTCTGGTGCGGGCTGATGGACCTGTGCTTTGCCCTGATGACTGAGACTGCGGCTCTTGAGGATGTGGCTGCGGTCTGGCCGCAGCTGCTGTATCTGAGCGTCCTGTCCACTGCCGGGGGTTATACCCTGCAGACGATCGGCCAGAAGGACGCAAGGCCCGCCCACGCGGCCATCGTGCTGTCGATGGAATCCGTATTCAGCGCTGTGGGCGGGGCGGTCTTCCTGGGAGAAAGGATGCGGCCGGCCGGATACATCGGCTGCGCGCTGATGCTGGCGGCGGTGCTGATCTCGCAGCTGAGCGAATTCAACAAAGGAGAGCAAACGGATGTTTGAGCGGGACGGGCAGGCCGTCTTTTTCGGGGTGACGGCGGTGGAGAACATCTTCCTGACGGAGCTGATGCCGGCGGCCAAGGGGGATTTTGTCAAGGTGTATCTGTCCGCCCTGTTCCACAGCGGGCAGAAGGACGAAGCACTTTCCCTGGACGATTTCGCCAGGGAGCTGGGGCAGACGACGGCGGAGGTCGAGGCTGCCCTGCGCTACTGGGAGCGGCGAGGCGCCCTGTCCTACATCGCTTCCGACCCGCCGGTGTACCGCCTGTATTCCCTGGCCCAGCGCTCGCTGACCGGGCAGGATGCCGCCGCCCAGGCGGACGAGGCCTTCGTTGAGTTTTCCGAAAGCGTGTATGCCCTGTTCGGGGACGACCGCAAGGTGCGGCCTTCCGAAATCGCCATGGCCTATGAATGGGTGGTGGACGAGGGACTGTCCGAGGGGGCCGTGCTGACCCTGCTGAACCATTATAAGCATTCGGCCGGGAAACAGTTTTCTTTCCGCAAGGCCGGGGAAACGGCCGCCCGCATGCGGCAGGAGGGCGTGATCAGCGCGGAAGACGCCGAGAGCTATCTGGGCTTTCAGACCTCCGTGCACAACGGGGCGCAGGCCGTTCTCCGCAGGCTGGGGAAGCGCCGCCTGCCCAGCGAGGAGGAGCTCAGCCTGTACCGCAAATGGATCCGGGAATGGGGCTTTACCCCGGAGGCCGTGCTGACCGCCTGCCGGGAGACCGCCGCGGCGGGCGACCCGACCTTCAAATATCTGGACGGGATCCTGGGCCGCCTCAGGCAGGACGGCAAAAAGCTGGACGGGGAACAGGTGGACCGCCTGCTGACCGAGGGAGACGAGACGCTGAACCGGGCATCCCGGCTGCTTCAGACGCTGGGCAGCCGGGCCAGGCCGTCTTCCGTCACGGCGATCTGCCGGGAGCTTGAAAAAGACCATGACTGGGAGGTCGTCCTGATTGCCGCCAGGGAATGCGCGCTGGCTGGCTCCCACACGCTGGACACCCTGCAGAAGCTCCTGGACAGCTGGCGGGACAAGGGGCTGACCGCGCCGGAAGAGGTGGAGCGGTACATCCGGAAGGTCCGGGAGCTGGACACCTTCCTCTACAGCGTGTACGAAGCCTGCGGCTATTCGGGCCGCCCCACCGCGGCGGACCGGGCGCTGGCGGAGGAATGGCGGGCGTCGCTGCCGGACGAGGTCATCCTGCTGGCGGCAAAGGAAGCCGCCGGGGCTTCGGGCCGGAAGATGGCCTACATCAAAAGCGTGCTGCACTCGTGGCAGGAAGCGGGCGTAAAATCGGCAGAGGACGCGCGGAAGCAGGCGGCCGCCAGGCCCGCCGTCCAGCCCGCCGGCCGCCAGGTGGCCGCGCAGCGGTATACCCAGCGGGAATATGACGAAAAGGAGCTCGAAGAGCGGCTGGGCGTCAACGATCTGTTCAGGGGAGGGCCCGTATGAACCGGGAGATCATGGAAAAGCTGGAGGAAAATTACCGCCTGCAGCGGGAACGCAACGCCCGCGAGGAAGAACGGCGGCTCGGGGAGGTGTGCGCAAAAGACGCCCGGGTGGGCGAACTGATCAGCGCGCGCCGCCGGATGATCCTCAATTTCTGCAAAAACGCGATCCGGAACCCCGGAGCCGGGCAGCCGGCGGAACAGATGCGCGCGTATAACCGGGAGATCCGGGAGCGCCTGAAGGCCGGCGGTTTTCCGGAAGACTACCTGGAGCCCGTTTACCGCTGCCCAAAGTGCCGGGATACCGGGCTGATGGGCGATGAAGAGCGCTACCGGTGCGACTGCGCCCGCCCGCTTCTCCTGTCCCTGACCGATACCGTCGGCACACAGGAGGAGAGCTTTGAGGCTTTCGACCTGAACGTTTTCCCGGACACCGTTCCGGAGGGGATGGAGATCACCCAGCGGGAGGAGATGCGCATCATCCGGGACGTGTGCGAAGCGTACGCCGACCGGTTTCCCGCCCAGCAGCCGCGGGACCTGCTGCTGTACGGCAGCAGCGGCCTGGGCAAGAGCTATCTGCTGTGCTGCATCGCCCGCCGTTTGGGCGAAAGGGGCATGAACGTGTGCCTCGTCTCCGCGTATGACGTGATCCGCCGGATGCGGGACGCTTTTTTCGGCCGGGAAGACGATACCGCCGGGCTGTATGACGCGGATCTGCTCCTGATCGACGACCTGGGCATGGAGCCGATGATGGAAAACATCACGCTGGAGCAGCTGTTCCAGCTGATGAACGTGCGCCGCAGCCGCCGGCTGCCGATGGTGTTCAGCACCAACCTGACCATGCGGGAGCTCAAAGCCCGGTATACTGAGCGGATCGCCTCCCGCCTGCTCGACAGCGGGCTGTGCCGGGTCGTGCCGCTCAAAGGGGCGGACGTCCGGCTGACAAAACAGCATGGATGAAAACACCTTTTCTGATCGGCGGAACATTGTGCTTCATCCGTTCAAAAGAGCTGCTGCACCTGGTGCAGCAGCTCTTTTGAATGGCATATCATCGATTATTTGACCACGAGGTTGAACAGCCTGCCGGGCACGTAGACGGCCTTGACGATCTGCCGGCCGGCGACGAGCTTCACGACCTCTTCCCGTCCGGGCAGCTCCGCCATGCCCTCTTCCCGGGTCATGCCGGTGGGCACCATCAGCTTGGCCTTGACTTTGCCGTTGATCTGCACGGCGATCTCGGTCATGTCTTCCGTCAGATAGTTGTCGTCCCAGGCCGGCCAGGGCTGGTGGTGGAGCGGGGCGCCGAAGCCGTTCTGCGCCCACATTTCCTCGCAGATGTGCGGGCTCACGGGGGACAGGAGGAGCAGCAGCATCTTCAGTTCCCCGCGGGTGATGGTCCCCTTGGTGTTGATCATGTTGACCAGGGTCATCATCTGGGCAATGGCGGTGTTGAACTTCATCGCCTCGTAGTCCTCGGAGACCTTCTTGATGGTCTGGTTGAAGGGCACCAGCATGTCCCGGCTGATTTCCTCTTCGTCCGTCAGGATGTCCTGCAGGCGCCACACGCGGTCCAGGAACTTGCGGCAGCCGCGGGCCCCGCTGGTGGACCACGGGATGGCCTGGTCGAACGCGCCCATGAACATCTCGTACATGCGGAAGGCGTCCGCCCCGATCTCGGCCACGGTGTCGTCCGGGTTGATCACGTTGCCGCGGGACTTGGACATCTTTTCGCCGTTCTCGCCCAGGATCATGCCGTGGCTGGTGCGCTTCTGGTAAGGTTCGGGCGCGCTGACCACGCCCAGGTCGTGCAGGAACAGGTGCCAGAACCGGCTGTACAGCAGGTGCAGGGTGGTATGCTCCATGCCGCCGTTGTACCAGTCCACGGGCATGAAATAGTCCAGCGCCTCCCTGGAGGCCAGGGCGTTTTTGTTGTGCGGGTCGCAGTAGCGCATGAAATACCAGCTGGAGCCGGCCCACTGGGGCATCGTGTCGGTTTCGCGTTTGGCGTCCGCGCCGCAGCGGGGGCACTTGACGTTGACCCAGTCCGTCATGCGGGACAGCGGGCTTTCCCCGGAATCGGTCGGCTCATAGGCCTCGACGTCGGGCAGCAGCAGCGGCAGGTCCTCTTCCGAAAGCGGCACGGCCCCGCAGCACGGGCAGTGGATGATCGGGATCGGCTCGCCCCAGTAGCGCTGGCGGGAGAAGACCCAGTCGCGGAGCTTGAAGTTGATCTTCCTTTCGCCGATGCCCTTTTCCGTCAGCCAGTCGGTGATGGCCTTCTTGGCCTCGGCCACGGACAGGCCGTTCAGGAAGTCGGAGTTGACCAGCACGCCGGTGGCGACGTCCGGGAAGCACTCTTCCTGCACGTCTTTTCCGCCGGCCACGACTTCAATGATCGGCAGGCTGAACTTCTTGGCGAAGTCCCAGTCGCGCTGGTCGTGGGCGGGAACGGCCATGATCGCGCCGGTGCCGTAGGTCATCAGCACGTAGTCGGACACCCAGACGGGGATCTCCCTGCCGTTTACCGGGTTGATCGCCCGGAAGCCCTCGATCTGCACGCCGGTTTTGTCCTTGGCCAGCTCCGTGCGCTCAAACTCGCTCTTTTTGGCCGCGGCGTCCCGGTAGGCGGCGACGTCCGCGTAATTGGTGATCTGATCTTTGTATTTTTCGATCAGCGGGTGCTCCGGGGAGATGACCATATAGGTCGCGCCGAACAGGGTGTCCGGGCGGGTGGTGTAGACCTTCAGCTGTTCGCCCGGCAGCGTCAGGGCAAAGAGCACCTCCGCGCCCTCGCTGCGGCCGATCCAGTTGCGCTGCTGCACCTTGACGCGCTCGATGAAGTCCACATGGTCCAGACCGTCCAGGAGCTTCTGGGCGTAGGCGGTGATCTTCAGCATCCACTGGCTCTTGACCCGGCGGGTGACCTCTGTGCCGCAGCGCTCGCACTTGCCGTCCACCACTTCTTCGTTGGCCAGGCCGCACTTGCAGGACGGGCACCAGTTGATCGGCATCTCGCTCTTGTAGGCCAGGCCCTTCTCAAAGAGCTTGAGGAAGATCCACTGCGTCCAGCGGTAGTATTCCGGGTCGGTGGTGTTTACTTCCCGGGTGTAGTCGAAGGAGAAGCCGAGCTTCTTGAGCTGGCTGCGGAAATGGTCCACGTTTTCCCTGGTGACGATGGACGGATGGATGTGGTTCTTGATGGCGTAGTTTTCCGTCGGCAGGCCGAAAGCGTCCCACCCGATCGGGTACAGGACGTTGTAGCCCTCCATCCTGCGCTTGCGGGCGATGATGTCCAAAGCGGTATTGGACCGGGGATGGCCTACGTGCAGGCCCTGTCCGGAGGGATAGGGGAATTCGATCAGGCAGTAGTACTTCTTTTTATCGGAAGGAAACTCCGCCTCAAAGGCATGCTGATCCTCCCAGATCCGCTGCCATTTGGGTTCGATTTCCGCTGGATTGTAGGGCATGACGCTCATGTTACCGGCCTCCTTGAAATCAATGAATGCAAAGGAAAGTATACGCCAAAAGAAGAATTTTGTAAATGAAAAAAATCGGGCGCCCCGGCCCGATCTGTCAGCATGCGGGTCCCGCCGGTCCGGCGGGCAGAATTGTCACAGATGATTCCGGTTGACGCCCCGCACAAAGTCCCCCGGTTCGGCGGAAAAGCCGCAGGGGACGCATACCCGCCTGCCGGCAGGCGAAGCGGCGGGAAGGATCTCCCCGGTTTCCGCGTCCCTGATTTCCCGCACGGTCAGGGGACGGACGCCGTCCGGCGTCAGCACCTCCACCCGGTCGCCGGGGAAGAAGCGGTTTTTGACCGTCATCGTCAGCCATCCGCCGGAAACGCCCTCTGCATCGGCGGTGTATTCCATCGTCTGCGTGACGGGGCCGGCGCCGCCTTCGGGCCGGGGCCGCCCGAAATAAAAGCCGGTGTTGTACGGCCGGTGGCTGACCTTCTCAAGCTCCTCTTCAAGGGCCGGCAGGGCGGCCTGATACGCTTCCGTGCCCTGATCCGCCAGCAGGGCGAGCGCCCGCCGGTAGACGGAGACGACGGAGGCCACGTAGATCGGGGTCTTCATCCGGCCCTCGATCTTGAGCGAGCAGACGCCCGCTTCCGCCAGCTCCGGCAGGTGGGCGATCATGTTGAGATCGTAAGACGAAAAGAAACTCGTTCCTTTTTCGTCCTGTTCCGCGTCGATGATCTCGCCCGGCCGTTTTTCCTCGACCAGGTGGTACAGCCACCGGCAGGGCTGGGCGCAGGCGCCGCGGTTGGCGCTCCGCCCGGTCATATGGTCGGACAGCATGCACCGCCCGGAATAGGACATGCACATCGCCCCGTGGACGAAGGCTTCCAGCTCGACGCTGTCCGGCAGGCCGTCCCGGATCCTGCGGATCCTGTCGAGCGAAAGCTCCCGGGCCAGCACGATCCGCTTCGCGCCCAGCTCCGCCCAGAGCAGGGCGCCCGCCAGGTTCATCACGTTGGCCTGGGTGCTGACGTGCAGCGGCAGGTCCGGCGCTGATTTCCGGATCAGGGAAAAGGCCCCGGGATCCGCGACCAGCGCCGCGTCGACGCCCAGGGCGCAGGCTTTCGCGGCGGCATCCGCCATGCCGGGCAGGTCTTCGTCAAAGGGCAGGAGGTTCAGCGTCAGGTAGAACTTCGCGCCCCGCTCATGCGTCCGGGCGACGGCCTGCCCCAGTTCTTCCCAGGTAAAGTTGGCCGCCGACGCCCGCAGGCTGTAATCGGCCAGGCCTCCGTACACGGCGTCCGCGCCGAAGCGGAGGGCGGCTTCCAGATGTTTCATCCCGCCGGCGGGCGCCAGCAGTTCCATCTTCCGTTTTTCAGTTTTGACTGTGCTGTTGATCATAAGCCTCCCACAGCGGCCGGTACAGGCGGACGGCCTGCTGATGCTCCTCATAGGTACGGCTGAAATACAGCTGTCCGGACCCGGGCTCCCTGGTGCAGAAATACAGGTATTCCCGGCCCGCCTTCATAAAGCTCTCTTCCGGATAAAGGGCCGCGCGGATCGCGGCCGGGGAGGGACAGCAGATCGGGCCGATCGGCAGGCCGCGGTTCTGATACGTGTTGTACGGGGAAGAGACGGCGGTATCGCTTTCGGTCAGCGCCAGGCGGGTGACGCCGGTGACATATTTGACCGTCGCGTCGCTGCTCAGGGTCATGCCCGCCTTGAGGCGGTTGTAAAAGACGGCGGCTACTTTGGCAAAGTCTTCCGCTCCGGCTTCCTTTTCGACCATGGAAGCGACCGTCACGATGTCGTCCATCGTCAGCTGCAGGCGGAGCGTTCCGTTCAGGGTTTCCAGGCGGCTGAAATCGTCGTCGGAAAAGACAGCACCGGTCTGGGAAAGCAGCTTGCGGACGATGTCGTCCGCGCTGGCGGAGGTGTAGATTTCATAGGAATCCGGGGCCAGGTATCCTTCCAGCGGGTAGCGGCGGCCGGCGGCCTTCCCGGCGGCCAGAATGTCCTGGATGTAATAGTAGCTGGCGTATTTCGTGGCGTCCCGGCAGAGGGACAGGAAGTCTTCCTCCGAGGAAATGATGCCTTCCGTTTTTAAGTACCCCGCGATATTTTCGACCGTCCACCCCGGGATCACCGTGATCCACCGGACGATCGGCCTGCCGTCGCCCGCGGTCAGCGTATCGAGGATCGCCCTCATGTCCATCGAACGGTTCAGCGTGTATTCCCCGGCCTGGATCTTCTGGCTGTAACCCAGCAGGTCGGCGTAATAACGGAAGACCGAGTGATTGGCGATCAGCCCGGCTTTTTCCAGATCATTGGCCACGCGGGAGAGGCTGGACCCGGCGGCGACGGTAAAGGAGACCGTCTCCCGGTTCCCGGCGTCGGCCGCGTCAAAATAGCGGTGGCGCACGGAACGCCACACGCTGCTCAGGATGCCCAGGGCTAGCAGGACCGCGCAGATCCAGACGAGGGCCGGCCGCACCAGCTGCCACAGGGCGCTGTACCAGTAGGGGCCGAACTCCCTTTCCTTCCGGGTCCTCTCCCGGGTGAACCGTTCTTCTTCACGCATGGAACAGACGCCTCGCTCAGGACAGGCTGGGCAGCTCGATGGCGATCCCCGCCGTTTTCGACAGGTCGGCAAAGATGTCCGCCAGGAGTTTCTGGACCCGCAGCTGGGCCATCAGATAGGTCGCGGTGACCGGGGTGGCGAACAGCAGGCCGCCCAGCTGCTTGAAGCGCTCCATCTCGCTTTCCTCGGCCTGCCGGCCGGTGACGGCGAACATCTGCAGCTTGTTCTGCAGCCTCCCGTATTCCGTCAGCAGCTGGGCGGACAGGCTGTCGGCAAAGGCGGTGTCTTTTGCTTTCTGGTATTCCTGAAACTCCGGCGTCTGCCGGATGGCTTCCTCCATGTTTTTCTGCGCTTCCTGGATCGTCATGGGGTTCTGATCTCCTTTGCGGTGGATTCGGGAAACAGTATAACATAAAAGCGGGGCAGTGGCAAACAGACGGGACGATTCTTCCGGCCAATAATTAATTTCCAGCCAGAAAGAACCGTCCCGCTGATACACAATGCTGTCCCTCGGAAAGCATCATACATTATGCATTATGCATTATGAATTATGAATTGAACCCTCGTTATCCCAGGTCCACGATCACCGGCAGGATCATCGGGTTGCGCTTCATCTTCTCGTAGATGAAGCGGTGGATTTCTTCCTTGATGCGGTTCTTGATCTGAGGCCAGTCGGCGCTTTCAATGCGGCCGTAGGAGTAGACGATAGCGCGGACGATATCGCGGGCCTGCTCGATGATGTCCTCATTCTCGCGCACGTAGATGAAGCCGCGGGAAATGATGTCCGGCCCGGAGACCAGGGCGTTCTGCGTGCGGTCGTAGGCCATGGCGATGATGACCAGGCCTTCCTGGGAGAGGTGCTTGCGGTCGCGCAGGACGACGTTGCCCACGTCGCCGATGCCCAGGCCGTCCACCAGCACCTCGCCGAACGGCACCGTTTCGCCCAGGCCGATGCCGGCTTTGCCGATCTCGATCACCTGGCCGGGGGTGGGGATGATGATGTTCTGCTGCGGGGTGCCCAGGTCCTCCGCCAGTTCGGCGTGCTGCCACAGGTGGCGGTACTCGCCGTGGATGGGGACGAAATACTTCGGCCTGACCAGGGCGTGCATGAGCTTTAATTCTTCCTGGCATGCGTGGCCGGAGACGTGCACCTCCGCCATCGCGCTGTAGATGACCGTCGCGCCGCAGCGGTACAGCTGGTTGATGACGCGGGAGACATATTTTTCGTTGCCGGGGATCGGGGTCGCGGAGATGATGACCCGGTCCGAGGGCTTGATGGCCAGCTTGCGGTGCTCGGAGTAGGCCATGCGGGTCAGGCCGCTCATCGGCTCGCCCTGGCTGCCGGTGGTCAGGATCAGGATCTGGTCGTCCCGGTAGTTCTCCAGTTCGTCAATTTCCAGCAGGTTTTCCGGCGGGATCCTGAGCTCGCCGATCTCCAGGGCGACCTGGCTGACATTGACCATGGAGCGGCCGACAAAGCAGATTTTCCGGCCGTAGCCCATGGCGCAGTCCACCACCTGCTGCACCCGGTTGATATTGGAGGCGAACATGGCCACGATCACGCGGCCGGCCGCGTCCCGGAACTGGTTGTTGAAGGTGGCGCCGATGTTCTTTTCGGACATGGTGAAGCCCTTGCGCTCCACGTTGGTGCTTTCGCACAGCAGGCAGGTGACGCCCTTTTCGCCCAGGCGGGCAAAGGTGCCCAGGTCCGTCACTTCGCCGTCCACCGGGGTAAAGTCGATCTTGAAGTCGCCCGAATGGACGATCAGCCCGCCGGGGCAGGTGATTGCCAGGGCGCAGGACCCGCTGATGGAGTGATTGACGTGAATGAATTCCACCGTGAACGCGCCGAGCTTGATGACGTCCCGGGGCTTGACGGTGTTCAGGGTGATGCCGTTCACCCGGTGCTCCCGCAGCTTGATGTCGATCAGGGCCAGGGTCAGCTTGGTGCCGTATACGGGCGCGGGGGCCTGGGGCAGCACGTAGGGCAGGGCTCCGATGTGGTCCTCATGGCCGTGGGTGATCACGTATCCGCGGATACGGTCACGGTTTTCGATCAGGTAGGAAACGTCGGGGATGACCAGGTCGATGCCCAGCATGTCCTCCTTGGGAAAGATGGAACCGCAGTCCACCACGATGATATCCTTGCCATACTCGATGACATAAATATTTTTGCCGATTTCCTCGACACCGCCCAGCGGGATGATGCGGATTTTGGAAGCTTCCGCCATAGGATTTCCTTTCTTATCATGTAGGTCTGAAGGGCCGGAAAAAGTCAGTCGGTCAGACATGAAAACAAAAATGCTGTCGTAAAAAACAATGAGCAATCGTCTGTCCTGACATCCCATGCGGCAGGCCGGAGGGCACGACAATCAACTGATTAGATTTTATACAAAGTAATTATACCATATTGGACCCCGGGATGAAAAGAGACGTTCTGGCAAAATATCCGGCTTATTTATACTGTTTTCGCGTTTTTTTGTTTGTTCTATCAGGAAAAAGAACATGCCGGGGATCCGGACTTCACCGATTTTTTACAGTTCCCGGCCGGCTGCTCTCTTCACAAAACCGGTTTTCCGGGATATAATCAGGTGTATTTTTTCCGAAAGGAACCCTGACGATGAAAAAATGGCCGGCTCTCCTGTTTCTGCTGCTCCTGCTCCCGCTGGCTGCCTGCGGAGAGGCGGAAATTGTCTCCCAGCGGGCGGCTTACGCCCTGGGCGAGGCGGTGCGCCTGACCGTCGCCGGCGACCGGCCGGTCAAAAACTGCAGATACGCCGTTTCCCTGGACGGAAAGGAACTGTTCCGGCAGAAAAGCGGCGACAAGCATACAGACGTTTATTACCTGCCCCGGCAGCCGGGCGCATACCGGGTCGATGTCAGCGTGACCTTCCAGGACAAAAAGAAGGAAAACGCTTCCTGCGAGTTCCTGGTGACCGAAGTGCCCGCCGCCGCGGCGGAAGGAACGCCGTACAGCCAGAAGGACGGTTCCTGGGCGGACGACAAATACGGCAAGGAGCATCTGGAAAAATCCGGCTGCGCGATCTTCACCCTGAGCAACGCCCTGCATTTCCTGGGCCGCACCGGGGAGGAGACCGAGCCGGCGGCCCTGGCCTCCCGCTACGGGTTCTGCCTGATCGAGGGGGGCACCAGCAACATCCGGCTGATCCGCCAGGCGGCGAAGGATTTTGATTTTGTCACAGAGAGCGCCCTGGTCAAGACGGAGGCCGGGATCCGGGATCTGGTGCGGGACGGCGCCGTGTTTACCTTTTCCATCGTGAAGGGGCACATCGCCTTTGCGGACGGACTGAGCGAAGACGGCTCCAAAATCCGCATCGTGGATTCCGCCCCGAGCGCGACGATGGAGCGGATCAAGGGCGGCGCCCTGTACCAAAGGGACGAAGCAGGGGCTTTTGTCAGGGTCAAGGACCTGAGTGAATTTCCGGACGCGAAGTATTATTTTGAGACCGGGCAGTACGGCGGGCTGACCTACTGGATGGACCTGAGCTATGTGGCCAAGCGCGGCGTGCGGATCATTCAGCCCGGCTGGCTGCGGGTCAGAACGGAAAGCGGCGAACAGAGCGCCGAGCTGGTCACCTTCGGAACGATCGAATCGGTGGTCAAAGCGGGCGGCGAAGAAATGACCGTCCCGACCGGCAGCCTGGTCTGGCGCTGCGAAGAAGAGGCGCCGGCGGCGGCCTATGTCATCAGCAAAAAAGCCGCCCTCCTGCTGGATTCAGGCGGCGCGCAGATCGGCCGCGTGCCCCGCGGGGCCCTGCTTCCGCTGATCGCCCGGGAAGAAAACAGGCTCTGCGTCCGCTTTGAGGGACGGCTGGGCTACCTGACTCCGGAAGACGCTGAAGCGGTTCCGATCCCTCCGGAAAACGCCCGGGCGGGCACCGTTCATATCAACGGCACCGTCAGCGGCAAGTCAAACGTCGGGTTCCGCCGCTCCCCGCTCAGCAACAGCACCCAGATCGGCTTCTGGCCGACCGGGACGAAGGTTTTTGTGCTGGAAGAAAGGGACGGGTTTTATCTGGCTGAGGCAGACGGCATGCGCGGCTGGCTGCTGCCCAAGAACGTCATGCTGGACGAAGAAAACTGATTGTTACAGGTTCATGAAAAAAATCAGTTGACGAGGGTACAGGAAAGCGGTATAATATCAACACGGTCGCCATCCGCTGTGGCAAACAGCGATGTCCAGGCGAGAGTGGCGAAGGGAGGGAAAAAAGTTGTCTGAAATCCGTGTAAAGGAAAACGAGTCTCTGGAAAGCGCGCTGAAGCGTTTTAAGCGCTCCAGTTCCGGCGTTCTGGCAGAGGTTCGCAAGCGCGAACATTATGAGAAACCCAGCGTAAAGCGCAAGAAGAAGGCTGAGGCGGCGCGGAAGCGTAAGTACTGAGCCTGATGCCGGTCAAAGCCGGCTGCACCCGTCTCCGGGTTCCGGAGACGGGTATTTAGTTACGGTTCAGCGGCAGGCTGCTGCCGGAAGGGGGAATATTTCCTTTTCCCGCACTGCCCCCTGCGGCGTTTCTTCCCGTCCCTCCGGGACTCCCGGGCGTCAGCGCCGCCGGGAACCGTTTACGACGGATCCATTGAAATGACAAGAGGTTCTGAATGAAGCGGAAAGTGTTGATCCTGATCCTGCTGCTGATGACGGCGGCCTGCCTGGGCGCGCGGGCGGAAACCGCGGCGGACCTGACGAAGGAATGCAGGCTGTCTGCCACCGTGGACGACGAGCACCGGGAACGGATCCGGGACGGCCGGTACGAATGGTACTGGACGGGGACGGGCGGCTCTCTGACGATCACCCTGCCAGAGGGAAAACCGTGCCAGGGCATCTCCCTCTCCTTTTTCCGGCAGACGGTGCCGCTCTATGTTTCCGTCCGGGAGCCTACCGGCGTCTGGCGGGAGGCGGCGGCCTACAGCGATCCTTTCCGCAACGCCTACATTCCCGTACAGTCCGGAACCGCCGTCAACATCCGCCCGCAGAACCGTGAGGACGTTCTGAAGCTCAGCGCCCTGACGGTCTGGGGCGAGGGGGAACTGCCCGATTCCGTGCAGCGCTGGAGGCAATGGGAAGATGGGGAAACGGCCGATCTGATCCTGTTTGCCTGCCACCCGGACGACGAGCTGATCTGGTTCGGCGGGCTGATTCCGTATTATACCGTCCAGCGCCAGAAAAAAGTGCTGGCGGCGTATGCGGTCGGCCAGTATTCGGCCAGGCGGGTCAACGAGCTGCTGGACGGCCTGTGGGCCTGCGGCGTCCGCCTGTATCCCGAGCTGGGCACTTTTGACGACCTGAACGGATTCGGGGAAGGGGTCGTGCTGAACCGCTGGGGCCGGGAAGCCGCAGAGGCCTGGTGTACCGGCCTCCTGCGCCGCTACCGGCCGAAGGTCGCGGTCACCCATGCGGCCAACGGGGAATCCGGCCACGTACAGCATGTCATCCTGCACAAGGCGGTTGTCAGGGCAGTTACCGAATGGAGCGGAAATCCTGCGAAAGATCCGGCATCCGCTGAACGGTACGGCGTCTTTACCCCGCTCAAGCTCTATGCCCACCAGTATGGAAAGAACCAGGTCTTCCTGGACTGGACGCAGCCCCTGTCCGCCTTTTCCGGAAAAACCGGGGCGGAGGTGGCGGCGGAAGCTTTCCGCAGGCACATCTCCCAGGCCCGGTCCGGCTACAAAATCTATGTGTCCGGCCCCAATGACTCCCGCTATTTCGGCCTGTATTATACGTCCGTCGGCCCGGATGAAGCCTGCGACGACCTGTTTGAACACACGGACGGGGCGCCTTCCCTTCCGGACTGAATTGGTCCGGCCGCACCATCCGGAACGGCTGATTTCCCTGCGCCCGCATGATACCTGCGCGCAGGGCAAACGCACGAGTGTAAAAATCGTCACATTTGAGGCGGCGCTGGGAGCTAAAGAGGGGGTGATCAGGGGGAAACTTCCCCCTGATTGTAATCC
>JBGUJG010000046.1:0-11169 GCA_045113695.1 Christensenellales bacterium
ATCCCTCTGGGCCTGCCGGCCCGCTCTTCGGTGAAAACAGGTCACTGACCTGTTTTCCGGGCCCTCAGAGCCTCAGTGAGGAGTTAATAGTCATGATGAACCAATTTCAACTCCTCACTCCTCACTCCTTACTCCTAACTCCCTCTACCTTGTCTTGACCCGGGGCGAATCAAACCCGGTAAAGGCCAGCAGGCCGGTTTTGGCGGACTGGCGGCCGGTGACGGCGTCGTACCATGTATTGTCCCAGAAATGACGGCCGGAGCCGTTGATCAGCCGTACCCGGCCGTCGGTATATTCGCCGCTGACCACGTGGTCGGCTTTGCCGTAGCGGATCAGGTAATACTCCCCGCGGGAGGGAGAGTAGGTGATTTCATAGTCGGTCACCGACATGGTCTGGTCGCCCTGGTAGCGGACCAGCACCCCGGTGATGTAGGAATCGCCGCTGTAGCGGGCCGAGACGGAGGAAACGCGCCAGATCGGGTAGGGCTTTCCGTCGGTGCGCAGCACGGTGCAGTCCCAGCGGATGGTGGTTACCGGGTCGCCCATGGTCTGGCCGGTGTAGAAGCGGTCTCCCTTTTCTTCCAGCTCGATGAAACGGACGCCGCCGCTCGGGGCATAGCGGACCGTCAGTGTGCCGGTCGGCGCGGGGAGCCTGGCGGCAAAGCCGTCCGGCAGTCCGGCCGGGGCGGCGGCCAGGCGGGCGCTCAGCCCGTCTTCGGACAGGGTCATCGGTTCTTCCTGATCGCCGCTCAGCAGGACGGCGCTGTCCACCGGGGCGGAAAAAACAATTTCAAAGCCCGCGCCGTCTTCCGCGGCACCCTGCCGGAGGATGGCGGGCGCTTCGGGCACCTGGGGCAGGGAAAGGGGCAGGGCGTTCTCGGGAATATAGACGCGGACCCTGGGCGCGGCCTGTGCGGGGAAAATCAGGAGAAACGCCGCCATCAGCAGGACAAGGGCCGTCAGACGTCTTTGACCGGACAACGGATTTTCCTCCTTTCCTTCCGCCTGCCGGCGGTGATCTGGGTAACCGGGTCAGCAGCGGATCCGGACAGTCCGGTGAAACGGTTCCGGATGCCTTCGCTGCCATAATACCCCACCCTCATTATAAGCGGTCGGCCCGGGATTGTCAACGAGGAAGGCGAAGCATTTCACGGCTCGTGCATGGCCTTCCCCTCTGGGAGTCCGGAGTGTTTCGCTGAAAACAGCACGCTGTACTGCTTTCCGGGTGCTCCAGGCGCCGAGGTTGATCAGCACAGCGCAAACAGGGCATCCGCTGCCTGCGCAGGAGGAATGCCCTGTTTTGCCAAGAAATGTGTCGGATCAGGCGGAAGGCCCCTGCCCTCCGTCATAGTCCAGGTACGCGCCTTTCATGGGGGAGGCGGCCAGCATGGAGAACAGGCGCAGGACGCCGCTTTGGTATTTGGGCGGCTTTGGCTGCCAGTGCTTTTTCCGTTCGGCCAGCACTTTGTCGATCTCCCCGGGGGGCAGGCGCTTCCCGGCGACACCGACGATCTCGAGCCTGCGCTCCGGCACGCTCAGGTAAATCAGGTCTCCCTCTTCCACCAGGGCGATCGGTCCGCCGGCCTGGGCTTCCGGGCTGCAATGGCCGATCACCGGCCCGGTGGACGCGCCGGAGAAGCGGCCGTCCGTGATCAGGGCGATGGACCTGCCCAGCTCCTTGTCGGAGGAGATCGCCTCGGATGTATAGAACATCTCCGGCATGCCGCTGCCCTTGGGGCCTTCGTAGCGGATGAAGACGGCGTCGCCCGGCTGCACCCGGTGATGGAGCACGGCGTCGATGCATGCTTCCTCGCTGTCAAAGGGGCGGGCGGTGAGGACGGCTTCGAACATCTCCTTCGGGCAGGCCGTGTGCTTGATCACGGCGCCTTCCGGGGCGAGGTTTCCTTTGAGCACCGCCACGGAGCCGTCGGTGCCGATGGCTTGGTCATAGGGGCGGATGATGTCTTCCCTGCGGATGTTCAGCCCGCGGCGGGCGTTGGACTGGTCCAGCCAGTACTGGCAGCGCTCATAAAAGCCGCTGCGCCGGAGCTCTTCCAGGTTTTCGCCCAGGGTTCTGCCGGTCACCGTCATCGCGTCCAGGTGCAGGCAGGACCTGATTTCCTCCATGATGGCAGGGACGCCGCCGGCGTAATAGAAGAACTCGGCGGGCCAGCGCCCGGCGGGGCGGAGGTCCAGCAGATAGTGCGCGCCCCGGTGCAGGCGGTCGAAGGTTTCCCCGGTGATTTCGATGCCGAACTCGTGGGCGATGGCCGGGATATGCAGGAGGGCGTTCGAAGAGCCGGAGATGGCGGCGTGCACCATGATGGCGTTTTCAAAGCTCTCTTTGGTGACGATGTCCTTTGGTTTCATGCCCGGCATCTGTGCCAGGCGGACGGCCTGCGCGCCGGCCTTTCGGGCGTATTCCAGCAGGTCCGGGCTGGTCGCGGGCAGCAGGGCGCTGCCGGGCAGGGCCAGGCCCAGGGCCTCCGCCATGATCTGCATGGTGGAAGCCGTGCCGATGAAGCTGCAGGCCCCGCAGGAGGGACAGGCGTTGTGCTTGGCCCAGCTGAGCTTTTCCGGGCCGATCTCGCCGCGCTCATATTCGGCGCTGTACATGCCCAGCTGCTCCAGGGTCAGAAGGTCCGGCCCCGCCGCCATCGTGCCGCCCGGGACGACCACAGAGGGAATGTTCAGCCGGGCCAGGCCCATCAGGTTCCCGGGCATCCCCTTGTCGCAGCTGGCGATGAACACGCCCGCGTCAAAGGGGGTGGCGTTTGCCTGGATCTCGATCATGTTGGCGATCATTTCCCGGCTGGCCAGGGAATAGTTGATGCCGTCATGTCCCTGGCTTTCGCCGTCGCACATGTCGGTGCAGAAGTAGCGCGCCCCGAAGCCGCCCGCTTCGGTGACCCCCTGGCGGGCCTGGCTGACCAGCCGGTCCAGATGGCCGGACCCTGGATGGCTGTCCCCGAAGGTGCTTTCAATGAACACCTGCACCTTGTCCAGGTCCTCCGGCTTCCAGCCGGTGCCGATCCTGAGCGGATCCACTTCCGGGGCAAGTTTTCTCAATTCCTGACTTGGAAGCATTGCGTTCACCTCAGTTATTGTTCTGTTTCTGTGCCTTTTTCTTTGCAACAACCGCTTTGATGGCGGGGCTGAACAGGTTGTACAGGATAAAGCCGATGGCGATTACCAGCATAACACAGGATGCGGGACGAGTAAAGAAGCTGGCAAAGCCGTTGCGGGAATAACTCATTGCGCGGCGGAAATTGGTTTCCAGCAATTCGCCAAGTACGTAAGTCAGTATGAAGGGTGTTGTTGGCAGACCTGCCCAGGCCATGAAGACGCCGATCAGCATCATGGCCAGCGTCAGCACCAGCGCGAACAGGTTGCCCTGGCTGACGAAAGCGCCCAGGAAGATCAGCACGGTGATCACGGGGTACAGATAATGATAGGGGATCTTCAGGATGCTGGGGAAGATCGGCATGCCCAGGATCTGGAAGAGCAGCACCATCAGCGCGCCGACCATGCAGGCCAGGTAAATCATGTAGACGACGGAGGGATAGTTGCGGATCATCAGCGGGCCGGTGACGACGCCCTGTACGGTCAGGGCGCCCAGCAGAAGCGCGGTGCTTCCGTCGCCGGGAATGCCCAGGGAGATAAAGGGAATCAGCGCGCCGCCCACAGAGGCGTTGTTGGCCACTTCCGGGGCGATGACGCCGTCGATGCAGCCTTTGCCGAACTGTTCGGGATGTTTGCTTGAACTCTTCGCGCTGGCGTACGCCACCACGTTGGAAAGGCCGGAACCCATGCCGGGCAGGATGCCGATCACCAGGCCGATGGCCCAGGAGCGGATGATGTTGAAGATGTTGGAGGAAAGGTCCTTGCCGGGCCAGCGGAACTTGCTGACCTTGACCAGCCTGGAGGTATCCGCCTTGGCGTTGGAGCCGTATTCCAGCAGGATGGTGCTGCCCGCGAACACGCCCAGGAACATGCATACCATCGGAATGCCGCCGGACAGATAGTAGTTGTTGAAGGTGAAGCGGGGGGTGCCGCAGACGGGAGCCAGACCCATGCACTTGATCAGCAGGGCGATGCCGGCCGCCATCAGGCCCTTGAAGATGTTTTCCTTGGACAGGGCGACGATCAGGGAGATGGCGCAGAAGCTCAGGGCGAAGAATTCCCATGGCCCCAGCTTGATGGCCACGGCGGAGATCACCGGGCAGGCCACCATGCACACCAGCATGGAGGGGATGGTGCCGATGAAGTTGGCCACGGTGCAGGCGGAAAGTGCCCGGACCGGGTCGCCCTTCTTGGTGAACTCGTATCCGTCATAGACGGTGGACACCGAAGCCACGTCTCCGGGAATGCCCATCAGCACCGAGCCGATATAGGAACCGGAGGTCCCGCCGATATAGATGGCGCACAGGAACGCGATGGAAACGACGGGGTCCAGCTTGTAGGTCAGGGGCAGCACCAGCACCGTGAGGATGCCGCCGCCCAGGCCGGGAATGGCGCCGAAGATAATGCCGGAGATCACGCCGGCGAACATCAGCGACAGGCAAAGCGGGGAAACCAGCGATGCCAGCGCCTCCAGAATATAATTCATGTCGATCCTCCCGTCAGAACAGCATCCCCATGGGAACGTTGGTTTTGAGCAGCACGGCGAACAGCAGGTAAATAATGCCGGTGCAGCCCGCTGAATAGATGACCCGCGTCAGGATAGAGGGCTTTTTCTCCCCGGCGAACATGGTCATCATCACGTACAGCAGGATGGGGGTGGCGATGATGAAACCGCCCACATACAGCAGGCCGAGGTAGGCCACAAAGGCCAGGAACAGCCACACTACCCGCAGCCACTGCGCCTTGGTCATGAAAACCTTTTCTTCCTGCTTTTTCTTGAAGATCAGGCCCAGGCCGCAGATCAGCAGCAGGACGCCGGCCACGGTGGGAAACACCTTGGGGCCGGGGTCGCCCATGGATACGGCCATCTTGGCCACTTTGATAGAATAGGTGCCGATCAGCGTGACCGCGCCCAGCAGGAGCGAAACAAGGCCGACGATTCGATCTTTGTTCATTTGATCCTCCTATGTTTCAGAAAAGGGGATGCTGCGAGCAACATCCCCCTTCGCTGTTTCCTGTGAGATTACTTGTTTTCTACATCGTAACCGGCCAGACCGCAGACTTCCTTGATGGTGTTCACATGGGAGACCCAGATTTCCCTGGCTTCAGCAGCGGTGTAGGGAGTATAGCCCATGTTCATCTTGCCCAGGGCTTCGAGGGTTTCGGGGTCTTCGGCGATTTTGGCGAATACGGCGTTGATCTGCTCCACCAGGGCGGGGTCCATGTTCGCGGGGCCCAGCACGATCATGGTGGGTTTGAACACGACGTCATAGCCCAGTTCGGTGAAGGTGGGAACGTCCGGCACGAAGGAGCTGCGCTCGCTGTCGCACAGGCCCAGGCAGATCATGTCGCCGGCTTCCGCGTACTGCGCGGCGGCGTCAGCGCCGATGAAGCAGGCGTCAATGTTGCCGCCCAGCAGGGAGATGATGGTGTCAGCCTGGCCGCCGGCGTCCACGAAACGGGCGTTCAGCTGGGCACGTTCGTTGAGCAGGAGGAATTCCAGCTGGCCGAAGCCGCCGTTCTGGTTGCCGAAGAACACCATGTTGTTCTTGCAGTATTCAGCAAACTCAGCAAAAGTCTTGTAGGGGGCTTTGGAGGAGACGCACAGCACGTCGCCGGTGCCGCCGTTGGGAACGTTAGCGATCACGGTGAAGTTGGCTTCGTCAGCGGGATTGTAGCCGTAAGCGCCCTGATAATACTGGATGCCCATGGTGCTGTGGTAGAACAGCAGGGTGTAGCCGTCGGGTGCGGCGTTGCGGACGGATTCAAAGGCTACGGTGCCGTTGCCGGTGGAATCGTTGACCACGGTGAAAGCTTCGCCGGTAGCCTTCTGCAGGCAGGCAGTGATCACGCGGGCAAAGTTGTCGGTGCCGCCGCCGGCGTTGGCGGCCACTTTGAAGGTAACGGTCTTTGCGGGCCAGGCGGCGTCAGCCAGGGCGCAGGGGATCAGAGACAGGATGGACAGGGCGAGGACGAAAGCGACGATCTTTTTCATAGCGGTTTTCTCCTTTTTTTATTATTCTTCCAGTGTGACACTGGTCTGAATCGTGTACCATCTGCCCTTTTCGGGACAGAGCACCTGGGTGTGCGGGGCGAGGGCGCGGGTTTTTTCCACGGTTTCCCGGATGACTTTCATGCCCGCCTCACCCTGTTCGATAAAGTAGTCGTGGTGGTGGGAAAAGATGAACTGCCCGCCGATGGCGGCGTACAGGCGCGCCACCTGATCGGTCGTTTCCCGGGGCAGCTGGGCGATGGTGACGGTCGGATGGAACTCCTTTGCCTGGCGGATAGCTTCTTCAGTGGCACCGCCGCCCCAGACCAGCAGCCGGGTGTGGTCGGGCAGCTCCAGCAGGTAGATCATGTACTCGTAACTGCCCAGCATGTTAAGGGTTTCGGTTTCGGGGGCCAGGCCCTCTTTGCGAATGTTTTCGGGCCATTGGGAAGGCCGGTCAAAATCGCCCAGCTTCGTGTGCCTGCCCCGGAAGCAGGTCAGGCGGAAATCAGCGTTTTCGGTCACGTCCCCGGGGGAGCACAGATGCATGCGGTATCCCGGCACATCGTAGCATCTGGCCAGCTCCACCCCGGCGCCGGCGCCGGCGAAGATAGCGGAATCAAACCGCCGGGAAACCCGGGCCAGGCCCAGCACGTGATCGAAGTGGGTGTGGGAGATCAGGATGTAATCGGCCTTCTCCACGTCGTCATAGGACAGGGTGCGGAATTTGCTTTCATTGATGAATGGATCAACCAGGATCCCTTTGCCGTTGGGGAGGTGAATTTCGTAACAGGCGTCGTTGAACCAGCGGATGCGGATGGCGTGATCGGTCATCGTTCCCCTCCTTCTTGCATCATACGTATTACGTATGATGAATCGTTGGCATCATTTTAGCCGAATTTTTCCATTCTGTCAATAGGCGCTTTGCATTCATGAGATGAATCATCAGATTGCACAAAAAAGATAAAAAAAGAAGCGAAAAATTTGTGCATAACATACAAAAAGCCGCAGATTACTCTGCGGCTTTCCGAAAAGATCGGAGGTTATTCTGCTTTTTCCTGCGCTTCAATGCGGCGCTTGTTCGAATACAGATGCTCCAGCATGGCAGCTCTGGCGGCTTCAGGGTCCCTGGCCTGGATCGCGTCGGAGATCTTTCTGTGCTGGATGACCGTTTCGTTGGTCAGGCTGTTTTTGCTCAGCGTGCCGAACAGGGAAACGCTGAAGGTAATGATGGGAATCAACTTGGGGATGACGGAATTGTGCATGCAGTTCGCGATACTGATGTGGAATTTCTTGTCTTCCTCCAGGTGGTTGATACCCTGTTCGATCAGGTCCTCGACCTTTTTGCGCTGCCAGATCATCTGCTCGATATCTTCATCTGTTGCCCTTTCTGCCGCCGTGGCAGCGATCCACGGTTCCAGCTGAATCCGGAGCTCCAGCAGATCCTTAGCCAGTGCGTTCTGATCCTGCTGGTAGGCAAGGCCAAGTGGATCCTCAATTTCCCCGGTGCGCTCGGAAACAAAGGTGCCGTTCCTGCGCTGGACGGTGAGCACGTTCCGGGCCACCAGGATTTTGACCGCCTCCCGGATGGTTCCCCGGCCTACGCCCAGCTGGTTGCACAGCTCATATTCGTTGGGAATCCTGTCCCCGGGGGACAGGTTGCGGTCCAGAATATATTGGTTGATTTTTTCAGCCACCTGCTCTGCCAGAGGGGGGCGCTTATTGTCCTGCACCATGTCAAAGTGAATCACCGCCGGACCTCCAATCATCAGACATATGATCATTCGAAAAATTATTATAAACGGTCATTTTCGGATTGTCAACAAAAAAAGGAGCCCCGCCGAAGCGGAGCTCCCAGTGGAACAAATCTCTTAATCGGGAACCAATCAGAGCGCCTTGGAAAGCGCGTCGTTGACGGCTTCTTTGTAGCCGTCCAGGGTGACGGTGACGCCGGTCATGACGTCGATGTCCAGGCCCTGCTTTTCGACGGTCTGCTTGGCGTAGTCGGGCAGAGCGACGCCGCCGAGGGTCTCGGTTTCGTTGTGGCTGACGATGTCAACGTTCTCGATCTTGCCGTCCTTGATGGTGACCTTGACGACGATCTTGCCGCCGATGCCGTTGCCAACGCCTTCATATTCGCCGTCCTTGAAGGTGCCGGTGACGTTCGTGGCAGCAGCCTTGTCAGCAGCCGGGCGGGTGGTGCCGGGGGCGTAGATCTCGCCGACCCAGGTGGTGACGGGGGTCGTCTCGCTCTGGAATTCGCCCTTGGCGCGCTTGGCGGCGTTGGTGCCGGCGATGCGGCCGTAGACCATGGTCTCGCCCAGGTTGCCGGAGCCGTTGTACATATCGGCAAAGATGGAGCCCATTTCACCGGCTTCGAAGAGGCCTTCGATCGGCATGCCTTCGGTGTTGATGACCTGGCCGAACTTGTTCTTGCGGGGACCGCCCTGGGTGTTGAAGTAGGTCGGGCCGATCTTGGTGGCGTAGAAGGGGCCCTTCTTGACGGGCACCATGGTGCTGAAGGGACGGCCGTAGTCGGCATCCTCACCGGCATCATAACGCTTGTTGTAGGCATTGACCGCAGCCACGAAACGCTCGGTGCTGAAGTCGGGGGCATCTTTGCCGCCCTCGGACTGCCGGATCGCTTCTGCCAGGTCTTCCAGCGTTTCGCCCATCAGGACTTCGCCGGTGGCCAGCTCGTCAACATATCCGTCAGAGAAAGCGCTTACCAGCTTCTTGCCATTGGCCAGCTGGTCGGAATCCTGCACCAGGTAGGCCGGCAGGGGCATGGGAGTGGAGATCCAGCGGCCGCCGATGTAGATACGGCCATGGCGGGTAGCACCGGATTCATCCATGAAGCGGTCGCCGCCCAGACCAACGTAGATACCGCTGGTGGCGTTGGGGCCGCTGAACAGGCTCACAGCATCCAGATGGGGCCGCTTGTGGGTCCAGGTGAAGCCGGCGGAGTTGGACATATGCCACAGGTCGGCACCGGCGCCCAGCGCCATCTTGATACCGTCGCCGTCGTTGTACAGACCGCCCTGCTGATGGACATAGGGCATCTGCAGATAGCTGGAAACCATTTCCTGGTTGTGTTCGAAACCGCCGCAGGCCAGAACCACACCGCCGTTGACCTTGATCTTCACGTCAGTGCCGTCCTTGTTGATGATCACACCGATCACGGCGCCTTCATTGTCGGTAATCAGCTTTTTGCCGGGAGCGGAGAACCACACGTCGATGGGACGGGCTTTCACGGCAGCCTGGCACAGGTTGTAGTAGCCGCGGTCGAAGCGGGAACCGGTAGCAGTCAGGCACAGGCAGTGCTTGCTGGCCGGGATTTCCGGGAATTCAGCCCAGTTGTAATACCAGTAGTCGGTCCGGCCCAGTTTATAGGGGTCGGTCAGGTTGCCATCGCTGCCGTCGGCATATTTCCAGTCCTTGTTCATGGCTTCCATGCCGGCAGAGGGATGTTCGGTGGGAGAAATGATCGCAGCGTCGCCGCCCATGGGGCCGGTCATCCAGGCGTAGTTCTCCACGCAGCCTTCGCAGTAAGCGCGTACGGCGTCCGGATCCCAGTTCTGGAATTTACCCATCAGGGTGGTCAGGTATTCATACAGGCCTTCCGCGTCGTCGGTCGCCATAACGAACTGACCGGAAACCGCGGTGTTTCCGCCTTCAGCGCCTTCGGGGGCCTTTTCAGCCAGCAGCACCTTGGCGCCCTGCTCAAACGCAGCCACAGCCGCGTTCGCGCCGGCTCCGCCGTACCCCAGAACCACAACGTCATATTCCGCGTCCCACGCGATCTCTTCGTCCGCCTTTGCGTCACGCAGGTTCAGTCCTGCGCTTGCAACAGTCAGTCCGGCGGCACCGATAGCGGCGCCCTTCAGGAATGAACGGCGGGAAATGTTTTTTTCCACAGCAAAAATCTCCTTCCTATTCAGCCACGCATCTGGCTTTTTCTTGTACTGAAATTATAGTATTTCCCCTCTTGCATTTGAAGAAGATTTCTTGTATAAAAGTGAAAAGGGAAACCTTTTCACTCAGCATTTTCCAGAGGCGCATTATGAACACAAAAAACCTGGATACCTTCATCACTCTCTCCAAGTACAACAGCATCAACGCGGCAGCCGACGCCCTTTTTATTTCCTCACCTGCGCTGCAGCAGCAGATCAACCGGCTTGAATCGGAAATCGGCTTCAGGCTCTTTGAAAGAAGCGCGTCCGGCATCCGTCTGACGCCGGCAGGGGAAACCTTTCTGGACGGGCTCACCAAACTCAGGTCCGAAATGGAGTCCCTGCTGGCTCGTTGCCGGGAAACCGACTCTCTCAACAAATCCCTGCGGGTAGGCGCCATTCTTGGTCTTCAGCCGGATCTGTTCCCCCGGGTCAGCGGTCCGTTTTTCCAGAAATATCCCCACATTGTCCAGAAGCCGGTCATGGAAAGCGAAGAACAGCTTTTCAGCGATCTGGACCGCGGAGCGCTGGATATCATTGAATACTTTGACTGCCCCCGCGCCCACGCGGCCGGACGCAACTTTGCCCCCCTGTTCTGGGAAGGCCGGGACGTCCTGATGTCTCCCAATCATCCCCTTGTTTCCCGGGAGCAGCTGACCCTGGATGATCTGGCCGGGCAGCATATTATCGTTTATCGTTTTGACCGTCTGCCCGGTTTGCGGGAATATGTGGAAAAATACCACCCGAACATCCGCATCAGCGAAGATCCGCGGGTCATGGATTTATATACCATGGTTCGTTCCTTTGAGGACGGACATGTCGGTCTGGTGCCCCCGCATGTGGGAAGCCAGTTCCATCCGCTCCGCACCGTTCCGCTGAAGATGGATATGCGCTGGCCTGTCGGTCTGGTTTACCGGGAACCGCGTTCCGCTGTCGTGGATCAGTTTATCGAAGTAGCCCGACAGGTTTTTCAGCACTATGAAAAATAACAAAACGGCCGCCTGCATTTCCCACGCAGGCGGCCGTTTTCAGTTACAGTTTTATTCTCTCTCCCTGGGTTTTGTCAGGCGGCAGGCCTGGATGCCGATCTCATACAGCAGG
>JBGUJG010000047.1:0-15488 GCA_045113695.1 Christensenellales bacterium
GGAAACCGCCGCGGCTCCCGCCGTATCACCGGAAGCCGGCATGGAACTGTATGACCTGGCCGATTACTGGCTGGGCTGCCATGTGAATATCAACGCGGACAACACCTTCACCGTCGCCTATGACTACAACGCCGAGAACAGCGGCATCGTGTCCATGACCGGCACCTGGGAGCGGATCTCTGATACCGAGCTGGTCCTGCATCCCGATGGCGGCGAGGATATCCCGGTCACCCTGGCGGACGGTGTTTGGACCTGCGAAGTCATCGAACCCAATACGCAGACCGTCTGCCATCCCAAGGCGGAAGCGGGTGAACCGTCCTCCGCGGAGCCGGCTGTTCCTGCCGCTGCCGAACCGATTCTGTATACCATTCAGTACATGGATGCTGACGGCACGGTTTTCGCTTCCGTCGAAACGACAGACGCTTCCGTTCTTCCTGAAGCGGAGATTCCCGTGAAGGAAGGATACACCTTTGCCGGCTGGCAGACCCGGCCCAACGTCACCAAAGACGACCTGGTCCTGGGCGTATCTCCCTATGAAGTAACGCCCGGCGCGTCCAGCCTGTACGGCGGCGCGGGCATGGCAATCGACAAGCTGGAAAGCGCTGACGGCACAACCGTCACCGTTTACGCCCGCTGGGCAGAGCCCACCCTGATCCATAACGCGGAAGAGCTTCAGGGCATGGCCGGGGATTTGTACGGTTATTATGTCCTGGCTGAGGATATTGATTTGACCGAGGTTCAGTGGATCCCCGTCGGGATGTACTTCTCCAACTACGAAACCGTCAACGCGCCTTACTGGACATATGCTTTCCGGGGCACCCTGGACGGGGCGGGACATACGCTGACCGGCCTGACCATTGGGAATTTTGAAGTGGATCCGTCTGTTTTTGCCGCGGAAGGCATCGTCTGGCGGAACGACGGAACCTACTCCGGCGGGGAAGCCGCCCTGTTCGGCGCTGTCGCCAAAGCGCACATTCATGATCTGATCATCAACCGGCCGACAGTCACCGTTGCGTCCGACGGCGACGCCACGCCCTACGCGGCTGTTGTCGCGGGATTCGATATCGGCAGCAGGCTGACCAACATCGCGGTGAATGATCCTGTCGTTACCGTCACCGTCAGCGACGAAAACGCGAAAAGCCGCGCCAGCGCCTGGGCGGCGGTCAGCGGTCTGGTGGCGGGCGGTTGGAGCGATACCATTGAGAACTGTGCCGTGACGAACGCAAAAATCACCCTGAAAGCCGATACCGTCCGCTCCCACGGCGGGGAGTTCTACGTGGGTTCCATGTTAGGCGAAGGCTACGCTTTCATGGACAGCAACAGCGCCGCCTATGAACTGGATGTGACTGTGACAGACAAGAGCGCCGTCCTGTCTGATGCGGAACTGGTGGTCAATGTGGGCGGCATGGGCGGCACCAACACCACACAGACAAACGGCACCTATGAGGGCAAAATGAATGTGTCCGTGGTGAAGCCCAACGGCGCGGCCGCGGTATCCATCGGGGGCCTCACCGGGTCCCAGCGCTATCAGGTGGCGGAAAACAACACAGTCAGGGCGGAAATCACCGCCGACTGCCGGCTTGATCCAGAAAACGGCAAGCTGTATGTGGGCCGGGTCATCGGCAGCACCAACATCCCCTACTGCATCGTGCAGCTGATCTTCGCCGCGCCCGGCGAGGTGGCCGGTTCCGGCTGCCGGAATAACCAGGCGGAAGTCACCCTGAACGGCGAACCTGTCACAACGGCCAAAGGCCAGGCGCTCACCGTCCATGGGGAGCCGCTGACATATATCGCCAAGGGTGACGTCACCGACGAAGCGACCGGCGTGACCTACGCCGCCAATATCGACGGCGTCATCGCGGAATACGGCTCCGCGGTGCCCTCTTCCTTCCTCCAGAACGCGGTCATTGTGCTGGTGGATGAATAAGTGTTCTTCTTCTCCGCTCCCGCTCTCCCTCCCCGGATGGCGGGAGCCTTATCATAACACACGACAAATCCGCAGTACATGCGGATGAAAAACCGGGATCATGATGCTGACGGAAGGCAAAAAGGAAAAATGCCGGGAAGGAAGGCTGGAAGAATGGCCGTGAATAAGTGGAAAAAGAAAATGGGAAAGCTGATGCAGCGTATCATCGACGCGGCCATGGGAAACGGACTCATGCAGGAGGAGACCACAGCCGGCGGCGAGCGTTATGTGACGCCGGGGATCCCGGAACTCATCCGCCGGGCCGGCGCGGAGAGCTGCGTTCTGCTGAAAAACAATGGCGTACTGCCGATAGACAGGGAGAAGGAAGTCGCGGTCTTCGGGCGGTGTCAACTGGATTGGTTTTATGTAGGCTACGGCAGCGGCGGAGATGTGCACGCCCCGTACCATGTGAACCTGATCGAAGGCCTTCGCAACGCGTCCGTTCCCGTAAACGCCGATGTGCTCGGAACGTATGAGGCGTGGACACGGCAGGAAGACAATCAGGCCGATCATGGCTGGTGGGGACACTGGCCCATGAATTACCCGGAGATGCCCCTGGACGAGGAGATGGTGCGGCATGCCGCAAAAACTGCCGATGCCGCGCTGGTTGTGATCGGGCGCGCCGCCGGGGAAGACCGGGAAAATACGCTCACCAAAGGGAGCTATTATCTGACGGATGCCGAACGGGCGATGCTGGACACCGTCACCGCCGTCTTTTCCAGGGTCGTCGTGCTGCTGAACATCGGCAGCGTCATGGATATGGCCTGGACAGAGGATTACGGAGATAAGATTGCCGCCCTGTTGATCGTCTGGCAGGGCGGTATGGAGAGCGGGAACGCGGCGGCGGATGTGCTGACAGGCACCGTGAGCGCCTGCGGCAGGCTCAGTGATACCATCGCGCGCCGTTATGAGGATTATCCCAGCAGCGGGAATTTCGGCGGCAAGGCATATAACGACTATGCGGAGGGCATTTATGTCGGCTACCGCTATTTCGACCGGCACCCGGAGAAGGTGCTGTATCCTTTTGGCTTCGGGCTGAGCTATACGGCGTTTTCGGTCGTACCTGTGAGCCTCAAACACACGGCGGCGGGAACCGAGGCTGTGATCGCGGTCACCAACACGGGACAGCGCCCCGGCAAGGAGACGGTACAGGTATGGTGTCACGCGCCGTCCGGCCGGCTGGACAAGCCGGTCCGTGTGCTGGCGGCCTTCGGCAAGACGAAAACGCTGGCAGCCGGCGAGAGCGAGACACTGACGCTCCGCTGGGACGATAAGTGCTGCGCTTCCTATGACGAACAGAGCAGCCGCTTTATTCTGGAAGCGGGCGAGTACCGCTTTACGGCCAATGAAATGGACGCGGGAAGCTTTACGCTGGAGCATGAGATCACTGTGGAACAGTGTGAACCGCTGTGCAAAACAAGCGATGTGCTGCGTGAACGGATTCTGAGCCGTCTGCCGCGGGCTGTACCCAAAGCGGGTGACGGAACCTGTACGCTTCGGGATGTGCATGACGGAAAAATCACGCTGGATGACTTCGTCTCCTGCCTCAGTGATGAAGAACTGGAAGCCCTGAGCCGCGGACACGGCATGATGGGCAGTACCCTCGGCGTAGCCGGGAATGCCGGGGCTTTCGGCGGCATCATCGAAAGCCTGCGGCAGAAGGGCGTATCGCCTGTGATTACATCGGACGGTCCCGCCGGACTGCGGCTGCAAAAATACGCGGCGCTGATCCCCTGCGGGACAGCATTGGCTTGTACCTGGAATACCGGGCTGGCAGAAGCCCTGTCCGCCAAGGTGGGTGAGGAGATGGTTCATTACGGCGTGGACGTACAGCTTTCACCCGGCATGAACATCCACCGCAACCCTCTGTGCGGACGGAATTTCGAATACTTTTCGGAAGACCCGCTGCTCTCCGGCAAAATGGCCGCGGCGGTGGTGCGCGGCGTACAGAGCAGCGGAAAATCCGCATGCCCCAAGCATTTTGCCTGCAACAACCAGGAAACACGGCGCAACACAAACGACTCACGCGTTTCCGAGCGGGCGCTGCGGGAGATTTATCTGCGAAACTTTGAGATCACGGTCAGAGAGGCTCATCCCCTGACGATCATGACCAGCTATAACAAGGTCAACGGTGTCTGGAGCCACTACAATTATGACCTGGTCACCACGGTTCTGCGCGGCGAGTGGGGCTACACCGGCTGCGTGATCACCGACTGGTGGATGAGAAAGGCCAATAGCCCCGAATTTCCCAAACTGCGTAACAACGCCTACCGCGTGCGTGCCCAGGTGGATGTATTGATGCCTGGCGATATGGGACACCTGGCAAAGACCTACCGCTCGGACGGCAGCCTGCTCAAAACACTGGGGCAGCCGGACGGCATCACACGCGGAGAACTGCAGCGTACGGCAGAAAACGTGCTTAACCTGGTCCTTGCGCTGAAGGGCTGACCGCATCAGGCATCTCTATGTAATCATTTTGGGGACATTTTTTCCGAAAACCATACTTGAAAGGGAGAGGCAGAGAATGAGACTACCGGCAAGCAGAATTCAATCAGAGCAGGTCACGAAGAAAGAAAAATGGCTGGGCTACCTGCTGGGCCCTGCCGGCGCGCTGCTGCTCAACGCGGTGCTGGCCACCTACCTGAACGTCTATTACACCGATGTGCTGAAGCTGACTCCGCTGTGGGGCGGCATGTTCCTGACGATCTTTCCCATCGTGTCCAAGGTGATCGATGCCATCACCAACATCATCATGGGCCAGGTCATCGACCGGACGCGGACGAAGGAAGGCAAGGCCCGGCCCTGGCTGCTGCTGTCCGCGCCGCTGGTGACGATCACCGCCATCCTGCTTTTCACCGTACCGGAAGCCAATGACACGGTGAAGGCAATCTGGGTGATGATCTCCTACAATCTCTTCTACTCCTTTGCCTACACCATCTTCAACATGAGCCACAACCTGATGGTGCCCCTGTCCACCCGCGACGGCACCGCCCGGGGCGGCCTTTCTGTGTTCAACCAGATCACTACCATCATGATGAGCGGCATCCTGGTGGCGCTGGTGTTCCCCATGGTGATCATGCCCATGATTGGCGTGGACAAGTCCAAGTGGATCACCCTCATGTCCATCCTGGCCATCCTCGCCCTGCCCCTGACCCTGCTGGAATACTTCTTCACCAAGGAACGGGTGACGGCGGAAGACGCCGGGAAGGAACAGGAGAAAAGCCAGCTCTCCTTCGGGCAGCAGATCAGAATCCTCTTCACGGATAAATACATGGTGCTGATGTATGTGTACTTCCTGGTTTACACCATCGGCACGACCCTCAAGAACCTGGGCCTGGTGTATTACTGCAACTACGTGCTTGGCACCTACAACGACGGCATCACCCAGATGCTGGTTTCCGTCATCGGCGGGGTGCCCATGGGCATCGGCATCTTCGCCGTATGGCCTCTGGCGAAGAAGTTCGGCAAGCGGAACGTGACCATGGTGGGCTTCATCCTTTACGCCATCGGCAGCCTGATCTGCTGGATGTTCCCGACAAATCTGGTGATCGTGCTGGCGGGCCAGTTCATCAAGAACATCGGCGGCCTGCCCTGCGCCTATGTGTTCATGGCTCTTTTTGCGGACTGCCTGGACCATCTGGAGTGGAGAAAGAACATCCGCATGGACGGCGCGGCCATGTCCATCTACAACATCATCGCGGTGGCCATGGTGGGCATCATGACCGGGGTGTTCAACTGGATGCTGGCTACCGCCGGATACGCTGCGCCCATCACGGCTGGCAGCGTGGCGGAGGCTTCCTCCTGGCTGGCAGCCAACGGCCAGACCGCTCAGGTGGCGCTGGAGAGCCTGAAGCCCGCCGCGGACGGCGTGCTCACCGTCGCCCTGCAGCAGAATACAAACGTGAACTGGGTGATCTCCTTTGCCTTTGTAGGTCTTGAGGTCTTCACCGGTATCATCCTGGCGGTAATCCTTTGGTTCATCAATGTGGAAAAGAACATCGCCAGGGAGCAGGAAGAAATCAAAGCGAGGCATGCGGCTAAATGAAATTCTCCATGATGCTCCAGGCAGCCTGTGATTTCTGGCGCGGCAGAGGTTATGGCCTGAGGGAATATATGATCCACGATGGGAAAAAGCATCCCTTTGCTCTCATCTGCCCTGGAGGCGGATATGGCATGGTCTGCTCTTTCATCGAGGGTATGCCCTATGCGAAAAAGCTGAACGAGCTGGGCTGTCATGCGTTCGTCCTTTACTACCGCTGCGGTAAAAGAGCGCATTATCCCGCCCCGCAGGACGATCTGGCGAGAGCGCTCAGGGATATCCTGAAACGTGCGGAGGGACTGAACCTTGATACAGAGGGGTATTCCGTCTGGGGCTCCTCTGCGGGCGGGCATCTGGCCGCCACCTTTGGCACCAATGAGTTGGGGTTCAAGCATTACGGTTTGCCAAAGCCAGCCGCACTCATCCTCACCTATCCCGTTGTGACGATGGAGGACTACACCCATTCCGGTAGCCGCAAAAATCTTCTCGGCGAGACTCCGACGCGGCAGGAGATCGCCCTTTACAGCGTCGAGCAAAACATCACGCCCGACTATCCGCCCACCTTCCTCTGGTGCGGCAGCGCGGACAGCGTGGCAGACCCGAAAAACAGCCGCGAGCTGGCGTGAGCGCTGGAAAAGTATGGCGTTGCATACCAGTTTCATGAATATCCGAATGTTGATCACGGTGTGGGCCTCGGCGATGGCCTTCCCTGTGAGCCGTGGTTCAGCGAAGCACTTGAATTCTGGAGGGAGCAGAGATGATTAAGCAGGCTATGAATCCCTTTTTACCCCTTGATGAATATATCCCCGACGGGGAACCTCACGTTTTCGGTGACAGGGTGTATCTCTTCGGCTCCCATGATAAAGAAGGCGGAGAGCGCTTCTGCATGCTGGACTATGTGGTCTGGTCCGCGCCGGTGAGCGATCTCTCGGACTGGCGGTGCGAAGGAACAATCTACCGGCTGGATCAGGATCCGTTTAACCGGGCGCAGAAGGACAGCAAGCACGTCTGTATGGCCGCCCCGGACGTGGTGAGCGGAAATGATGGAAAATACTATCTCTACTACACGACCGACGGCTTCAAGGATCCCATCAAGGTTGCGGTCTGCGACACCCCGGCCGGAAAATACGAGTATCTGGGCTTTGTGAGGAACGCAGATGGCACGTCCTACAGAAAGCGCCTGCCGTTTGATCCGGCGCTGATCAACGATGACGGCGTCATTCGCCTGTATTGCGGCTGGGCGCTGCCGCTGAGCAGCAATCCCGTCACCCGCTTTTCCATGAACATCACCGGCCCGATCCTGTTTGGGAAAAGCAAGGACGAAGGCCATGACGGCAGCATTATGGGCGCTTACACCGTGGAGCTTGATGATGATATGCTGACCGTGAAAACGGAACCGCGGCTGGTTGTGCCAAGCCGCATGGAAGCCAGGGGGACGAGCTTTGAGAATCATGCCTTTTACGAAGCCAGCTCGATTCGCATGGTTGGGGACACCTATTATTTTATCTGGTCATCCTTCGTCAACCATGAGCTGTGCTACGCCACCTCCCGCCATCCGGACAGAGACTTTCGATATCGCGGCGTGATCATTTCCAATGGAGACATCGGCTTTCAGGGCAGGAAACCGAAAGATCGGCTCAACACCACCGGCAACAACCACGGCAGCATCGAATGCATCAGTGGGCAATGGTACATCTTCTATCACCGCCATACGCACAACAGGAGCTGCTCCCGTCAGGCCTGCGCCGAAAGAATCGAGATTCTGCCTGACGGGACGATCCCGCAGGTGGAAATGACCAATTGCGGCCTGAACGACGGCCCGCTGGCAGCGGAAGGAGAGTATCCGGCGGCAATCGCCTGTAACCTGCACCGGGTAAGAATGGGACATATCGTAAACGGCATTTCTCACGCCGACAGACCGTATATTACGCACGATGCAGAAGGCCGGTTTATCACAGGAATACGCGATAAAACGGTGATCGGGTATAAATCCTTCAGACTTCTCGGATCATACAGGCTTCGAATCTCCGCACGGGGAAGCGCTAACGGAGAAATGGAGATATTTGCCGGGAGCCAAAAGCTCGCTTCGATCCCGGTCCTGCCGAGCGAGTGCTGGGTTGAGAGCTCTGCGGAAATTCAATTTAACGGCATAACAGCGCTGGAGTTTCGCTATCGTGGAAAAGGAAGATGTGATTTCTTAGCTTTCTCTTTTGATGAGATACGAGCATGAACGGAAACTTGCAGTACAAAAGCATTTCGATTGGCATAGAGGAATTCTGGAGGAAGCAGAGATGAAACATTTCACTATTTGGCTTATTGTGATTTCCGTGGCGTTGGCTGTTGTTCTTTGGATTGCGTTCTGTGGATACCAATGGGGTTGGGGTCCATTCCATCGCCTGCACGATCTGTCAACCGCACGGCTGCCGGGCAATGCACCGGAGTATGCACCGGAGAATGCCCGTCAGATGGAGAACAGCCCCCTCGCAGGCAAGACAATCCTCTTTCTTGGTTCCTCAGTGACTTACGGTGCCTCGGCAAAAGGCGTTTCATTTGCCGACTATATTGCGGTAAGGAACAATTGCACAAGTCTCAAGGAAGCAGTTTCCGGCACGACCCTGACAGACAATGCGCTCGATTCCTATATTGCGCGAATGAAGCGGCTTGACAAAATGATTCCTGCAGACTTCTTCATTTGCCAGCTTTCTACCAATGATGCAACTCAAAACAAACTGCTCGGTGCGGTATCTGCCGGAACAGCGCTTAGCGATTTTGACACGCATACGGTTGCCGGAGCGATTGAGTATGTGATCGTATATGCAAGGGAAACGTGGCACTGCCCGGTCCTGTTCTACACGAATCCGCACTATGACAGCTCAGCATATGAACAGATGACGGACCTGTTGAAGCAAATCGCGAACAAGTGGGATATTGAAATGATCGATCTCTGGAGTGATGAGCTATTCAATGATATTTCGGAAGAGCAGCGAACGCTCTATATGGCGGATCAGATCCACCCGACACAAGCAGGCTATCTTAAATGGTGGACACCTGTATTTGAACAGAAACTGTATGAAATGGAAGGACAATAAAATGGAAGCTACAACGTTAAAAACAGAATATCTTAGAAATCCCATTGGCATTGACATAGCGCATCCCCGCCTGATGTGGAACTGCGAAGGCGGCATCAGACAGACTGCGTATCAGATTGTCACAGAAAACTGGGACAGCGGCAAAGTTGAAAGCTCGTCCATGCATGCGGTGTATCCCCTGGCGCTGCGCAGCCGTGAGCGCGTCAACTGGAAGATCCGGCTGTGGGATGAAAAAAATGAGGTTGGCGACTGGTCAGAGAACGCGTTCTTTGAAATGGGCCTGCTTCAGGAATCGGACTGGAAAGCCCGGTGGATTACCGGAAATTACAGGGTTCACAAAAAGCTTCGGTATCCGGCAGACTGCTTTTGCAGGAAACTCACCATCAAAAAAGAGATCCGCAGTGCGCGGCTGTATATCACCGCCTGCGGACTGTATGAAGCGCGGCTGAACGGAAACAGAATCGGCGATTTCTGCCTCGCGCCCGGGATCACGGATTACCGCAAGCGCGTTCAGTACCAGACCTACGATGTAGCTCAACTGCTCAAAACCGGGGCGAATGAGCTGACCGTGCAGCTTGCCGACGGCTGGTACCGCGGGAGCTGCGGCGCATGGGGCAGCAAGAACCAGTACGGCACGGAGACGAAATTGATCGCGCAGCTGGAGATCGACTATGCCGACGGAAGCCGGGACACGATCATCACGGATGACAGCTGGGCGTGGTCGAACGACGGTCCGATCCGCTTTGCAGACAATAAGGACGGGGAGATCGTCGAGGCATACCGAACGCCATCCTACACCGGCAGGGCGAAGGTCACGAGCCACAGCGTCACCCCGACAGCGTCCAACAACGTGCCGGTCACGGAGCATGAGCACTTTCATCCCAGCATGACAAGGTCTCCGAACGGCAAATGGCTTCTCGACTTCGGGCAGAACATCGCGGGATATGTTGCGTTTCGGATCAATGCCCGCAAAGGGCAGCGATTACTTTGGCGCTTTGGCGAGATGCTGGATGAGAACGGGAATCTGACGCTCAAAAACATCCAATGCTCCAATAAACGAATCACCACGCCGCTGCAGAAGATCGAATACATCTGCAGGGAAGGAGAAAACGCGTACAAGACCACCTTTGCCGTCTTCGGCTTTCAGTATGCGGAAGTTGAAACAGAATTGGAGCTGAGGCCGGAGGACGTCGAATCCATTGCCGTATATTCCGACCTGGAACAGACCGGCTTTTTTGAAAGCTCCAACGACCTTCTGAATCGGTTTGTACAGGCTACGATCTGGTCAACAAAATCCAATTCTCTTGATCTTCCGACCGATTGCCCTACCAGGGAGCGCCACGGCTGGACAGGCGACGCGCAGATTTTCTACAATACCGCCGCCTTTCTGTTCCTCTACGCGCCCTTTGGACAGAAGTACATTCGTGATATGTATGACTGGCAGAGAAAGGACGGATGCCTGCCGCATATCGTCCCCGACGGCGGCGCTGATTTCTACATGTACAGCATGAACGGCTCTGTCGGCTGGTCGGACGCCGGAATTCTCCTTCCGTACCGCATGTGGAAACGCTATGGTGATGATGAAATCCTTCATTTCTATTATGACCGGATGAAGAAATACGCGGGGTTTATGATCCGGCGCTGCGGCAGCTTCACGCTGCTGCAAAAGCCTCTGCGGATTCCGAAGGAACAAAAATATCTGGTCAATCGTGGCCAGAGTTATGGCGAGTGGGCGGAGCCGCAGGACGTCCGTGCCTTCCAGATCAAGGACTTTGTCTTCCCGCATCCGGAGGAGAGCACAGCCTATACCTCTTATGTGATGTCCTGCATGGCTGAGATCGCGAGTCATCTTGGAAAAGAGGCGGATGCCCGGCAATACAGGGAGTATGCTGAGGGATGCAAACGTGCATACCGGGAGCTGGTGAAAAAAAGCGGCTTCTCTTTGGATACAGACCGCCAGGCCAAGCTGGTAAGGCCTCTGTATTTCCGACTTCTGGACGAGAAACAAACCGACTATGCAAAAAAGCGCCTGATCCAGGCCCTGGATCATTACGGCTGGCGCCTGGGCACCGGATTTCTCTCCACGCCGCTGATTTTGGACGTGCTTTCGGAGATCGACATCGAGGCGGCCTACCGCCTGCTGGAGAATGAGGAAATGCCCGGCTGGCTCTTTATGCCGAAAAACGGCGCGACCACTATATGGGAGGGCTGGGAAGGAACAAAAGCGCAGAACGGGATTTCCAGTCTTAATCATTATTCCAAAGGCGCAGTTTGCGAGTGGCTGTTCAAGACCATGTGCGGCATCCAGGTGGACGGTGAAAACCACTTCATCATTGCGCCGCGTCCCGGCGGACACTTCGCCCATGCCAGGATATCCTATCAGAGTATGTATGGCGAGGTCACGAGCGGCTGGAAGCGCGAGAGCGGTAAAACGACTTACACCGTGACCGTTCCCGCCAACTGCACTGCGACGATTATTCTTCCGGATCAGGAGCCGAAGGAAGTCGGTGCGGGGATTTACGAGAAAGAGGTGACTGCACCATGATTTCTGTTTCGGATTTTGAAAAGGTTGAAATTCGCGCCGGCACTGTAGTAGAAGCAAAGATCAACAAGAAATCAAGGAATCCAGCCTATGCCATAACCATTGACTTTGGCGAAGAGATAGGCCGCAAAAAATCCTCCGCTCAGATCACTGCGCTGTACTCGCCCGAAGATTTGATCGGCCGACAGGTACTCTTCAGTCTTTCAAAAGATACTGTCTGCTCTTTTATGGAGATCTTTCCGACCATGAAGCCATATTCGATCAATTCTTTCTTATATGCCAATAAAGAATGATCAATCGGTAAACCGGCAATCTTCTCTATCTCATCAAAGGTCAGTTTGAAACTATCCGTACCATTTTCCCTGATCCAATTCCATAACAGTTCATATTTGCTCATAACGCACATCACCTGCAGGCTTTTTTCACGTACAGTGAATCCTTCCCGGATTGCCGCCGCCGTTGCAGCCATGCAGACGACCGCAGCGCTGTACCTCAAATCTATGAATGCCAGTGTCATCGGGAAAACGAACAGCAGCCCTCCGGTCACCCTATTCATCATGGAATGCACTGATATGAACTCTTTCTGTCGGATGTATCCCGCAGTGATATTGCTGAACTTTATGCTTGCTATGATAGCAACCCATACATAAAGCCAGACTGGAGCATCCAGTACCGGAAGCAGCTTTATCAAGCAAACCGCTGCAAACACACTATCTGCGATCGTATCCAGTTTTGAACCGAACCCGTTGACGGTTCCCGTTCTCCTTGCCACAGCGCCATCGATCATATCGGAGATACCACTGGCAATGTAAAGCATAAAAAACGCCGGAGATAAAGCCGGAAAGAACAGCAAAAAGGCACTGACCACGATTCTGAATCCGGTTATGTTATTCGCCATTTTACATCGGTGTTCCTACTTCTATCAGATTCCCGTCCGGATCATAGAAGCGTATGACTTTTTGCCCCCAGCTGTGCGTCATGAGTCTGTTGACGTATTTCACTTCCGGATAGTAGTTCTCAAGCCTTTCCACAAAGCCTTCAATATAAGGTTCCTCAAAATAGAGCTCGCTGGCATTGTTCTCCGGAATGATATCTCTCCCGAGAAACCCTTTCCAGTATTTTTCTTCCTGCAATACCAATCCTTCCGTCAGGATCATATTGCCATCATGATCGAGGACAAGCTCAAGGCCGAACAGATCATGGTAGAACTGCCTGGATCTCTCGATATCTTTAACAACAATCAATACGTTTTTCAGTTTCATTCTCCTCGCTCCTTTATCGGATGCAAGATTACGTTTTTCAGTTTTTCCGGGGCGACTTGCATCATCACGTCACCGTGAACTTCGTCCATTCGATACGATTGTACTGCATCACATCGCCGGCTCTTTTCATGCCGCATTTTTCATAGAAGGGTACGGCATTTTCGTTGGCGATCAAATACACCGCAATGTCCTTTTCGTCGCCTGCCAACTGATGCGCGGTCTGCATCAGCCGTCTGCCGATGCCCTGTCGGATATAGGCTCTGTCCACTCCCAGATCAGTGATGTAGAGCCAATACGCATAATCCGTCAGCCCGAACAGCATGCCTACCAGCAGACCCTGCTCGTCCCGGGCAGTCAGACTGATGGAAACTGTATTCACCAGGCGGGCGATCCGTTCCTCAAAACGTTCTTTGGGATACTGTGAGCCAAGATCTGTCCGCTTGAGAAAGTCAATGTATTCCTCTGCGCTGACCCGTTCTTCCCGGATCGAGACGGGAGGTTTATGGTCTTTCAGATACGCTTCAAATTCCGGCGTCCTGCTCCAGTAGCGGATCCCCCAGGCTTCAAAGCTCCATTCGTCCATATATCCGTTGCACTCGTAATCCACATACCAGATCAGCTCGTCCCGCACCACAAAATTGGTGGGGAAATAGTCGATGTTCAGCCCGGCCGCCTTCGCCTTTGCCGCCATGTCCCGTACCTGGGCAAGATAAGGCTCTACGGATGCACCATCCCTGACCAGATCAAAAACGGTAGGACCGTCTATGTACTCCTTCACAATCCGCTCGGTTTCCGGATCGATGGCCAGCATTCGGGGAATGCGGATGCCCGCCGCCAGCAGGCGTTCATAATCCCGCCGCTCCGCTTCAATCTTGTTGCCGAAGGTGTAATAATCGCAGGGCTCGTGGTGGATCTGCTTTACCACCGCCTGCCGGCCATCACATTCCGCCAGATATGAATACCCGCCCTTGCCGCGGCCCAGCAGCCGGAGAATACGGTATGGTTTTCCGCAGACGATCAGTTGTTTATCCATGCTTTTCTCCCGCTTCATTCCTGTCCGCTGAGAATTCGGATAAAGGAAACATTTCCCTTTGCCCGATGTCCCGAAACAGAAATATGATAGGTTCCTGTTTCTGGAATTTCCAGAACAAAATCGGCATTTTGCTGTCCGTTTCCCCGGTAAATCGGATCTTTTCCTTCCATGCCCACGGTCACATCGATATGCCCTTCTGTATGCGACAGGGAAACCCGCAGACAATCGCCCTCCGTCAGGGTCAGATCAGCAGCTTCCTCCCGATTCAGAATTCTGTATTCCATCTGGAATCCGGATGCGTCAGATACCCTGGATCCGTCAAAAACGCTACCTGTCCCGCAGCCAGTCAGCACGAAAAGCATTGCGGCAAGCATACAAATGCCTGCCGCTGCTTTCAGCTTGGACTGCCGTGCTGTACTCTTTCTCATCAGTGTCCACGCCTCTTTTCCTTCTTCTTCAGCTGCTTCATTTCAAAACGGCGCTGCGCTTCCGCATCCCGTTTTTCGCGGCTGATCTGACGGCGTTCCATCTTCATTTCCTCCCGTTGCAGCTGGAGCGCCTGCTGGGACTTTGTGCCGATCCCGCTGTGCTCCGTTTGCTTTCTGGCGTTCCTGAGCCGCCGTTTGGGATTGTCCGCTGTTTGCCTTGTTTCTGTTTCCACCGCGGGGCTGAAGACCAGTTCGTTATAATGCTGCAGGACGAATTCCCATATGCCATAATCCCTGGGTTCTGCGCCGAAGGTCACTTTGCAAACTGACAGTTTTCCTTCGTCGATACGCTCAAAGATGCCAATCCAGAAGGGATCTTCAAAGAAGACCGTCAAACTTATTTGCATGATTCTTGTGTGCTGTCACATGCCATCGTTTGCCAGGATTGCATACACCAATGTATCTTGCCGTGTAGGTGCACCTTGTTTGTCCTTATGAAACCAGATATTCTGTTTAAAATGTGCCTCCCGCCGCAAGCCCACCTTCTCCGGCAACTTCCATGATGGGATATTCCTTGGATCACATTCCGCGTAGATCCTGTACGCACCTTCCCGGAATGCCTGCGCGATCACCGCGGAGAGGGCTTCGGTGGCATAGCCTCTCTGCTGGTAGCGCTTGTTGATGATATAGCCGGCCTCTCGCGCCGCGAAATCCCGGTTTTCGCAAAAGATATTTCCGATCACCTTCCCGGTTTCCGTAAACTCAATGGCGCAGAATTCCTCTGATCCGAGGCGGTATTTCAGGTGCTCTCTGCCGTTTTCCCGGGTGATCCCCGGAAAACCTTCAAACTCATCACCTTCAAGCTGTGACAGAAACTCAGACAGATCATCATAGTCGGATTCCCTGAAGGGCCGAAGCAGCAGCCGTTCGGTTCGTATGGTTGCTGTCAGCATTGTTTTCTTGTCGCAATGCAATCGCACATAACCACCCATTTGTCATCCTTGTCCAGCACAAAGTTCTTCCAATGAAAGCTCTTGTCTGTTATGTCGGAAAACACCCATTTCATACGCTTTGCTGATTGCTCCGTAATAACAATTTGTTCTCCTTCTTTTTCGGCAGTCAATCGGGT
>JBGUJG010000048.1:0-32752 GCA_045113695.1 Christensenellales bacterium
TCAGCATCTTCTCCCTGTACAAGGGATATGCCATCGAATTCCTGCTTTCCCCGAACCCCGGCGCCGCCAGCCAGTCCCTGACCGACGAGCAGCTGCAGACGGCCGTCGACTTCCTGAGCAATCTGACATTCATCCCCGCCAATTGAGCGGATATCCTGTAAACAGTCTGGGGATGTTGCAGAATCAAAACTGCAACATCCTCTTTAGATCAAAAGAAATGGAAATCAAAACAAGTTGTGCAACAGAGAATGTCTGGAAATCAACAATTTTGGGGTGGTATGGAGGGGCCGCAGCCCCTCCATGTAAAATCCGCAGCAGCGACATGCGCGGTGCGAGGAGAATTTTTGCGGAGCGGAGCTTGCCCCGCGGAACAAAAATTCATTCATTGCGCCTTTGCCGCCCGGGAGTCCCGTAGGGGCGAGAGGCAAAGGCGAGGGGGTTCCCGAAAGGGGGACGTGTCCCCCTTTCGAGGGCTGTGCAACAGCCCCTTCTGTATCAGGATGGTTTCCCTTCCTGCTGCCGGTATTTATTGAGGATCCTGTTGTAAACGATCATCAGCCCGATGGAGATGGCCGCCGTGCCCAGGACGGGGAGGAGGAAGGCGGCGGCGTTCCGGGACAGGAACAGGAGGGGGACCCCCAGCAGCCCGAACAGCGCCGCGTAGACAAACCACAGGCACGCGACGGCGCGGTTGTATTTCCGCACGTCGGTAACCTTCGGCGCTTCCACGCCGGCAAAGAAACCGGCGGGCTCTTTGGAACGCCAGGTCCAGACGCCGATGCCGGCGATCAGAAGGGCGACCGCGCTCCAGATCATAAAACCGGCGGTCATGTTTGCGGCCTCCTTTGCTTTGATCCGTCTTCCCGGAGGATGTGCTTGAATTTCCCGCTGACCGGGTCGGCCTGCGGCAACCGGTCCGAGGGGACGATTTCAATGTCCGTCAGGCCTTTTCCGCGGAGGAACGCCAGCACCTCCTTCTTTGCCTGCGCAAAGGCGGCTTGAGGGTCGTCGCTTTCGAGCCGCAGCTCCAGCCGGCTTTCTTCCGTCTGCACCAGCTGAAAACGGCGGACGGACGGGACTTCCTCGAGGATTCTGTACAGGGACATCGGGGCGGTTTTCACGCCGCTCGGAAATTCCAGGGTATCGTCCGTCCTGCCTTCGATGGAAAGCCAGCAGGTTTTCCGCCCGCAGGGACAGGGCCCGTCATGGACTATGACCCGGTCGGTCAGCTCATAGCGGATAAAAGGCTGGATGTAATTTGCCAGGCTGGTGATCAGTACCCTGTCCGACAGCGTCCCGGAGGGAACGGGACGGTTCTCCGCGTCCACCGCCTCCAGGATCACCCAGTCTTCGTTGATATGCAAATGGCCTTCCGCGCATTCGCAGGCGATTTCCCCGCCTTCGGTGCAGGAGTAGTGCGTCTGCACCGTGCAGCCGAACTTTTTGTGCAGTTTTGCCCGCACCCCGTCCGTCAGCAGCTCGCCCCCGGTGATCACGGCGTCGGGCCGGATATCCAGCTCCTCATGGCCGGCCAGCAGGGCCAGGTTGGACGGGTAGCCGCTCAGCATGGCGGGCTGAAAGGCGTTGAGCCGGCGGACGATCTCCTTCTCCGGCAGGTTCACATCCACGGTGATCTTGGTCTGTTTCCCGGGCATCCGGAGCTGGAGGTAGCGGGACATCCCGCAGGCGAGATAAAAGCCGCCGTCGGCAAAGACCCCGGCGGTCTTTTTTCCGTGACGCAGGAAGGCGCGCAGGTCCTCCCGCCGGGCGAAGGTGCGCAGGGCCGCGACGGCGGAGGAAACGTCCACGCACCGTTTGTCATACAGCACGGTCGCCGGATGGCCGGTGGAGCCGGAGGTCCGGAAGATCAGGTATTTCCCGTCCAGCATCCGGCCGATATGGTCCGGATTTCGGGTATATTCATCGATCCGCTGCCGGGTGACCCTCCGGTCCGTCAGGACATCGTCCAGGGAAGCCATTATTTCCGGCTTGGCTGTGGGCGGCAGGTCTGACAGGGCAAAATCCTCCGGGACGCCGGCATACAGCTTCCGGTAATACGGGCTGTTTTCCCGGGCGAAGCGGACCAGCTTTTTCAGCCTTTTTTCCTGCAGGGCCGCGAGCTGCTCCCGGCTCATGCGGCCGTTTTTCCAGGTGCTGAACATGGCGGTCATCAGGCTCATGAGAGGACCTCCTTTGTGATCATTTTCAACTCCTCATTCCTCACTCCTAACTCCTCACTCGGTTTAAGCCCACAGCTGCCTTATCTGACACAAAACTCCTTCACCCTTCCCCAGAAGTCCGGCGCTTCCTCGTACAGGCCGTGGCCGAGGCCTTCGTACATATACAGCTCCGCCCCGGGGATCTGCCCGGCGATTTCCCGGGACGCCTCCCCGGTGACGATCCGGTCGTCCGTCCCGCCGATCACCAGGGTGGGGCAGGCGATGCGGGGGAGTTCGTCATACGCGTCGTGGCTCACGCAGGACGCCGCCTGAATCAGGAAGCGGGAAAAATCCTTCGGTTTCCCGACGCTGCCGAGGATATGGTATGCAAATCTTTCCTTCTTCAGCCGCTTTTCCGAATACGACCGCTCGGCGGTGTCCAGCATGATGCCCCGGTAATCGCCCCTTTGGGCCATATCGCTCCAGCGGCTGATCACGTCCCGCACGGTCGGGTTGGGGCGGCACAGGGTGACGGTCAGGACGAGCTTTCCGACTTTGTCCGGGTGGTCGATGGCCAGCCACTGGGCGATCATCCCGCCCTGGGAGACGCCCACGAGGCAGACCCCGGAAAGATCCAGGGCTTCGAGGGCCAGGTTCAGGTCTTCCGCCATGTCCCGGGTCGTCATCCCGGAGATGAGGTTCACCCGGCGGCTGAAGACGTACACGGTAAAGTCCTTTGACAGCGCCCGGTACAGGAAGGCGAAGGGGACGGCCATGCCCCTGACGGTCTTCAGCCCGTCGCCCACCCCGGGGATCATGACCAGGGTTTTGCTGCCGGAACCAAAGCGGATATAGTCCATTTCGCCGGTTCGTATGGTCAGCCGGCCGTTTTTTGCGTTCAGCATGAGGCGCCTCCATGGGGGTCAGCGGCAAGCGGCGGTCACTCGATCAGCCCGCCGTGGAAAAAGCACTCGTAGATCAGCTGTTCTTTGTATTCGATCGTTTCCCTTCCCTGAAACCATGCGAAGGATCCTTCGGGGAAACAGCGGTAGACGTACAGCCCGCCGGTCAGGAGGACCGGCCCCCGGAAGGGCATGTCTTCCGGCACGCGGAGCAGGGCTGCTTTCAGGAAATCCCCGCTGAACGGCCCGCCGAGCACGCGGCCGGCGTAGTTCATGCTCCAGACGGGCTGTTGACCGATCCAGAGCGCTTCCTCCCCGGCGAACTTCCGCCCGCCCAGGTAGGTGTCGATGTACAGCAGGTCCCCTTCGGCGTAACGCAGGTCGTGGGACTGCGGGCGGGACGGGGCGCTTTCGGCCCCTTTCCCGGCGTAGGTGGCCTTCTTGGCCCGGATCAGGAAAGCGATGAGATCGCGGTCCATTGTTTCATCCCCTTTTGATTTCCCGGATCATGGAATATTCGTTGAGCAGGGTTCCGTCTTTGAGGCGGATGGCGTTCGGCCGGACGCCGGTGATCCGGAAGCCCATCTTTTCATACAGGCCCCTGGCCCGGGCGTTGCCCTCGACGAAGTCCAGCTCCATCTGGAGAATGCCGGGGTTTGCTTCCGCGATGCGGATCATTTCCTCAAACATCCTGGTGCCGATGCCCTGGCCCCAGTAGTCCTTCAGCAGGGCGATGGCGACTGAGGCGCGGTGCCTGGTTTTGATCCCCGTGTTCCAGTGGATCATGCAGTTGCCGGCGACCTTCCCTTCCACCAGACAGACGAGCATGGTCTCGTTTTCGGAGGCGTTCCACCGGTCAAAGAGGGCCTTTTCCCCTTCCGGCGTGTATTTGCCGCACTCTTCCGGGTAGCGGAGGATGAAGTCCGTCTCGCCCGCCGACACGCGGAGATAGTCGAGCATCCCCGGGATGTCCTCGTCCCGGGGGCTGCGGATCAGGGCTTTCCGCCCGTCCTTCAGGGTGTATTCGATGGGTTCGATGGTCATGAGTCTTCCTCCCGGAGGCTGAGCTGCATGAAATTCGGGTTTTTCCGGAAACCAAAGTCCGTATACAAAAGAACGCCCATGTCGGACGCGGTGATCTGCACCGCCCCGCAGCCGAAGGCCCGGGCTTCCTCCGTGACCCGCCGGAGCAGCTCGCGGGCGATGCCGCGGCGGCGGTAAGCCGGGTCCGTATACATGCTGGACAGCAGGCCGATTTTCCCGTTCGGGCAGCCGAAATAAGGCGGCTTTTCCACAAAGGACATGCCGCTGGTGCCGACGATCCTGTCCCCGTCCAGGGCCAGCCAGGAGACAAAGGTGCCGTCCGCCAGATGGCGCCCGTAATAATCCTGAAGCGCGGGCTGAAGATCGGTATCTTCCTTCGCCCCTTCTTCGCGGAGCTGCGTGATCCGCAGCCGGATAAAGGCGTCCAGGTCGTCTTCCGTCAGTTTTCTGTAGGTGATGTCCATGGCTTTGTCAGAACTGGTTCTCCGCCCCGGGGGTAGGAATATTGGAAAAGGCCCAGGTGCCGTCGTCTTTAAGCGCCCAGGAGACGTCCTTGGTCTGCAGGTCGAACCGGACGATGTCCAGGATCTCTCCTTCAAAGGAAAGGACGGCCTTTTCCCCGTCCGCGGAGAGCTTGAAGGCGGTGTGGATCTCGACGGCCCCGCCGTCCAGCGTCCGGACGCTCTCTTCGTCGGAGCAGAAGACCACCAGGAAGCCGCCCTTGGGCAGGACGATCCCTTCGGGGAAAACAAACTTGGCCAGGTTCTTTTTGCCGTCCGACAGGCACAGGCCGGTTAAGTCGATGTCGTCGCCGGATACGTTTTTGAGCTCGATCCAGTCCGGGCTTTCGCCCAGGCTGTCCTGGATGGTATCCCCGTTGGACGCCATGATCTCGTTGATTTTGACGGAAGCAAAATCCCGGCTCAGGGCGGAGGAGGGGAGGGACAGGGACAGCAGCATGATCATAGGGAGCAGAATCGTCAAAGCCTTTTTCATCGGGCAGTTCTCCTTTTCGGGCAGTCATTGTTTCTTTATTATGCCATCGCGGGGGCGGACTGGCAAGATGAAAAACGGAAAAGATGTAAAAAGAACCCATGCAGTGAGCGGAAACCGTTCTACCGTTCATTGCCTGAGGATGGAAGCAGGATGATTTTTACCGGTTCCGTGATGAGCGGGCGTCCCTTCTCATCCCTGAGCACACAGCGGAAGAGGTATTTGGAGCGGAAAGCTTTTGCCTCGACCTGGATGGTGTTCTTCCCGCCGTCATTCTGAGCCGACCATGACTTTCCGTTATTGTACGAATACTGCCACTGGTAGCTGACCGCCCCTGACGCCTCCACCGTGAATGACGCTGTGCCGTTTTCTTCCACTTGGCAGTCTGCCGGAGGGGTGATCAATTCAATGGCGGCAGGTTCCTCAGCCTTGGGGACCGGGGGAAACAGTTCATTTGCCGGATAGAACAGATCTTCCGCAATCACATAGTAAAAGCCGCTGGTCATGCTGCTCCCGCTCACCGCGATGATGATATACAGCGGTTCATCAATGGGAGAACCGTCCGGCTTTCGGAAATACGCGGTTGTAACCGGTTCCGTCGTCAGCGCGAAAGAATCGGACGTCAGATAATCATTCCGGTCCCATGCAATCGCGATTCTGAAGGGCATGAGGTCCTTGAGATTGCCGGATTTTCCGCTCAGCAGGACATTGTAACCGTCTACGGTGACAATATATTCCGTCTGATCAGCCCCGTATCCGTATTCCCCGATTTTCAGTGAATGCTTTTTCCTGTCAAACGTGCCGGACAGCGTTTTGAACCCGTCCGCATAAGCAGCAGCGGACGACAGGAGCATCAGGATTGCCAGAATGATGGAGAGAAGTCTTTTCATCTGCCGTTCCTCCTTATCGTTTTTGATGGATATTCTGAACAGATTCATTCGCTGTTATGGGAAAAAATCCTGCCGGAAATACGGAAAAAGTCCCCCGCATCCCTATTTGACACATCCTCCGTTTTACGGTAAAATATAAAAGATTTTGGGTCTTCGGGCCGGAAAAGGAAGGGGGATGCCGGGTGAGCGGCGGGAAAAGCTGGTTTCTGCGCGGGATCCGCAACGGGGTCCCCATCATGCTGGGCTACCTGGCGGTTTCCTTTGCCCTTGGGATCACCGCCCGGAACGTGGGGCTGACCTGGTTCCAGGCTGGTCTGGCGAGCCTGCTCAACAATGCCTCCGCCGGGGAGTACGCCGGGTTCAAGGTGATCGGGGAGCGGTCGGGCCTGTGGGAAGCGGCCCTGATGACCCTGATCGCGAACGCCCGGTATCTTTTGATGAGCTGCGCCCTGAGCCAGAAGCTGTCCGAAGATACGCCCCTTTCCCGCAGGCTCCTGCTCGGCTTCACCGTGACGGACGAGATTTTCGGCTGCTCAATGGCGGTGGACGGCTATCTGGACCCGATGTATACCTACGGCCTGTTCGTGATCGCGACCTTCGGGTGGACAAGCGGCACGGTCCTGGGCGTGCTGGTCGGGAATATCCTTCCGCACCGGCTGATCAGTGCCCTGAGCGTCGGCCTGTTCGGCATGTTCCTGGCGGTCATCATCCCCAAGGCCCGGCAGAGCCGGACGGTGCTGATCCTGGTGGCCCTGTCGATGGGGCTGTCCTGGGCATGCTCCGTCCTGCCCGGAATCAGCGGCCTTTCTTCCGGTATGCGGGTCATCCTGCTGACGGTCGTCCTGTCGGCCGGGGCGGCGCTGATCCGCCCGGTAAAGGAGGACGGGGATGAATCATAACCTGATTTTTTACATCCTGGTGATGGCGGCCGTCACCTTCCTGATCCGCGCCCTGCCGCTGACCCTGATCCGCAGGCCGATCAGAAGCCGGTTCCTGCGCTCCTTCCTGTTCTACGTGCCCTATGTGACGCTGGCGGTGATGACCTTCCCGGACATCCTGCACGCGACGGACAGCGTGTGGTCCGGCCTGCTGGCCCTGGCGGCCGGGGTCGCCCTGGCGTGGAGCGGGCAGGGCCTGTTCGTGGTGGCCGTGGCCTCCTGCCTGGCCGTTTTCATCAGCGAATGGTTTCTCTAGCGGTTTTCCCTTAAAGAGAATTCATATATGCCCGACACCCTCTGACAAGCAAAGGAGAATGCCAAATGATCGTTGCGCTGGAACAATATGAACAGGACGTCAGCGTCCTCAAGGACAAACTCAAGGAAATCGCCGGAGGCCTCCATCTGGAGGACCTGGAAAAGGAACTGGGCGAACTGAAGGAAGAAATGAACGCCGACGGCTTCTGGGACAACCTGGAGCGCTCCACCCACGTCAACCGCCGCATCGCCGCCATCGAGGGCAAGATGAACCACTATCAGTCCCTGGTGACCGGGGTGGACGACCTGAGTGTGATGATCGAGCTGGCCGGGGAAGAGGACGACGAGTCGATGGTCCCCGAGATCGGCGAAGAATACAAAAAGCTCAAAGAGAGCGTCGAAGCCCTGGAGCTTGAAACCCTGATGCGCGGGGATTACGACGGCAACAACGCCATCCTGTCCCTGCACGCCGGAGCCGGCGGCACCGAAGCCCAGGACTGGACGCAGATGCTCTACCGCATGTACACCCGCTACTGCGAGAAGCTTGGCTTCAAGGTCAAGCTCCTGGACTATCTGGAAGGGGACGAGGCAGGCATCAAGGCCGTCTCCTTCGAGGTGGACGGGGACAATGCCTACGGCTATCTGCGCGGGGAAAAGGGCGTCCACCGCCTGGTGCGCATCAGCCCCTTTGATTCCAACGCCCGCCGCCATACCTCCTTCTCGTCCCTGGACGTCGCCCCGATCATGGAGGACGACGACAACGAGATCGAGATCGACATGAAGGACGTCCGGGTGGACACCTACCATTCCTCCGGCGCCGGCGGCCAGAACGTCAACAAGACCTCCTCCGCCGTCCGCATGACCCATTTCCCGACCGGCATCGTGGTCTCCTGCCAGACCGAGCGCGACCAGACCCAGAACCGCGCGACCTGCCTTCGCATGCTGAAGGCCCGCCTGCTTGAAATCCGCGAGCGCGAAAAGGAACAGCAGATGGCCGACATCAAGGGCGAAATGAAGAAGATCGAGTGGGGCAGCCAGATCCGCTCCTACGTCTTCCAGCCCTACACCATGGTCAAGGACCACCGCACCGGCTACGAAACCGGCAACATCGACGACGTGATGAACGGCGGCCTGGACGGATTTACGACGGCGTACCTCAAGATGCAATAAAGAGTAAGGAGTTAGGAGATTTCCAGTGAGGAGTTAGGAGTGACCGCTCCCTGCCGGTCGCTCAGTGAGGAGTTAATCTTTGAGAATAAGTCGAACCATCTTTAACTCCTCACTCCTCACTCCTCATTCCTCACTAAATCTGCTTCTTTCATAAAGCGATGAAGAACCTTCGTTTTTACCAGGCGCTTGCCGCCCTGTGCTGCCTGTGTTTTTTTCTATGCATGACGGCGTCTGTCGTCTATTCCTGCGTGCTCAGCCGGGATACCATGTATTCCGGCTTTCTGCTTTACAGCCGGACGGAGCATCTGGGGGTCGGTGCGGAGCGGTACGGGGACTACGCGCAGGGGATCACCGAATACCTGGCCGGGCAGGGGGACCAGGTCCTGGTTCCCGGGGAGGACGGGGCGGAGCGCCCTGCTTTCGGGGAAAAGGAAAACATGCATATGGAGGATGTCCGGCAGCTGATCCGCCTGCTGTCCGCCGTCCGGCTGGGAACCGGAGCCCTGTTCCTGGGGCTGGCCGCTGTCCTGTACTTGAAGGCGCGGAAGGCTGGGAAGGCCCTGCTCCGGGGAGCGGCCCTGGGGGCAGGGCTGTGGCTCCTGCTGGGGGCCGGGCTGACGGTACTGGCCCTGAGCGGGTTTGACAGCTTTTTCATCGGTTTTCACAGGCTGTTTTTTCATAACAACCTCTGGCTTCTGAACCCGCGGACCGACCTGCTGATCGCCCTGATGCCGACCCCTTTTTTCATCTGGTACGGGGGAGAGATCCTGAAAAGACTTCTGCCGGCGGCCGCTCTGGCTGTTGTGCTGATCCTGGCGGTGATCATCCTGTCCCGCCTGCCTGAAAAGGAAACGAAAAAGAAATGAGATACATGGAACTGGCCCGGGAGGAACTTACCCGGCTGCAGCAGAAAGAAAAGGTCCGCGTCCTCGCCATGGAGACCTCCTGCGACGAGACCGCCGCGGCGGTGGTCGAAAACGGGCGGGTCATCCTGTCTTCCGAGGTGTTTTCGCAGATCGACATGCATGCCCTCTACGGCGGCGTCGTGCCGGAGATCGCCTCCCGCGCCCATGTGGAAAAGGTGACGCCCGTCCTGGACGAGGCCCTGCGAAAGGCCGGGATGTCCCTGTCCGATGTGGATGCTCTGGCCGTCACCTACGGGCCTGGGCTGGTCGGCGCCCTGCTGGCCGGGGTCAGCTATATGAAGGGGCTGGCGTACGTCACCGGCAAGCCGCTGGTGCCCGTCCACCACATCGAAGGGCACATCTGCGCCAACTACCTGACGGATACGTCCCTGGAACCCCCTTTTTTGTGCCTGGTGGTCAGCGGCGGGCACAGCCATATCCTCCATGTGAAGGACTACGGGGTGTACGAGCTGCTGGGCTGCACCCAGGACGACGCGGCCGGCGAGGCCTTCGACAAGGCGGCCCGGGTGCTCGACCTGCCCTATCCCGGCGGCCCCAGGCTCGACCAGCTGGCGGAGAAGGGGAATCCGGACGCCCTGCCCCTGCCGCACCCGCACACGGAAGGCCGGTATGACTTCAGCTTTTCCGGCCTCAAAACGGCCTTCCTGAACGCCGTCCACCACCAGCAGCAGGTCGGGGCCGTGATGGACCGGGCGGACCTGGCGGCCTCGTTCCGAAAAGCCGTCGTGGATATGCTGTGCGAAAAGACCATGCTGGCCGCGCGGGACACCGGCGCCGCCCGCCTGGCCCTGGCCGGCGGCGTTTCCGCCAACAGCCTGCTGCGCAGAAGGATGCAGGCCCTCTGCGGTGAGGCTGCCATCCCGCTGTACATGCCCCGCCTTGCCTTATGCGGGGACAACGGGGCGATGATCGCCTCCGCCGCCTATTTCCGCCTGATGAGGGGGGAGATCGCCGATCTTTCCCTGAACGCCAGGCCGTCCCTGTCCCTTTTTAAAGGTAAAGCCTGATGGAACTGAGAGTACTGACCGCATCGGACCGGGAAATCATCACCGAACTTTTCCGGGATGTGTTCACCCATGAGCCCTGGCTTGACGACTGGAGCGACCGGGCCCAGCTGGACGCTTACATCGATGATCTGACCGGCCAGCGCAATTCCCTGGCGCTGGGCTTTTTTGACGGGGAAAGGCTCATCGGCCTGTCCCTGGGCTTCGTCAAGCACTGGTTTGCCGGGACGGAGTACGTCGTCGACGAGTTCTGCGTGGACCGGCACAGCCAGGGCCGGGGCACCGGCACCGCGTTCATAAGGGCCATTGAGGGATATCTCCGGGAACACGGGATTTTCCGGATCTTCCTGCAGACCGGGAAGGACATGCCGGCGTATTCGTTTTATCTGAAAAACGGCTTCCGCGAGCTGGAGGGGCATGTGTCGTTCTCAAAAGAGATCGGATGAGGCATGGCGGAACCGTGTGAATCGATCGGACTTTTCGGGGGAAAGCTGTATGGGCATCCTGATCTGCGGACTGAACGGGGCGGGAAAAAGCACCCTGGGAAGAGCGCTTGCATCCCGTCTGGGCTATGAGTTCATTGACAGCGAAGACCTGTATTTTCCAAAGGAAGATCCCGCGTATGAATATGCTGCTCCCAGGAGCAAAGAGGAAGCGGTCCGCATCCTGGAGGAAAAGATCAGGAACCGGCGCTCCTTTGTTTTTGCCGCAGTCAAGGGGGATTACGGGGATCAGCTGATCAGCGCGCTGGACGCTGCCGTTCTGGTGGATGTTCCAAAAGAAATCAGGATCCGGCGCGTGAAAGACCGGTCGTTCAGGAAATTCGGCGGCCGGATTTCCCCGGGCGGGGATCTGTATGAAAAAGAGCATCGATGGTTTTCCGTCGTGGAGAGCAGGCCTGACGATGATGTGACCCGGTGGCTGGAAACCGTGAAATGCCCCGTGATCCGGGTGGACGGGACCCTGCCCTCGGAAGAAAACATCAGGTATCTGATGTCGGTATTCGGGTGACGGATCTTTCAGGCTGATCAGAAAGGCAGTTAGATCAACAGCTGCTTTACGAAGCGTTGGACGCTGCACGGCGGCTGCGTACAGCAGCTTTTGCGGAGGATCCTACACGGCATCAGCGTTCGCGCAGGTATGAACGGCATGGCTGCAGGCGGGAAAAGCAGATATCCGGCAGGCAGGATCACTCCGGGTTTCCGGAGCCAGAAGGTTCACAGCCTTCCAGATCACAAACCATCTGCAGATCATAAGGTTCGTTGTCTGCTATTCTTTTGATGGGGAAGTCTGTCAGCCTGCTGCCCATCGCTTTGTAAAATGCAATGGTTTCTTCTGAAGAGCATGCAGAGATATACAGCGCCTCGGCTCCTGCTTTCCGGGCCTCTTCTTTTCCCTTGCAGAATAACCGTCTGCCTATCCCCAGACCTCTGCATTCCGCGGATACATGCATCATATCCAGAATCATACAGGGGCCTTCGGGCTGTTTCAGCAAAGCGATAAAGCCGACGACCCTGTCTTCATCCAATGCCAGATATGTAATGTAATCATCTCCGCTGATCGCTTTGGCAACAGAATGTCTTTTCCCTGCATCCCAGTCTTCCGTATACATGCAATCCACCAGAATATACGCTCCGTCCTGCTTCCGGTATACTTTTTTCACTTCCTGTTTTCTCTGATAGTGATCCAACGAATCCGGATGAAAATTATCTTCGGATAATAATTCAATTCTGATCAAACCATACTGCTCCTTTTCTGTCGGATGCTGTTTCCAGAGCGCTCGGGTTATCGGGCCGAAGCTCATGAACAGTATTCTGCCATGTTTCCTTTATCTCCTGCAATCAGGTGAGGAAAAAAGACTCCCTGATTCAGGAAGGCCCTGTAAACAGGGTTCTGCGGAAAAACCAACGGCCCGCTTCCGGAAAATGAAGCGGGCCGGCGGCTTTCCTGATGATATGATGCTTACTTTTCCCTTTTCTCCTGTTCCTTCTGGATGTCCGGGAAGGCGGAGTACATGGGCCGGACCGTTCTGCCGCGGATCTGGCGGTCCAGGTAGTTCTTCGTGATTTTCGCCACCAGGCCGGACAGGGCGATGACGCCGATCAGGTTGGGGATCATCATCATGCCGTTGAAGGTGTCGGCCAGGTCCCAGGCCAGGTTGTCGCCCATCACGGCGCCGCCGAAAACCAGCAGCACGAAGATGACGCGGTAGGGAATGGTGTTCTTCTCTCCCAGCAGGTATTCAGCCGCGGTGGTGCCGTAGTGGCTCCAGCCCAGCACCGTGGAGAAGGCAAACAGCATGACGGACACGGCGATGAACGCGGACCCCGCAAAGCCGAACCGGATGCTGAACGCCGTGGACACCAGGTTGGCCTTGGTCAGGACGATGCCGCCGTATTCGGCGGCGGTCGCGCCGGTGGTGAGGTCGACCAGGCCGGAAGACAGGACGGCGAAGGCCGTCAGCGTGCAGACGATGATGGTATCGGCAAACACCTCAAAGATGCCCCACATGCCCTGCTGCACAGGCTCTCTGACGTTGGAGGAGGAATGCACCATGACGGAGGAGCCCAGGCCGGCCTCGTTGGAGAACACGCCGCGCTTCATGCCCTGCTCGATGGCCAGCTTGAGGCCGTAGCCCACGATGCCGCCGCCGGCTGCCTTCGCCGCGAAGGCGCCCCTGAAGATCGCGCCGAACACCGCGCCGATCTGGCTGATGTTGGTGATGAAGATGACCAGGGTGCCGATGATGTACAGAATGACCATGAAGGGAACGATCTTCTCGGTCACGGCGGCGATGCGCTTGAGACCGCCCACGACCACCAGGCCGACCAGGATCATGATCACCAGGCCGGTCACCCAGGTGGGCACACCGAACACGGTGTCCATGTTGCCGGAGATGGAGTTGACCTGGGTCATATTGCCGATGCCGAAGGAGGCGATCAGGCAGAACAGGCTGAACAGCCAGGCCAGCACCTTGCCCACCTTTTTCATGTGGGGATAGCTGCCCAGGCCGTCCCGCAGGTAGTACATCGCGCCGCCGGCCCATTCGCCCTTGGTATTCTTCCGACGGTAATAGATGCCCAGGACGTTTTCTGAATAGTTGGTCATCATCCCGAAGAAGGCGATGACCCACATCCAGAACACCGCGCCGGGGCCGCCCACCATGATGGCGCCGGAAACGCCCACGATGTTGCCGGTGCCGACCGTCGCGGCCAGCGCCGTGCACAGGGACTGGAACTGGGAAATGCTCTTGTCCTTGGTATGGCTGGTGACGTGGGTGTCTTTGAACACGGCGCCGATGGTCTTCTTCATCCAGTGGCCGATATGGGTCACCTGGAAGACCTTCGTCAGCAGGGTCATCAGGATGCCGACGAACCCCAGCAGGATCAGCGCGGGCACGCCCCACACGACCCCGTTGACCGCGTCGTTGACGGTTTTGATAAAGTCCAGCACGCTCTCCATGTTGTCACGATCCTTTCAAAAAAATGGGAGTTCGCCGAAGCGGAACTCCCTCATTCCAAAAGACAAAAGCCAATTCCATTTTGGATCTGCCTCTGTCCTTTTGCCTGAGAGATTGGCTCTTGTTGAGCTTTGCACCTTCGGCACCCGGCTTTGCCGGGCTTCTCCAGAGTGTCATCCGCATACAGTCTCTGCCGGGCGCCGGCACCTGAGCGTTTTACACCTTCGGTTCCCCAGACGGGGATTTCCTGCATGCTTCCTGCGACTTCCCGATTATAAGGGAACCGGGCGGCCTCCGTCAAGGAACGGACGGCCTGCCCGATGTATTTACGCTGTATTCTTTGCGCGGACCGGCCGCGCAGAGCGGTTTTCCGCATGGAGGTTGATTTCTGCCGCCCGATCCGGTATACTCAGGAGCGGATCATGATCAGGCAGGGATCTGCCTTCAGCCAGCGCCTCCGGGAGGAACCGAGATGACAGAAAAGCACCAGATGAAAGCCCCGCTGACCGGCCGCTCAGAGGCCGGCGGGTCCCCGTATGACGCGCCGATCCGGTTTTTTACGGAAGAAACCGGGGTGCTGGCCTGTATGTCCGTCGCCTGCGGGACGGCGGACCGGGCCGTCCGCGCCTTCGGCGGTGCGGCGGACCCGGACGGCCGGCCGGTCCGGGAGGACAGCATTTTTGACCTGGCCAGCCTGACCAAGCTGTTTACCGGCCTGCTGCTGATGCGCCTTGCCGAGCAGGGCAGGATCGACCTGGACGCGCCGGTCACGCGCTATGTCCCGGCGTTTTCCCGCCTGGCGGGGCTGACGGTCCGGCAGACGGCCTGGTTTGAACGGGCGGTCCGGACGCCGGAGCGGGTCGATCAGGCGCCGTCCAGGGAACAGGCCATGTCCTGCCTGCTGGATGCCGGGGTTTCAGACAACGGCCCTAGGGCCTACAGCGACATGCATGCCATGGTGATCAAATATGTGCTGGAAGCGGCGGGCGGCCTGCCGTACATGGAGCTGCTGAAGCGGGATATCCTGGTTCCGCTCGGCATGGAGGAGACCTTCTGCCGCGTGCCGGACAGCCTGCGGAGCCGGTGCGTATCCTGCGACCGGGAGCACCGGATCGAACGGGGCCGGTACATCCTCAGGGCCGGCGTCGCCCCCGGCACCCCGCACGACCCCAAGGCACGGATCCTGAACCCGGACAGGGACGACTGCCCCGGCCACGCCGGGCTGTTTTCGACCGCCGGGGATATGGTGAAGCTTTGCCGGGGGATCCTTTCCGGGCGGGTCGTTTCCCGCGGGTCCCTGCGCCTGATGGCGGAAAACCATGTCGGCCGCCCGCTGCCCGGCGGCGGCTACAGCCAGTACCTGGGCTGCCTGTGCTACGTCCGCCATCCGGACCAGCATTTTTCGGAGACGCCGGCTTTCCTGTCGGACAGCGCCGTCGGCCTGAGCGGCTTTTCCGGCAATCACCTGGCCCTGGATCCGGAAACGGGCGTCTTTGAGTTCTACCTGGGCTCCCGGGTGATGAACCGCCTGTCCGTCCTGATCCCGCGGGAAGGGGAAACCCTTAGGGATTTTGGCCTGAACGAAGACGGGACCGGCACGGTCCTCTGGCCGGACGGGGAACGGGTCCTTTCGTCGGTTCATTATGTGTACCTCAAGGACCGGCACCTGCATCCCGCGACGGAAAGGATCCTGAGGGAAATGAGGCAATCCGCTTGCGCGGACGGCTTTCCCATGGTATACTGATACCCATCAGGAAAAACGCACGGCAATGACCATTTCGGGGAGGCATGGATAATGAAATCAAACGTGATCAGGGTGGACAATCACGGCCATGGGCTGGAAGAACTGAAAAGAGAAGTCGGCAAGGTGGCCGTCTATGAGGAAATCGGCGAACGGGACGCGCTGGACCTGCAGCTGCTGGCGGAGGAGCTGTTTTCCCTGCTTCAGTGCCTGGATAATGAGGTGCATGCGGACGTCTGGATCGAGTGCCAGGATCATACCTGCGAAATCAAAATGAGCACCAAAACCGATCTGGACAAAGAAGAAAGATACCGCCTGATTTCCTCCACGACGTCCGGAAAGAACGATATCACAAAGTCGTTCGTGGGCAGGGTCCGCAACACCCTGGAAGAAGCCCTCGCCTCTGAGAGCGATCACGAATACTTCCTGGTGCCCCAGGAGCTCGCGGCCGACCTGCCCCAGGAAACGGTGGAGGATCAGGAATGGGACGGCATCGAACGCAAAGTGATGCGGGCCCTCTCGGACAGCGTGCGGATTTCCATCCGCAGCCGGCGCATCGAGATGGTCATCACCAAGAAATACGCATAAGCGCAGCCATCACGGCGGGGGCTTTCAGACGGCCCGCCTGTCCCGGCACACGCTGCTTTGGCAGCGTGTTTTCTGTTGCTGAAAAAAAGTCAGAAAAAATTTGAAAAAGGTATTGACTTTCTTTGACCTTTAGGTTATAATACAGTCAACGATCAGGAAAGGATCGGGGCGGCCAGAGACCACAGAACATAAAAACAATATGCTCCGCGCTCCGGCGCAGAACAGTATGAATGGAGGTTATCTTATGAGTAATTATCTTCCGAGTATCTTTGGCGAGAATCTGATGGACATGCTGGATGAATTTGACCGCAGCCTCTTCCGTGGCATTCCGAGTGCGGACCGCATCCTGTACGGCAAAAACGCCCAGCGCATGATGAAGACGGATATCCAGGAGACCGAGAAGGGCTATGAGATCGACGTCGATCTGCCCGGCTTCAAGAAGGAAGAAATCCGTCTGGACCTGGAGAACGGCTACCTGACCATCTCCACCGAGAAGTCCCTGGAAAAAGGCAACGAAGGCAAGAACGGCCGGATCCTGCGTCGGGAGCGCTATACCGGCACGATGCGGCGCAGCTTCTATGTGGGCTCCCAGGTAACGGAGGAAGACATCCACGCCTCCTACGAAAACGGCGTCCTGCATCTGGAACTCCCGAAACACGACGTGAACAAGGTCCCCGAAAAGAAGACCATCCACATCGAAGGATAATCCTTCTTTCCCTCCCCTTTCCCCGCCGGGCCGAAAAGCCTGGCGGGTTTTATGATTTGTGGGGATTGATGTATTTAGATATATTCATATTATATGATGATGTGGGGAATAACAAGAGAATCTATATCGGAAACAACACTTATGTGGAGGATAAAACATCTTCTGGAGTAATTTGGCAGGACCGGCCTTCCTGCTTTTTTTCTGCCGGCTTTTATGGTATGATCAGAAGGACGGCGGCAAGCTGCGCCGGAAGCCCTTTTTCAAAACGCGGGAAAGGGAAGGAGAACATGGAATATGGAGAACCTGATCATCAAGCGCGACGAACTGAAGGCCGGGGAATTCATTGATCTATGGGCATCCGTCTGGGGAGATGGCCCGTCCCCGGAACAGACGGAGCTGGCGCTGGCGCATACCCTGTTCAGGGTATCGGTTTTTGACGGCGATACGATCATAGGCATGGCCCGGGTCATCGGGGACATGGGGCTGGACTATTACATCAAGGACGTCGTGGTCAGGCCGGCATACCAGGGCCGCGGCATTGGACGGCTGATGATCGGGGAGATCTTTGATTTCATCAATTCCCACGGCGTCCCGGGGACGGATATTTTCGTGGAGCTCTGCGCCATGCCGGACAAGATCCCCTTCTATGAAAAGTTCGGCTTCAGTGCCAACGAAGCCCAGCGGCTGCGGAAATATATCCGGGTGACGGTGTGATTTTGCGTCAGGAGGCGATGCGGATGAAACGGAGACCCTTTGACCCGGAAGCGGATTTTGAGATCATCCGGAACTGGGCGCCGGAGAAAAGGGCGCACGCGATGTGGTGCGCCAACCGGTTCCCGTATCCGCTGGAAAGAAACGGCTTTCTGGCGGTATTGTCCGCTCTGGCGCAGAAAACGGGGGACATTCCTTTTTCTTTTGTCACAGACGGCGGGCGGACGGCCGGCTTTCTCTGTTGTACGCCGGCCGATGGCTCCGGGGAGGCAAAGCTCAAGTTCGTCATCTTGGACCCGGCATGGCGGGGGACGGGGGCGGCACAGGAGATGCTCCGACTGGCTTGTTTGTACGCCTTTGAGGAATCAGGGGCGGACCGGGTCGCCCTGAGCGTTTTTTCCCAAAACCTCCGGGCGAAACGCGCTTATGAAAAAGCCGGTTTCACCGAAATCAAAACCGAGCATGAAGCGTTTGCTTTCGGTGATGAACGCTGGGACCGTTGTCTGATGGTGCTGGAAAAAGGCCGTTTCGCGGAAATGAAAGGCTTTGACGGTCCGGCGCCTGGGGCGAAACAGGAGGAAAACCGGCTCTGAGCGGGTATGAAAAAACTGTAAAATTTTCCAAAGCGGAGGATGGGAATCTGTCCGCTGTGATATAATATTGATTCCGGCAGGCAGATGTCCGCCTGTCCGTGACCAACCTGAATGACCGGGAGTTATGCCTATGACGATAAAAAGAACCGTTTCCCTCCTGCTGGTGCTCCTGCTGCTCTGCGCCGGTTTTCCGGCGGCTGCCGCGGCGGAAGCGCTCAGGCCCGTCCTGTACAACGCGATCATCACCCGCAATTACCCGACCTCCACCACGTCGGTCTACGCCGAGATGGACATCCTCTCCAAACGCCTGACCTATTACCGCGCGGGGGACAGGCTGCAGGTGACGGCGGTCTATCCCGGCTGGGTCGAGATCCGCTACGGAAACGGCTACGGCTACATCCTGCGTCACCGCATCGACCAGGTGACGCCGGTCGATTCCGTCCACACCCCGCCGTACGGGGTGGAGGTGTTCACCTACACCGCCGTCATCACCCGGGATACGCCGGTGCTCTTTGAGCCGTATGAAGGTGCCGAGGTGCTGGACGTGCTGACCAGCGGGGCCAGGGTCGCCCTGCTGGGGACGGAAAACGGCTACGCCAAGCTGATCCACAAGCGGTATTACGGCTATATCGACACCCGCCTGCTGGACGAGATCTATCCGGTCGCCGGGGATGTCTCCAAAGGGGACAGGCACACCCCCCTGGCCGCCTACTGCACCTTCTACGCCGACAATCCGGACCGCACGAACAACCTGGTGATCGCCTGCAAGCGGCTGGAGCGGGTCATGGATCCCGGCGAATCGCTGGATTTCAACAGGAGCGTGGGGCCCTTTTCCAAGGCCAACGGCTACCTGCCCGCCCCGGTGCTGATTGACGGGGAGACCAAGATGGGCTACGGCGGCGGCTCGTGCCAGATTTCCTCCACCCTGTACAACGTGATCCTGCAGCTGCCGGGGCTGAACGTCCTGGAGCGCCATCCCCACGGGGCCAGCGGGGCGGCCTACCTGCCGCACGGCGTCGACGCGTCCAGCGGGGATCTCAATTTCCGCTTCTCCAACGGGTACGATTTCCCCATCCGCATCGAGGCCAGCTGCCATGACCTGTGTCTGTTCATTGCGATCTACCGGGAGGATAAGACCGTATGAAAAAGGCTTTTCTGGCGGCGCTGCTGATCTGCCTGCTCCTGCTGCCGGCCTGTCTGGCCGCGGCGGAAGAAGCGCAGGAGCCTGCGCCCCTCTACCGGGCGGTGGTTTCCGGCGCCGGAAAGATCCTCGACCGGCCGGACGGGGAAACCGTGCAGTACGTGCGCAAAGGGTACCTGGTCGATATCTTCAGCTTTGACCCCAAATACCTGTACGTCCGCTGCTATAACCAGTTCGGCTATCTGCTCAGGGACCGGGTAGAGAACGTCTATCCGGTGGATAAGGTATCCACCCCGCCCTACGGCGTCGAGATCTACGCCTACCTGAGCACGGCGGAAAGGGACCTGGCGGTCTGGCCGGCGCCTGCCGAAGAAGGGGACCGGCTGATCACCCTGCACGAAGGGGCCCGCTTCGGCATCATCGGGTTTGAAAACGGGTGGGCCAAGGTCATCTTCAAGCGCCAGTACGGCTATATCCGGGGAGATCTGCTGGACAGCCTGATCCAGGTGCGCGGCGGCACGGACGAAGACCTGCTGGACGCCCCGCTGTCCATCTATACCTCCTACTATAACCTGGCGGATACGCCGGCCAACCAGAACCGCATCGTCAACCTGCATGTGGCCTGCGAAAGGCTCAACGCCATCGTCCTTCAGCCGGGCGAGCGGCTCAACTTCAACCGCCAGGTCGGGCCCTATTCGGCTTCGGCCGGGTACAAGGCGGCCCCGGTCCTGGCCAACGGCACGACGACCCTGAACTACGGCGGCGGCACCTGCCAGGTGGCCTCCACCCTGTACAACGCCGTGCTGCAGCTGCCGGGCCTGACGGTCACCAGGCGCAGGGCGCACGGGCCCAGCGGGGCGTCCTATCTCCCCCACGGGGTGGACGCGGCGGTCGGCTCCGGGAATATCAACCTGATTTTCCGCAACGATTACGATTTCCCCATCCGCTTTGACGCCAGCGCCCAGGACGGCGCGCTGACGATCAATATCTGGAAGGCGGAAACCGCAGCGGACAGCGGGCAAAACTGAAAAACTGCAGACAGGCCGGACGGTGTTTTCAAAGGAAACAGGTCCGGCTGTTTTATGCCCGGATAACTTCCTGCGGACGCTGTTCCGGCCTTGACATCTTCCGGCCAAAGGTGTACATTTAATCTGACAACAGGCATATATCCGGATTTCAGTTTTTTGCCGCAAATCAGTCTGAAAGGGGAACATGAATATGAAGAAACAGGAAATCGCCGGCATGATCGACCATACCATCCTGAAGGCGACCGCCACGTCGGAAGACATCCGCAAGCTCTGCGCCGAAGCCAGGGAGTATCATTTCGCTTCCGTCTGCGTGAACCCGGTGCGGGTCGCGCAGGCGGCGGAGGAACTCAAGGGCAGCGGCGTCAAGGTCTGCACGGTGGTCGGCTTCCCGCTGGGCGCCTGCACCAGCGAGGCCAAGGCCTTTGAAACGAAGAACGCCGTTGAAAACGGGGCGGAGGAAATCGACATGGTCATCTCCGTCGGCGACGCCAAGGAAGGCCGCTTCGACCTGGTGGAACAGGACATCGCCGCCGTGGTGAAGGCCGCTTCCGGCAGGCTGGTCAAGGTGATCATCGAGTGCTGCTACCTGACGGACGAGGAAAAGACGAAGGCCTGCCAGGCTGCCGTGAAAGCCGGGGCGGACTATGTGAAGACCAGCACCGGCTTCGGCACCGGCGGGGCGACCCCCCACGACGTAAGCCTCATGAAGGCCGCCATTCCGGCGGACCGCAAGGTCAAGGCCGCCGGCGGCATCCACAACTATCAGGAAGCCATGGCGATGGTGGAAGCCGGCGCTTCCCGCATCGGCGCCAGCGCCGGGATCAAAATCGTCGCGGAAGCGGAATAAACCGGAACGAAAGGGATGGACAATATGGATCAGGAAAAGCTTGATCTGCTTGCCAAATGGGTCCGGGAAGCCAGACACATCGTGTTTTTCGGCGGGGCGGGCGTGTCCACCGAGAGCGGGATCCCGGATTTCCGCAGCGTGGACGGGCTGTATCACCAGCATTACGCCTACCCCCCGGAGGAGATCCTGAGCCACCATTTTTTTCTGAACAAACCGGAGGAATTCTACCGCTTCTACCGGGAAAAAATGCTCTGCCCGGACGCTCAGCCGAATGCCGCCCACCAAAAACTCGCGCGCTGGGAGGAAAACGGCAAGCTCTCCGCCGTGATCACCCAGAACATCGACGGCCTCCATCAGAAGGCCGGCAGCCGCCACGTCTGCGAGCTGCACGGCAGCGTCCTGCGCAACCACTGCATGAAGTGCCGCAAGGCTTACGGACTCGACTTTATCCTGAAGACGGAGGGCGTGCCCCGCTGTTCCTGCGGCGGGATCATCAAGCCTGACGTCGTTCTCTATGAGGAAGGGCTCGACAACGACACCATTGAGGACGCCCTCAGCGAGATCGTCCGGGCGGACCTGCTGATCGTCGGCGGCACCTCGCTGACGGTCTACCCGGCCGCCGGATTCCTTTCATACTACCGGGGCAGCCGCCTGGTGCTGATCAACCGCGATCCCACCCCGCGGGACGACATGGCCCAGCTGATCATCCGGGACCCGATCGGGCAGGTGCTTTCGCAGATGCCGGATGCCTGAGGTCTCCGGCGGCGAGGGCCGCAGCCCCGGGATATCGGATTTATTTGGGTTCCCCGCCGGCCGGTTTTTCGGAAAGCCGGCCAGCGGGGAACTCTTTATTTGGCTCTCACGGAAAGTTAAGGAAAAAAATTCTTGTCATGGAGCAAGAATCCCCGGGCAAATGATATGCACTTTTCCTGTATCAGACTTTTTTCCCAACTTGAAGAATCGGCTGTCCAAGGGAAGCACAAAGAAGCATAAAACAACAATAATGCCTGATAATGCAGGCTGTTTTGTCATCCTGAGCATCGGATGGTTCCGGCTCTCATTGAAGCCGGAACCGATGCGAAGGATCCCGACGGCCAGGATCGGAATCGGGTGCACCATCGGCGCGAAAACAATATGCCGGAAAGCAACCGAGTGAGACTCCTTTCACAGTATGCTGATTCCGCGCTCTGTTCCGTCTGGTCTTCCCAGCTTGTCCGTCGGGATCCCTCGCGATACGGACCGCCCTGAGACGGCGGTCCTCTCTCATCGCTCTGGATGACAGCGAAGGAACTGATCTCAAAAAACAGGCTCTTTACTGAAAGAAAGATACAGATTTCCAGTCATGGAGGAAGATTTGTCAGGCCCCGGATACATATCTGTCCCATCATTCGCAGCGAAAAAGCGTGTTTTCCATCGCAGGGAGAGCCCGGTCCCTTCAGAAAACGTGAGAACCTCTTTTGTCCGGGGCCTCACACCCCCGGACAAAACCCCAAAGTTTTCCTTGTCACAGCCCGGGTTTGTGTGATAAAATAATCTGTATTTTTATGGACTTGGGGAGGGCTGAAGGTTCCGGTGATGAAAGTAGGAGTTGTTTCTCTGGGCTGTGTCAAGAACCGCGTGGACACCGAGCAGATGCTGAAGCTTCTGGTGGGGGACGGGTTTGAGCTGACGCAGTTTCCGGCCGAGGCGGAGGTGCTGCTGGTCAACACCTGCGGGTTCATCGAGTCCGCCAAGGAGGAGTCCATCGAGACCATCTTTGAGATGGCCCAATACAAGCAGACCGGGAAGTGCAAAGTGCTGTGCGTGGCCGGCTGTCTGGCCCAGCGCTATCCGGAGCAGCTGATGAAGGACATCCCGGAGATCGACTGCCTGCTGGGGGTCGATCGGATCGGGTCCGTGCATGAGCTGATCCGCCGGGCTCTTGCCGGGGAGAGGCCCAGCGAGACGGAGCGCAGCCGGGATTTCCTCGAGTGCGGGCGGGTGCTGACCACGCCGCCGTATACGGCTTACGTCAAGATCGGCGACGGGTGCGACAACCGCTGCGCCTACTGCGCGATCCCGCTGATCCGGGGCGGCTACCGCTCCAGGCCCATGCAGGACATCCTGTCCGAGATGCGGACGCTTGCCGGAAAAGGCGCCAGGGAGCAGATCCTGATCGCCCAGGACACGACCCGCTACGGCTCCGACACGGGCGGCAGCCTGGACCGGCTGCTGCAGGAAGCGGTGAAAACCGAGGGCCTTTCCTGGCTGCGCGTGCTGTACATGTACCCGGACGAGCTGGATGAAAAGGTCCTGGATACGATGGCGTCCAATGACATTTTTACCCGCTATCTGGACCTGCCGCTCCAGCACGCCTCAGAGCCGCTGCTCAGGAAGATGAACCGCCGCGGGACGATGGCCCATACCCGGCAGATGCTCAAAAAAGCGAGGGACATGGGCTTTTGCCTGCGCACCACCTTCATCGTCGGCTTCCCCGGCGAAACGGAGGACGATTTCCAAAGGCTGATGGATTTCACGGAGGAGATCGGCTTTGACCGGATGGGCGCTTTCGCCTTTTCGCCCGAAGAGGACACGCCGGCATTCTCCATGCCCGGCCAGGTCCCGGAGGAAGTCAAACGGGAGCGTCTGGACCGGCTGATGCGCCTGCAGGCGGGGATTTCGCTTGATCGGAACCGGGCCCGGGTCGGCACGGAAGAAAAGGTGCTGGTGACCGGGAAGACGGCGGACGGCTATACCGGCCGCAGCGCCTTTGAGGCGCCGGACGCCGACGGCCTGATCCGCCTGACGAGCGGACGGCCCCTGACTGAGGGGACCTTTGTGCGGGCCCGCCTGACCGGGGCCGGCACCTATGATCTGACGGGAGAGGTGATCTGAATGAACCTGCCCAACCGGCTGACCCTGCTGCGGATCCTGCTGATCCCGGTCTGCTGCGCCCTGATCGCCCTTGGCGAGCATGTATGGGCGGCGGGCGTCTTTGCAGTAGGGGTCCTGACGGATTTCCTGGACGGGCAGATCGCCCGGAAAAGGAACCTGGTCACGGTGTTCGGCAAGTTTGCCGATCCCGTGGCGGACAAGCTGCTGGTGCTGACGGCGATGATCATGCTGACGGAGCAGGGCCTCCTGCCCGCCTGGGCGGTCTGCGTCGTGGCGGCGCGGGAGCTGGCGGTGGACGGCCTGCGCCTGGTGGCCAGCGGCAAAGGCCAGGTGGTCGCCGCCAAAATGCCCGGGAAGATCAAAACGACGCTCCAGTTTCTCTGCGTGCTGAGCGCCCTGCTGCCGGTGCCGCAGGTCATCCGCACGGTCCTGACGATCGCCATGGCGGTGATGACCGTCGTGTCCGGCGCCCTATATTTTATCTCGCTCAAAGACGTGTTTCACGAGGAATAAACCCAATTCACCACGGAGGATATCAGGCTATGGCCAAAAAGAACACCGAAGAAAAAGCGCCGGTCAGCGCGAACAATACCAAAGAAGAAAAGGCCAGGGCGCTGGAAGTGGCCCTGGCGGCCCTGGACAAGCAGTTCGGCAAGGGCACCGTCATGAAGATGGGCGAGCGCAGCACGATGAAGGTGGACGTCGTGTCCACCGGCTGCCTGGACCTGGACTTTGCCCTGGGCGTCGGCGGGATTCCCCGCGGCCGCATCGTCGAGATCTACGGGCCGGAAAGCTCCGGCAAGACGACGGTGGCCCTGCAGCTGGTCGCCCAGGTGCAGAAAAGGGGCGGCACCGCCGCCTACATCGACGCCGAGCACGCCCTGGACCCGCAGTACGCGCGGAACCTGGGCGTTGACATCGACAACCTCTACATCAGCCAGCCGAACACCGGCGAGGACGCCCTCGAAATCGCCGAAGCCCTGGTCCGCTCCGGCGCCATCGACGTGATCGTCGTGGACTCCGTCGCCGCCCTGGTGCCCCGCGCCGAGATCGACGGCGAGATGGGGGATACCTTCGTGGGTCTTCAGGCCCGCATGATGAGCCAGGCGATGAGAAAGCTCGCCGGCGTCGTCAACAAGACCAACGCGATCGCCCTGTTCATCAACCAGCTGCGCGAGAAGGTCGGCGTCATGTACGGCAATCCCGAGACCACGCCCGGCGGCCGCGCCCTCAAATTCTACGCTTCCGTCCGCCTGGACATCCGCCGCGGGGAGCCGATCAAGAACGGCTCGGAGGTCATCGGCAACCGCACCAAGATCAAGGTGGTCAAGAACAAGGTAGCCCCGCCCTTCCGCAGCTGCGAGGTCGACCTGCTGTACGGCCAGGGCATCAGCAACGAAAGCGGCCTGCTGGACATGGCGGTGGCGAAGGACCTGATCCAGAAGAGCGGTTCCTGGTTCTCCTACAAGGACCAGCGCATCGGCCAGGGCCGGGACAACACCCGCCTGTTCCTCAAGGAGCATCCGGAGATCGCCGAAGAGATCGAAAACACGCTGCGCCGGGAGTTTGAAGGCGGGGCGGAAGCGGCCGCCCAGACGGACGAGTTTCCGGAAATGCCGGAAACCGCCCCGGATTCGGAAACGGGTGCTGAGATCGAATGAATCTGGACAAGGTACTGAACACGGAAAGGCACAGCGCCTGCCGCCTGTGCCGCGTGGCGGTGAACGGGCTGACGGTGACGGCCCAGGGGGACGCCCTGCTGTCGGACGTGAGCGTCCACATTCACTGCGGCCAGCTGACGGCCCTGGTGGGGCCGAACGGGGCTGGCAAGACCACCTTCATCCGCGCCCTGCTGTCCCAGGTGCCCTACCGCGGGGTGATCGAGCATCAGGACGCCCACGGCAAGCACTTCGGCGCCATCCGCACCGGCTATGTGCCGCAGCACTTCCCCTTTGACAAGCAGATGCCCCTGACCGTCTGCGATCTGATGGCCTCGGCCATGTCCGCACGGCCGGTCTGGCTGGGCGTCAGCAAACAGGTGCGTCAGCGGGCCAGGGAGACCCTGGCCATCGCCCGGGCGGACAGCCTGATCGATAGGCAGCTGGGCAGATTAAGCGGCGGGGAGCTGCAGCGGGTGCTGCTGGCCCTGGCCCTGTATCCCCTGCCGGACCTGCTGATCCTGGATGAACCGGTCTCCGGGGTGGACCAGAACGGCCTCTCCCTCTTCCTGGACGTGGTGACGGAGCTGACCCGCACCCATCACCTGGCGATCCTGCTGGTCTCCCATGACTGGGCGGTGGTGCAGAAATACGCCGACCACGTAATCCTGCTGGACAAAAAGGTGCTGGCGGAGGGCTCCGCGCGGGAGGTCTTTGAAAGCGCGGCCTTCCGGGAGGTCTTCCCGGTGTCTTCCCTGTGGGGCGGAAGGGAGGCGGGCTGATGGATCTGATCTATCAGGCGATGGACGCGGTGCTGCCCTTTGAGCCGTTCCGCTACGCCTTCATGAAAAACGCCCTGCTGGCCATGCTGCTTCTGACCCCGCTGCTCGCCCTTCTGGGCACGATGGCGGTCAACCAGCGGATGGCGTTCTTCTCGGACGCCCTGGGGCACAGCGCCCTGGCCGGGGCGGGCCTGGGGATGCTGCTGGGGGTTTCGAACGTCACGGTCAGCCTGATCGTCTTCGGGATCTTCTGGGCCCTGATGATCAGCCGCATCAACCGTTCCGGCAGCGCCTCGGCCGATACCATCATCAGCGTGTTCTCTTCCACGGGGATCGCCCTGGGCCTGCTGATCCTGTCCCGGGGCGGGAAGTTCGCCAGCTACGCTTCCCTGCTGACCGGCGACATCCTGAGCGTGACGGGAACGGATATCCTCTGGCTGCTGATCGCCCTGGTCCTGGGGGCCGGGTGCTGGGTGCTGCTGTACAACCGCCTGCTTCTGTCCGCGGTCAACCCGGAGCTGGCCCTGTCCCGCGGGGTCAGGGTCCGGTGGATCGAGTACGCCTTCGTCTGCCTGGTGGCGGTGGCGGTGATGCTCTCCATCCGCTGGGTCGGCGTGCTGCTGATCAACGCCCTGCTGATCCTCCCGGCGGCAGCCGCCAGGAACCTGTCCCGGAGCGCCGCGCAGAACGCCCTGTTCGCGGTGCTGATCAGCCTGTTTTCCGGCGTGTGCGGCCTGGTGCTCGCCTATCAGTGGGATACCGGCGTCGGCGCGGCGGTCGTGCTGTGCGCGGCGGTGATCTATTTCATCAGCCTGGCGTGCGGCCGGTTTCTGCGCAAGTAACTTTGTCTGACTATCGGAGATGATTGCCTTTGCAGCTGTATCATAATTCCCGCAGCGCGGATTGCCGGGCGCCGCTGGGCGCCGTCAAATGCGGCATGCCGGTCCGCCTTCGCCTGTTCGGAGCGTCCAATGTGGGGCGCGCCCTGCTCATCTGGTCGGTCAACGGCGAGCGGACTGCCCTGCCGATGATTTCCGCTGAGGGAGACAGCTATGAGATCCGCCTGAAGATGCCGGAAACCCCCGCCATCTGCGAGTATTATTTCTATGTGGAAAACCGGGACGGAGCCGGCGAATACTACGGCAACGCCTGGGACGGCCTGGGCGGCGTGGGCGTGGCGTCCGGTCCGGAGCCCAAACCCTTCCAGGTCACCGTCTACAGGGCGGACTATACGACGCCGGAATACCTGCGCAAAGGCGTCATGTATCAGATCTTTCCGGACCGCTTTTACCGCGTCGGACGGGTTCAGACGCCCCGGACGGACCTGATGCTCCACCAGCAGTGGGAGGATGTTCCCCTGCGCCGGGTGGAAGCCGTCAAAGCCAAGGACAATTTCAGCCTGGACTTTTTCGGCGGAAATCTCCGCGGCATCGAGGCCAAGCTGCCTTACCTGCAGAGCCTCGGGGTCACGGTGCTGTATCTGAACCCCATCTTCAAAAGCCGCTCCAACCACCGCTACGACACCGGCGACTATGAGCAGATCGACCCGATGCTGGGCACGCAGGAGGACTTTGAGCACCTGTGCGCCGAGGCGGGCAGGCTGGGCATCCGCGTCATGCTGGACGGCGTCTTCAGCCATACCGGTGCGGACAGCAAATATTTTGATTTTTACGGCCATTATCACAGCGGCGGCGCGTACCGCAGGAAGGATTCCTTCTGGCACGACTGGTTCGTGTTCAGACACTGGCCGGACGATTACGTCAGCTGGTGGGGCATCAAAACCCTGCCCCAGCTGAACAAGGATAACCCCGCGCTCCGCGAGTATTTCCTGGGCGAAGGCGGCATCGTGCGGCGCTGGATCCGCCGGGGGGCCGCCGGCTGGCGGCTGGACGTAGCGGACGAGCTGCCGATGGACTATCTGCGCAGGCTGCGCCGGGCCGCCAAAGCCGAAAAACAGGACGCGGTGGTCCTGGGCGAGGTCTGGGAGGACGCCTCCCACAAGGTGGCCTACGGCCAGATGCGCTCCTACTGTCTGGGCGACACGCTGGACAGCGTGATGAACTACCCCCTCCGGATCGTGCTGATCGACTTCCTGATGTACCGCTGCGACGCCGGGGCGGTGTGCCGCCTGGTGCTGAGCCAGCAGGAAAACTATCCCGCTCCCTTCTACTACAGCCTGATGAACCTGATGGGCAGCCACGACAGGCCGAGAATCTTGAGCCTGCTGTGCGGCCTGGCCTGGGGGGAAGAGGACCATGAAAACCGGGCGCATCAGCCGGTGCCTGCGCATCAGCTGGAGCTGGGCAAAAAACGGCTCCTGACGATGCTCACGGCCCTGGTTTCCCTGCCGGGCATTCCCTGCATCTATTACGGGGACGAGGCCGGCGTGCAGGGCACGGCGGACCCGTACAGCCGGGGCACCTTCCCCTGGGGGCATGAGGACGCCGCCCTGCAGGAAGAAGTGCGCGCCCTGCTCAGGCTCAGGCAGAAGCCCGTCCTCCAGACGGGCCACCTGGACATCTATGCCGACGGACCGGACGCTTTCGTGATCCGCCGGACGATTTCGTGCGGCCATGACGTGTTCGGCGATCCCGCGGAAGACGACGTGTACGAGGTCAGGATCAGAAGACCCTAAGATAATGCATAATGCATAATGCGTAATGCATAATGCGCCGCCCGGGGCGGCGGATTTGCCGGAATTTCCGGGGTTCCGCTGTAAAAAACTGTTTTCTCTCTCCGGCGCTTGCGCCGCATCCATATTACGCATTACGAATTACGAATGAATACTGAATATACAGGAGAAAACAATATATGGAACTGAATGGTCAGCTCGTGCTCGGCTGGCTGGAGGAAGACAATCCCCAGCGCGGGCATTTCAGGGTGCGGCCCCTGCTGGTCAGCACGGGTCCGCTTTCCCCGGAAGACCAGGCGGTCTACCGGGATGACGGCTATATCCGCGTCGTGCCGGACAAAAACGAGCAGCGCACGTTCAAGGACAGGATGCGCAAAACCGGCAGCCTGTGCGTGATGGACCTGCGCGGCTCCGCGAAAGAAAACGGCAAGCTGCGGCCCAACAAGAATTACGCCCCGTCCAAGGGGGAGAAAAACCGTTACATCATTTATTCCAACGCCGTCGCCGCCATTCCCTCGGGGAGCTTTTTTGAGGTGGTCTCCGACGCGAAGGTGCAGGAAGGGGCCACGCCCCAGGTGTACGCCCGCCACGGCGGCCGGATCCACGGCCCGGTGAACCGGGAAAACGGCGAAGACCTGCCCGGGGCAAAGCCCCTCCTGCCGGACGACGCGAAGCTCTTTTCCGTCACGGTGCCGGGCGGGGGGACACGGCTGTTTTACTGGCCGCATCAGGAAACGCCGGCCGAAGCGGAGCCCGTTCAGCAGGAAAGCGAAACAGACGCTGCGGAACCGGCTGAAGCCGAAATGTCCCTGGCCCTGACGGCGGCGGAGCCGAAGACCGCCCTGGACCTGATCCGGGAGCTCAACGGCCGGATGGTGGCCAGCATGAAGGGCGAAGAAGAAGGGCAGAAGGAAACCCCGGAACCCGTGGTCATTTCCCAGGTGGGGACGCCGCTGTATCACGCGGTCCTGCCGCCGCCCGAGGACAGCGGGGCCAATCGCTCCCTGGCCCACGCGGTGGAAAAGAGCCGCAGGGATCAGAAGAAAAAAGACGCGGAACCTGCCGGGGCCGCCGGAGAAGCGGACGAAGTAACGCCCGCCGTAACGGATGAAAAGACGGAAAGAACGGGAAAGACGGAAAAGGCGGAAAAGACGGGGAAAACGGGGAAAAAGGATAAAGCGGAAAGAACGGAAAACCCGAAGGCAGCCGGGAAAAACGATCTGGCTGACAAAACGGAAAAAGCGGAAAAACCGGCCGCGAAGAGCGCGGGAAAAGGAAAAACCGCGAAAAAGACAGCCGAACCGGAGGAACCGAAGGCCGCTGCGGAACCCCTTCAGAATCTGGCGCTGTCCGCCCTGCAGGCCCAGGTGCAGGACCTGGAGGCCGAGCGCCTGATGGCCGTCATGAACCTGGAAAAGGCCAGAGCGGACCAGGAGGCCTTTGCCCGCGAAACGCTGGAAAAAGCGGCGGTTTCCCTGAATGAAGAGGAGCAGAAGGCGCAGGCCCGGCTGGAAGAACTCCGGCATCAGATCGCCATGCTGGAGCACGAACGGGATCAGCTGGAGGAAGCATGCCGGAACCAGGCGTCCGGGGCTCCGATACGGTTTTCCGCTGAGACTGTGCCGGCGCAGACCGTGCGGGACCAGCTGTGCCGGGCCTTCCGGGAACGCGGCCTTTCCTGCGACGCCGTGCGGGCGGAAGCCATCCTGTGCGCCTGGGCGATGGAGCAGTCCCCGGTGCTGTATGTGGACGCGGATGTGCCCGGCGACCGCGCGGAAGCGGCGCTGGCGTTCCGGAGCGCGTTCGGCGTCCTGCCGGAGGGAGGCTGGACTCCTGCGGGTCCGGCCGGCGAAGCACTCACGCTGGCGGTGGCGGACAGTCTGCCAAAGGACGGAGCGCCCGTCCATGTCTCCGGGTTTGACCGGGCGACGGTCCTGCTGCTGGATGCCCCGGCCGCCGCGGAAGACGGCTTCGGGGCCGTTCTGTCCTTCCCGCAGAGCGGAGAGGAGCCTGCGGATGAGCTGAGCGTTTTTCCGCCAGTGCATGTGCAGGCCCTGAGAGAGGAAATCCTTTCGAAAAAAACGGAGCTGAACGCAGAAACCTCCGCTTTTATCGTGCAGCTGCGCCGGATCTGTGCCGAACACGGCGAAACGATTTCCGTCGCCTGTGTCCGCCGGTTCAAGCGCTTCCTGATGATCGCCCAGAACCGGATGCCCCGCGGCATCCTCTCCGCCCTGGATCAGGGAATGCTCCTGTTCGTCCTGCCGCAGATCCGGCAGGCGGAAACGCGGGCCGCCCTGCTGCCGCTGTGCAAAGGCCTAGCGGAAACGGCGGAGCGCCTGAAAAAGTCATGATGCTGCCGCTTCTGTCGAGTACCCGCAACGAAAAGGTGCAGGCCTGGAAGGCCCTGTCCGGCCCGGCGAAGGAACGCCGCCGCCAGGGGCTCTTTCTGGCCGAGGGGGAGCATATGGCCGGGGAGGCGCTGAAGGCCGGCAGGTGCAATATCCTCCTCGTCCGGGAGGATGCTCAGGAACGATACCGTTCGCTGACAGGCCAGGCGGAACTGGCCGGCGTTCCGGTGCAGCCGGTGACGGCTCCGGTCATGGCGGCCGTCTGCGACGTCCGCTCCCCCCAGGGGATCGCGGCCGTCTGCCCGCTGCCTGCCCTGACCGGAAGCCTTGATACCCCGGTGATCGCGGCGTTGGAAGACGTGCAGGATCCGGGCAACGTCGGCACGATCCTGCGCACGCTGGATGCCGTCGGCGGCGGGAGCCTGCTGATCACCCCGGGCTGCGCTGATCCCTTTTCGCCCAAGACCCTCCGGGCCTCGATGGGCGCGGTCTTCCGCGTGCCGGTCTGCCTGACGCAGAGCCTGCCGGAAGCGGTCGCGGCCCTGCACGCGGCAGGATACCGGTCCCTGGCCGGGGCGCTGGACGGGACGCCCTTTTACGCCCGCCCGGCCGACGGAGACAGGGTGCTCCTCCTGATCGGCAACGAGGGGGCAGGCCTGACGGAAGCCGTCAAGGCCCTGGCCGCGGAGCGGGTGAAGCTCCCGATGCGGGGCGGGGCGGAATCCCTGAACGCCGCGGTCGCCTGCGCGGTGATGCTGTACGACATCGAACGCCGGCGGATGGAGGGAAACGGACATGCTGGAACACCCGTTTGAGCCGGTCGTGGACGAAGGCTGTACGGTGCTGGTGCTGGGGTCCTTCCCGTCCGTTCAGAGCCGGGCAAGCGGCTTCTACTACGGCCACCCGCGGAACCGCTTCTGGCCGATGCTGGCCAGCATCTACGGGGAGGAAGTCCCCCGGGATATCCCGGCCCGGAAGGCCCTGCTGCTGCGCCGCCATATCGCCCTGTGGGACGCAGCCCTTTGCTGCGACGCGGACGGATCCATGGACCGGGACATCAGAAACGTCATTCCGACGGACCTGACGCCCGTCCTTTCCCGGGCGGACATCCGCCTGGTGCTCGCCAACGGGGCCCTGGCCGGACAGCTGTACCGGCGGTATCAGCAAAAAGCAGCGGGCATTCCCGCGGTCATCCTCCCGTCCACCAGTCCGGCCAACGCCGCCTGGAGCCTTCAGAGGCTGTGCCGCGCGTGGAGCAATTACCTGCCGGGTCAGTGTTATTGCTCCACCAATGAATTCTTGAAGTTGGATACAGCGGCAGAAGGGGTGAGAGACAAGGAATGAAAGCGCAGGCGTACC
>JBGUJG010000049.1:0-12737 GCA_045113695.1 Christensenellales bacterium
CCAGGGCCGTCAGCGTCGCAATGATCCGCTTTCCGGAACACTTGGGAAACTTTTTCTTCATCATGACCAACTCCTATATCATCGGCAAACTGGTATCGGCGGCAGGCGATCTTCCGCCGGGCCGGCGCCCGGCATCCTGGTTCCGGATGCCATCCGCCCTTTGCACCGCGGGCAGGACCCGCGTTTAAAACCGTTCTCATCCCCTCTGCCGGCACCGCAAGCCTGACCGCGCTGCGGAGAGGGTTTCCGGGCGCCGCCGTCTTCCCGTCCGGTTCATCCGGCGGACCCTTATTAACAGAAGATTATAACAAATTTCGAAGTACCTATCAAGAATACTGTTGTAAAAACATCGAAAATACCGGCGGAAAACGTGTACGGCGCCTGCTTACACCCGGACCATCTGGGCATACAGCATGTTCCGCAGCATCAGCAGCTCTTCTTCGGGATTTGTCCCCCCTCCGCTCACATAAAACAGGCCTACCGAATACCGGGTCACCGTTGCGAGCATGATATGGAACAGGGCGGAAAACATCATTCTCTCGGGAAGATCCGTCCGGATGGTCCGGTCCCGCATCCCCTTTTCGTACAGCTGATGGAAAGAGGCCAGCAGGCCGTCGATCAGCCTGGTATAACCGAGCTTTTTCTCATCGGGCGGATTCTCCAGCCGGATGAAGTTGTAGAAGGAGTAATGGAACCGCAGGATGTCCTGATGATGACGGTAGAGGTTGATGAAGCTGTCCAGAAAATAGCCGAACTCCTCCGCCGCCGTCATCCTGGCGCGCTCCTCTTCTTTCAGCGACGACCGCCAGGAAGCGATGTACTCTTCCCATTTCCAGGTACTGATCGCCATCACCAGCTCCGTCTTGTCGGCAAAATACCGGTACAGCGTCGCCCGGCTGACACCGCTGGCCTGCGCGATATCCGGCATGGTGACCGTCTCGATGCCTTTCCTGGAAAAGAGGCGGAAACCTTCCTCCAGGATATGCTGCCGCTTCGCCGCTTTCCAGCCCGCTTCCTGACTCGGTGTCAACTTCATTCCTCCTCAGCGTCCCGGTTGTCTGCAAAAAGTTGAGACTCTCCATCTCATATTATATACTGAACAGGTAGAGATTGCAAGAATGCATGTTGTATTTTCCTTACCGAAATATGAAGATTTTTTTAATTATCTCCATGTTCCGGGCATGCTTCTGTAACAAAGACGGCCTTTGCTGGACGGACATCCGGTTTTCCTGTATAATGATGGCACGGGCGGCTTTTCTGCCGGCCGAATGCGGGAGGGTCTGAACGGGAGGGCGCGGCATTGAACAGGAGAAGCGTGCTGGTCATCGGCGGGGGAGCCGGCGGGCTCTGCGCCGGGATTGCCGCGGCCGGGACCGGCGCGGCGGTGACCATTCTGGAGAAACGTCCGAAGCCGGGGAAGAAGCTGCTCGCGACCGGCAACGGCCGGTGCAACCTGGCCAACCTCGGGCCCGCCCGTTACTTTGGGGACAGCGCGTTCGCTTCAGAGACGCTGAACCGGTTCCCGGTGCCGCTCCTGCTGCGCACGCTCGAGGGCTGGGGCCTGCCCCTGACCCGGGACGGAGACCTGGTCTATCCCGCGGTCCGCCAGGCCGGCGCCGTGCTATCCCTGCTGACGGAGCGGCTGAATGCCCTGCGCGCCCGTATCGTGACGGAAGCGGATGTGATTTCCCTGGAGCGCGGCCGGGAGGGCTTTGCCGCCCGCACGGCGGACGGAAGGGTGTTTCCCGCGGACGCCTGCGTGCTGGCCACCGGCGGCCTGGCCGGGGGGCCCCTCGGCTGCGAGCGGAAAGACTACGGCCTGGCCGCAGACCTGGGCCACCGGGTGACGCCTCTTTTTGCCGCGCTCGCCCCGGTCGAAACACAGCCCGCGCCGCCCAAAGCGCTGAGCGGGCTGCGCCTGAGGGCCTATGTCCGCCTCCTGGCCGGGGACGCCTGCCTGCAGGCGGAGAGCGGGGAAGTGCTGCTGACTGACTACGGGCTGAGCGGCATCTGCGTCATGCAGCTGTCCCGCTCGGCCCGGGAAGCGCTGGACCAGGGGCTTTCTCCCCGCCTGACGGTGGACCTGAGCCCGCTGCTGCTGCCCGATCCCCTGCCGTTCGGCCCGATCCCGGCCGATACTCCGGACCGGGAAAAGGAGATCCTTTCCCTCCTGCGCCGCCGGAAGGATTCGCTGCCCGGCCAGAACCCGCTTTGCGGCCTGCTGCCGGACGCCCTGGTCCGGCGGCTGCAGGGCCGGCCGGCGGAAGAGACTGTCCGCCTGCTGAGCGCCCGGCCGTTTCCCGTCCGGAAGGTCCGGGACGCCGCTTACGCTCAGGTGACCGCCGGAGGAGTCGCGGCGGACGATGTTGATCCGGGAACGATGGCGTCCCGCCTGTGCCCGGGGCTTTTCCTGGCAGGGGAGCTGCTCAACGTGGACGGCGCCTGCGGGGGCTACAACCTGCAGTTCGCGATGATCAGCGGGATCATCGCCGGACGGAGCGCCGCGTCCGTCTGAACCCGTACAAGTACAAGGAGATTTTTATGAGCAAGAAACCGGGTCGGTCCCTGACGCGCAGGATCTTCACCCTGCTGGGCGTTCTTGTCCTGCTCTGGGCGGCGGCCTTTTCCGCGCTGTGGATCTGGGGCCTTGCGGAAGGGGCCGGCGGGGAAGCGGACGTCATGATCATTCCGGGCTCGAACGTACTGCCGGACGGCACCCCGAACACGGTGCTGATGGCCAGGCTGGAAACCGCGCTGGCAAGGTACCGGGAATCTCCCCTGCCCATCGTCTGCTGCGGCGCGCAGGGGCCGGACGAGCCGATGCCGGAGGGCGAGGCCATGAAGGCCTGGCTCATCGGGCAGGGCGTGCCGGACGGCATGGTCACGGCCGAAACCCATTCCTTCAACACCTATGAGAACATCGGCAACGCGCTGGCCCTGCTGCCGCAGGGCGCCCGGCGGGCCCTGATCGTCACCAGCGACTACCATGTGCCCAGGGCCGTGCGCATCGCCCGCGCCAAGGGCCTGGAAGCCGTCGGCCTGGGAAGCCCCGTCTGGCTGCCGCTCAACCGGCTGCGGGGCAATACCAGAGAGATCCTGGCCTGGGTCAAGTTCCTGTGGCTGAGCTGGACAGGGAAGGTTTAGTTCATAATTCATAATGCATAATTCATAATTCATAATGGTTTGTCCGGTGAACAGGCTGTCACCGCAGATCATCCGCGCCGCAGGCGCGCATTGTGCATTGTGCATTGTGCATTGCATTGGAGGTAGTTGTTATGTCTTTCATTCCCATGAAGCCCGGCACCCTGCTTTCTCCCGTGCCCGCCGCGCTGATCGGCAGCGGGGCCGAAGGGCCGGACGGCCCCGTGCAGAACCTGATGACCGCAGCCTGGGCCGGCACGGTCTGCTCCGACCCGCCGATGGTCTCCGTTTCGGTCCGGCCGAGCCGGTACACCTATGAGCTGATCGAGAAAAGCGGGGAGTTCACCGTCAGCCTGACCGACCGCAGGCTGCTCCGGGCGGCCGATTACTGCGGCGTCCGCTCCGGCCGGGACGAAGACAAGTTCGCCGTCTGCGGGCTGACAAAGGTACTGCCGGAGGGGCTTCGGCTGGCTCCTGCCGTCGCCGAGAGCCCGGTCACCCTGGCCTGCCGGGTGCGGGAGCGCCTGCCCCTGGGCAGCCATGTCATGTACATCGGGGAAATCGTTTCGACAGGCGTCCGGGAAGACCTGATGGACGCGGACGGGGCCATCCGTCTGGAGCGCGCCGGCCTGATCGCCTACAGCCACGGCGTCTACAGCGCCCTGGGCGAAGCCCTCGGCTTCTTCGGTTTCTCTGTCGCCGCGCCGGACGTGCTCGCGCGGCGGATGGCAAGGCTGAAGGAATAACGGTTCTTTGTGGAACAAAGGGGCGGTTGCATTCATCTGCAGCCGTCCCTTTGTTCTTTCATGGATGTATGATCCCGGTCAGGGGTTATTGCGCCTTCTGGATGGAAGAAGCCATCACCTTGTACAGGCTCGTATAGGGCTCCTGATCGGCCAGCGTGAAGCCGAACACCAGGGTGGTGCCCTTTTCGGTGCCGAAAGCGAAGCATACGGTGGTCACGCCCTCTGCCTCGGCGCTGAACTGGGTGCAGGGCAGGCCGTTCACGACCATCTCCCACAGGGTCTTGCCCTGGCTCTGCAGGCCGGCCTTGAAGGCATCAATGCTGGTCTCCACGATCTGCGCGTTGACGACGGCCTTGTATTCCTTGTCGCTCTTCAGCACCATGAAGGTGCCTGCGTCCAGGGTTTCCTTCGGGATTTCGGTATCCTTGAATTCAGCGGGCACAAACATCCTGAGCCCGGTCTGGGCCACATTGGCAAACTGGCCTTCGATCTTCGCGGCGTCGGCTTCATGGTCGCTCCAGTTGACGGCGGTCGGAGCGGTTTCGCCGGCAAAAGCGGCGGCGGCGGTCAGCATCACACACAGGACCATCATCACAGCAAACAGTTTCTTCATTTTATCTTTCCTCCGAATTTCATTGTCATTCCGGTTCCTTTGGGAATCGTGTGTTTTGTCCGCAGGCTGCTTTCATCGCCGCCTGCATGTTTTGATACGCCCTTCAGGGAACCGTGGCAGTGATCCGGAGAAAAAATTTTTTTGAAGCAGTTCTGTCCACATATTTTTAAGCCAAATGAAACGTCCTGCGCAGGGGGTTCCGCAGGGGGGTCGCAAGACCCCACTGCGATCAATTTATTTCAGGAAGCACGACATCAGATACCCGGTCTGATCCTCCCAGAGCACCTTGCTCCATTCGTCTCCGGGGATCAGCACGGTGACCTCCTCGCCGGAATACAGCTCCGCCAGCACGTTGCCGGATACGATCCTCGGGGTGGAGCGGAAATTGACGTATGTCCGCTGATTGGTGACCTGCCGGACAGGCGTTCCCGGAACGCCGTACACCGTCAGGTACCGGGTCATCACAAAGCCCGTCTCCCCGGAGGCCGTCCGCACCCTGCACCAGCTGAGCCCCGGGTTCAGGATCTCCACCCGCTCCCCGTCGGCGCAGACGGTGATCACCCGCGACGTTCCGGAGGGCTGTTCCCGCAGGTTCAGCCCCGGAGCGCTGGCGACCACGCCGTAGGCCGCCGCGGAAGAGGATGCCGGCACGGGCCGGACAGACCCGTGGGGCGCCGAGGTTTCCCGCAGGTAACTGCTGGCCATGAACCCGTCCGTCCCGTTGTAGCGGACATACCAGAACTGGCTGCCCTTGAGGAGCACCTCCACCACCTGGCCCAGGGGCACCTTGTCCAGCACCTTTTCATTCATCGAAGGGCCCTGGCGGAAATTGACCGTCCGGCCGCTCGACGCAGCGGCGTATGCGTAGGAGACCCCGCCTCCGCCCCCCGTGCGGCGGATGAACTCTTCTTTGAAATAGCCCAGCATCCCGTCGATCTCGACCTGATACCATCCGTTTTCCTGGCTAAGCACCCGGCAGGTCGCTCCGTTGTAATAGATGCCCAGGACGTCCGCGTCATAGCTCGGATATTCCCGCAGATTGAGGAAAGCACGGGCGTTCTGGTTGGTCACCACGCCGATGTCCTCCCCGCCTTCGCCCGGCCGGGTCAGATAGCCGTCCACCATGTAGCCGGTCCGGCCCGTGCGGATGACGCGCACCAGATCCCAGTCCCCATAGTTTCCCTGGATCTCCACCCACTCGCCCTTCAGGTAGCTGGCCAGGACCTTCGAGTTGTATCCCGGCCCCTGCCGCAGGTTCAGGGAAGTGGTATTGTCGATCACCGCGTATTCCGGGGCGTAATGATCGTATTCGGCAGCATCGCCGTACTGAGCGTAATCCCCGTACTGAGCGTAATCCCCGTACTGAGCAAAGCCGCCGTATTCCCCCTGCGCGCTGTGAACGGCGCAGCAGCCCAGCAGCAGAAGCAGGAGCATGGCCAGCCGTTTTTTCCAATTTCCTTTCATTTTCTGTCCTTCCTCCCGTCCGCGCCCATTACGGCAGTTTCAACTATATAACGAACGGGAAAGGAATTTTGTTGCATCAGAAACAGGTTTACAGAGGATAAAATGCTGAAAAAACGGCTGCCCCGCCATACAGGCAGGGCAGCCGGCCGATGTATCAGGGATTATTTGCTGTCAGCGCTGATCGCCTGAGCCGCCGTACGGCCGGACACGAAGATCTCGACGATCGCGTTGCCGCCCAGACGGTTGCCGCCATGGATGCCGCCGGTGACTTCGCCGGCCGCGTACAGACCGGGGATCACTTCGCCGGCCTCATTCAGCACATGGCGCTGCGTATCGACCAGGATACCGCCCATCGTGTGGTGGGTGGAGGGAGCCATCAGGCGGACGATCAGGTCCGCGCCTTCCAGGTCATAGGTATCGGGGTTGTAGGAGCCGTCCGCGTTCTTTTCCACGTTGCCGATGCAGCGGGAAGCGATGGCCTTGCCAACGTCCGGATATTCGCCCTTGCCCATGACAGCCGCGTCGTAGGCCTTCACGGTTTCCAGCACGGTGGCGGCATCGACGGTAACGCCGCTCATTTCGGGACGCGCGAACAGCTCGGTCAGCGCTTCGACTGTGCCCTTTACATGGTAGTAACGGCCTTCATAGTCTTCCGCGGCAAGCTGAGCGGAGGGCGGGCCCGGGATGCGCTCGGTGGCGTTGTAGATCTCCAGGAATACGCCGGGGGTGCCGTTGACGGTCATGCCGTTGCGGAATTCAGCCAGAGACAGCACGTCGCGCTCGGAGCCTTCGTCCACGAAGCGCTTGCCGGTAGCCGGGTTGATCCAGCAGGCATAGTTGCCGCCGCCGAAGGCCAGGTTGCCGTTGTCGACCCAGGAGATCGGCATCAGCTGCGTAAAGCCCAGGCCGGTCGTCGCGGCGCCGACTTCCTGCGCCATCCGGATGCCGTCGCCCTGCAGGGAGGAGCGGTTGGTGGTCTTGGTGGAGCTGGTCAGGTATTCGGTGGACCAGTATACGTTGTTTTCCAGCACCATGGGGATATTGGCAGCGTAGCCGCCGGTGGCGAGGATGACGCCCTTGACGGCATGAGCGGTGACCTTGGTGCCGTCATAGCGGGTCGCATTGACGCCCGTCACACGGCCGTCTTCCACGATCAGGCTTTCCGCCGTGGTGCGCTTCATGATCTGGTTCTTTTCGTTCGCCTTGAGCACGGTCGTCATGGGCGCCATGAAATAGCTGCCCCAGCGGTCGGCGTAGAATTCGGTCTCGCCGTCGCCGTCCGTATCGATGTTGGCACCCTTGTATTCGTTTTCACGATACCACAGCGCGCCGATCAGGGTGGGCTGGGAATCTTCCGCAAACAGGGAGCCCTGGGCTTCCAGCCACTCCTTGAGGCCCTGGCCGCCTTCGACAAACTGCTTGACCAGGTCCACATTGCCGTACATCCAGACGGAACCGTCCGCGCTGGGACGCAGGCCGCCGTAGTAGGTCTGGAAGATGTGCAGGTTGAGGGTGGAGAACAGCGTCAGCTGGCCTTCCGGCACACCGGCGTCCAGCTGGGGCTGCGCCCAGTCCAGATAAGCCTGGATTTCGCCCTTCAGGGCCTGCAGGGTGGGCAGGTATTCCGGATGCACGCCGTGCTTGGACAGTTCGGCGGCGTCGCCGGCCACGAATTCGTGGGTCTTGTAGTATTCCTCATCAAAGGGCTCTTCGCTCCAGTTGAGGATCATCTTGAGCTCGTTGATGCAGCCCTGGACGGACTTGACCTTGCTGTAGGTCTCGCCGTTGAAGGCATAGACGCCGGTGGCAGCGTCCGGATCGGCGGGATCCCAGACCAGGTAGGGCATCACGCTCTGGTACTGGCCGCCGGAAACCAGTGTATTGCCGCCGACTTCGGCGTTCTTTTCAATGATCAGCACGGTGTTGCCGTCCTGCGCCGCCTGGGCGGCAGCCGCGATGCCGGCGCCGCCGGCGCCGACGATGACGACGTCATAGGTCACGTCGATATCGGCTTGGGCTTCATGCGTGACCTTCGCCGCCTGGAAGGCCTTCATGTTGGTGCAGCCGGCCTGCTGAGCGGCGTCGTTCACCGCATTGCGCAGGGCACGGGCGGAGAAGGTGGCGCCGGCCACAGCGTCCACGCCGGAGCCGTTCGCGGCGATCATGTCTTCGATCATCGGGCCGAAAGCGATATCACCGACATGGCCGGTTTCGGTGGAGCTGACCACCTCAATGCCGGTCAGAGCGCTCTCGGAGAAGGTCACCGCGAAGGTGCTGGGGCCGTTGTAGCCGTCAGCGGTCGCTTCGTAGGTGCCGGGCGTAAAGGCCAGGGCGGCTTCCTCCGCAGCGCCGCCGATGGAGGCGAAAGCCTCGTTGACCGCGGTGACGATCGCCGTCTTGGTGATGGTCGCGCCGGCGAGGGCGTCAACGCCACCCACTTCAAGCGGAGCCTGGGCGCCGATAAAGCCCTTGAGCTCTTCCGCATCCAGCGCGCGGGCGCCGATGCCGGGGGTTTCGGCAAAGCCTTCCTCGCTGATGCTCAGCGTGGCGATCTTTCCGTCCTCCGTAAAGGTCACAAGCACCTTGACCGGGCCGCCGAAGCCCTGGGCGCTGGCTTCATAGACAGCCGCCTCGGCGGAAGCGAACGCCGTCATCCCCAGCACCATGGTCAGGCTCAGCAGGAGAGAGAGATATTTCTTCATACGGTTTCCTCCTTATTCTATTAATGCATCCCGATCCGGATGCGTTTCATATAGATACACCGTTATTATAGGGTCTGCGGTTTTCCCTGTCAACTGATTTCTTAAAAACATATGCGGGATGAGCATATAATGCATGAAAGCCAGCGCGCGTTTTCCTTCAGACACTGACGGGGACGTCCGTCCCGTCCAGCATCTCCTGCGTGATCCGGCCTTCCTGCAGGGCGTTCTGGATCAGTTCGTCGCCCAGGCCGGCCATGGACGTTTCCATATAAGGGCCGACATAGAAAATATGCAGCAGGCCGAAGGTCAGGCCGGACAGCAGGATCCAGCCGAAAAAGGACAGGGCCATCACAAAGATTTCCATCTTATAGCCTTTGGTGATCCGGTCGGACAGGTCGCTGGCGCGCATGGCTTCAATGCCCGGATATTTCGCCAGCAGATAGGGGGTCAGGAAATATGCCACGGTCTTGACGATGCCCGGGATGATGAACAGCAATCCCCACAGGAATACCTTGAGGTTCATCCACAGCATCCCGCCCACCTTCGTCCAGAACCGGTCGAAACAGTTGCTGAAGAAGGTTTCAAACGGCGGTTTCTCCCCCCGCCAGCAGGAAAGAAAATAGCCTGACGTCATCACGCTCAGGATCTGGGACCCGATGATCATGACAAAGTTCATCAGGGGAATGGATGAAAGACCGATGGAAATCAGCGCGGTGACCAGGACGACGCAGATCATCGCTCCGCGGTTTTCACTGAAACGCATTTTGGCGACCGACTTGATTTCAGCCCGGGAAAGGATGGCCCGGCGGATCGCTTCAGACATGTTTTTCTCCTTCATCCTGCAGAATCAGGGTTCTGAGTTCTTCGTAAGAGGACGCGTACGGGGCCGGCAGCCCTTTGGGGCACAGGCCGTCCGGGTCCATGGCGACAGAGGCGATGCCGGCGTTGACGCCGGCCATCACGTCCAGTTCGCGGTCGCCGATCATCACGCAGTCCGCCCTATCCAGCTGATGGCGGGCGATCAGGGCGTTCAGCGCGTCCGGCGCCGGCTTGAGCGGAAAGCCGTCCTTCCCGGTGATATGGTCTTTGAACAGGGAGAGCAGCCCGTAGTGCGACAGGGCGTTCGTGCTGCTGACAACCCCCCGGTGGGTGTACAGGTAATGGACGCAGCCCTGCCCGGCCGCGTCCCGGAGGAAGCTTTCCATGCCCTCATACGGGCGCATGGTCTCATAGCCTTCCTCTTCGCTGTGCCTCCTGTAGCCGGCCCAGAGTTCCTCGTCGGTCAGGCCGTACTTCGCCCCCACCCAGGCGTTGGTGTATTCGAGGGATTTTTTGACGGACCGGAGCAGTACCCCCTCCTCTTCAACAATCCCCGCATCCGCCAGCGCTTTTTGGTAAGCCCGGCAGATGCGGGGATAGGTGTCGAAGAGCGTACCGTCAAAATCCCAGATCAGGTGACGGTATTTCATAAATTACTTCTTGTAGGCCAGGATATCGCCGGCGCAGTGCGGGCAGCGGGTCGCGCCTTCCTTGATCTCCTCCAGGCAATACGGGCAGGTGGGGGCGGGCTTGGCGGGCGCTTCCTCGGGCTTTTTCTTGAGGTTCTTGGCCTTGTTCATCGCCTTGATGATCAGGAAGAGGACCAGCGCCGTCAGGATAAACTCCACCACGACCGCGCAGAAGCTCAGGACCGAACCGGCAAAACCGGTGCCACCCGTCTCCATCTTGGGCAGGGACTCCAGGATCGGGTTCAGGAAGATCTCGATCACGGCGGTGACAACCTTGCCGAAAGCGCCGCCGATGATCACGCCGACGGCCATGTCGATCACATTGCCGCGCATTGCGAAGTCTTTGAATTCCTTCAGTAATTTCTTCATTGGAAAAGCCTCCTTTATTATTTCCCTTCGGAACTGAACTGATTATACCATCAAAGTCATTAAAAGGCAACCGGCATCAGGGGATCCGGGAAGAATTTTTTATGCTCTTTCCGCTCGCCGCCCGGCTGCGGCCGGACGGTCATTCGGCCTTGCCCCCGCCTGTCCACTGCTGCGCAGAAAACGCCTCCACCCGGCTTTCGCCGTAATGCTCCGCGTTCAGGGTAAAGGTCACGCGCAGCGGGTGGGACTCTCCCATGTGATTGACCACCTGCCACATGAATTCCCCGCTCACCTGCGTCAGCCGGCCCCGGCTGTCCAGTTCGCAGTCAAAGTCGCCGTTCCCCCACCGCAGCTCCGACATCGCCCAGAGGATCTGCCGGGTGTAGGTTTCAAAAGCGTGCCCGGTCAGGCTGACGGAGTCAAACGGGGCCAGCTTTCCGCCCCGGTAGACCGCCCCGCAGGCGGTAAAGCGCGGAAACTGCTCCCGCATTTTCCCCGCGTACCAGGCGTCCATTTCCCGGCGCAGCACGGCCGGATCCTCCGGCACCCCGGCGGGCGCCCCGGCGCTGAATGCCGCCCGGGCCTCCTCTTCGTCCTCATACACGATGTACTGGCCGCCGGTCTCCCGGAGGTAGGCGTCGTACGTCGGGAAATACTCGGTTTTGCCCTCCGGCAGGATGCGCACCATGCCGGACGTCCAGGGGGAAGCCTTGTCCGCCGCGTCCATGGCCAGACTCTGCAGGATCTTCTGATCGTCCCGCTGCCCGTCGTCTGCGGGCTTTTCTCCGTAGAGGGCCTCATATTCCCGGTCGTACGCCTCGTCCCAGTTCCAGTATTCCACGGACAGGCCGGTATAGTCATACGGGGTATAGACCGAATTGACCCCGACATCTTCCGGCGTTCCGCTGAACCCGAGATACCGCTGCGCCCCTTCGCGGACGAGGCTCAGCGTCAGCGAGTCCAGCAGGCCGATCGACGCGTCCTGCTGGAAGCGCAGGGAAACCGTTTCCCCCGTCCCGCTCCGGACGGTCTGCACGCTGCGGGACATCAGCGAGTCCATGAGCCCCGCCAGCTGAAGGGCTGTGCTCAGGTAGCTTTCCTGGCTGGGAGTCAGGGTCAGGATGCTCTGCCCGGCGCCGGCATACGTCCGGGTTTCGACCTCCGGGTTCCGCCGGTCCGGGATCACGTGCAGCACCCCGTCCAGGCAGTGCACCACGTAACCGCTCTCGTATACCGTATCGTCGGTCCGCAGGCTCCTCATCTTAAGGTCCAGCAGCGAGTCGGAACCGTCCTGCACATAGCGGAGGTTCACGATCTTGAACCGCTGGCGGTTATAGGTCAGGTCAGCGCTGACCGTCAGCGTGACGTTCGGGGTGTTGGTCATCAGGTCAACGGCTGCCTGCAGCACGGAAACCCAGCTGCCTTCCCCCAGGGCAGCCGGCATACAGCCGCTCAGGAGAACGGCCGTCAGGAAGCAAGCAAGAAATCGTTTCATCAGAGCATCCTCCGATTGATGTGGGAGCGCCGTCTGTTTTTTCTCCGTATCCCGGGCCGCGTCGGTTGACAAAGGCCTCATGGATCAGTAAGATAGTCAAAAACCTCCGGGAGGTGTGAAGATGGCGATCCGAACCGCGCAGGAAAAGGACATTCCGCGCCTGCTGGCGCTTCTGACCCAGGTCGACATGGTGCATCACGGCGGCCGCCCCGACCTGTTCCGGGGCCCCGCGACCAAATACACGGACCGGCAGCTCCGGGAACTCCTGCAGGACAGCCGCCGCCCCGTCTTCGTCTGGACGGACGAAAGCGATACGGTGATGGGCTACGCCTTCTGCATCTTTCAGCAGAACGTGGGCGACAACGTGCTGACCGACATCCTGACGCTGTACATCGACGACCTGTGCGTGGACGAAAAGGCCCGCGGCCAAAGTATCGGCACGCAGCTGTACGAGCATGTGCTTTCCTTCGCCCGGGAAAAGGGCTGCTACAACGTGACCCTGAACGTCTGGGCCTTCAACGAAAACGCCCTGGCCTTCTACCGGAAAAGAGGCCTGAAGCCGCAGAAGATCGGGATGGAGAAGATCCTTTGAGGAGTGAGGAGTTAGGAGTTAGGAGTTAGGAGTTAATGGTTAATGCAGGATTATTCACACCTCCTCACTAAGTGAGCGGAGCGAACGGTCACTCCTCACTCCTCACT
>JBGUJG010000050.1:0-93776 GCA_045113695.1 Christensenellales bacterium
CCCGTATACGGGCTCCGTCCTCTGGGAAGGGCAGGATATCCGGATGATGAACCCAAAGCAGATTGCCCGGCGCATCGGCGTGCTGTCCCAGAAAAACACGGCCGGATATTCATATACCGTGGAGGAAGTGGTGAGCCTTGGGCGCTACGCCTACCGGCCCGGCTTTCTGTCCGGCAGGGACGCCGAAGGAAGAGACAGGATCGAACAGGCGCTGGCAATGACCGGCCTTGCTGAATTGCGCTCTGCCAGTATGCTGACGCTTTCGGGCGGCGAAACCCAGCGGGTCTTCCTCGCCCAGGTATTTGCCCAGGACCCGCAGGTGCTGATCCTGGATGAGCCGGCCAACCATCTGGACCTCCGGTATCAGCAGCATGTTTTTTCGCTGATCGGGGCATGGGCACAGAGACCGGGCCATGCCGTGCTGTCGGTGGTCCATGACCTGAGCCTCGCCAGGCGATACGGGACGCACGTCCTTCTGATGGATCACGGCCGCTGCGTTGCACGGGGGAAAACCGGTGATGTCCTGACGCCGGGGCACCTGAGCCGGGTCTATCAGATGGATGTGTATCAGTGGATGAAGGACCTGTATGCCCAATGGACATAAACCGGTAGAAGACACCTGCTCCGGGCTTTGTTTTTTTGCCGTACTGCGGGCTTCTGCGGCCGTTCCGCCGGGTCCCGCAGCTTGATTTCATCGGCGGAATCATTTATAATGGCCGTAATTCTGATCGGAAGAGGGTTGAGCCATGAAACTGACCGAGATCCTTTCGCGGGATGCTTTTTCCCTGTCCTTCGAAGTGTTTCCCCCGAAACGGACCGATGCTTTCGAGAGCATCCGGACCGCGACGGAGGAGATCGCCGCCCTCGGCCCGTCGTTCATGAGCGTCACCTACGGCGCAGGCGGCGGCACCAGCCGCTACACCCTGGACATCGCCCGGAACATTCAGCATCGCTACGGCGTCCCCATGCTGGCCCACCTGACCTGTGTGTCCTCTTCCAGGGAGACGGTGCGCGAGCAGATCCGGGCGATGGCCGAATCGGGCATCGAAAACGTGATGGCCCTCCGGGGAGACCTGACGCCGGAGCTTGAAAAAAGCGACCGTTCAAAGTGGGAATATCGTCATGCCGTCGAGCTGGTGCGGGAACTCAGGGAATATAACCCCGGCTTCTGCGTCGGCGGGGCCTGTTACCCGGAGAAGCATCCGGAGAGCGCCGATCAGCGCGAAGACATCCGCTTCCTCAGGGAAAAGGTGGACGTCGGCTGCGATTTCCTGACCACCCAGATGGTGTTCGACAACAACCTGTTCTATAATTTCATGTACAAGATCCGCGAGGCGGGCATCACCGTGCCCGTTCTGCCCGGCATCATGCCGATCACCAATGCCGCTCAGGTTGAAAAAGCCATCCGGCTTTCCGGCTCGTTCATTCCCCAGCGCTTCAAAGCCCTGGTGGACGAATTCGGCGGGAACCCCGCCGCCATGAAGCAGGCGGGCATCGCCTACGCGACCGACCAGATCATCGACCTGTTCGCCAACAACATCCGCAATGTGCACGTTTATTCCATGAACAAGCCCGACGTGGCCGCTGCGATCATGGCGAACGTGTCAGCGATCATCGGCTGATATGGAAGAGCCGGTTTGTGTCAGGGCGTACAGCGAGCCGCCTTTCCGCCTGGACGAGATTCTGCGCTATGCCGGAGCCGGCGGTTCCGGGCAGGAAGACATCCTGGCTCTGGCGCAGGAATGCGCAGGTCTCACCCGGGGCAGGCTCTCCTTCCGGGTGTGCTGGCGGGAGTTTCCGGTGTCGGCAGATGAGACTTGCATCGACCTGGGCTTTGTGCGGACGGATTCCGCTTCCCTGCGCCGCCGGCTGGCAGGCTGCTCCCATGCGGTGCTTTTCGCCGCTACCGCCGGCCTGGAAATGGACCGGCTGATTGCCCGGTACAGCGCCGTTTCCCCGGCCCGGGCGCTGATGCTGCAGGCTGTGGGCGCCGAGCGGATCGAGTCGCTGTGCGATCTGTTCTGCGAAGATATTGCCCGCTGCGCCGCGGAGAGGGGAGAACGGACACGTTCCAGGTTTTCGCCCGGCTACGGGGATCTGCCCCTTTCGCTTCAGCGGGATGTTTTCCGCGCGCTGGACTGCCAGCGGGCCATCGGCCTGACCCTGAATGAAAGCCTGCTCATGTCCCCGTCCAAATCCGTAACGGCCCTCATCGGCATCGGGCCGGACACGGGAAATGCAGCAGAAAAGACAGACGTCCCTGACGCTTCCGGTGGCTGCGCCGGGTGCGGAAAAACAGACTGTTCATACAGAAAAGAGCGGTATGATGAAGATCACTGATTATCTGAAAGACCATATCCTGTACCTCGACGGCGGCATGGGCACCCTCCTGCAGGAGGCGGGGTTCCGGCCGGGGGATTATCCGGAGAGATGGAACCTGACCCATCCCGACATCATCACCGGAATCCATCAGCGGTATTATGACGCGGGCAGCAACGTGGTGCTGATGAACACCTTCGGCGCCAACACGCTGAAGTTCTCTTTGGAAGAACTGGAGGCCGTCGTCCGGGCCGCTGCGGCCAACGCCCGCGAGGCGGCACGCCGCAGCGCCGGGAACCAGGAAAAATGGGTGGCGCTGGACATCGGCCCCTCGGGCAGGATGCTCAAACCCTACGGCGACCTGGACTTTGAGGACGCGGTGCGCGTATTCGCCGCCACGGTCAGAGCGGGGGCAGAAGCCGGCGCGGATCTGATTTTCATCGAGACGATGAACGACAGCTACGAGACCAAGGCCGCCCTCCTGGCCGCGAAGGAGAACAGCAGCCTGCCGGTCTTTGTGTCCAACACCTACGGTTCGGACGGCAAGCTGATGACCGGCGCGTCTCCCGCCGCGATGGTGGCGATGCTCGAGGGCATGGGCGCGGACGCCGTCGGCGTCAACTGCTCCCTGGGGCCGAAGGCGCTGGCGCCCGTGGTGGAGGAATACCTGAGGACTGCTTCCGTACCCGTGCTGTGCAAGCCCAACGCCGGCATGCCCCGGGCCGAGGGCGGCCGGACGGTGTACGATGTCGGGCCGGAGGATTTTTCCCGGGAGACGGCGGACCTGATCGCCCGCGGCGTGCGTATCGCCGGCGGCTGCTGCGGGACGAACGCGGAATTCATCCGTCAGCTTGTCCGGCGCTCTTCAGGCATGTCCCCGGTACCGTTCACGCCCAAGGAAATGACCGTGGTTTCCTCTTACACCCACGCGGTGACGTTCGGCCGGGAGCCTCTGCTGATCGGGGAGCGGATCAACCCGACGGGGAAAAAGCTCCTCAAGCAGGCCCTCCGGGACGGCAACATGGACTATGTGCTGCAGGAGGGGATTGCCCAGCAGGAGCTGGGCGCGCACATCCTGGATGTGAACGTCGGCCTGCCGGAAATTGACGAGGCGGCCGTGCTGCGGGACGCCGTATGCGGACTGCAGGCGGTGATCGACCTGCCTCTGCAGATCGACACCGCTTCCCCGGAAGCGATGGAAGGCGCGCTGCGCCGCTATAACGGCAAGGCGATGATCAATTCCGTCAGCGGCCGGGAGGACAGCATGCGCGCCGTATTCCCGCTGGTGAAAAAATACGGCGGCGTGGTGGTCGCCCTCACGCTGGATGAAAACGGCATCCCCGAAACCGCCGCCGGCCGCGCCGCGATCGCCCGGAAGATTCTGGACACGGCCCGTACCTACGGGATCGGCCGGAAGGACATTGTGTTTGACACCCTGGCCATGGCGGTCAGTGCGGCCCCCGACGCGGCGGAAGCCACCCTGGAGGCCCTGCGGACCATCCGCACAGAGCTTGGCTGCCATACCTCCCTGGGTGTGTCCAACATCTCTTTCGGCCTGCCGAGGCGGGAGATCATCAACAGCGCGTTCTTTACCATGGCCCTGCAGAGCGGGCTTTCCGCCGCGATCATGAACCCACGTTCGGCCGATATGATGAAGGCGTACCATGCCTTCCTGGCGCTGCGGGGCATGGACAAAGATTTCGCCGGCTACCTGGATTTCTGCAGCGCGCTGCCCGAACAGGAGACTTCCGCTTCCGCCGCCCCGAAGCGTGCGCAGGAGGCGCCTGAAAAAGCCGGTTCCGCCCTCCAGGAGGCCATCATCCGCGGCCTCAAGGACAGGGCGCGGGAACTGGCCGGCGAAGGAGAGCCGCTTGAACTCATCAGCCGGGACATCATCCCCGCCCTGGACGCGGTCGGGCAGAGCTTTGAAAAGAAAACCGCCTATCTTCCCCAACTGCTGATGAGCGCCGAAGCCGCCAAAAGCGCGTTCGAGCGGATCCGTGAACGCATGCCGGCGGATACCGGGGCCCCCGCCAGGGGCTGCTTTGTCATCGCGACCGTTCAGGGCGATATCCACGACATCGGCAAGAACATCGTCAAGCTCCTTTTGGAAAACTACGGCTTTTCGGTGATCGACCTGGGCAGGGACGTGGCGCCTGAAACCGTGGCGGAGGCGGTCATCCGGCACCATGCCCCCGTGGCCGGGCTCAGCGCACTGATGACCACCACCGTCCCGGCGATGGAACGCACGATCCGGATGCTCCGGGAAAAAGCGCCCTGGTGCAGGGTGGTCGTGGGCGGCGCGGTGCTCACCCGCGAATACGCCGAGCGGATCGGGGCAGACTTTTACGCCAGAGACGCCATGGATACGGTCCGCTACGCGGAAAAAATCATGTCCTGACACACGCTTCGCGTTGATTTCCCTTCCGGGAAAGCGGCAGAGGGGACGGGCCGCTGTCCTTTTTTTGCCATGATTCTGTCCCGGTTTTCGGGGAAACGTTCATTGAAACCCGTTTCCGCTCATGTTATAATGATAGTTGATTCCGGGACGGAAGGGGGAAGGAACGGTGTTCGGCTACATTACCGCCAACATGGCGACCATGGACAAAGAGCAGCAGACGCGCTACCGGGCCTATTACTGCGGGCTGTGCCGGGTGCTCCGGGAGCAGTACGGTCAGGCGGGAAGGATGACGCTCAGCAACGACATGACCTTCCTGGCGATTGTTCTGTCGTCCCTGTATGAACCCAGGGTCCGTACGGCCAGCGGCATCTGTCCGGTGCACCCGGTTGCCTCCCGCCAGTACGCGGATACGGAGATTTTTCCCTACGCGGCGGACATGAACCTGCTGCTGGCGTATTATATGTGTCTGGACGGGATCAAGGATGATCACAGCAGGCTGCTGGAACTGAGGGCCCGGGCGCTCAAGCGGTCTTTCGACAAAATCACGCTCCGCTACCCGGAAAAATGCGCAGCCATCGGCGACGCCCTGGAGCGGATCAGCATCCTGGAAGCCCAGCAGTCTGACAGCCTGGATGAGCTCTGCGCGCTGACGGGGCGGATCGTTGGCGAGATCTTCCGCTACCGTCAGGATGAATGGTCGGATATGCTGTACGGGCTGGGCCACGCGCTGGGCCGTTTTATCTACATGATGGACGCTTATGAGGACTATGACGCGGACCGGCGGCTGCGGCGCTTCAACCCGCTGAAGACCCTGCACGGCCAGCCGGACTACGAGACGCGGGTCAAGGACATCCTGCTGCTGCTGGCCGGAGAGGCCGCGCAGGAGATGGACATGCTGCCCCTGGAAAGAGACCTGGACCTGATTCAGAACGTGCTGTTTTCCGGCATCTGGGTGCGATATGCCCGGATGCACAGGAAGGATCAACCAAGCGAGGGCAACCAAAATGATCAATGATCCGTTCCAGGTGCTGGGCGTCACATCCTCCGCAACGGAAGAGGAGATCAAAGCCGCGTACCGGAAGCTCGCAAAAAAATATCACCCGGACCTTCATCCCGGGTCCGCGACGGCGGAAGCCAAGATGAAGGAGATCAACGAGGCGTATTCCGAAGCCATCAAGATCAAAAAGAGCGGCGGAACCTACACCGGCGGCTATCAGGGTTCGTCCCAGAGCGGCTATCAGGGCGGGTTTAACGGGTTCGGCGGGTTCGGCGGATTTGACGGCTTCGGCGGGTTCCAGCAGGGATATCAGCGCCGCCAGACCTATCAGACCCAGGAAAAGACCTATGCCGATCCCGTTATGCAGGCTGCCGCGGACTATCTGCGGACAGGCCGGTTTACGGACGCCATGCGGACGCTGAACCAGGTCATCGAGCATGACGCCGCCTGGCATGCCCTGAGCGCAAGGGCGAACCTGGGGCTCAACAACCGCATCGCGGCCCTCGAGCACGCCAGGACCGCCGTGCAGATGGAACCGGCCAACGCGGAGTATCAGCACCTGCTGGAACAGCTGCAGTTTACCGGACAGGCCTATCAGCGCAACGGCATCCGCTTCGGCTATCCCAGCGCCGTCTGCGCCAATCCCTTCCTGTCGTGCCTGGCCATCAACATGCTGGGCAGGTGTCTGTGCGGGAGAGGTTTTTTCTGCTGCTGACGGCAGGGGCTGAGGAACAGGGCCTGCCGGCGGATGCAGCGGCCCCGCGGCCTGCCGCAAGGAGGAAAATACATGTCATTCTGGAATCAGATCAAACAAAAGCTGGCTGTCTTTGCCGCCAAAGCATCGGCTGCGCTGCGGCGCTTCATGTACGGGCGCTACGGGGCGGACCAGCTTTCCCTGCATCTGCTGATCGCGGGCATTGCCGTATACCTGATTTCTCTTCTGACCGGGTTTTTCCCGCTGTCGCTCGCATCCACCGGTCTGTACATTTATACCGCGTTCCGGATGCTGTCCAAAAATACGGCCAAACGGGCGGCGGAGAACACAAAATACCTTTCCGCCTATTACCGGACCAGGCAGAAAGGCCAGCAGACCGCGCTGCGGCTGAAAAACCGCAGGGAGTACAAGTATTTCAGGTGCCCCAAATGCCGCGCCATCCTGCGCATGAAACGGGGCAGCGGGCTGATGCACGTCACTTGCGGCAAATGCAGGCATCAGTTTGACAAGAAAGCGTAAGAGGCCGTTCCAGAGCCGCGGACACGGCCGTCAGCCGGGGCAGGAAAGAACATTAGCCTGTCCGGGAAGGAGAAGAGTTATGATGGATATTACCCCGCAGACCAAACTGACCGATATCCTTCAGGAATATCCCGGCCTGCTGGATCAGCTGATCCGGGTCGAGCCCAAATTCGGCCTGCTCAAAACCCCCTTTGGGAAGATGGCGATCCGCAACGCGACCATGCAGGACGCTTCGGACCGGTACCATGTTTCGATGGAACGCCTGATGAACCTGCTGAAAGATCAGCTGGAAAAGCTTGAAAAAGCCGGAGGAGGGAAAACGGTATGAACATTGTCTGTCTCGATCTGGAAGGCGTTCTGGTGCCTGAAATCTGGATTGCCTTTTCCAAAGCCTCCGGGATCCCGGAACTGAAACGCACCACCCGCGACGAGCCCGACTATGACAAGCTGATGCGCTGGCGCATCGGCATCCTGAACGAGCACGGACTGGGTCTGCGTGAAATTCAGCGCACGATCGATACCATTGAGCCGATGGAAGGCGCGCGGGCATTCCTGGACGAACTGAGAGACCGGACCCAGGTGGTCATCCTGAGCGACACGTTCACTCAGTTTGCCCACCCGCTGATGAAAAAGCTTGGTATGCCCACCATTTTCTGCAACTCCCTGATCGCCGATGAGAACGGAAAAATCACCGGCTTTCAGATGCGCTGCCGGCAGTCGAAGCTCTCCACGGTCAAAGCCCTTCAGTCCGTCGGTTTTGAAACGATCGCCGCGGGCGACAGCTATAACGACCTGGCCATGATTCAGGCGTCCAAAGCGGGCTTCCTGTTCCGCAGCACGGAAAAGATCCGCGCGGACCATCCGGAGCTTCCCGCCTTTGAGGCCTATGATGATCTGAAAGAAGCGATCTTTGCCGCCCTCTGACCATCCGGCCTGTCTGACGGAGAAACAAGATGACGAAACAACCGGACGATAGCTTTCTGACCGCTCTGCTGACCCGGTGCGCCCGCATGCTGGAAAGCGGGGCGGGTCCGGCGGATGGAGGCGGACGGGAAGCCCTGGTTTCCTGCCTCGGGGCATGTTTTGCCGTGGGTTTTGAAACCGACGACCTGCGCGCCGTCCATGCCATGGTGTACCGGCATGTCCGGGACGGACTGGCCGCTGCGCAGGCAGCATGCGGCCGGAATAGCCGGCAGCCGGAGGGGGAGGATGAGCATCCTCTTCTTTTTCCGGCCGTCATCCTGGCGGCGGAAGGGTTTCAGATCAGCCATGCCGGCTCCCTGCACGCGCACGCGGCCGGGGCAATCGCTGCCAGCGTCTGCAAACTCCCTTATGTTTCCGTACTGGGCGGCAGGGCGCGCAGCCCCCGCCTGACGATCCGGGAAGAGCTGTATCACGGCGCTTCCGGCCTGCTGCTGCACGTGCTGGACAGGGAAGGCCTTGCCTTTTTCGCATCCGTTCAGTCACCGGACGAGGCCGCTGCCCATCTCAGGCAGAAGCTGGGAGAAGCCGCCCCGGAGGACCTTCCGTCGCTTGGCTCCCTGTGCGCCGGAGCATGTCTGCTGGCGGCTTTTCATCAGTATGCTGCGGGCAGGCTGCCTGCCTGAAGCATCCGGTCCTGACCCGCGGCGCATCCCGTGCGGACAGGGCGTCTCTGCGTCCGCCGTCAAAAACCGTACATGCTTTCTGAGCGCCCTGACCGGGCGCTTTTTACGTTCGCCGCCCGGGAAGCCGGCCGCGCTCTGGACCAGTGTCCGGCCGGTCGGGAAAAGCACGCGGACCGCATGTCGTGCTTGACGAAGCAGCCGGTTTGTTGTACTATTTTAGTGGTAAAAAAGATGGTTTGTGACCGGTTATGCGGGTCGGTAAAACGTCCCGCCTGGAGATGTCTGATCAGCCTTCCGTTCCCCGCCGGGACGGACAGAGTTTTGCCTGATCTTCTGAATAAGGAGGGGCTCCGGATGAAAGAAAATAGAACCGCCGCACGTTTCCTGATATTACTTCTGATGGTTCTGGTCCTGGCCGGCTGTCTGCCGGTCCGTGCTGAAAGCTATGATGCCGGAACGATGCGCCTGCTGCGCTATGAGGGGGAAGTCGAGATCCTGGACAAGGACGGCCAGCCCCGCTTTGTGTTGGAAAACGTGCGTTTTGCCAGCGGTGAAACGATGCAGACCGGCAGCGGGAGCATGGCGTCCGTCAGCCTGGACAGTGCTAAAATCGTCACCCTCGGCGCCGACACGCGGGTGTCGTTCAGCCAGGAGTCCAGCCATCTGCTGCTCAGGCTGCTGGAGGGCACGATCTTCCTGGACGTTCAGGAAAAGCTGGACGAAAATGAAAGCCTGGACATTCAGACCAGCACGATGACGATCGGCATCCGCGGGACGATGGTCTGCGTCTCCCATTCGGAGGATGAACAGGCGTCCCGGTCCCAGATCATGCTGCTGGAGGGGAAGACCGACCTGGATTACCTGGATGCCTCCGGCAGCCACAGGCTCCTGCCGCTCAGCGCGGGCCAGAAAGCGGATGTCCTGCAGTCCGGCGGGGACGGCGGGGGCGCAACACCGGCAGTCTCCCAGCTGTCCGCCGGGGACATCCCCGTGCTGGTCAGGAGAATCATCTCCGAAGATCCCGCCGTGCGGCAGCGGGTGCTGGAGGGCAGCGAAGAAGCGGCCGCCATTTTCAGCCCTGCGCAGGAGGCTCCTGTGCCGGAAACCGTCAACCCGTATCCTGATCAGGGCGACTGGACCTGGAACGAGACCGTGACCCTGGTCGCGCAGAGCGCCAGCAAGCTGTATGACGGCGAGGCACTGACACGCTCGTCCAACGTCCTGGTGTACGGCCTGCCCGGAGACTTTACCATCGACGTTTCCGCCCGGGGTTCACAGACCGACGCCGGGTCAAGCGAGAACATGGTTTCCGACTGTGTCATCCGGAACGCCATGGGCGAGGATGTGACCGGCCATTTCAAAAGCATCCGGAAGATCAGCGGCCAGCTGGTGGTCAACCCGATTCCCGTGTCCGTGTGGACCGGGAGCGCGGAAAAATATTACGACGGCGAACCCCTGACCAACCCGGAGGCCGGGGTGAAGGTACTGGACCATCCCGTTTCGGAACAGCCGGACTGGGGGAATACGTCCGTGGTCAGCCAAACGTCCCTGGGGAGCGAGGCGATGATCGCCGTCAGCGGCAGCACCTGGGTCCACGCCGTCAACCCGATCACGAAAGAGTCCCAGGACATTGAGCTGCTGGCCGGGCAGCGCCTCACGGTGTGCCTGAAAAACGAGCAGACTCAGGACAGCATCTACTATCAGATCGATACGCTGAAGGTGGAGGATCTGCCGGAGGAGATCCTCATCCTGTACGCGAACAACCCGGGACTTCTGTCCAAGGCCTGCGAGGAGACCGGGTGGGATCCCGCCCTCCTGGCCGACCGCATCAACGCGCTGGAAATCCCGGAAGAAAGCGCAGAAACGAAAAACGGACTGGTCATCCAGAGCGGCGTGGAGGACCGGCTGCTGACGGACTCCGCCAGCGTCCGCATTGACATCGACTCGGCAATCACGAATTACAGCACCCGCGCCCTGACCGAAAAAGAAGCGCACTTTACTCCGGTCGTTCTGAACGCCAATATCACGGTGACCGCCACCGGATCACAGACGGAGGTCGGTTCCAGCGAGAACGGCTATACCATCTCCTGGGGCGGCGCGAACGAAAACAACTATATCGTGACCAGGGAAGAACTGGGCACCCTGACCGTGCTCCCGCGGCCGATCGACGGTTTGGTCGTGATCACGGCTGCTTCCGACAGCAAGACCTATGACGGAATACCGCTGAGGAACGGGGGGTACACAGTGGAAGGCCTGCCCGCCGGATACCGTCTCGCGGCAGCCGTTTCAGGCAGCAGGACCGACGCGGGCACCGCGGAAAACCTGATCACTGACTATCATATCTACGGCCCGTCCGGCGAAGACGCGACGGATCAGTTTATCAACGTTTTTACAGACAGCGGGGAGCTTGCGGTCAACAGCGCGCCGCTGTGGATCACCACGGGTTCAGCTGAAAAGGTGTACGACGGCGGGGCCCTGGAAAACGCGGAGGCATCCATCGCCGGCCTGGTGAACGGGGAAACCGCGGCGATATCCGCCACGGGATTCCTGACGGGCCGGACAGGCACCGCGGACAATACCTATGAGATCACCTGGGGAACGGCGAAAAAGAGCAATTACTATATCGCTTCGGAAAAGCTCGGCACGCTGACCATAGAGCCGCTGGGCATGTCGATCGATTTCGGCGGCGCGGCAGCGGTCTATAACGGCAGCACCTATCTGCCCGACCCGGTGCTCACCTATACCAACGGGCCGCACGCGGGCGAAACCCTGGCGGGCATCCGGATGAGGGCGGCGGACGCCCTGTTCCGTTTTATACTCTTCACGCAGGATACGCTGGATGTTTCCGTCACCGGCATGGGGACGGACGCCGGCACGTATTCCCTTTCGGGCAGCGTCAGCAGTCCGGATGAAAACCTGTTCTGCATGATGCCGTCCTTCTCCGGCATGACGCTGACGATCAGCCCCCGCGAAATGACGGTCGAAACGCCTTCCGCCTCGAAACCCTATGACGGGACGGCGTTGACGGCCGGGCCGGCAAAGGTCACCGGCCTGGTGTCCGGGGAAACGGCGGCGGTGACCGCCACCGGCAGCCGGACCGCGGTCGGCGAAAGCGAAAACACCTATGCGATCGCCTGGGGTTCGGCGAAGGAAAGCAACTATACCGTCAGCGAAGCGCTGGGTACGCTGCAGGTGACCGCCAATGCGGGCCCGGTGACCCTGACGGCCGTTTCGGCGGAGAAAGTGTACGACGGCACGCCGCTGACGGCGGAAGGGGTGACGGCGGAAGGCCTGCCTGCCGGATTTACCGTCACGGCGGCGGTTTCCGGCAGCCGGACGGATGCCGGGAGCAGCGAAAACAGGATTATCTCCTATACGATCCTGGACAGCGAAGGCAGTGATGTGACGGGGAACTTTACCGGTATCACCGCAGTCTCCGGCACGCTGAAGGTTACCCCGGCGGAGCTTACGGTAACCACCGGCAGCGCTTCCAAGGCTTATGACGGCACGGCGCTGACGAACGCCGAGGTGTCTGTCACCGGGCTGACCGGCGCGGATCAGGCCAGAGTGACCGTCACCGCGACCGGCAGCCAGACCGGTCTGGGCGAGAGCGAGAACACATACAGCATCGACTGGGGCGGTGCTGACAAAGACAATTATACGATCATCGAATCGCTTGGGAAACTGACGGTGGAAGGCTATGCCACACCGGTCGTGTTTACCGCGCTTTCCGCTGAAAAGACTTACGACGGCAAACCGCTGACCGCCGGGGTTACGGCGGAAGGCCTGCCCGCCGGCTTCACCTTCGCTGCCTCCGCGGAAGGCAGCCAGACCGCCGTGGGCACCTGCGCGAACAGGGTCGCATCCTATCAGATCTTCAACGAAGCTGCGGAGGATGTGACGGTCACGTTCATCAACGTGACCGTCAGCGACGGCACGCTGACCGTAAAAAAAGCGGCTCTCACGATTGGCACCCCCGATGCGGAAAAGCCTTACGACGGCACGGACCTGACTGCCGCAGGCGTCACGGTGACCGGCCTGGCGGAAAGCGAGGAAATCAGCGTGACGGTCTCCGGCCGCCAGCGCGCGGTGGGCAGCAGCGAAAACAGCTTCACCGTGAACTGGGGGAGCGTGGACAGCGCCAACTATACCGTTGCCGAAACACCCGGCACCCTGACGGTGACGCAGAATGATACCCCGGTCACGCTGACGGCCCAGTCCGTGAGCATGACGTATGACGGCGAGGCCAAGGCCGGCTTCGGCGGTGTGACCGTGGAAGGCCTTCCGCCTGCGGTAGGGATCATGGCGGAAGCGCAGTGGAGCGCAAAAGACGCTGGCGAATATCCCCTGAACGTCAGCTATTACCTGACGGACGATGAGCTGGGCGGCATACCCAACGATTATTTCACCAACATCACCACGGTTTCCGGCACACTGACCGTGCTTCCCGCCGCGCTGACCGTGACCACCGGTTCCGCAGAGAAAAAATACGACGGCACGGCGCTGACAAATGCCGAAGCGTCCGTCACCGGTCTGGCCGGACCGGACAAAGACCAGGTAACGGTCACGGCCGACGGCAGCCGGACGGCGGTCGGCGAGAGCGAAAACACGTACACGATCTCCTGGGGTACGGCGAAGGAGAGCAATTATACCGTCACCAAAGCGCTTGGCACACTGAAGGTGACGGCCAATGACGGCGCTGTGACCCTGACGGCGGCTTCGGCGGAAAAAGTGTACGACGGCACGCCGCTGACGGCGGATGGGGTCGATGCGGAAGGACTGCCCGCAGGTTTTACAGTCACGGCTTCCGTTTCCGGCAGCCAGACGGACGCGGGAACCTGTAAAAACGAGATCGTCAGCTACCGGATCCTCGACGGAAACGGCGGGGATGTCACCGCGAACTTTTCGAACGTCACGACAGCGGACGGCACGCTGACGGTGAACCGCGTGAGACTGAATCTCAGCTTTACAGGCGGCGGGACGCATGTATATGACGGAAGCGAACATGCGTTCAACGTCGTGGCGGAGAGCCCGGATATGGATGATGTCGATTCCGCAATACGTACTGTCAGCGATTCGCCGCTGACATTCGCCTGGGTCGTACGCACTTCCTGCGGAAAGCTCCGGCTCGGCGGGTTTCCGCTGGGCGGCAGAACAGACGCGGGAACCTACGAGCTCAACTGCACTTACACATTCATGGAAGGAAATGCCGACAACTTCCTCGTCACCGTAACGCCGGATACCGCCGTCATCACCCCGGCCCCGCTGACGGTCAGCACCGGATCCGCAGCCAAGGTGTACGACGGCGCGGCCCTGACTGCCCCGGCCTCGGTCACCGGCCTGATCGGCGCGGATGCAAGCCGTGTCCACGTCACCGCCACCGGCGCGATTACTGACGCCGGAACGGCTGAAAACACCTATACCATCGATTGGGGCTCGGCGAATGCCGGCAACTATGAAATCACGGAAGAAATCGGCACCCTGACGGTGGAGAAGCGGTCTTTCCATTTCACCACCTATACGCAGAACGCCGCAGGTACGAAGAACTATTATGCGGCTGTTCCCTACTGCGGAGAGAATTACCAGCTGGGTGCGGGATACTCGTTCAGCGCCGCTCAGACCAATTATGATGATTTCACCCTGGAGTACAGCAAAAATGACCCGGGCTCGGCGGACATGAAAATCACCTGGACCTGGGGAGATTCGTTTACCTTCCACGCAGCGGGCGGCAGCGGAAAGGACGCCGGCTTGTATCCGGTATACGGCGGGGTGGAATTCCATTCGGGCAATTCAGCGAACTACGATGTGGATTATTCCTGCTACCCCCTGGAGATTACGCCCGCTGAACTGACGGTAACGACCGGCAGCGCTTCCAGGGCATATGACGGCACGGCGCTGACGAATGCCGAAGTGTCCGTCGCCGGCCTGGCCGAACCGGACAAAGACCTGGTAACGGTCACGGCCTCGGGCAGTCAGACGGAAGTCGGCGAGAGTGATAACACGTATACGATCGCCTGGGGTACGGTGAAGGAGAGCAATTACACCGTCAGCAAATCGCTTGGGAAGCTTACGGTGACGGCCAACGACGGCATGGTGACTCTGACGGCGGCTTCTGCGGAGAAAGTGTACGACGGCACGGCGCTGACTGCGGACGGAGCCACGGCGGAAGGCCTGCCTTCCGGCTTTACCGTCACTGCAGCAGTTTCCGGCAGCCAGACGGACGCGGGAAGCTGCGAAAGCACGATCACCTCCTATACGATCCTGGATGGCGCAAACCAGGATGTGACAGGGAACTACACGAACGTGGCCACGGTTACCGGCACGCTTACGGTGACCCCGGCGGTTCTGACGGTGACGACCGGCAGCGCTTCCAAGGTCTATGACGGCACGGCGCTGACGAACGCCGAGGCGTTCATCACCGGCCTGGTGGGCGGCGAGACCGCCGCGGTGACCGCCACCGGCTCGATCACCACGGCCGGAACGGCGGAAAACACCTATGCGATCGAATGGGGCACGGCGAAAGCCGGCAACTATACCCTGGCGGAGAGCCTCGGCACTCTGGAAGTCACGCCGAACGATACGCTGATCACCATCACTTCCGGCGACGGCTATATGCGCTACAAGCCTTATGACTGCATAGTGAAAAACAGTGATTATACAGTCGAAGGCCTGCCGGCAGGCTTCACCCTGACCGCGGAAATCACGGGCGAACAGAGCTGGGCTGTCGGTTCCAGCCCCAATACCATCGCTTCCTATACGATTACCAAAGGCAGTGAGGATGTTACTTCCTGCTTCAGCAACGTGCAGAAGGCGGAGGGCACGCTGACAGTCGGTAAGGCCATCGTCACCATCTGGTCGGATGACAGCGAAAAGACCTACAGCGGTACGCCGCTGACCGGCGGAACGATTCACTGGACCGGCATCTACGGCATGGACAACGCGCAGAACGGAATCACCATCACTCATGACATCTGGCTGACGGACGCTGGGTCGGCGGAGGACAAGTTCAGCGTATACTGGAATTATCCGGAGCTGGAAAGCCTGTATGAGATCGAAGAACACCCGGGCACGTTGACTGTCAAACCGGCTCAGCTGACGGTGACGACCGGTTCGGCTTCCAAAGCTTATGACGGAACGGCGCTGACGAATGCGGAAGCGTCTGTTTCCGGCCTGGCGGCCGGCGAGACGGTCACGGTGACTGCCACCGGCAGCCAGACGGCTGTGGGCACGGGCGAGAATACCTATACCATCGAATGGGTCACGGCCAAGGCAGGCAACTATACCCTGACGGAAAACCTGGGCACATTGACAGTTGCCCCAAACGACACACCCATCACCTTCAGAGCTTCATCCGCCGAAAAGGTGTACGACGGCACTGCGCTGACCTCCGGCGGAGTGACGGCGGAAGGGCTGCCTGCCGGTTTCACCTTTGAAGCCGCCGCTTCCGGCGCCCAGACGGATGCGGGCACCGGCGATAACGAGGTGACTTCCTATAAGATTCTCAAAGACGGCAGCGACGTGACTGCCGGCTTCACCGGCATCACCACCGAAAACGGAACCCTGAAGGTGACGCCGGCGACGGCGACAGTAACCACCGGATCGGGCAGCAAAATGTATGACGGCGCCCCGCTGACCAGGGCGGAGGCGAGTATTTCCGGCCTGGCAGGCGGAGAAACCGCTGCGGTGACAGCTACCGGCAGTCAGACGGACGTGGGCACCGGGGTGAATACCTATTCGATCGAATGGGGCACAGCCAAGGCGGACAACTATACCCTGACAGAAAACCTGGGCGAGCTGCAGGTAACCGTAAACAGTACGGCTGTTACCTTTACCGCGGGTTCCGCCAGCAAGCCGTACGACGGGACCGCATTAACGCTGAATCAGGTCACCGCTTCCGGCCTGCCCTCCGGGCTGAGTTTCACCGCTTCAGCCAGCGGCAGCCGGACGGATGCCGGCACCGGCGAGAATACCGTCTTCTCCTATGTGATCCTGGACGGAACAAACGCGGATGTAACGGCGAACTTCAACAACATAACCACTGTTCCCGGTGAACTGACTGTCACTCCCAGGAAGGTGTCTTTCGACCTGAACGGCACTTCCAGAAAATACAACAGCTTGCCGCTGTTCCCTTCCAAAGTCACCGGCGAAGATGAGGACGGAAGCGTTCTGGTTCCCACCAGCGAGAACAGTATCGGCGATTATTATCTCGGTTTGCCGTACAAACTGGAGAGCGTTTTCTCTCTGGTCGGCAGTGACGAGATCACGGTGACAAGCGGTCCGGAGTTTGAGAGCGGATGTACGGACGTGGGTTCCTATACCATCATTCCTCAGATTGTTTTCAGCTCCGGGGATGCGGCGAATTATGAGTTCTCCTATATCAACAATATCTTCTCGGTCACCCGCATGAACATCAGGGTGGATGTACTCGCCGGCGAACCTGTCGAATACGACGGCGCTTTCCACACCGGCGACGTAAAGGTCTACGTTGAGGATGCGGAACTGACAGACAGAAGTTACTATGATGCGTCGAAGAAATGGAGATATGACAGTGACGAACTGAGCATATATGTAGAAGTCGAGGGAGGACGAACAGACGCGGGGGAAAGTGATCTGACCTGCAGCTGCAGTTTTTCGACTTATTACAATTCGGACCCGTCAGGAAATATCAATCTGACTGTAAACGACGGTGTCAGGCTGACCGTTCTTCCAAAACCTGCAACGGTCAGTACCGGGTCTGCTGAGAAGGTTTATGACGGAACTGCTCTGACTGCGCCTGGTACGCTTACCGGTCTTGTTGCCAGTGATGAAAGCAAAGTAACCTGGAATGCAACCGGAACAATCACTGACGCAGGCACAGCATCCAATACGTATACCATCAATTGGGGAGATGTAAACCCAAATAACTATGCTATTACCGAAAACCTGGGCACTCTGATAGTCAAACCTGCCCCGATCAAAGTCTCCACGAAAGATATCAGCGAGAGCAAGACCTATGACGGCAATCCGTCACCGGTTAATACAGCGAGGCCAACCATCAGCGGGTGGCATGAAGCGGGTATCGAGGCGGTATCTCAGCCAAACCAGATCACCGACGTGGGGGAGGTCCCGCTGAAATATGAGATGAATTGGGGCAGCGCTAAGGAGAGCAATTACGAGATCACCGACGAACTTGGCACGCTTTCTATCACTCCGCTCCCGGTGACGTTTGATATGAACTGTTATGACATGAATTTCAACGGCTATCCTGCCCTGCCGGACGGTATCGAAGGTACTTATGGAGGCGGCGGGATCGTTGAGAAAGCGAATGAAGAATTCATACACGACAGCCACGGTATGCCGGTCAGTCTGACAGCCGAATTTAATCTGATTGGCAGCGATAAGGTACGGTTGTATACGGAAGGACAGGTCAACGTCGGCAGCTTTACCTTGGAGCCTGAGCCAGAGATGCTTTCCGGCAAAGCAGGGAACTATGTCTTCTCCTATACAGACAATACCGGCTCCGTCAGCCCGCTGGAGGCGCAGTTCAGCCTGGGCGGGGGCTATCCGGTCTATTATGACGGGCAGTTCCACGGCGGAGACCTGCGCGTTTACTGCGACAACGAAGGGTTTTTCAGCACAGACAAAGTGAACGATACCCAGTGGCGTGTTTCCTGTTATAACGGTGATGCGATCGACGTGACGATCACCGGCGGCGGCACGGAACTGGGCACTTACACGCTTTCCTGCACGTATGCCTTTGCCCCGGGCACTCCGGCCAACTATGACATATCCTTCTGGGGCGAGACACTGGAGATCAAAACCATCGATACGCCGGTTACGTTCACCGCGGAATCCCTCAGCAAGACGTACGACGGCACACCGCTCTCCGGCGGCGCTGTCACGATGACTGACGGCTGGCTCCTCTGGGACTATACCTGGACGGGCACCGTTTCCGGCAGCCGGACGGACGCGGGCATCGGCGAAAACGGGCTGGAAGTGCACATCTTCAATGAAAACGGGATCGACGTGACGGGCACCTATACCAACCTGACACTGGTGAAGGGAACCCTGACGGTGGAAAAAGCCCCCCTGACAGTGAAAACCAGCAGCGCTTCCAAGGCTTATGACGGCACCCCGCTTGAGGGCGGTGAAGCCACTGTCACCGGTCTGGTGAACGGCGAAACCATCACCGTTACCACCTCTTCCCTGACGGAGGTGGGCACCGCGCCGAACGATTACACCATTGACTGGGGAACGGTGAATAAAGACAATTACACCATCACCGATGAGATCGGCACCCTGGAAGTGACCGCCGCCGATACGGCGGTTACCCTGACCGCGGCATCTGCGGAAAAGTACTACGACGGCACTGCCCTGACCAGCAATGAAATCACGGCCGCGGGTCTGCCGGGCGGCTTTACCGTGGAAGGGACGACAAGCGGCAGCCAGACCAATGCGGGAAGCACAGCCAACAAGATCGAAACATATAAGATCTTCAATCCTGAACATGAGGATGTGACCGGCAGCTTTACAGAAGTGACCCTCCAGGACGGGATGCTTACGGTAAAGCCTATCGAACTGACGCTGACGCCGCACCTGGCAAATAACGTTGTCTGTGTATGGGACAATCTGAACGATTATTACGATCTGGAAAACAGTTTGACAGGCGAAATCACTCCTGCCATGGACCTTGATATTCATGTCATTGAAGGCGAGTTGATGGATGTCCGATTTGCGGATATAAGCTTTGCTGTGGCTACTCCGCGCTACAGAGATTTCGAACCTGCTTTGGGAGAACATGTCATTGATCATCTGGAAGTGGAGTATCTTTGGTACGGCAATCTTGACAATGTGAAGATTACGTATGTGCCGGTTGCGTATGAAGTGGTGCCGATCGAATTCAGCGTTGATCTGGCAGGAGGGACTTATATCGGAGACAGTCTTTCCCGTACGCCTGTCGTCACCCTCCTGAACAGCGAGTGGGCGGGTGAAGAATTCGAATGCGAATTCGTGTCCTATGACGATGCCCTGATGACGGAATCATGGACCGCGATGATTCATGACTGCGTAATGAGCCTGTCCGTACAGCGTACCGCTGCCGGCGGAACTTCGTGGACGCTGCAGGGCAGCGCATCCATCCCCGATTACGACGACAGCCTGATCCACTGCACCTGGACAAATGATATGCTGAACATCATACCGCTGCAGATCCGGGCCGATTTGGGCGGCGGTGAATACACCTACGGTGAGGAAGTGAAAAAAGATCCCGCGCTGACCTACCTGAACGGCCCGCATGCGGGGGAGACCGTGGCGTTCTCCTCTGAGACATGGGACGGGGACGGAACAAGCGCATCCTACGATTTCGTCCTGTACAACGGCGTGACCATGTCCCTGGATGTGAGCTTCGGTGTACTGGGTGATTCCGAATGGAATTATGTGATGTCCCCTTCCAGCAATCTGGACGGAAACAGCGGGTACGATATTGCCTACGTCAACAATACCTATGTGGTCAATCCCGCCCCGCTGACCGTCACTACCGAATCCGCCAGCAAGGCCTACGACGGTACGGCGCTGAAAAATGAAGGGGCCTCCGTCTCCGGCCTGGTCCATGGGGAGACGGTAACGGTTGCCGCAACCGGCAGCCAGACAGATGTCGGTTCAAGCGATAATACCTATTCCATAGACTGGGGGACCACCGAAGAGGGGCATTACACGCTGATCGAAAACCTCGGTACGCTGGAAGTGACAGTCAATGACACGCTGGCTGTCACCCTGACGGCGGCGTCTGACAGCCGGGATTATGACGGTACGGCGCTGGAAAACAGCGGTGTCACTGCCAGCGGTCTTCCGGAAGGCTTTACGGTGACGGCCACAGCCAGCGGCAGCCAGACGGATGCGGGAAGCAGTAAAAATACTGTTGATGACGGCTGGGTGATCAGAAACGCCGCCAGTGACGATGTGACGGCATACTTCACGAATATCATCAGGGTCGATGGTACGCTGACAGTCCGTCCTGCCAAGATCAAGGTATCCACGAAAGATATCAGCGAGAGCAAGACCTATGACGGCAAGCCGTCGCCGGTCAATACGGACAGGCCGACCATTACCGGTACACTGTATGACGCGGACATCGAAGCGGTATCCAAGTCCAACCAGATCACTGATGTGGGGACGGTTCCGCTGCAATATGAAATGAATTGGGGCAGCGCGAAGGAAAGCAATTATGAGATCACCGACGAACTTGGCACGCTGACGATTACTCAGGCGGAAGCGGCGGTCACAACCGGCAGCGCCAGCAAGCCTTATGACGGAACACCGCTGACAAACACTGAAGCTGACATTGACGGACTGGTCAACGATGAGACAGCGGCCGTCACCGCCAACGGCAGCCAGACGGAAGTGGGCAGCAGTGAAAATGGTTATACCATTGTCTGGGGAACAGCCAAGTCAGCGAATTATTCCGTCACCGAGGAACTGGGCACGCTGGAAGTAACAAAGAACAATGCTGAAATTACCCTGACGGCTGCTTCTGCCAGCAAGGAGTATGATGGCAATGCTCTGACAGACAGTTCGGTAACCGCTGACGGTTTGCCGGCAGGTTTTACGGTGGAGGCCACAGCCAGCGGGAGCCAGACAGATGCCGGCGAAAGTGCCAATGTGGTCAATGACGGTTATGTCATCAAAAATGCTTCAGGAGAAGATAAGACAGCAAACTTCACGAATATCAGGAAAGTTGACGGGAAACTGACTGTCACGAAAGCAACTGTGACGGTGACCACGAATACTGCTTCAAAGACCTATGACGGCACGGCGCTTTTCGGTTCCGATGCGTCTGTCTCCGGCCTGGTGTCCGGAGAGACCGTCACGGTTAACGCCACAGGAAGCCGGACGGACGCTGGTACATCCGATAACACCTATGCTATCATCTGGGACAACGCCAAAGAGAGCAATTATACTGTTCATGAGGAACTCGGCAAGCTGACTGTCGAGAAACGACAATTCAGCGCCTCTTCGTTCTTTACCGATGATATCTCCGGTGAACCGTGCAGAGAGGCAGTGTACAATGGAAAGGAGTATTACGTCAATATCGGTGTTTCTGCCCCGCTGGCCGGCTACTCTGTTGATCATTCTCCGCTTTATCAGCATGAAATGGATCTGACGGTTACCTGGTGGATTTGGGGGGATTCATGTACCTTCCATGCGACGGGCAGCGCCAGGGATGCGGGAGAACATTCAACGACATGTGTGGTAGAGTTCAGCTCAGGCAATCCGGATAACTATGAGATTGAGATCACATGTGACAAACTGAAGATTACCCCGGCTCCGATCACCGTCACAGCACGGTCTTATGAAAAGAAATATGACGGCAGCCCTCTGCCGGAAGAAACAGATCCTCCGGTGATCAGCGGGTCCTTCTATGGCGATGATTATCTCTACGCCGAACATACGGGAGAAACGATTACCGATGTTGGCACAGAGCCCAGAGGATGTACTTACTCCTTTGGCGGAGATACCAACCCGGACAACTACAGCGTCAGCGTGGAGCAGGGTTCACTGACCGTCACGAAACGGAACCTGATCGTCAGATCGTCGGATGCTCAAAAGCCTTATGACGGCGAACCGCTGACCATGCACGAATACTCGATTGAGGGCGACGGGCTGGCTCCGGACGAAACCATCACAGTGGATTTCACGGGCAGTCAGACGGAACCGGATTCAAGTCCGAACACCTTTACAGTCATCTGGGATACAGCCAAAGAGGGAAACTATGACCTCGTACCTGTATACGGCACACTGACAGTAACTGAAGCGGAAGAATCGGGGCTCTCCGGGATGTTCTCTCTCGGTACAAGAGACGCAAACAAAGCAGACGTGAGCGAAACCGATCCGACTGCCGGAATAACCGATGAAACCGGAGAAATGGGAGAACCGCCGGAAACGGATCCTTCAGCGGATCCGCCGGATGAAACAGGAGACCAGGCGACAGCGGATCAGCAGGCTCCTCCCGGCAGCGGTCTTTCCGATGGAAGCGGCGCTGATGGTTCGGAGCCGGATCCTCAGAAGGCTGAGCCCGCCGATGCCGATGGGGCATCCGGACCGGATGCTGCTGAATCTCAGTCCGGTGAAGCCGCTGATACCGAAGAGACAGCTGTGCCGGATTCTGCCGCTGACCCGTCCGGGACAGAACAGACCGATTCCGCCCGCCAACTGACTTCCAGGTTTACGTTTTCGGCAATGCCCTCCGGCGGCCAGGCAGAAAACAGCCTCCGTGACAATGCGGCCGATGACGGTGATGCCGCCGAAGATACCGCCGGAGCGGAAGTGACGGACGAGGCTGCGGGTGACGCTGCCTGGGATGACTCATGGACGGCAGAACCGCTGTATCTCGAGATTGACCTGGGCGGGATGACCATGGAGTACGGCAGAGCCCGGGACAGCGCTCTGAAACCGAAGCTGACTTATATGAGCGGCGATTACGCGGGGCTGACCGTTGATCCTGAGATGGAAGCGCCCGTTCCGGGCGGCTGCGAGGCGGTCTTCAGACTGCTGACGGGTGACACCCTCACGCTGACTGTCAGCGGCTTTACGTCCTTTGATTCGGGCGTCTATCCGCTGGCCGGCAGCTGCAGATTCTCGGGCGGCGCGGCCTGGAACACAGTCGTAGACTATACCAATGACACAGTGACAGTCACCCCCTCCCAGCTGACCGTTGCCTCTTTGAGCGCTGAAAAGGATTATGACGGCGAGCCCCTGGTCATGCACGAAAGCTACATTGACGGCCTGGCATATGGGGAAACCATCATGGTGAATTACACCGGCAGCCAGACAGAACCCGGCTCAAGTGAGAACACGTTCTATGTCAGCTGGGGGACCGCAAGGGAAACAAACTATCTGCTGAACACGATATACGGCACGCTGACCGTCAACGATCCGGTGATGTCCGGAGTTCCGAAACCGGCGGACACCGCACCCGAACCGACGGCTGCCCCGGCCGGAGATGAGGGCGGTGACGGCGAACCTGAAGCGACACCCACTCCGTCCGGAGATGAAGGCGCAGACGGCGATCCTGAACCGACACCCACCCCGCCCGGGGAAGGGGAAGAAGGAAGCGGAGAAACTGATCCGGCCGCCGATTCGCCTGGAGAAGGAGAAGACGAAGGAGGCGAGCCTGATCCTGACGCGAATCCGCCCGGAGATCCTCCGGCGTCAGACGGCGGGGAGGAAGGCGGCACGGAACCCGACCCCGCCGCGGACCCGCCGGAAGAAAGCGGCGGAACGGAAGAAAGCACGGAGCCAGGCCCGCCCGCTGATCCACCGGAGGAAAGCGGCTGGCATGACAGCGCGGAACCGGATCTTCTGCCGTCCGATCCTGAGGAAAGCGGCGGCGGAGCCGAAGAAAGCAGCCTGCCCGAACCTTCCTCTGATCCTCCGGATGCCGGCGGCTTTTCCGAACCGGACCCGGTGATACCGGACAGTGAACCGTCCGGCGGCCATGAACCGCAGGAAACCGTTTCAGATCCGCCGGGAACCGGAGAATAGTGAAAAGCGGTACCGCTCTCCCATGAATACCGGCGAATCATCAGCCGCCGGGACCGTGACGGTCCCGGCGGAGTCCCTGAGCGGTGCGGAGCTGTGTCATTCTGTATACAGCATAACCATGTGTCTCATTCGAGGTGCTTATGGGCAACTCCCTCCAACGGCGTTCATCGGTCCTGTTTGTGTTTCTGGCCTCCGTGTGCTTCAGCACCGGCGGCCTGTTTATCAAGCTGATCCCCTGGTCCGCCCTGGCCATCAACGGGGCGCGGAACCTAATCGGCTCCGCGGTCATCGGCGTTTACCTGCTGGTCACCCGCCACCGGATCGTCCTGAGCCCCCGCGTGTTTGTGGGGGCCCTGTCCCTGATCGGCGTGACCACCCTGTTCGTCGTGGCGAACAAGCTGACGACGGCCGCCAACGCGATCGTGCTTCAGTTTACCGCCCCGGTCTTCGTGATCCTGCTGATGGCCCTCATCTACCGGCAGAAACCGGGCCGGGCGGACCTGATCACCTGCTTCCTGGTATTGCTCGGCGTGGTGATCTTCTTTATCGACGGGCTGCAGGCAGGCAATCTGCTCGGCAATCTGGCGGCGGTCCTGTCAGGCGTCTGCTATGCGGGCGTGTTCATGATGAACACAGGGAAGAGGACGGACGCCATTTCCTCCTGCTTCCTGGGCCAGCTGGCGGCCGGCCTGATCCTGACGCCGCTGTGCCTGAGGGAAACGGACTTTTCCCTGCCGACGATGGCAGCGGTCCTGGCTTTGGGCATCGTCCAGGTCGGCGGCGCGTACATCCTGTTTTCCATCGGCATACGGAACACCCCGCCGGTGACCGCCAGCCTGATCTCAGGGATGGAGCCGATCCTGAACCCGCTGCTGGTGGCGGCTTTTTACGGGGAGCGGGTGACCGTTCTTTCGGTCATCGGCTCGGTGATCGTCGTGTGTTCGATCATGGCTTACAATATCCGGGCGGCGAAAAAGGGGCGGTAAACAGCGGCGGCGGTGCGGTCTGGCAGAACGTTTTTGGCCACGTAAAAAACCAAAGCGGCCATTTCTCGCTCTGCCGGAAACAATCCGGGGCTTTCATGTTTTTTTCGGAGGATCCATTCAAGCGAAAAGGAGCGGAACAGTTATTGAAACGTATTTATGCTCTTGCTGTTTTTCTTGTCGTTTTCCTGTCGGCTGCCCTGACGGCCGGGGGATCTGCGGAGAAGGACGAAGCTCTTTATCCCATCTGTGAGGACGGGCTCTGGGGGTACATGAACCGCCGGGGGGAGACGGTGATCACGCCCAGGTGGTGGATGGCTTATCCGTTCCGGAATGGTCTTGCCCAGGTGAGACTGACGGAAGATGGCAAAACAAAAGCATTGATTAATCACAAAGGAGAATATGTTTCTGGTCCCGGAGAGCTGTTTTTTGATGAATATGACTATGCTGTCAGAGTTGCGGCTTATGGCGGCGGCGAGGGTTATATTGACCGGGGCAGCGGTTTTTACCTGCCGCCGGACCCGGATATCGGGATGGTCATCTTATGGGATGATGACGGGACGGGCCCGATTGCCGCACAAAACCGGAGCGGCCTGACCGGCTATCTGGACCGCGCCTCGGGAGAGCCCGTCATCCCGTTCAGGTTTACGGGTGAGGCAGACGACATCTCCTTTCATGACGGGTTTGCTCTGGCAGCGGATGAAATCCGGATTGAAGACGCGGCAGGCCACCTGATGGCGCTCGGCACACACAGGATCCTGATCGATCCGGACGGCAGGGAAATCACGTTTGCGAATGGGATTACGCCCATATCTGCCGTGCATGACGGAATTTTCGTATTTTCGGCGGAGGTTCCGGCGCCTCAGGGCGAACTGGACGGCGTCAGTGAAGAGGAAGAAGAGGAATACGACCCGGAGGACGATTCCTGGGACGGCAGTCTGGCTTTGGGAAACGGTGAAAGAATCGTTTTCCCCCTGTACAGCGTAAACCGCCTGACCGGAGAGAGGGAGGAACTGCCGGATGGCGATGCTTTCCTGTACGGGGAAGACGGCATGACCGTCGGATACGGGATCGCGAAAACCGACGGTACGATCCTGTACGGGCCTGATCCCGCACTCTGGAAAATCTGGGAACCTGACGGAGACGGCATGCTGTGCATCGTCTCTGAGGAAGGGCTGCTCGGTCATATGGACCAAAGCGGCCGTGTCATTGTCGAACCCAAATACCGGATTGATACAGGAGGTCCGGAGCCGTGTTATACGTTCTCCAACGGTTATGCCGTCATCGATGATATCGGGGACAGATGGCCGGATACAGAGCGCTGGATCATTCTGGACACGGCCGGAAACGAGGTGTTTTCTTCTCCGTATGAGCTGGAGGATGGGAGTCAGCTGTGGCTGGATGACGCGGTCATGGAAGGCGGCCTGCTCTGGTACGGTGTGGATGATCTGTACGGCCTGATGCGGGTCCGGGACGGCCGGGCGGAAACCCTGACGGAACCGGTTTTTGAAGACTATCTGGGCTGGATGATCAACGCCGCCAGCAGGCAGGATGCGGTCGGCTTTTCCGAAGGGCTTCACCCGGTCAGGCGAAACGGTTTGTACGGGTATATCGATGAAAGCGGGGCAATGGTCATTCCGCCGCGATTCCAGGCCGCTGACAGGTTCCGGGACGGCCTGGCCATGGTGCTCCATGAAGGGAAATACGCCTATATCGATCATGACGGGGTCATCGTATGGAAAGAGAAACAGCGCTGAAAAAACGCTTGATTCCAGTATGGGCCGTCTGTCTGATCGCCGCGGTGACGGCGGCCCTGATGATGGCCGTATTCAGAACCCCGGCTGAAAAAGCCGTTCTGCAGAGCATCCTTCCCGGTCAGTGGGAACTCCATGCCGGTGGCGGACCAGAGGGCTTCGTTTTTATGAGGAATGGGCAGGCCAAAAAACTGCCAAACGATGTTACTATACCTTGGTGCCTGGCATATGCGGACGAGAAACAACATCAGGATATCTGGACTCATCCCCGGCTTGTGCTGATCCTGGGGGATACTGTATACGGGATTCAACTGGGGTTGGAAGGATGGCTGGTCAACGATGGGACAAAGCATACCGGTATTCCGTGGTCGTTTTCTCTTTCCATTGGGGAGGGTGGAGGCGAATATCTGCGCGTTTCCCCAGCGGAATCATAGAAGATCGGACCGCTGTTTACCAACGATTTATACAAAACAGGAGTGACATGGTATGAAAGCACTTGCCACCTGGTTTCAGAACGATCCGGATCGTCCGCTGGTATACGGCGAGGCGGAGCTGATCAACACGCCCAGGCAGCGCCTGCGGGGGGAGCCGCTCAAAGAAGGCATCCTGGTTCATCCGGTGATCGTCGGTTTCTGCGGTACGGACTATGAGCTGATGAAGATGGGGCGGAGGGGAGAACTGGACCCCAAATTCCCCGACGGGCAGAAGCGGCTGATCAACGGGCACGAAGGGGTTGTCTGGGTTCCCTCGCAGAACCGCTTTTCGATCGTACTGATCCGCGGCGGGGACAGCGTGGACCCGACGCGCTATACTGAAGACGAGACATATTTCGAGTACGGCTGCGACCGGGCGGACGGCCTGTTCTGCGACAGCATGTACGTGAATCCGGACATGCTGCTTTCCATCCCTGACGGATATGTGCGGGACGGAAAGCTGGCCCTGTCCTTTGCCAAAAAGATGGTTTTTCCGGACCCCTTTGCCTGCATGCTGTTCCAGCTGGAGCGGATGGAAGACCTGGGCAGCGCCCACCTGTTCCGCCGGACGGCCCGGGTCCGGGGCTGCTCCCTGGAAGAGGCCCGGCGGTACGCGGCGGACGAGGTGTTTGAGCGGACGGTGATCTTCGGCCTGGGCACCACGGGTATGTTCGCGGGGGACGTGATCCGGCAGGCGCATCCGGACGCAAAAATCGTCTTTGTCGGCCGCAGCCCGGAAGACAGCCCGAAGGTCTCGTTCGCGGTCCGGACGGCCGGGGCGGACTATGTGCGCAATACCTTTGACGACCCGGCGGACTGCGCGAAAGCCGTCTGTTCCGCCCTGGGCGGGCGGGCGACCTGCTTCATCGGCGTCAGCGGAACGGATACCGAGCATGAGATCGCCTTCCGGTACGGGGCGCTGGGGTGCAACGGAATCTACAATTCCTTTTCCCTGGGGCCGAAGATCAGCTTTGACACCATGTCCTTCGGTTTTCAGAACTACCTCATCTTTGGCTCCATCAATTTCCGCCAGGATCACATGGAGAGGGCCATTCAGATGCTGAGCCGGAGCCGCTACGACGAAATCGTCGGGCTGATCAGCCGGGAGGAATTCGCCGCCGATCCGGTCTTTGCCTATGAGCACAGGATCTACTGCAAGTCCGCCCCGATGAAGACCGCCGTGATCTGGAACGAACAGTATATCGGCCGGGATCGATGAGCTTCCGCTTTGCCGGACAGAAAGGAGACGCCATGATCGACGCGCATGTGCACCTGTGGGAAAAGCAGCAGGGCAGGGTGAACGGCCTGCCGGTGTATGACCTGGGCGGCGGCAGGAGCCGGTTCGGGGCAGTGGTCCGCCAGATGCTGCCGCCGTATATGACCGACGGCGTCAACAGCGCCGAGCGGCTTTTGGCCAACATGGACTTTGCCCAGGTAGCCGGGGCGGTCGTGACCCAGGAATATATCGACGGCTGCCAGGACGAGTATCTCCGCCGTGTCCGGAAGATGTATCCGCTCCGCTTCCGGGTGGCGGCCCTGTATGAAGAAGGTCCCCTGCCGGAGGACCTGTCCGGCTTTGACGGGATCAAGATCTGTGCGGGCCGGCTTTCCGACCCCGACCTGACCCATTGCGCCCAGGTCTTTGAGCGGGCGGCCGGGGAGGATCTGTTTGTCGCAATCGATCTGGCGCGGGGGGACGTCCAGTGCGCCTCCCTCCGGGAAATGGCGCGGCAGTATCCTGACGTCCGGATCGCCCTGGGCCATTTCGGCATGGTGACGGCGCCCGGCTGGCAGGAACAGATCCGCCTTGCCCTGCTGCCCAATGTCTTCATCGAGAGCGGCGGGATCACCTGGCTGTTCAACAGCGAATTTTACCCATACCCTTCAGCCGTGCGCGCGATCCTCGAAGCCAAGGACATCTGCGGGATGGACAAGCTGATGTGGGGGTCGGACTATCCGCGAACGATGACGGCGATCACCTACCGGATGAGCTGGGACTTTATTGACAAATCCCCCCTGCTGACAGCGGATGAGAAAAAGCTCTTTTTCCATGACAACGCTGCGGCGTTCTACCGTTTCCATGACCTGCCGGAAATGCCCTATGTCCATCATATGGCGGAATGAGTCGAATGGGAATCTGGTGTAAGTTTTCCCATTTCTGCCCGCTTGACAATCCGGGAAGATGGCGGTTACAATACATCCGTACCGGTCTTTAAGTCGATACAGAGATGTCGGCAAGATTCGGGGCTGATCCGCCGCGGCGGAGCCGGGGAAGAGAAACTTCCCGGGCGTATTTCACGCAGTCCGGGCCCTGCCGTTTCTCCGGCGGGGCTTTATCTTTTCCCGCGGCGGCCGGTGCCGGAAGGAGCGAAGCGGATGATGCTGAATGCCGGCTTCATGAAAGGATCAGACAGGCTGGACGGACTGACCGTCCGCACCAAAGAAGGATATTTTCGGTTTCCCGGTTTCTGTGACGTGCATGTGCATTTCAGAGAGCCCGGGTTTTCTTATAAGGAAACCATCCGGACCGGCAGCAGGGCGGCGGCCCGCGGCGGCTACACAGCGGTCTGCGCGATGCCGAACCTGAACCCGGTGCCGGATTGCCCGGAGCACCTCCTGGAGGAGGAAGCGCTGATCCGGGCGGCAGGAGGGTTCGCGGACGTTTACCCCTACGGGGCGCTGACCAAGGGAGAGCGCGGGCAGGAGGCGGCGGACCTGGAAGCCCTGGCGCCCCGGGTCATCGCCTTCAGCGACGACGGCAAGGGCGTCCAGAGCGAAAGCATGATGCGCTCCCTGATGGAGCGCTGCAAAGCCCTGCATAAGATCATCGCCGCCCACTGCGAGGACGAAAGCCTGGTAAAGGGCGGGTACATCCACGACGGGGCGTATGCCCGTGCCCGCGGGCACAGGGGGATCTGCGCGGAGAGCGAGTGGGGGCCGATTGCCCGGGACCTCCGGCTGGCCAGAGAGACGGGCTGCGCCTACCACATATGCCACATCAGCTGCAAAGAAAGCGTGGCCCTGATCCGGCAGGCCAAGCGGGAGGGCGTCGACGTCACCTGCGAAACAGCACCGCATTACCTGCTGCTGGACGAAGAGGACCTTGAGGAGGACGGCCGCTTCCGCATGAACCCGCCCATCCGCGGGCGGGAGGACCGGGAAGCCCTGGTTTCGGGTCTGCTGGACGGCACGGTCGACATGATCGCGACGGATCACGCCCCGCACAGCGGAGCGGAAAAGAGCGGAGGCCTGGCCGGTTCCGCGTTCGGGATCGTCGGGCTGGAATGCGCCTTTCCCGCCCTGTATACGGGCCTGGTGAGGCCGGGTATCCTGCCGCTTGAGCAGCTGGTCTTCCTGATGACGGAAGCGCCGCGCAGGCGCTTCGGCATCCCGGCAGACAATGAAGATTACTGCGTCTGGAACCTGGACGCTGAATACACGGTGGATCCGGACGAATTTCTTTCCATGGGCAGGGCCACGCCTTTCGCGGGGCGGACGGTGTACGGCAGGTGCCTCAGAACAGTTCATCACGGCAGGACGGTCTATCAGGAGGAGGACGGGCGTTATGGCAAAGCGGACTGACATCAAAAAGGTACTGATCATCGGCAGCGGGCCGATCGTCATCGGGCAGGCGGCGGAGTTTGACTACGCCGGCACCCAGGCCTGCCTGGCGCTCAAGGAGGAGGGGTACGAGGTCGTCCTGTGCAACTCCAACCCCGCCACCATCATGACGGACACGTCCATCGCGGACAAGGTCTACATGGAACCGCTGACCCTCGAATACGTCGCCAAGATCCTCCGCTACGAGCGGCCGGACGCCATCGTGCCCGGCATCGGCGGGCAGACGGGCCTGAACCTGGCCGTCCAGCTGGAGAGAAAGGGCGTTTTGCGCGAGTGCGGGGTGGAGCTCCTGGGCACGCCCAGCCAGAGCATCGAACGGGCCGAGGACCGGGAACTGTTCAAGGAGATGTGCCAGAGCATCGGTGAGCCGGTCATTCCCAGCGAGATCACCTATGACCTGGAGCAGGCGAAAAAAGCGGCGCTGGAGATCGGCTATCCGGTGGTGCTCCGTCCGGCCTTCACCCTGGGCGGGACCGGCGGCGGCTTCGCCGACTGCGAGGAGGAGCTGATCGAGATCGGCGCCAACGCCTTCCGCCTGAGCCCTGTCCATCAGGTGCTGGTGGAAAAGAGCGTGCGCGGCTACAAGGAAATCGAGTTTGAGGTCATGCGGGACAGCACGGACAGGGCGATCACCATCTGCGGGATGGAAAACGTCGACCCGGTCGGCGTCCATACCGGCGACAGCGTGGTGGTGGCTCCGATCCTGAGCCTGTCTGACGCGGACCTTCAGATGCTCAACGACAGCGCGATCCGCATCATCCGGGAGCTGAAGATCGAAGGCGGCTGCAACGTACAGTTTGCCCTGGATCCTGAATCCAGCAAATATTACCTGATCGAGGTCAATCCCCGGGTCAGCCGCTCTTCCGCCCTGGCCAGCAAGGCCAGCGGATACCCGATCGCCCGGGTCACGGCCAAGGTCGCCATGGGCATGTCCCTGGAGGAGATCCCCGTGGCGGGCGGCAGCGCGGCGACGGAGCCGAGCCTCAACTACATCGTGGCCAAGTTCCCGCGCTTTCCCTTTGACAAGTTCACCTCCGCCAGCAACCGGCTGGGCACCCAGATGAAGGCCACCGGCGAGGTCATGGGCATCGGCAGCACTTTGGAAGAGTGCATGCTCAAGAGCGTGCGCAGCCTCGAAACCGGGGTCTGCCACCTGCATCAGGCGAAGTTTGACAGCCTGTCCACCGAGGAGCTGCTCTCTTATGTCACGGAGTTCCGGGCCGACACCCTGTACGCCGTCGCGGAACTGCTGCGCCGGGGCGAAAGCGTTAAAACCGTACATGAAAAAACAATGATCACGGAGCTTTTCCTGGAAAGCATCCGGAAGATCACCGAAATGGAAAAGCGCCTGCATGAAGCCCCCGGAGATGTTTCTGTCCTCCGTCAGGCCAAGGTGATGGGTTTCGGCGACGAAGAGATCGGACGGCTCTGGGGGGTAAAAGACACCGAAGTCTACGCCCTGCGCAAGGCAAACGGCATCGTGCCGGTCTTCCGCATGGTGGACACCCTGCACACGGGCAAGTACATCGCCTACCTCTATTCAAGCTACAGCGGGCAGAATGACTCGATCCTGACGGACAAGAAGAAGATCGTCGTGCTCGGGGCCGGCCCCATCCGCATCGGCCAGGGCGTGGAGTTTGACTACAGCACCGTGCACGCCGTTCAGACCATCCGGCGGGCGGGATACGAGGCCATCATCATCAACAACAACCCGGAAACCGTGTCGACCGACTACACCACGGCGGACAAGCTGTACTTTGAGCCCCTCACGCCGGAAGACGTGATGGCGATCATCGACTTTGAAAAGCCGGAGGGCGTCATCGCCTCCCTGGGCGGCCAGACGGCCATCAACCTGGCCCAGCCGCTGATGCAGCGGGGCGTGAGGATCATCGGCACGGACTGCGCAGCCATCGAACGGGCAGAAAACCGGGATTCCTTCGAAAAGATCCTGCTGGACCTGAACATCCCCCAGCCGCAGGGCCGGGCGGTGACCCGCATTGAAGACGGCGTGGCCGCCGCGGCGAAGATCGGTTACCCTGTGCTGGTGCGCCCGAGCTTCGTGCTGGGCGGCCGGGCGATGGAGATCGTCGGGAACGAGGAGCAGCTGCGCCATTACCTGAAAACCGCTGTCGAAATCGACGCGGACAAGCCCGTGCTGGTGGACAAGTACATCCGCGGCAAAGAGGTCGAGGTGGACGCCATCTGCGACGGCCGGGACGTCTTTGTGCCGGGCATCATGGAGCTGGTGGAGCGCACCGGCATCCACAGCGGGGACAGCATCTCCGTCTATCCCGCCTTCAGCATCAGCAACCGGGTCAAGGGCATCATCCTGCAGTATGCCAAAAAGCTGGGCCTGGGCATCGGCATCGTCGGCCTGTACAACATCCAGTTCATCGTGGACGAACAGGAGAACGTGTACATCATCGAGGTCAATCCCCGTTCCAGCCGCACCGTGCCCTTCCTGAGCAAGGCCACGGGCTACAGCCTGGCGGACATCGCCACGGAGGTGATCCTGGGCAAAAGCCTCAAGGAGCAGGGATATTTCGATCTCTACCCGGAGGAAAAGAAGCGCTATTACGTCAAGGTGCCGGTGTTCAGCTTCAACAAGATCAAGGGTCTGGACGCCTACCTGAGCCCGGAGATGAAGTCCACCGGCGAAGCCATCGGCTACGACGACAAGCTGAACCGAGCCCTGTACAAAGCCCTGCAGGCGGCGGGCACGAAGCTCAAGAATTACGGCACCGTGCTGGCCACCATCGCCGACCGGGACAAGGATGAGGCCCTGCCGCTGATCCGCCGGTTCTACAACCTGGGCTTCAACATCCAGGCGACTTCCGGCACGGCCCGCTTCCTCAAGGCGCACGGCATCCGCACCCACATGGTCAAAAAGATCAGCCAGGGCAGCGGCGAGATCCTGGACAGCATCCGCGCGGGCCATGTGGCCTACATCATCAACACCCGGGAGATCGGGGAGGCGGACTCCATGAGCGACGGCCTGCAGATCCGCCGGTGCGCGACGGAAAACAACGCCACGATCTTTACCAGCCTGGATACCGTCCGCGTGCTGCTGGACGTGCTGGAAGAGACGACGCTGACCATTTCGACCATCGACGCGTAAGGAGGCGGGAATGAAACAAACGCTCCTGACCATTGAGGAAAATACACCCCTGACTGCCTCCGTCTGCCGGATGCGCCTTTCCGGCGGGGAGATGGAGGAACAGAGGCCCGGCCAGTTTATTGATATCCTTCTGCCCGGCCTCTTTCTTCGCCGGCCCATATCTGTATATGACTGGGAGCCGGGGCGCGTGACGGTCATCTATAAGGTCATCGGACACGGAACGGAACAGCTGTCCGTCATGCGGCCGGGAGAAACGCTGGACGCGCTGACGGGTCTGGGCAACGGCTACGACCTGACCAAAGCGGGGGAAGCGCCCCTGCTGCTGGGCGGCGGCGTCGGCGTGCCCCCGCTGTATCTGCTGGCGAAACGGCTGACGGAGCAGGGAAAGCGGGTCACGGCGGTGCTGGGCTTCAACACGAAGGACGAGGTCTTCGGGGAAGAAGCGTTCCGTGCTTTGGGCTGCAGGCTCACGGTGGCCACGGCGGACGGCAGCTGCGGGACGAAGGGCTTTGTCACCGACGCCATGCCGGACGGATACAGCTATTTTTATGCCTGCGGGCCGGAGCCCATGCTCCGGGCAGTATACCGGGCGGCGAAGACCTCCGGCCAGTTCAGTCTGGAGGAGCGGATGGGCTGCGGATTCGGGGCCTGCATGGGCTGCAGCATCCAAACAGTTTCCGGCCCAAAACGCATCTGCCGGGAAGGCCCGGTGTTTGAAAAGGAGGAGATCCTGTGGGCAGACTGAGCACGACCCTCTGCGGGATTGAACTGGACAACCCGGTGATCCCGGCCAGCGGCACCTTCGGCTACGGCCGGGAGTTTGCCGCCTGGTACGACATCAACTGCCTGGGTACCTTCAGCTTCAAGGGGACAACGCGCGAGCCGCGCTTCGGGAACCCGACGCCCCGCATCGCCGAGTGCCCGGCCGGCATGATCAACGCCGTGGGTCTTCAGAACCCCGGTGTCGACCGGGTGATCGCCGAAGAGCTCCCGGAGCTCCGGAAGGTGTTTCACAAAAAGGTCATGGCCAACGTCAGCGGTTTCAGCGTGGAGGATTACGCCTGTACCTGTGAAAAGCTGGACAAAGAGGATCAGGTCGGCTGGCTGGAGGTCAACATCAGCTGCCCGAACGTGCACGGGGGTGGCATGAGCTTCGGCACCGATCCCAAAGCTGCGGCAGAGGTGACCCGGGCGGTCAAAGCGGTCACGAAAAAGCCGGTCATCATGAAGCTGAGCCCGAACGTGACGGATATCTCGGCCATCGCTCGGGCCTGCGAGGACGCGGGGGCGGACGGCATCAGCCTGATCAACACCCTGCTGGGGATGCGTATCAGCCTGAAAACCAGAAAACCCGTCCTGGCCAACGTCATGGGCGGGGTCAGCGGGCCGGCGGTCTTTCCGGTGGCCCTGCGGATGGTCTGGCAGGTGAGCCGGGCGGTGAGCATTCCCGTCGTCGGGATGGGCGGCGTCACTACGGCGGAGGACGTGCTGGAGATGCTGATGGCCGGCGCATCCGCCGTGGAGGTCGGGGCGGCCAATCTGGCCGATCCCTTCGCCTGCAAAAAGATCATCGAGGAGCTCCCGGCCGTCATGGACAAATATCACATAGAGAGCGTCAGCGAACTGAGAGGAGGACACTGAGATGGGCAGAGACGTCATCATCGCCTGTGATTTTCCGGACAAAGATACGACCCTTTCTTTCCTGGACCGGTTTACCGGCAGGAAGCCCTTCGTCAAAATCGGCATGGAGCTGTTCTACGGCGCCGGGCCGGACATCGTCCGCACCATCAAAGCCCGGGGCCATCAGGTCTTCCTGGACCTCAAGCTCCACGACATCCCCAACACGGTCAAAAAAGCGATGGCGGTCCTGCGGGACCTGGGGGCGGACATCGTGAATCTGCATGCGGCCGGCACGATCGCCATGATGGAAGCGGCCCTGGAAGGGCTGACCCGGCCGGACGGCACGCGGCCCCTGCTGATCGCCGTTACCCAGCTGACCAGCACGGACCAGCATGCCCTTGAAAACGAACTGCTGATCGGACAGCCGATGGATCAGGTGGTTCTGCGCTACGCCCTGAACGCCCGGCAGGCCGGGCTGGACGGGGTGGTGTGCAGCCCGCTGGAAGCGGCCCGGGTGCATGAAACCTGCGGGGCGGACTTCCTGACCGTGACCCCCGGCGTCCGCTTTGCCGACGGGGACCGGGGCGATCAGAAGCGCGTCATGACGCCGGCGGAGGCCAGGAAGGCGGGCAGCGATTATATCGTCGTGGGCCGGCCGATCACAGCGGCGGCAGACCCGGTGGCGGCATATGAGCGCTGCCTGACGGAATTCATCGGCTGACCGAATCCAACAATACCTGTCCGGACATCCGTTCCGGGGAAAGGAACACCCATGACCAGAGAAGAGCTGAGCCGTTTGACCGCCGGAGACCTGCTGAACATCCGCGCGGTCTTTTTCCGGCCTGAAGAGCCGTTTACCTGGGCCAGCGGCATCAAAAGCCCCGTCTACTGCGACAACCGCCTGACGCTGACGGCCCCCGAAGTCCGTACCCGGGTAGAGGAAGGTCTCGCCCGGATCATCCGGGAAGAGTACCCGGAGGTTCAGGCCCTGATGGGCACCAGCACCGCCGGGATCGCCCATGCGGCGATCACCGCCCACCTGATGGGCCTGCCGATGGGCTATGTGCGCAGCGGCGCCAAGGACCACGGCCGGCAGAATCAGATCGAAGGAAAGCTGGAACCGGGCTGGAAGGTCGTCGTCGTGGAGGACCTGATCTCCACCGCCGGAAGCGTTCTGGAGGTGGTGGAGGTGCTCCGGGAGGCCGGGGCGGAGGTGCTGGGCATCGTCAGCATTTTTACCTACGGCATGAAAAAAGGGCTCGAACGGCTGGAAGCGGCCCGGGTCAGAAACGTGTCTCTCACGAATTTTGACGTGATCGCCGAAGAAGCCGCCGCCCGGGGGTATATCCGGCCGGAGGATGTGCGCCGCCTGCTCCGCTTCCGGGACAACCCGTCGGACGAGTCCTGGCGGGGCTGAACGGGGAAGAGGAGGACGGAAGATGAGAAGCGTCATCGATGTGCCGGATCTGAGCCTTGAAGAGCTTGAACAGCTGATGGACACGGCGGAGGACATCATAAAAAAACCGACCGCCTACAGCGAACGCTGCCGTGGCAAAAAGCTGGCGACCCTCTTTTTTGAGCCAAGCACCCGCACGCGCCTGAGCTTTGAGGCGGCCATGTACGAGCTGGGCGGCAACGTGCTCAGCGTCACCGGCGCGGCCACCAGCTCCGCCGCCAAGGGGGAGAGCGTGGCGGATACCGCCAAGACGGTGTCCTGCTACGCCGATATCATCGCCATGCGCCATCCGAAAGAGGGCGCTGCCCTGGTGGCGGCGCAGAACGCCTCCGTGCCGGTCATCAACGCGGGGGACGGCGGGCACTGCCACCCGACCCAGACCCTGGCGGATCTGCTGACCATCCGGCGGGAAAAGGGCCGGCTGGATCATCTGACGGTCGGCCTGTGCGGGGACCTGAAATTCGGCCGCACCGTGCACAGCCTGATCGCCGCCATGAGCCGCTATGAGGGCCTGCGCTTTACCCTGATCAGCCCGGAAGAGCTGAAGCTGCCCAGCTATGTGAAAAACGACTGCCTGAAGCTCAAGCACATCCCCTATACCCAGACCACGGACCTGGAGCAGGTGATCGGGGACCTCGATATCCTCTACATGACCCGCGTCCAGCGCGAGCGCTTCTTTAACGAAGAAGACTATCTGCGCCTCAAGGACAGCTATATCCTCACCCCGGAAAAGATGAAGAAGGGCCGGCCGGATCTGTGTGTCATGCATCCGCTGCCCCGTGTGAACGAAATCAGCGTCGCGGTGGACGACGACCCCAGAGCCTGTTATTTCAAACAGGTCCTGAACGGCAAATACATGCGCATGGCGCTGATCCTGATGCTGCTCAAGGAGGCGGGAAAATTATGAACGTGGACTCCATCCGGGACGGAATCGTGATCGACCATATTACAGCCGGCTGCGGGCGGAAGCTTTACCAGCTGCTGGGACTGGAAACCCTTGATGTTCCCGTCGCCATGCTGACGAACGTCACGTCAGCCAAGCTGGGCCGGAAGGACATCATCAAGATCGACGCGGACATTCCGGTCAACTTTGATGTGATCGGCTATGTGGATCCCGGCGCGACCGTGAACATCATCCGCGGCGGCGAACTGATGGAAAAAAAGCGGATCGACATGCCGGAGACCCTGGTCAACGTGATCCGCTGCAAAAACCCCCGCTGCATCACCAGCTGCGAGCAGGAACTCAGCCAGATTTTCCGCCTGTCCGACCGGGCGAAAAAAGAGTACCGCTGCCTGTACTGCGAAACCAAAGCGGCCGTCCTGTAAAATCCGGGAAAGGAAATGCCAATAAACACGAACGTTAAAAAACACGAACGTTCGTGTTTATGCATTTTATCCTGAACATTACATGATAACTGATTGACAATGTTCGGAATTTGAGATAAAATGTGGACTGTTCCGGCGGGAATGTCTGTCTGAACATTTTGTTTCCCTTAAAATGCGAAGGAGGAAACCTGATGAAAAAAGTCGGCCTGGTCATGGGCAGCGACAGCGACCTGCCGGTGATGAAGAAAGCGGCGGACCAGCTGAAGGCGTTCGGCATTCCATTTGAGGTCCACGTATACTCCGCCCACCGGACGCCCCTGGAGGCCCGCGATTTTGCCCTGAACGCCCGGAAAAACGGCTTCGGCGCCATCATTGCCGCAGCCGGCATGGCGGCCCACCTGGCCGGAGCCATCGCGGCGAACACCACCCTGCCGGTGATCGGCATCCCCTGCGCGGGGCCGAACCTGGAAGGGCTGGACGCCCTGCTGAGCACGGTGCAGATGCCCTCCGGGATCCCGGTGGCTACGGTGGCCGTCAACGGCGGGGCGAACGCGGCCCTGCTGGCGGCCCAGATCCTGGCGGTGGAAGATGCGGAGCTCGCCTCGAAGCTGGACGGAAAACGCGTATCCGACGCGGCCAAAGTGCTCGAAAAAGACGCCGGCATCGCGGATAGACTGTAAGCGACGCCAAACGATCAAAGAAGAAAAAGGAGAGATTACCATGGAAAAGAAGCTTGTTTACACCGGCAAGACCAAGAACGTCTACGCCCTGCCCAACGGCAACTACGAACTCCTCTTCAAGGACGACTGCACCGGCAAGGACGGCGTCTTCGATCCGGGCGAAAACAGCATCGGCCTGACCATCGAGGGCGTGGGCGACGTCAACCTGCGCATGAGCATCTACTTCTTTGAAAAGATCAACGCCGCCGGCATCGCCACCCATTTTGTGAGCGCCGACCTGGCCAGGACCACCATGGAGGTCAAGCCCGCCAAAGTGTTCGGCAAGGGCCTCGAGGTCATCTGCCGCTACAAAGCGGTCGGCAGCTTCTACCGCCGCTACAGCGACTACATCGAAGAGGGCGCGGACCTGCCCGCCTATGTCGAGACCACCTTCAAAAACGACGCCAAGGGCGACCCGCTGGTCACCAGAGACGGCCTGATCGACCTCAAAGTCATGACCGGCAAACAGTACGACGACATCAAGGAAATGACCCAGAAGATCACGAAGATCGTGGCCGACGACATGAAGGAAAAGGGCATGGAGCTCTACGACATCAAGTTTGAGTTCGGCTACGACGCGGACGGAAACGTCATGCTGATCGACGAGATCGCCAGCGGCAACATGCGCGTGTACAAGGATGGGAAATATATTGATCCCATGACCCTGAGCAAACTGTTTTTTGCCTGACACCGCCGCAGAGCGGTACCTTGTAATAAATTAGCAGGAGATATTTTCAATGGGCGGATTCTTTGGGATCGCATCCAGGCAGGACTGCATGCTGGACGTTTTCTTCGGGGTCGATTATCACAGCCACCTCGGCACCCGCCGGGCGGGCATGGCTGCCTGGGACAGCGAGTTCGGCCTGCAGCGGAAGATCCACAACATCTGCAATTCCCCGTTCAGGACCAAGTTCGAGCACATCTTTGAGGAGATGCGCGGCACCAGCGCCATCGGCTGCATCAGCGACAGCGACCCGCAGCCCCTTCTGATCCGTTCGAGCCTGGGCACCTACGCGATCTGCATGACCGGGGTCATCAACAATTCCGACGAGCTGATCCACCAGTACCTGAGCTTCAGCGGCGGCCATTTTGACAGCATGACCGGCGGGCGGATCAATCAGACTGAGCTTCTGAGCGCCCTGATCAACCAGAAGAGCAATTTCTGCGAAGGCATTCAGTTCGCCCAGAAGAGCATCGACGGGACGGCTTCCATCCTGATCCTGACGGAAGAAGGCCACATGATCGCCGCCCGGGACCTGATGGGCCGGCTGCCGGTGGCCGTCGGCAGGCGGGAGGACGGCTACGCCGTCGCCTTCGAGAGCTTCGCCTACCATAAGACCGGCTTTGAGGACGTGCGGGAGCTGGGCCCCGGGGAAATCGTGGAGCTGACGCCGGACAGCATGACGGTCCTGGCGGAAGCCAGGCAGAAAAAGCGGATCTGCTCGTTCCTGTGGAGTTATTACGGCTATCCGACCTCCACCTACGAAGGGGTGAACGTCGAAGAGATGCGTTACCGCAACGGGGCGATCCTGGCCGAAAACGACCAGGCTGCGGGCCGGGACGACCCGATCGACTACGTGGGCGGCGTACCGGACAGCGGGACGCCGCACGCCATCGGCTACGCCAACCGCAGCGGCAAGCCCTTTGCCCGGGCCTTTATCAAATACACCCCCACCTGGAGCCGCAGCTTCATGCCGGCCAGCCAGATGGACCGCGACAAGATCGCCAAAATGAAGCAGATCCCGGTGAACGAGCTGATCCGCGGCAAAAACCTCCTTTTCGTGGACGACAGCATCGTCCGCGGCACCCAGCTCAAGGAGACGGTGGAGTTCCTCTACGAGAGCGGGGCCAAGACCGTGCATATGCGCAGCGCCTGCCCGCCCATCATGTATGCCTGCAAGTTCCTCAACTTCAGCCGCTCCAACAGCGACCTGGAGCTGATCGCCCGCCGGGTGATCCACGATCTGGAAGGCGATGAAGGGGAAAAACACATCGACGAATACGCCGACGGAACCACCGAACGGGGGAAGAAGCTGCGCCAGGTCATCTGTGAGGAGCTGCACTTTGCCTCCCTGGAATTCCAGACGCTGGACGGTGTGCTCAAAGCCATCGGCCTCAATCCCTGCGATCTGTGCACCTACTGCTGGAACGGAAAGGAATAAGCCATGATCGAGAACTCAAGATCCGAAGCCTACGCGGCCGCGGGGGTCGATATCACCGCCGGCTACCGGGCGGTGGAACTGATGAAAAAGCACATCCGCCGCACCGAGCGGCCGGGCGTCTGCTCGGACGTGGGCGGCTTCGGGGGCCTGTTTGAGCCGGACCTGACCGGCATGGAAAAGCCTGTGCTGGTGTCCGGCACGGACGGCGTTGGCACGAAGCTCCGGATCGCCTTCCTGATGGACCGGCACGACACGGTCGGCATCGACTGCGTGGCGATGTGCGTCAACGACATCATCTGCTGCGGAGCCCAGCCGCTCTTTTTCCTGGACTATATCGCCTGCGGTAAAAACGTGCCGGAGCGGATTGAACAGATCGTCAAGGGCGTCTGCGAGGGCTGCGTCCAGGCCGGGGCCGCGCTGATCGGCGGCGAGACGGCGGAAATGCCCGGCTTTTACCCGGAAGACGAGTATGACCTGGCCGGCTATGCCACCGGCATCGTGGACAAACGCCGCATCATTGACAACCGGGAAACGCGGCCCGGAGACGCGGTGATCGCCCTGCCTTCCTCCGGCGTCCACAGCAACGGATTCAGCCTGGTGCGCAAGGTGTTCGACGTGGAACACGCGGACCTGAAGACGCCCATGGATGACCTGGACGGGCGGAGCCTGGGGGAAGCCCTGCTGGAGCCGACCCGCATTTACGTAAAGCCCGTGCTGGCCCTGCTCCGTCAGGTGCGGGTGCGCGGCATCAGCCACATCACCGGCGGCGGTTTTTACGAGAATATCCCGCGCAACGTGCCGGACGGGCTCTGCGCTGAGATTCAGAAAGCCAGCGTCCGCATCCTGCCCGTCTTCCGCCTGATCGCCCGGCGGGGCGGGATCAGCGAGCGGGACATGTTCAACACCTTCAACATGGGCGTCGGCATGAGCATCACCGTGGCCGCGGAGGATGAGGATAAAGCCCTGGACGTCCTCCGGGAGCAGGGAGAAAACCCCTACGTCATCGGCCGCATCACGGAAGGCGCCGAAAAGATCCGGATCATCTGAGGAAAAACGATGGAAAAACAGAAAGCGCGCATCGCCGTGCTGGTCAGCGGCGGCGGCACCAACCTGCAGGCCATTCTGGACGCGGAAAAGTCCGGCATCCTGAAAAGCGGCCGGGTGACCCTGGTGATCAGCGACCGTCCGGGCGCCTACGCCCTGACCCGGGCGGAAAAGGCCCGTGTCCCCGGGCTGGAGATCAACAAAAAAGCCTGCGGCGGTCAGGCGGCTTTTGAGGAAAAGCTGCTGGAAGCCCTGTCCGAAAACCGGACGGACGTGATCGTCCTGGCCGGGTTCCTGAGCATATTGAGCCAGGCCTTTACCGCCCGGTACGAAAGGCGGATCATCAACGTCCATCCAAGCCTTATCCCCAGTTTCTGCGGGGCGGGCTTTTACGGCCTCCGCGTCCATGAGGCGGCGCTTGCCCGCGGCGTCAAAGTGACCGGAGCGACCGTGCATTTTGTCAACGAGATCCCGGACGGCGGGGAGATCATCGCCCAGAAGGCCGTGGCGGTGGAGGCGGGGGATACCCCGGAAATCCTCCAGCGCAGGGTCATGGAGCAGGCCGAATGGATCATCCTGCCGCAGAGCGTCGAAAAAGTCTGCGCTGAACTGACCGGTTCATAAGGAGGAGCAACATGGAGATTGTGAAGAGACTGACCCCCATCTACGGGATCCTTTCCCCGGAAGAATTGCTGAAGGACAACACCTATCCCGGCCGCGGCATCGTGATCGGCAGGACGCCAAACGGCAAAAAGGCCATGACCGCCTATTTCATCATGGGCCGCAGCGAAAACAGCCGCAACCGGGTCTTTACCGAGAAGAACGGCGAGGTCTTTACCGAGCCCTTCGACGAAACCAAAGTGCAGGACCCGAGCCTGATCATCTACGCCGCCGTCCGAAGCTTCGAAAACCACCTCGTGGTCACCAACGGCAACCAGACCGACACCGTGGTGGAAGGGCTCCAAAAAGGCCTTTCCTTTTCGGAAGCCCTCGAATCCCGTGAATTTGAGCCGGACGCCCCGAACTTTACCCCCCGCATCAGCGGCATGCTGACCTTTGAAAAAGGGGATTTCACCTACCAGATGAACATCCTCAAGAGCGCGGACGCCGAAGGCTCCGCCTGCAACCGCTACACCTTCCGGTATGCGCCGCTCAGCGGCCTGGGCCATTTCCTCCATACCTACGTATGCGACGGGAATCCGATTCCCACTTTCCAGGGCGAGCCGGAACGGATGGCCGTGTGCGACGACATCGACGAGATGACCGGCCGCCTGTGGGCCTCCCTGAATGAAGCGAACCGCATCAGCCTGTACGTGCGCTATATTGACCTTGAAACCGGGAAAACCGAAAGCCGTCTCGTCAACAAGAACCGCTGAGGCAGGAGGAAACCATCATGAAAGAATTTGAACTCAAGTACGGCTGCAACCCCAATCAGACCCCCGCGAAGATCTACATGCGGGACGGCGGCGACCTGCCGATTCAGATCCTCAGCGGCCGGCCGGGCTACATCAATTTCCTGGACGCCTTCAACAGCTGGCAACTGGTGAAGGAGCTGAAGGCGGCCCTGGGCCTGCCTGCGGTGACCAGCTTCAAGCACGTCAGCCCCACCAGCGCGGCGGTCGGCATCCCGCTGAGCGAAGACCTCAAGAAGGCCTGCTTCGTGGATGACGTCGAAGGTCTGGACGATTCCCCGCTGGCCTGCGCCTACGCCCGCGCCCGCGGCACAGACCGCATGTGCTCCTACGGCGACTGGGTGGCCATGAGCGATGTGTGCGACGTCACCACGGCCAAAATGCTCTTCCGCGAAGTGTCGGACGGCGTCATCGCTCCCGGGTACGAGCCGGAAGCCCTGGCCATCCTCAAAGAAAAGCGCAAGGGAAACTACAACATCGTGCAGATCGACCCGGACTATGTGCCCGAGACGCAGGAGACCAAGCAGGTCTTCGGCATCACCTTTGAGCAGGGCCGCAACAATTCCGTGATCAACCGCTCCCTGCTGGACGAGATCGTGACCCGGAACAAGGACCTGCCGGACAGCGCTGCCCGGGACCTGATCGTGGCCCTGATCACCCTCAAGTACACCCAGAGCAACAGCGTCTGCTACGCTGTGGACGGCCAGGCCATCGGCGTCGGCGCCGGCCAGCAGAGCCGCATCCACTGCACCCGCCTGGCGGGCACCAAGGCGGACACCTGGTTCCTGCGCCAGCATGAAAAAGTGCTCGGCTTGCCCTTCAAGGCTGACCTGCCCCGCCCCGTGCGCGACAACGTGGTGGACGGCTACATCAACCAGAATGAAGAGGATGTCTGCGAAGAGGGCATCTGGCAGAACTATTTCACCGTCCGGCCGGAACCCCTGACCGATGGCGAAAAGAAGGCTTTCCTGAGCACCCGCAGCAGCGTGGCCCTGGGCAGCGACGCCTTCTTCCCCTTCAGCGACAACATCGAGCGCGCCTGGCGCAGCGGCGTGCGCTACATTGCCGAGCCCGGCGGCTCCATCCGCGACGCCGAAGTGATCGACTGCTGCGACAAACACGGCATCGTGATGTGCTTTACCCATCTGCGCCTGTTCCATCATTAATGACATCAGCCTTCCGCCGAACATAAGCGGAAGGCCGGTTCCGTTTGCACTGAACGACACGATCGGGGAAATATCATGAAAATCATGGTTATCGGCGGCGGCGGGCGGGAGCACGCCATCATCAGAAAACTGAAGGAAAATCCGCAGGCGGAAGTCATTTACGCCCTGCCTGGGAACGGCGGCATCGCGGCGGACGCGGAATGCGTCCCGATCGGGGCAAAGGACATTCCGGCGATTGTACAGTTTGCCAAAGAAAAAGGCATCGGCTACGCCGTGGTCGCGCCGGACGATCCGCTGGCCCTGGGCTGCGTGGATGCCCTGGAAGCAATCGGGGTTCCCTGCTTCGGGCCGGACAGAAAGGCCGCCGTCATCGAGAGCAGCAAGGTGTTCAGCAAGAACCTGATGAAGAAATACGGCATCCCCACTGCTGCCTTTGAAGTGTTTGACAGCGCAGCGGAAGCCCTTGCCTACCTGGAGACGGCTCCGGTTCCCACGGTGGTCAAGGCGGACGGCCTGGCCCTGGGCAAGGGCGTGACCGTGGCGATGAGCAGGGAGGAAGCCAGGCAGGCAGTCCGGGAGATCATGGAAGACCGCAAGTTCGGCGACAGCGGCGCGCGCATCGTGATCGAGGAATACCTGGAAGGGCCGGAAGTGTCCGTTCTGAGCTTTATGGACGGGGAGACCGTCGTCCCCATGGTGTCCAGCATGGACCACAAGCGCGCCCTGGACGGGGATCAAGGCCCCAACACCGGCGGCATGGGCACGATCGCCCCGAATCCCTTCTACACCGAAGCCGTGGCGAAGGCGTGCATGGAGAAGATCTTTCTTCCCACCATCCGGGCGATGAAGGCGGAGGGGCGGCCGTTCCGCGGGTGTCTCTATTTCGGCCTGATGATCACGAAGGACGGCCCCAAGGTGATCGAATACAACTGCCGCTTCGGCGATCCGGAAACCCAGGTGGTCCTGCCGCTGCTGGAAACGGATCTGCTGACCGTCATGCAGGCGGTCACCGAAGGCCGGCTCAAAGACTGCCCGGTCGCCTTCCGGGACGGGGCCGCCTGCTGTGTGGTGCTGGCTTCCAAGGGCTATCCCGGATCCTACAAAAAAGGCTGTGAGATCACCATTCCGGACGACGTGCGGGATCAGGTGTACGTGGCCGGGGCAGCCCTGAAGGACGGCAGGCTGGTCACATCCGGCGGCCGTGTGCTGGGGGTCACCGCCACGGCGGATACGCTCGGGGAAGCGGTGCGCAAAGCCTATGAGGCGGCAGACCGGGTGAAATTCGAAAACGCCTTCTGCCGCCGGGACATCGGGCAGAGAGCCCTGAGCGCCCTTGAATAACAGAAAGTGGAGATCCGTTCAATGGTATACAGAGTCTTTGTGGAAAAAAAGCCGGGCCTGGACAACGAGGCGCAGGCGCTTTTCAGCGACGCCCGCTCCCTCCTGGGCATCCGGAACCTTCAGAAGGTCCGCCTGCTGAACCGCTACGACGCGGAAAACATGGACAGGGACCTCTTTGACTACGCGGTCCGCACGGTCTTTTCCGAGCCGCAGCTGGACTTTGCTTCGGAAGAGGCGGATACGGAAGGGGCGCATGTGTTCGCGGTGGAATACCTGCCCGGCCAGTTTGACCAGCGTGCGGATTCCGCCGCCCAGTGCATCCAGATCATCAGCCGGGGCGAACGTCCCCTGATCCGCAGCGCGAAGCTGTACGCCCTGTACGGGGATCTGACGGACGCCGAAATCGCGGAGATCAAGCATTACGTGATCAACCCCGTGGAAGCACGGGAAGCGTCGCTGGAAAAACCGGAGACCCTGAAAACGGAATACGCTGTACCCACCGAAGTGGCCACCCTGACGGGCTTTACCGCCCTGGACAGGGAAGGCCTGGAGCGCTTTGTCGCCCGGTACGGCCTGGCCATGGATACGGATGACATCGCCTTCTGCCAGGAATACTTTCAGACCGAGCGTCGGGATCCGACCATCACCGAGATCCGCATGCTTGATACCTACTGGAGCGACCACTGCCGCCACACCACCTTCCTGACGGAGATCGACAGCGTCCGCTTTGAAGACCCTCTGCTGGAACAGGCGTACGAAGATTACCTGGCCGTCCGCCGGGAGCTGGGCCGAGAAGCAAAACCCGTCTGCCTGATGGATATCGCGACCGTCGCCGTCCGCTGGCTCAAGGCGCACGGCCGGCTGCCCAAGCTGGACGAGAGCGAGGAGATCAACGCCTGCACGGTGAAGATCGAAGTCGAAGCGGACGGACAGAAGGAACCCTGGCTCCTGCTGTTCAAGAACGAGACCCACAACCATCCCACGGAGATTGAGCCCTTCGGCGGCGCGGCCACCTGCATCGGCGGCGCGATCCGTGATCCCTTAAGCGGCCGGGCCTATGTGTACGGCGCCATGCGCGTCACCGGCGCGGCGGACCCGACCGTGCCTGTTTCCGAGACCATCCCCGGCAAGCTGCCCCAGCGAAAGCTGGTCACGACGGCGGCAGCCGGCTATTCCTCCTACGGCAACCAGATCGGCCTGGCGACGGGCATCGTGGACGAGATCTATCATCCCGGCTACGCGGCCAAGCGCATGGAGATCGGCGCGGTCATCGCGGCGGCCCCGCAGGAAAACGTCCGCCGGGAGCGGCCCGTACCCGGGGACGTGGTGATCCTCCTGGGCGGCAGCACCGGCCGGGACGGCATCGGCGGGGCGACGGGCTCCAGCAAGGCGCATAACGCCCACAGCGTCGAAACCTGCGGGGCGGAGGTCCAGAAGGGCAACGCCCCGGAGGAGCGCAAGCTCCAGCGCCTGTTCCGCAATGGGGATGCCACCCGCCTGATCAAGCGCTGCAACGACTTTGGGGCCGGCGGCGTCAGCGTGGCCATCGGCGAGCTGGCGGACGGCCTTTCGATCGACCTGAACGCCGTGCCCAGGAAGTACGACGGCCTGGACGGAACGGAGCTGGCGATTTCTGAAAGCCAGGAACGCATGGCCGTCGTGGTGGCGAAGGAAGATGTTGAAACCTTCCTTGCCCTGGCAGCAAAGGAAAACCTGCAGGCCTGTCCGGTGGCCGCGGTCACGGAAGAGCCGCGCCTGAAAATGCGCTGGAACGGCCGCACCATCGTGGACATCAGCAGGGAATTCCTCAATTCCAACGGCGCGCCCAAGCATATCGGTGTGATCGCGGCCAAACCGGCTTCTTTCGAAAAGCCCCCGGCCGGCGGGTTCCGGGAGACCCTGGAGCAGCTGGCGGAGGACCTCAACATCTGCTCCAAACGGGGCCTGAGCGAGCGCTTTGATTCCACCATCGGCGCGGGCACCGTGCTGATGCCCTTCGGCGGCAAATACCAGCTGACCCCTGTCCAGGCGATGGTCCAGAAGATCAGCATGGAAAAAAAGCATACGGACGACTGCTCCCTGATGGCCTGGGGCTACAACCCCTTCATCACCGAAAAAAGCCCGTACCACGGAGCCTATCTGGCGGTGGTCGAGTCCGTCTCCAAGCTGATCGCCTCCGGCGCTTCCTTTGAGGACGTGTACCTGACTTTCCAGGAATACTTTGAAAAGCCGGGCAAAGACGGCCGGCGCTGGGGCAAGCCCCTTTCCGCCCTGCTGGGCGCCTTCAAAGCCCAGACGGAGCTGGGGATCGGCGCGATCGGCGGCAAGGACAGCATGAGCGGATCGTTTGAGAAGCTCGACGTCCCGCCGACCCTGGTCAGCTTTGCCGTCACCACGGCGAAAACCGGGGACATCCTGAGTCCGGAGACCAAAAAAGCCGGCCATCAGATGATTCTGATTGCCGCGCCGGTGACGGCGGCCGGTCTGCCGGACGCGGAAGCCCTGAAAGAGAACTTCCGGAAAGTGGCGGCCCTGCGGGAAAGCGGCCGGGCTTTTGCCTGCTGCACGCCGGGCCTGGGCGGCATCGCCGAGGCTGTGATGAAGATGAGCTTCGGCAACGGCCTTGGGTTCCGCTTTGCGGACGGCTGGACGATGGACGCGCTGACAGCGTACCGCTACGGCGATTTCCTCGTGGAAGTGGACCGCGCCCTGGACGGCGAGACCCTGGTGGGCGACGTGACGGACAGCGGGTGCCTGGCCCTTGGCATCGAATCCGTGCCGCTTTCCGGATTGCTCAGGACATGGGAAGACCGGCTGGAAACCGTCTATCCCTGCAATATCCCAACCCCTTCGGCGGAAGTTCAGGATTTCTCCGCCCCGGCGGACAGCTGGCCTGTGCCGGCCGTCAGAACGGCGAAGCCCCTCGTGCTGATCCCCGCGTTCCCGGGCACCAACTGCGAATACGACAGCGCCCGAGCCGTGCGGGACGCCGGAGCGGAGGCACGGATCATGGTGATCAACAACCTCTCGGCGGACGGCATCGCGCGGAGCGTGGAGGACTTTGCGAAGGCGGTCCGGGAGAGCCGGATCATCTTTATCCCCGGCGGCTTCAGCGGCGGTGACGAGCCGGACGGCAGCGCCAAATTCATCACTGCCTTCTTCCGGAATCAGGCTGTCAAAGAAAGCGTCACCGAACTGCTGGAGAAAAGGGACGGCCTGATGCTGGGCATCTGCAACGGCTTCCAGGCCCTGATCAAGCTGGGCCTCGTCCCCTTCGGGAAAATCATCGATACCGATGAGCATTGCCCGACCCTGACCTTCAACACCATTGCCCGCCACCAGAGCCGCATCGTGCGCACCCGCGTGGCAGGCAACAAGAGCCCGTGGCTGCAGCTGGTGAACGTGGGGGACATTTTCTCTGTCCCGGTCAGCCACGGCGAGGGCCGATTCCTGGCGGAAGAGGACATGATCCGCAGGCTCGCCGAAAACGGCCAGATCGCCACCCAGTACGTGGACCTGGACGGGCACGCGACGATGGACGTGCGCTTCAACCCCAACGGCAGCATGCAGGCCATCGAGGGCATCACCAGCCCGGACGGCCGGGTGCTGGGTAAGATGGGCCACAGCGAGCGCGTCGGCGAAGGCCTGTACAAAAACGTTCCCGGGAACTACGACATCCGCCTGTTTGAATCGGCGGTCAGGTATTTCCGGTAAATCATGACAGAGGAGAAACGCATGGCATATCTGACTGATATTGAAATTGCCCAGCGGTGCGAGATGAAGCCCATCGGCGAAATCGCGCAGAAAGCGGGCATCGACGAAAAATATGTCGAGCAGTACGGCCGTTTCAAGGCCAAGATCGACCCGGCCCTGATGGCCGAAGAAGGCCGGAGGCCCGGTAAACTGGTGCTGGTGACCGCCATCACCCCGACCCCGGCCGGCGAGGGCAAGACCACCACCACCATCGGCCTTTCGGACGGCCTGGCCCGCATCGGCAAGCGGGTGACGGTCGCCCTGCGCGAACCGAGCCTGGGCCCGGTGTTCGGCGTCAAGGGCGGGGCGGCCGGCGGCGGCTATGCCCAGGTGGTCCCGATGGAGGACATCAACCTCCACTTTACCGGCGACTTCCACGCCATCGGCGCGGCCAACAACCTGCTGGCCGCCATGCTGGACAACCACATCCAGCAGGGCAACGCCCTGGGCATCGACGTCAAAAAGATCGTCTGGAAGCGCTGCGTGGACATGAACGACCGCCAGCTGCGCTTTGTGGTGGACGGCCTGGGCGGCCGCGTCAACGGCACGCCCCGGGAAGACGGCTTTGACATCACCGTGGCCAGCGAGATCATGGCCGTCTTCTGCCTGGCCGGCGGCATCAAAGACCTCAAAGAACGCCTGGGCCGGATCATCGTGGCCTATACCTATGACGACAGGCCCGTGACCGCGGACGACCTGAAGGCCACCGGCGCGATGGCGGCCCTGCTCAAGGACGCTTTGAAGCCCAACCTCGTGCAGACCCTGGAGGGCACCCCGGCCTTCGTGCACGGCGGCCCGTTTGCCAACATCGCCCACGGCTGCAACAGCGTCATGGCGACCCGCATGGCCATGCGCCTGGGAGATTACACGGTGACGGAAGCCGGCTTCGGCGCGGACCTGGGGGCGGAAAAATTCCTCGACATCAAGTGCCGGATGGCTGGCCTCAGGCCGGATGCCGTGGTCGTGGTCGGCACGGTGCGCGCCCTCAAGATGCACGGCGGTCTCGATAAAAAGGACCTGGCGAAAGAAGACCTTCAGGCCCTCGAAAAGGGCGTCCCCAACCTGCTGCGCCATGTCAGCAACATCCGGGATGTATACGGCCTGCCCTGCGTGGTGGCCGTCAACCGCTTCCCCACCGATACGGACGCGGAGATTGACTTTATCATCCGCAAGTGCCGGGAACTGGGCGTCAACACCGTCCTGAGCACGGTCTGGGCGGAAGGCGGCAAGGGCGGCGAAGCCCTGGCCCGCGAGGTCGTGCGCCTGTGCGAGGAGGAAGAAAACCATTTCCGCTTCAGCTATGACCTGGACCAGAGCATCGAGGAAAAGCTCGAAGCGATCGTGAAACGGGTCTACGGCGGCGCCGGCGTGGCCCTGACCCCGGCCGCGAAACAGCAGGCGGCCCGCCTGACCGAACTCGGTTTCGGCGGCCTGCCGGTCTGCGTGGCCAAGACCCAGTACAGCTTTTCGGATGATCCTGCCCTGCTGGGCGCGCCTTCCGGCTTCACCGTCACCGTGCGGAACCTCAAGGTGTCCGCCGGCGCGGGCTTCCTGGTCGCCCTGACCGGGGACATCATGACGATGCCGGGCCTGCCCAAATCCCCCGCCGCCGAGCGCATCGACGTGGACGAAAACGGGAAGATCACTGGCCTCTTCTGAGCATTTCCCGGGCTGCCGCCGGAAAAAGCGGCAGCCTTCTGTCATGGAAAGGAGAACCTGCCATGCCCAATCCCATCCTGCCCCTGTGGGAATATATTCCGGACGGGGAGCCCCGGGTCTTCGGGGACCGGGTCTATCTGTATGGCTCGCACGACCGGGCGGCGGGCGACGCCTTCTGCGATTACAAGCTGAAGGTCTGGTCGGCCCCGCTTTCCAACCTGAACGACTGGCAGTGCCACGGGGACAGCTTCCGCACCCGGCCGGGGGAGAACCGCCCGGCGGATACCCCGTGGACGGACCACTGCCTGTACGCTCCGGATGTCGTCGAAAAGGACGGAAAATACTATCTTTATGCCTACATCGTCGGCGCGAAGGGAGCCGTGGGCGTATCCGACCGGCCGGAAGGTCCGTTCCGCCTGCTGTCCCAATACCGCTATACGGACGAAGTGGGGGATGACGGCATCTTCAACGACGCCGGCGTGCTGGTGGATACGGACGGGCGGGTCTACGTGTATTACGGATTCGAGCATTCCTGCATGAATGAGCTGGATCCTGAGACCATGTGCGATGTGATCCCCGGCAGCCTCCAAAGAAGCGTGATCGCGGACGGGGAGGATGTTCCCCAGGAACGCCGGTTCTTTGAGGCAAGCTCTCCCCGGAAGGTGGGGGATACCTACTACCTGATCTACTCCCCCCGCCGGGGCAGCCGGCTGGCCTACGCGACCTCTTCGTCTCCGACCGGCCCGTTCACCTACCGCGGGTACATCATTGACAACGGGGCAGACTACCCGGCCGGGAACGACCACGGCTCCATCGCCTGCCTGAACGGGCAGTGGTATGTCTTCTATCACCGGATGACCAACCACTCCATCATGAGCCGCCGGGCCTGTGTGGAGAAGATCAGTTTCCTGCCGGACGGCACGATCCCGCCGGTGGAGATGACCTCCCTGGGCTTTGAGGAGTCGCTCAATCCCTACAAAATCACCCCTGCCGAGATTGCCTGCGTGCTCAGAGGCGGCTGCTTCGTCACCGAAAAGGACCTGATGACCCGCGTCATTACCGAGATTACCGACGGCTGCGTGATGGGCTACAAATACTTTGACTTTGGGCAGGACCATACCGGGGACGGCCTGACCCTGGCCCTGCAGGCCAAAGGCATGGGCGTCCGCTGCAGGGTGCGCGTCCGCCTGGACGACCCGGAAAACGGTCCGGAAATCGGCGTGTGCGATATCGGGACGGGGGATGGGATTTACCGGGTGAAAACCGCGCCTGTCACCGGCCTCCATGCCCTCTATCTGATTGCCGAAAACAGGGTGGACAGCTGGACGGGACAGTTTTTTACCGGACGGAAGCTGTTTGAGCTTCAGTCGTTTGTGTTTCTGAAGTAATACTGATTTTCACCTAACCCATGCACATCTGCGGGCGCCTTTTGCGCCATCTCTGTGACTTTCCAGGGCCTGCCGGCCCGCTGTTCGGTGAAAAACTGTCCACCGGACAGTTTTCCTGGCTCTCACAGCCCGTCCTCACCGTACCTACGGGTACGCTTTTGGACGTCTTCCTTGATCTGGCACAAAATCCATCCCGCATCTGCACATGTTCTAGATGAAAAACAGTATAAGGAAGCAGTCCGCGGGCTGCTGTCGGTCTGGTGCTTTCCGTGCGGACCTGCCGGCAGGCCATTCTGCGTTCAGCAGCCCGTTGTTTCTTTGCTTCCGGCCTGTGTTTTTCAATTGACAAAATCCGATCCTTTTGTTATCATCATACAAACTGAGTGAAAGGGAGGCGTCCGCTTTGGCCTATTACTACCAGGAACCCTGTCACACTTTCAACGAATATCTCCTGATCCCGGGGTACACGGGGGAAAACTGCGTCGCCCAGAACGTGAGCCTCAGAACTGCCCTGACCAAATACCGCAAAGGGCAGGAAAAGCCCGCGATCGAACTGAACATCCCTGTCGTTTCCGCCATCATGCAGTCCGTCTCGGACGATAAGCTGGCCATCGCGCTGGCCAAGGAGGGCGGGATTTCTTTTATCTACGGCGCGCAGAGCATTGAGGACGAGGCCGCGATGGTCGGCCGGGTCAAGGGCTACAAGGCCGGCTTCGTGGTTTCCGCTTCCAACCTGACGCCGGACAACACCCTGGCGGACGTCCTGGCCTTAAAGGAAAAGAACGGCTTTTCCACCATCGCCGTCACGGAGGACGGCACGGCCAACGGCAGGCTTCTGGGCATCGTCACCAGCCGGGATTACCGGGTTTCCCGGATGAGCACGGACATGAAGGTCCGCGATTTCATGACCCCGCTGGACAAGCTGGTGACCGCTCCGGCGGAAACCACCCTGAGTGTGGCCAACGACATCATCTGGGATCATAAGCTGAACTCCCTGCCGATCGTGGACCGGGAGGGCCGGCTGATGTACTTCGTCTTCCGCAAGGACTACGCCTCCCACAAGGAAAACCCCCTGGAGCTGCTGGATAAAAACAAGCGTTTCCTGGTCGGCGCGGGCATCAACACCCGGGACTATCAGGAGCGCATCCCGGCATTGCTTTCCGCCGGGGCGGACGTCCTGTGCATCGACTCGTCCGAGGGCTATACGGTCTGGCAGCAGCGGGTCCTGTCCTGGGTGCGGGAACAGTACGGGGACAGCGTGAAGATCGGCGCGGGCAACGTCGTCGACCGGGAGGGCTTCCTCTTCCTGGCCAAAGCAGGGGCGGACTTTGTCAAGGTCGGCATCGGCGGCGGCTCCATCTGCATCACCCGCGAGACCAAGGGCATCGGCCGCGGCCAGGCGACCGCCCTGATCGAGGTCGTCCAGGCCCGGGACGAATACTTCAAAGAAACCGGCGTCTACATCCCGATCTGCTCGGACGGCGGCATCGTGTATGACCATCACATGACCCTGGCCCTGGCGATGGGGGCGGACTTTGTGATGATGGGCCGCTACTTCGCCCGCTTCGACGAAAGCCCCGGAGCCAAGGTGATGGTCAACGGGGTCTACATGAAGGAATACTGGGGCGAGGGCAGCAACCGCGCCCGCAACTGGCAGCGCTACGACCTGGGCGGCTCAGCCAAGCTGAGCTTCGAGGAAGGGGTCGACAGCTTCGTCGTCTACGCCGGTTCCCTGCATGACAACCTGGAGATCAGCCTGTACAAGATCAAATCGACCATGTGCAACTGCGGCGTGATCAACCTGGAAGACCTGCGGCAGAACGCCCGGATCACCCTGGTGTCCTCCACTTCCATTGTGGAAGGCGGCTATCACGACGTGACCCTGCGGTCCACGCAGCAATTAAAATAATCATCATCGGAACAATCGGCATGGGGCTGCGCTGCGGCCCCTTTTTTGTTTTTGGCAGACGGAATTCATCCTGAATAACAATAATTTACAAAAATATCTATTTACAAACGCAATGAACTGTGATACAATGCGGATATCAGAACAGACACAGGGGGAAAGGTTCATTATGGCCAAACGAAGCTTTCAGACGCCGGGGCAGGGGCTGACCGACATGAGGACGGGGGAGGCCGTGCCCGGGGTGCCCGTCATCTGCAGCCAGATCCGCCGCTGGCGGGAGCGCCGGGGGCTCGACCAGAAGACCCTGGCCCGGCGGACGGGCGTGTCCGCCAACGCCGTCAGCAACTGGGAAAACGGCCGTTCCCGGCCGGACGTCCATCTCCTGCCCGCGATCTGCGGGGCCCTGGGGATTACGCTGGACGAGCTGTTTGCCCTGAGGGATCCGCTGGCCGTCCAGACCCAGCGCGAGCGCCGGGTGACCGAGCGCTTCCGCCGCCTGACGGAAGGGAACCGCCAGGCCGTCGAGGGCCTGCTGGACGCCCTGCTCCGGGCCCAGGAGGGCGATGCCTGCCCGGACCTGCGCAGGCTGCTGCTGATGGATAAGCCGCTGGCTGCCGGCCTGGGCGACCCGACCGAGTTTGAGGAAGCGGGCGAGCCCGTCTTCGTCTACGCTTCCCCGGCGGCGGACCGGGCCGATTACGTCTTCCGCGTCAGCGGGGACAGCATGACGCCCGATTACCAGGACGGGGATCTGGTCTACGTGGAAAAGATGACCGGCGGCGCTTCCCTGCGGCCGGGCGAGATCGGCGCCTTCATCACCGGAAACGAGATGTACTTAAAGCGCTACGAAACGGACGGCCTGCACTCCCTCAACCCCGCCTATCCCGTCATGCGGTTTACCGAGGGGGACGCCGTCTACCTGATCGGCCGGGCCCTGTCCGTGGTGGGGCGGGGAGAGCTGGCCAGCGGCGCCGACCGGGAGAAATACCTGCTCCTGCACCCGCAGGAGGGATAAACGGGGGCTGCCATGGAAAGAGTGTATGCCGCCATCGACATGAAGTCCTTTTACGCGTCCGTCGAGTGTGTGTACAGGCAGCTGGACCCGCTGAAGGCCAAGCTGCTGGTGGCGGACGAGAGCCGGACCGACCAGACGATCTGCCTGGCCGTTTCCCCGGCGCTCAAGGCCATCGGCGTGCCCAGCCGGCCGCGCCTGTTCGAGGCAAAGCAGGCCATCCGGCGGTATGAGGCGGCGATGCACACCAGGGTTTCGTATCTGATCGCCGTGCCCCGCATGGCGGAGTACGAGCGGGTGTCGGCCCTGATCTATTCCGTGTTCCTGCGCTACGCCGCGCCGGAGGACATCCACGTCTACAGCATCGACGAGTCCTTCATTGACTGCACGCCCTACCTCCACTTTTACCGGGAGGAGGCCGAACGGCAGGGGGTCCATCCCGCCCGCCTGATGGCCATGACCATGATTCGGGACGTGCTCAAAACCACCGGCATCACCGCCACCTGCGGCATCGGCACCAACCTCTACCTGGCCAAGGTCGCCATGGACATCGTGGCCAAAAAGGCGCAGCCGGACCAGGACGGCGTCCGCATCGCGGAGCTGAATGAGGACAGCTATAAATTCCTCCTGTGGGACCACCAGCCGCTGACCGATTTCTGGCAGATCGGCCCCGGGAAGGCCAGGCGGCTGAACAAGGCCCACCTGTACACCATGGGCGACGTGGCCGCCAAATCCCAGTTCGACGAGGAATGGTTTTATAAAACCTTCGGCATCGACGGCGAGATCCTGATCGATCACGCCTGGGGGATCGAGCCGGTCACCATGCGGGACATCAAATCCTACCGTACCGACCGCAACAGCCTTTCCAGCGGCCAGGTGCTCCCGCGGCCGTATCCCTTCCCGGAAGCGCGGATCGTCTTTTCCGAGATGGTTGACGTCCTGTGCGCCGATATGTTCACGAAAAACCTGATCAGCCCGGTCTTTTCCTGGTATGTGTTTTATGATTACAAGTCCCTGGAGGTTGTTCCCGATTACGACGGACCGGTCTCCCTGGATTATTACGGCCGCCTGCACCCCTCCCACAGTGGCGGGACGGTGCGGACGCGCACCGGCACCAACAGCGTCCGGGAGGTCATGAGCGCGATGCTGGCCTCCTTTGACGCGGGCACGGACCACCGCCTCCTGTTCCGCCGCCTGAGCGTGTGCGCAAACGAGGTCACGGAGGACTGCGGCGTCTTTCAGCTGGACCTTTTTACCGATTACGAAGCCGCGGACCGCGAAAAGCGCATCCAGGGCGCGATGCTGGAGGTCCGGAAAAAATACGGGCCGAACGCCGTCTTCCGGGGCACGAACATGCTGGAAGGCGCGACGTCGCTGGAGCGGAACCGGCAGATCGGCGGGCACCGGGCCTGACCCGCCTGCCGTTGAACCGCCGGAAAAACAAAAAGCCCGCCTGCCGGCGGGCGGGAAGGGAGGGATCGCGATGCAGCCGGGCGAAATGGCCATGCCGGCGGATTTCAGATACCGGGAGGTGTTTGCCCGCGGGCGGCCCCGGCATCCGCAGGGGGACGTTTTTGCGCAGAAGCACCCGGCCATGGACTGCGGGAAACGGGCCAAGATCTTCAGCCCCTTTGACGCCCTCCGCGGCTTCAGCGACGCCGTCGCCGCCAAGGACGTCCTGTACGTGAACCGCCCGGAGCTGACCGAGGAGGAGCAGACGGAGATCAGCCGGCGGCTTTCGATCCTCCGGGAGCTGACGAAAAACGGCCGGCTGGCCCGAGCCAACCGGGTGCAGGTCCGCGTGACGTACTTTGCCCCCTGTGAAGACCGGGACAGCTTTTCCTACGGCTGCCGCGGGCGGGAGGAGACGGTCTTCGGCATCTGCCGCCGGGTGGACGACGCCGTTTCCCGCACGCTGACGGTCGGCGATACAGCCGTCCGCTTTCAGGACATCATCGCCGTCGAGGCAGACCGGATTTTTGACGAAGACTGGGAGAGGGATGACCCGTGAATGACTCGCTCCGCTGCACCCGCTGCTGTTTTACCGGGCACAGGCCCAGCCGCCTGCTCCGCCCGGAAGACGACATCCGCGTGGACCTGGAAAACAGCATCCTGACCTCCGTCCGGGAGGGCTGCCATACCTTTATCAGCGGCATGGCCTGCGGGGTCGACATCTGGGCGGCGGAGATCGTCGTGCGGATGAAGGACCAGTTTCCCGACCTGAACCTGCACCTGATCGCCGCCATCCCGTTCGCCGGCTTTGACGAGCGCTGGCCGGAGGACTGGCGGGAAAGATACCGCGCCCTGCTGGGCCGGGCCGAATACGTGAAGGTGGCGGCGCCGTTCTGCTCCAGGGCCGCTTACCAGCGGCGGAACGAGTGGATGGTCAACCACAGCGCCCGGGTGATCGCCGTATACAACGGCCAGGCCGGCGGCACCCGCAACACCATCTGCTACGCCAGGCGGCAGAAGGTGCCGGTGATCCTTTTGAAGGGGTAGGACGGGGCATCAGGGAATAGGGAACAGGGAACAGGCAGTAGGCAGCAGGGAATAGGGAACAGTCAGCAGGGGATGAGACCGGATGATCTGATGGTCTGCAGACGGATCAGCGCTGTTCTTTGAAGACACGGGAAGCGGATACAGCTTGTATCAATAAAAAGGCGCGGAGGGCGGCCGCCGGGGCGGCGGGCTCTCCGCGCTGTCTTACGGGGGAAAATAAAAGGGGCCGGAACGGAACGTCAGCGGGTGACGATCCACAGGCTGGACAGGCCGTTGTAGATCAGGATGCCGCCCAGGATCCGCACGATCAGCTCCATCGTGCTGAAGGGCCGGGCCACCAGGTAAACGCCCAGCGCGACGGTCACCAGGGCCATCAGCACGCCGGCCGTCCATTTATCATAGCCGGCGCGTTTGGAATCCAGCGCTTTGAGCAGATTGTACACGCCGCCCAGGATGATCAGGATGCCGGCGGCCTTCGGGAAGAAATTGATCAGCGACTGGGGCCTGATCACCAGGAACAGGCCGGCCAGCACGGCCAGGACGCCGCCCACCTTGTCCAGGTTGGACGGGCCCGCTTCATAGCGGCTGCGGGGCCAGGCGCCCAGGGCGTTCAGGCCGCCGGCGATCAGGGCGATCCCGCCCAGACGGACGATGAGGGTCATGGTCATCCCGGGGAACAGCAGCAGCACCAGGCCCAGAATGATCAGCAGGATCGGCAGGGCGCTCGGCGTCCCCTGAATGGGCCGGAATTCATCTTTCATAGCAGCAACCTCCTGTATAGGTTCCCGACGGAAGGAAAATCCGCCGGTCCAGGGTATTATAGCACAGCGTTTCCTGTTTGGCCAGCAAAAAAGCGTCATGCCGCAAAGGTACGCTGACCGCGCTGATCGTCCCGTTTGCCAAGATGAAGAAAATACATTATAATAGACAGGAAAGCCGGACGTCCGGGACAGAGGATCCGGATCGCGGATGATGAACGCGAAGCAATGGATGGGAGAAAGGGGGGAGAACTGTGCGCAGGCTGTGCTGTCTTTTGACGCTGCTGGTGCTGCTGTCGCGGGGCGGCCTGCCGCAGGGTAAGGCGGAAGAAACGCCGCAGCCGGTTCTCCGGGCCCTCCTGGTGACCTGCGACCGCTTTGTCAGCCGGCCGGAAACCACCCCGGCCGCCCAGCAGAACGCCCAGCTGATGAAATCCCTCCTGGAGTCTGACGCCAGGGGCTACGCGGAAATCCGGACGGAGTGCGATACCCTGCCGTCGGTGGACGCCTTTGCCCAGGCGGTCCGCGAGACGTTTGCCGGGGCGGGGGACGGGGATATCTCCTTTGTGTACATCAGCACGCACGGCCTCTATACGGCCAACCGCTCGAACCTGAGCGCCAGCCTCCTTTTGTCGGACGGGGAAAAGGAGGAGCGGCTGACCGCCCAGGCCCTGGCCAATCTCCTGGCCGCCATCCCGGGCACCAAGGTGCTGGTGCTGGACGCCTGCCATTCCGGGGCCTTCATCGGCAAAGGCCTGAGCGATTTTGCCCAGGCCAATCCGTTCGCGTGGGAAAACTTCCACGTCCTCTGCAGCGCGGGCGGCAGCGAGGAAAGCTGGTACTGGCGCGCCGACAGCGGGGATCAACTGCATGGGGCAGGGTATTTTACTTCCATCCTGGCCGGGGCGCTGGCCGCATCGCCCGTTCCGCCCGCCGACCGGGACGGGGACGGCCGGGTGTCCCTGTCGGAGGTCAAAGCTTACCTTCTGTCGCATTACGCCGCGTCCACCCCGCAGATCTATCCGGAAAAAAGCGGATTTGTTTTCTATGTCCCCGGCGCCGCGGAGGAACGTCAGCCGGACGTCATCTCGGATGTCCGTTTCGACCAGACCGTTTTTTCCGGCAGCGTGGCGGAGATCGGCTTCAGCTTCACCCTGGAGCGGGAGGCCGAAGTCTCCTACCAGCTGATCTATGACCAGCGCGGCGGCTGGGATTTCGCCGACGCTCCGATGCTCGCGGACGGGGGAGAAGGCACCCTCCTGCCCAGGGGGACCTACCGGCGCAGGATCACCCTGACCCTGGGCGACGAAGAGCAGGACGTATCGGGCTATCTGATGCTGCAGATCTTTTCCCGCGAGGGGGACCGGATGGTCCTCCATGAGAGCAGGCTGCTGCGCGTGTTCCCGTCCCAGGGGGATGTCGCGCTGGACGTAAAGACGGAGTCCTCCTTTATTCCCGGCCGGGGAGACGAGCTGGCGGTCCGGGTCGGCCATGACGTTCCCTGCGCGCTGACAGTGTCCGTCCAGAACGCCCAGGGCAGGACAGTCCGCTACCTCTCTGTCGAGACCCCTTCCCGCCCGCAGCGCCTGGTTCCGGAGGGCACCACCCTGTACTGGGACGGGAAGCTGGAAGACGGCACAGCGGCCCCGCCCGGCCGGTACATGGTCTGCGTGCAGACCAGCGTTGGCGGGATGAACTATACGGTGTATTCCGCCTTTTTCACCCTGACCGAGGAAATCACCAGCGGATAAATCGCAGTTCCGGAGCGGTCAGAACAGATTTGGAGCAGTTCGGGAGCAGTTTTCCGTGAAAAACTGCTCCGATAAAATTCCTCATACATCAGGAGATTTTGCTATTTTGGAGCAATTGGAGCAGTTTTTTTGGAGCCATTTTAAGTTTTTATCGTGTTTGTCTGTCTGCGGTTTTAATGCTGTTCTGAGGATACTGAGGCTGAAACCATGCTTTGAGCCATGGAAGTTTTTGTGTTTCTTCACGAAAAGCTGTCTTTGCTTTTTGCAAGAAAAATGCTGCTTGCTTCGTCTTCTATGCGGGGGGTGAAACACATGAGGAAATACATCTTGCTAATTCTGGTGCTAATGAATGTAATGCTTGGCACAATCTGTTCTGCCGAAGATATGACCACAGACATTACTGCAGCTCTTTCGGATGCCGGATTTCATCAGCCCATTCAATTACAGTTGTGGGGTGATACTGCAGCGTGTTTCGCAGAACAGAATGGAATCAAAACCCTGATAGTGATCGAAAACAGAGGCGGCTGCTGGGAGATCACCATCAATAATCCGACTGCTTTATTTCAGAATACAGACTGGCCGGAGCTGCGGGTTGACACCGATAATGCAATTTTCTGGACATACCACTTGTCGGATCAGGAAATACTACGTTATCACAGTACAAAAAACGTGGACGGCTCGTGGGGGCCAGTGGATCAGTTCCATAATGACGGTGGATACGGGGAATTCACCCACATCTGGAACACGTCTTGGGACGGCTTGAACGGCGGAGAGATCATTCGAACTTTTTCCGCGGCAGATGAGAACGACAATGACCTCGGCGGTCAGCTGACGCAGATTCTCCCGGCTTCCTGGCTGGCAGACTGCATCCGGCTGGACAACTTTGACGTCTCACGCTTCCCGACAATGTTCAGCGGGACAAAAGACAACTATGCTTCTGAGAATAGGCGTTTCTTCCAGGATGCGGCCGCAGTTCTCATGCCTGATTATACTTTTCTCAAAGGCATGCTGAAGAATGACGCCATGCACTTTCTGATGGAGAGGCCGGATGGTATCCGGGTATACGTGGTCTGTGAATATGCCGCTCATCGGGAGGCACGCCTGATCGAGAGTTCTGCGTTGCCGGATGGCACGGTACTGGGGTATCAGAACTTTTCAGACAGTCTGTGGATCGACGGGCGCTGTGTGTCCATTCATCTGCTTTATAATGGTTCTGCGGGAATCGAATATATCTATGATAACACCGCGCATTCCGATGCAACGGGAGGTTTCCTGTTTTTTGGAGACCGAACGGTCTGGGATGGTTCGACAGTGCCGACACAGATCATTCTGTATGGAGATCACCCGTGGGATGACATTACACAGATTGACTGGAACGCCCTGCCGCACAGTCTGGAACAGGCCTCTGCTCAGATGGATTCCGGTAATTATGCCATGGTGGTAAATCCCAATCCTGCTGACCGCCTGCACCTGCGGGAGCGGGCTGACAGAGGAAGCCGGTCCCAAGGCAAGTATTACACCGGGACCCCGGTAGGCGTCAGCGTACAGGATAGCGACTGGACGCTGGTGGTGTTTGGTGACTGGCGCAGCTGGACCCGGGGGTACATGATGAAACGCTATCTGACCTTCGGGCAGACTGGGAAAGCACTGCGTCTGGATCTGTCAGCCATGCCGCCGCTCCTCACAAAAAAAGCAATCCTGAAGGTTTACGAGCAGCCGAAAGAAGGAGCCGGTATGACTCAATGGCAGGAAAGCTGTTCGCCGATGCTGGTGATTGGAGTGATCGGAGACGAATGGTATCACGTCTGGTTCCCGGCTACCGGAGAATTTGGGTTTGTAAAACAAAATGATTTATGGGAAGGAAATGGCTGATTCCCATATCCTTGACAAGGGTTCGGATCCAGCATCGTATCATGCCGCGCTTTCTTTTACCAGTTTGTAGTTGATTACCTTATGATCTGCGTCTATCCTGCCGACTGCATAGAGTTCGCCACTAACGGTAACGTCACCTTGGCTTTATTATTTACGGAGGTCATGGAAGCCCGGAAAGACGAACAGGAAGGGATGCTGGTGTATGCCATCGATAAAGCAGAAGGATGAATAAAACCTTAAATGACTCCAAAAAAACTGCTCTTTCTGCTCCAAACAGCCAAAAATGCCTGATACAACAGGCACTATGGAAGAACAGTTCTTTCAGAAAAACTGCTCCGAAACTGCTCCGGAAGTGCAAAAAAGAATGGAGATCAGCCCAATCGGATACTGTCAGATCTCCACTCTTCACTCTCCACTCTTCACTCTGGAAAAAAGGTCCTACCTGTTACAGTCCCATCTCATAAACTCTTCCCCGTCCAGGTCCATCCACCGGAACAGCGTGCCTTCCAGCGTCATGACGGCCTTCCGGCTGCCGTCCTTCGGGATGGTGCAGGAGCCGGGATTCAGGAGGAACAGGCCGTCCTGCTCTTCGCACTTCTGCACATGGATGTGGCCGAACAGGAGGATGTCTCCCGGGCAGTGCGGGGGAGGGGAGGAAGGAGAGTATACGTGGCCGTGGGTGATGAACATCTGCCGGCTGCCGACCGGCATCAGGGCATAGTCCGCCATCACGGGAAACTTCAGCACCATCTGGTCGACCTCCGCGTCGCAGTTGCCGCGGACGGCGTGGATCAGATGGGCTTTTTCGTTGAGCATCTGAGCGACTTTCGGCGGGTTGTAAGCGTCCGGCAGGGCGTTGCGTGGGCCGTGGTACAGGATGTCCCCCAGCAGGATCAGCCTGCCGCAGCCTTCCTTTTCAAACAGGCGCAGGACGGCTCCGCAGGCGGAAGCGGACCCGTGGATATCGGAAGCGATCAGGTATTTCATGAAGTGCACCCCTTTTTCAGCAGAACAGCGTGCAGTCCCCGAAGGAGAAGAAGCGGTATTTTTTATCGACCGCCTCGCGGTAGACGCGCAGGGCTTCCTCCCGGCCGATGAAGGCGCTGACCAGCATCAGCAGGGTGCTTTCCGGCAGGTGGAAGTTGGTCAGAAGGACGTCGGTGGCTTTGAAGGGAACGCCGGGCTTGATAAAGATTTTGGTCATCCCGCTGCCGGGGCGGACGACGCCGTCTTCCCCGGTCACCGTTTCCAGCGTCCGCACGGAGGTCGTGCCGATGCAGACGACGCGGCCGCCGTTCTGCCGGGCATGATTGATGCGTTCGGCGGCTTCTTCCGTCACCATGTAGTATTCTTCGTGCATCAGGTGGTTTTCGACATCCTCCTCCTGGACGGGGCGGAAGGTGCCGAGGCCTACGTGCAGAAGGACCGGTACGATATCAACTCGCATGTCCCGGATGCGGGAAAGGACTTCGTCCGTAAAGTGAAGGCCCGCGGTCGGGGCGGCGGCGCTGCCGTCTTCCTTGGCGTAGACGGTCTGGTACATCTCCGGGTTTTCAAGCTTTTCGTGGATGTAGGGGGGCAGGGGCATCTGGCCCAGCTCGTCCAGCAGGGCTTCGAAAACGCCCTCATAGGAAAAGGTCACAACCCTGCCGCCGGCGCTCGTCGTTTCGCCGATTTCACAGGTCAGCTTTCCGTCCCCGAAGGAGACATGAGTGCCCTGTTTCAGCCGCCGGCCCGGTTTGACCAGGGTTTCCCAGCGGTCCCTGTCCAGGCGGCGCAGCAGCAGCACCTCGACCGGGATGCCGGTTTCCGTCTTGACGCCCAGCAGCCGGGCGGGGATGACACGGGTCTCGTTGATCACCATCACATCGCCCGGGCGGAGGTATTCAGGCAGGTCCCGGAAGATCCGGTCCTCCGTCTTCCCGGTATCGCGGTGATAAACCAGCATCCGGGCGCTGTCCCGCGGATCGGCCGGGGTCTGGGCGATCAGTTCGGGCGGCAGGTCGTAGTAAAAATCAGATGTTTTCATGAATCAGTCCTGCGTAAAGAATGTGGTCTGTTCTAAAGAAGGGTCCTGCTGATCGGGCTTTCCCGGTGCTGTGCGGCCCAGGTGCTCGTAGGCGGCGGGGGTCAGGACACGGCCGCGGGGCGTGCGCATCAGGAAGCCGAGCTGGAGGAGGTACGGCTCGTACACATCGCCGATGGTGCCGGCGTCTTCCCCGGTCGCGGCGGCCAGGGTGTCCAGGCCGACGGGACCGCCGCCGAACTTGTCCATCATGGTGGTCAGGACGTTCCGGTCCACCCGGTCCAGGCCGAGGGGGTCGACGTCCAGCAGATCGAGGGCTTCCCGGGCCACGGCCAGGGTGATCCGCCCGTCGTAGCGGACCTGGGCGTAGTCGCGCACGCGCTTGAGCATGCGGTTGGCGATGCGGGGCGTGCCGCGGCTACGGGCGGCGATCTCGTTGAGACCCTCCTGCTCCGCTTCGACCTTGAGGATCCTGGCGGAACGGGCGGTGATCAGGGCCAGCTCCTCCACCGTGTACATCTCCAGCCGGTAGCTGATGCCGAAGCGGTCGCGAAGCGGGGCGGACAGCATGCCGGCCCGCGTCGTCGCACCGACCAGGGTGAACTTCGGCAGGTCCAGGCGGATCGACCGGGCGGTCGGCCCTTTGCCGATCATGATGTCCAGGGCGTAGTCCTCCATCGCGGAGTAAAGGACCTCCTCGACCGCCCGGGACAGGCGGTGGATCTCGTCGATGAACAGGACGTCCCCCTGGGACAGGTTGGTCAGGATGGACGCCAGATCCCCTGGCCGGTCGATGGCCGGGCCGCTGGTGATGCGGATGTTCTGCCCCATTTCGGAGGCGATGATGCAGGCCAGGGTCGTTTTGCCCAGGCCTGGCGGGCCGTACAGCAGGATATGGTCCAGCGCGTCGCGCCGGGACAGGGCGGCCTCGATGGCGATCTTCAGGTTCTTTTTCGTCTGCTCCTGCCCGATGTAGTCGCGGAGCGTATGGGGGCGCAGGGAGGTTTCGATGTCGCTGTCCTCCCGGCGGGGGTCCGAGGTCATCAGTCTGTCCAGTTCGCTCATATCTTACCTCCCTGACATGTCGCGCAGCGCCAGGCGGATCAGTTCGCCCGCGTCGTCACTCTGGGCGGAGACGGCGCTCACAGCCCGGGCCGCCTCGGAAGAGGTGTAGCCGAGGGACACCAGGGCCTGCACGGCCTCGCTGACGGCATCCGTCTGGCGAAGCTCCGCGGCGGGCACGGCCTTTTCCAGGTGCAGGTTCTCCAGGTCCGCCTCCGTGACCTTTTCCTTGAGTTCCAGCGCGATGCGCTGGGCTGTTTTTTTGCCGATGCCCGGGGCGCGGGACAGGGCGGCGGTATCCCCGGTCATGATGGCCAGGGTCAGGTCCTTGAGCGGCATACAGCCGAGGATCTGCAGGGCCGTCTTGGGCCCGATCCCGCTGATGCCGGTCAGGCGCAGGAACATCCGCTTTTCCTCCTGGGAGGAAAAGCCGAACAGGTCGACCCCGTCGTCCCTTACGCTCATCCAGACCCAGAGAAGGCAGGGTTCGCCCCTTGGGGGCAGGAGGGACAGGGTGTTTGTGCTGCAGCTGACCTGAAACCCGATGCCGCCCACGTCCATCAGCACTTCGTTCTGCCCTTTGGCAGCGATTTTTCCGTCCAGAAACGCGATCATACAATACTCCTGAGTGTTTTGATATGGGGCAGTGTGGGAGGGGGTTCGCAGCGCCCGGAAAACAGTCCGGTGGACTGTTTTCAGCGAGAACGGGCCGACAGGCCCTGGTTAGGATTCCCCCTCCCAGTATTTTATTTCATCCGGTATTCGCTTTTCATCGCCCCGGCGTTAAAGTGGGTCAGGGCCGCCGCGACGGCGTCCGCCGCGTCGTCCGGGCGGATGATGTCCGGCAGGTTCAGAAGGAGTTTCACCATGTGCTGCACCTGGTGCTTGTCCGCCTTGCCGTAGCCGACGACGGCCTGCTTGATCTGCATGGGGGTATATTCGTACAGATTCCCGGTGAATTCCGCGCAGGCGCACAGGGCCGTGCCGCGGGCCGCCCCGACGTTCAGGGCGGTCGTCACGTTCCGGGCGAAAAAAAGCTCCTCAAATACGATGTCGTCCGGCTGGTAGAGGCGGATCAGGTCCCGCACGCCGTCGTGGATCCTGAGCAGGCGCTCGTACATCCGCATGTCCGGGGTGGTGATGACGGCGCCGGCGGCGATCAGGCGGGGTTTGCGCCCGTCCGCGTCCACCACGCCGTAGCCCATTGTCGCCAGGCCCGGGTCAATTCCAAGTATACGCAAAAACGGTGTTCCTCTTTTCTCAGTCGGCGGGTGTCTCCGGCGCGGGGGAAGCCGGCCGGTGCACCAGCAGGGATTTGGGCTGCACCTCGATGTCCGCCCAGTCGGCGGAGATGATTTCCCCGTCGATGTTGATCCGGAGCCCCTGCCCCCGGAGGGACAGCTTCCGGGCCCGCAGGAACTGGGTTTCCCGGAAGGTGAGGACTTTTCCCTTCATCAGGCCGCCCAGGGCGCGGAGCATGCGCAGTTTGTTCATCCGGTTGATCAGCACGACGTCCAGCAGGCCGTCGTCCAGGACGGCGTCCGGGGCGATCGGGATGCCCCCGCCGATGTAGCGCCCGTTTCCGGCGGCCAGGACCAGGAGCTCCCTGTCTGCCGGTGCCCCGCCGTCGATGGACAGGGTCAGCCTGACGCTGTGGAAACGGAAAATGGTCCGGATCACGCCATACAGATAGGGCCACAGGCCCTGGACGCGCTTCTTGGCCTTTTCGGCGAAATCCAGTACCATGACGTCAAAGCCGGTGCCGGTCTCGTTGAGGAAGATCCGGTTGTTGATCCGGACGGTGTCGGTCGGCAGCGGAGCCGTGTTCAGGATGAGGTCCAGGGCAGCCAGCGGGTCCTTCGGGATCCCGGCGGTTTTGATAAAGTCGTTGCCGGTCCCGGCGGGAATGACGCCCAGGGCGGTCCGGGAGTTGCACAGGCCGGCGGCGACCTCCAGCAGCGTCCCGTCCCCGCCGATCGCGGCGACGGTTTCATATCCTTTGAGGGCGGCGGCCGCGGCCAGGACGGTGGCGTGCCCGGCCCGTTCGGTCATCATCATGGTGTAGGGGATGCGCCGTTCCTTCAGTTTTTCTTCGATGATTCCGGCCGTTTCCAGCGCCAGTCCGTTTCCTGCGGCGGGGTTGCAAATGAGGTGAAGTTCCATGGCGGATACGCCTCCCGGATCAGTCGTGATCGGCCGTCCAAAAAGGCGGTCAGAAGATATTATAATGAAAAAACGGGTTTCTGTAAAGCATTTCCGTCACGGCGGAACGCTCTGCCGCAGGGCGGAAAACGAAAGTTTGGCAATCGGGCGGAAAAGACGTGACAAAGCCGGAAAAAGCGTGTATAATCGTCTGTAAGCGCGGACGGGCGGTTCAGCCCGGCTGCCCGCGCCGGGGCGCCTGGCCGGGTTTCCCGGTACTGCCCTGATCAGAGTGTTTTACACGCGTACAGATTTGTACCGATCTGACCTGAAGGAGGGTATATTATGCCCAGGATTGCGGTTTTGACCAGCGGCGGAGACAGCCCGGGAATGAACGCTGCCGTGACCAGCGTCGCCCGGAACGCAGCTTATTACGGGATGTCCCTGATCGGCATCAAGCGGGGCTACAACGGCCTGCTGTCCATGTCCGATTCCGATGTGTACGAAATGAACCTGGATACCGTGCTGGACCTGGCCGACCTGCCGGGCACCTACCTGCGCACGGCCCGGTGCCCCCAGTTCATGGACGCGGCCTACCGGGAAAAGGCTGCCGCCAACCTCCGCCAGCTGGATGTGGAAGGCCTGGTGGTCATCGGCGGCGACGGCTCCTTCCGCGGGGCCCAGCAGCTGTGCAACCTGGGGATTCCCTGCATCGGCATTCCAGGCACGATCGACAATGACCTGCCCTATACGGAGCTGACGCTGGGCTATGACACCGCCGTCAACTGGGACGTCGAGGCGGTCCGCTGCATCCGCGCCACCTCCCGTTCCCACGACCGTCCGGCCGTGGTGGAGGTCATGGGCAGGAACTGCGGGGACGTTGCCCTGTCCACGGCGGAAGCCACCGGTTCCGAGATCGTGCTGGTGCCCGAAATGAAGTGGGACGTCCATGATGTGGCGGACAGGCTGGGCAGGCTGATCGCATCCGGCAATACCCGCGCCACCATCGTCGTGGCCGAAGGCGCGTACGCCTCCATGGCGCCGTTCGACGTCTATGAGTTCCTCAAGCCCTACGGCAAGACCGTCTACCCCGGGCAGAAGATGGACGCCCACCTGCTTGCCGCGACGCTCAAATACCTCTGCCACGGGGCCGAGGTCCGCGCGACGGTGATCGGCTACACCCAGCGCGGCTGCCAGCCCACCGCCCGCGACTGCTCGTTCGCGTTCGAAGCGGGCAACATGGCCGTCGTCCTGCTCAAGAACGGCATCAGCAACCAGGCGATCGGCACCCGCAACAACCGCACCTATCACACTTCGATCGATACGGCGCTGAGCGAAACGAGGAACTTCAAAGAGAGCCTGTACAACCTGATCAATTCGCTTTAAAAATGTTTGGGGATGTTGCAAAGTCAAAACTGCAACATCCCCTCATATGATCAACAGATATGGAAGTCGGAACAAGCTGGGGATCAGAGATTGTCTGGAAATCAACAATCCCGGGGTGGTTTGGAGGGGCAGTAGCCCCTCCATTTTAAATCCGCAGCAGCGACATGTGCGGTGCGAGGATGAATTTTTGCGGAGCAGGAATCAACCTTGGGTAAGGATAACAACTTAACTCCTGCGGAGCAAAAATTCTTTCATTGCGCCTTTGCCGCCCGGGAGTCCCGAAGGGGCGAGATGCAAAGGCGAGGGGGTTCCCGCAAGGGGGACGAGTCCCCCTTGCGAGGGCTTCAGATATTTTCAAAAAACGCCTGTTCGTCTTCGTCCCGCAGGATGCCCATTTCGTCGAAGTGGAGCATCGTCGGGGCGGTTTTCATGTATTTGAGGATCTCGTCCATCCGGACGGACTCGGCGAACGTCTCCAGCGTGAACGCGACCCCGTGCTTGTGGGCCCTGCCGGTGCGGCCGATCCGGTGCAGGTAATACTCGTTTTCGTTGGGCAGGTCGTAGTTGATGACGGCCTCCACGTCGTCCACGTCGATGCCGCGTGCGGCCACGTCGGTGCAGACCAGGATGGCGAGCTTTCCTTTTTTGAACCGGGCCATGATTTCGCTGCGCTTGTTCTGGGCGATGTCCCCGTGCAGCTCGTCGGCGTCAAAGCCGTTTTTCTGCAGGGTCGCGCACACGCGGTGGGCCATGAACTTGGTATTGGTGAAGATCATCACGCGGTTGTAGACATCCGAATCCAGCAGGTATTCCAGGCGCTCGTATTTCTCTTCCCTGGATACCTTGATCACGTACTGGCGGATCTGCGGGCGGTTTTCGTTGACGGCCTGCACGGTGATCTGAGCCGGTTCGTGCTGGTATTTCCAGGAGATGGTCATGACGTCCTGGCTGGTGGTGGCGGAGTACATGACGAACTGCCTGTCCTTCGGGGCATGGTCGATGATGCGGCATACGTCCTTGATGAAACCCATGTCCAGCATCTCGTCCGCCTCGTCCAGCACGAGGGTGTGGACGCCGTCCAGCGTCAGGCTCTGCCGTTCCAGATGGTCCAGCACGCGGCCGGGCGTGCCGACGATGATCTGCGGCTGCTGGCGCAGTTCGTCCAGCTGGCGGCCGATGGACTGGCCGCCGTACAGCACGGCAATCCGCACTTCGGGGATGAAGTAGGCGAGCTTGCGCAGCTCGTCGCCGATCTGCATGGCCAGCTCGCGGGTGGGGGCAAGCACCAGTTCCTGTACGGACGGGTCGTCCGGGTACATGTATTCGAGCATGGGAATGCCGAAGGCGCAGGTCTTGCCGGTGCCGGTCGGGGCGATGCCGATGATGTCCTGCCCCTGCATCATCAGGGGAATGGTCTCTTTCTGGATGGCTGTGGCTTCGTGAAAACCCATCCGGGCCAGCGCGCGCAGGACCTGGTCGGATACGTCCAGCCCTTCAAAGCCGGTGACGGGGATGGGGCTTTCGTCGGCCATTTCCTCCGGGGTGGCCTTGTACAGCTCAATGGGTTTGCGGGGCGTTTTCTGCCCTCTTTTTTTCGGGTTGCGCTTGCGGGGCGGCCGCTTCCTGGGCGGCTTTTCGGCTTTGGTTTCCCCGGATGCGGCCGGGTGCGGGGCGGCGGTCTGTTTCCGCTCCGGAACATTCTTTTCGTCTGACACTTTCTTTCCTCTTTGTTTTCCTGTTTCTTGTGTATTCATGATACGAAAGCCATTATAACAGCCTTATGGCCTTCTGTCAAAAAAAGTTGCGTATTAAGCGCCCGGAGTGTTATAATCAAGTGCGTCTTAAAGACGCAGGAGGCGCTGTAATGAAAGAAGCAAGACCGGAACAGATCTGGACGATCCCGAACGTGCTGACGATGATCCGCCTGGCCCTGATTCCGCTGTACTGGGTGCTGATGGTGAAAGGGCGGACGTACCAGGCGCTGGCGGTCTATGTGGCCGCTTCCCTGACCGACCTGGCGGACGGATATATCGCCCGGAAGTATCACCAGATCACCAATTTCGGCAAGCTGATGGACCCGGTGGCGGACAAGGTGATGGTGCTGAGCGTCATGCTGTCGATGGTGCTGCCGCTGGGCGGGCGGGAGCCGGTCCTGCCCTGGGCGCCGTTCATCATCCTTCTGTCCAAGGAAGCCCTGATGATCCTGGGCGGTGCCTTCATGCTTAAAAAGGGCATCGTCGTCTACGCCCTCAAAATCGGCAAGATCGCCCAGCTGATCATGGTGCTGTCCCTGATCGCCGCCTTTTTCCATGAGCAGCTTCATGCCTGGGGCTTCCCGCTGCACCTGTACCTGCTGTGGACGGCCGTCGCCCTGACGCTCTGCGCGCTGGTGTTCTACGCTTCAGACTGCGTCAAAAAGCTCAGGGAGGGATCCGATGCCGTATGATCTGACGACCCCGCTGGTGATCGCGATCTCTTCCCGTGCCCTGTTCAACCTGGAAGAGGAGAACCGCATTTTTGAAACGGAGGGCCTGGAAGCCTACACCCGCTACCAGCTGGAGCATGAAAAGGACATCATCCCCAAAGGGGCCGCCTTCCCGCTGGTGGAGGCCTTCCTGCGGCTGAACGGGCTGACGGAGGAAAGGCGCGTGGTGGAGGTGATCATCGTCTCCCGCAACAGCCCGGACACATCCCTGCGCATTTTCAACGCCATTTCGGAATACGGGCTGGACATCACCCGGGCGGCCCTGGTGGGCGGGGCGGACGTGACCCCGTACCTGCGCTCCTTCCACACGGACCTCTTTCTCTCCGCCTACGGGCCGGACGTCAAGCGGGCCGTGGACGAGGGAATCGCCGCCGGCCAGATCCTGACGGGGGTATCCCATTCAGACGCGGAAACGCGGGTCGACCAGATCCGCATCGCCTTTGACGGGGACGCGGTGCTGTTCAACGCCGAGGCAGAGCGGGTCTTCCAGCACAACGGGCTGGAGGCCTTCACCCGCCACGAACAGGACAAGGCGCAGGTGCCGCTCAAAAAAGGCCCGTTCGCCAACTTCCTGATGACCCTGTCCAACATCCAGGCACACTTCCCGGACCGGGAGGAAGCCCCGATCCGAACGGCGCTGGTCACCTCCCGGAACGCGCGGGCCCTGGAAAGGCCGCTGCGTACCCTGCGGGACTGGGGGGTCCGGGTGGACGAGGCGTTTTTCCTGGGCGGGGTTTCCAAAAAGGAGGTGCTGGCCTCTTTCGGGGCCCATATTTTCTTTGACGACCAGCAGGTGCACGCGGACCCGGCCAGCGAGGTGGTCCCGTCCGCCCTGGTTCCCTACCGGGCAGGCGACGATCCTGCGGACTGACCGGAACGTTTGACAGGAGGAAATCAAATGAAGATCACGGAATACGCTGCTTTGTCCCTGGGTGGGGCCGACTGGTCCAAAGCCTTCTCACAGGCCATGGTCGACCTTCGCGCGCAGGGCGGCGGGATGCTGACCGTTCCCGCCGGCGTTTACCCGACCGGCCCCATCGAGCTGTTCAGCCATATCACCCTGGAGGTTCAGGCCGGAGCGGAGCTCCGCTTCCATCAGGATGCGGATGCTTTCCCCCTGGTGGACCTGGAATTTGAAGGCATTCCGGGCCCGGCGTACAAGCCCTGCCTGTACGCAAAGGACGCAGAGGATATTGCCGTCACAGGCACCGGCACCCTGAACGGCCAGGGGGAATTCTGGTGGCAGCTGCTGAGGGAAAAGAAGCTTGCCCATCCGCGGCCATACCTGGTCTGCTTTGACGGCTGCACGGACGTGCTGCTGGAGAACGTGAAGCTGACCCGCTCCCCCTGCTGGACCGTGCACCCGCTCCGCTGCGAAAACATGGTGATCCGGGGGCTGAGGATCAAGAACCCGGCCGATTCGCCCAACACTGACGGGATCGATCCGGACGGCTGCCGGAACGTGCGGATTTCGGACTGCACGATCGACGTGGGCGACGACTGCATCGCCATCAAGTCCGGCACGGAGGACACGGTCGGCGCCAGGCCCTCCGAGAACATCATCATCACCAACTGCCACTTCCTGCACGGGCACGGCGGGATCGTGCTGGGCAGCGAAATGTCCGGCGGCGTCCGCAACGTCCTGGTTTCCTCCTGCGTGTTCATGGAGACAGACCGCGGGGTGCGGCTCAAGACCCGCCGCGGACGCGGAGGAGAGGTGGCCGGCATCCAGCTGGACAATCTGCTGATGGAAAAGGTCATGTGCCCGTTCGTCTTCAACATGTATTATTTCTGCGGCAAGGGCGGAAAGCTGCCCGAAGTGCAGGACCGGAATGCAAGGCCCGTGGACGCGGGCACCCCCGCTCTCCGGGATGTCCGGATCTCCAACGTGACCGCCAGGAAGTGCGGGGCCTGCGCAGGCTTTTTCTTCGGCCTGCCCGAGCGTCCGGTGGAAGGCGTGACATTGTCCAACGTACTGGTCGAGATGGATGAGGAAGCGGCCCCCGGCCTGCCGGCGATGATGACCGGCTGCCCCGAAATGAAGGGCGCAGGCTTCTACCTGCGGAACGCCCGGAGAGTGGACCTGGGCGGCGTCCGGGCGGTGGGCGTGAACGGTCCGCTGGTCGACGCGGACGATTCCGTTCAGATGGAAAACTGATGACAGATCACGCGGCCCGGAAGGAGGGCGGCCGATGAAGCAGATGCTTGTGGAGCACGGGCCTGAACTGACCGAACTGGCCCTCCTTACCGGGCACGAGCTGACCGATTACCGGGCCTGTCCGGCAAAGGGTCTTCTGACGGAACAGGTATACCTGGCCCGGGTCGACCGGATCGCCAAAGGAATGGGCGCGGCTTTCGTCCGCCTGCAGGACGGCCGGACGGGTTTTCTGCCGTTTTCCGAAGCGAAAAGCCCGCTGACCGGGGGACAGGCCCTGACCGTGCAGGTCAGGAAACCGCCCACAGGAGAAAAAGCGGCCTACCTGACGGAAGACATTTCCCTGGCCGGCCGTTATGCCATTCTGCTGCCCCGGTCTCAAAAGACTGCGGTCTCTTCCCGTGTGACGGACGAGCAGACGAAGGCGGAGCTGGCCGCGCTTTCCCGCGCCCTCGCGCCTTCCGGCATGGGCCTGATCCTGCGAAGGGAAAGCGCCGGCATCCCCGAAGCGGCGGTCAGGGCGGAAATCGGCAGGCTGATGGCCGTCTGGGAGACGATCCAAAGGAAAGCGGACAGCGTATCCGCCCCCGCCCTCCTGTGGGAAGGCCGCTCCCCCCTGGAGCGAGCCCTGGACGACTGGGAAACGCCGGATCAGGTGACGGCGGACCGGGAAATCACCGTGCCGGAGGGGATCGTGTTTTCCCTGAGCGAACGTCCGTTTGCCCTTTTTTCCGTCCGTGAGCAGCGGCGGAAGCTGCTTGAAAAGCGCGTCTGGCTGCCCGGCGGCGGCTTTCTCGTGATCGATCCCTGCGAAGCCATGACGGTGATCGACGTGAACACCGGAAAAGATACCGGCAAAGGAGCGGACAGGGAAGCCCTGTTCCTGCGGACGAACCTGGAGGCGGCGCAGATGATCGCCCGCCTGCTCCGGGTGCGGGGAATCGGTGGCATCATTGTGATCGACTTTATCGATATGGCGGCGCAGGAGAACGCGGACAGGGTGCTGGAAGCCCTGCGGGCGCTGACCCTGCGCGACCCGGTCAAATGCGTCGTCCACGGCTTCACGGCCCTGGGTCTGGTCGAGATGACCCGGAAAAAGACAGAGATCCCCGCTGCCGGTGCCGGAAACTGAAAAACCGTCTGCCGGTTCAAACATATTTCGGAAGGGAACCCCCATGATTCGGAAAATCACTCAGGAAGAGCTTTCCCGGCAGCATGCGTTTGCGGAGGCATTCTCCTCGCTGCCGGAAAGGCCCCGGACATACCATATTATCACCTACGGCTGCCAGATGAACGCCCATGATTCGGAAAAGCTGGCGGGCATGCTGGAAAGCATGGGCCTGACCGCCGCGCCCACCCGGGAAGAGGCGGATTTTGTGCTGCACAATACCTGCTGCATCCGCGACAACGCAGAGCGCAAGGCCCTGGGCAACGTGACCTGGCTCAAGGAGATCAAGAAGGTCCGGCCGTCTCTGCTGATCGGCGTCTGCGGCTGCATGGTGCAGGAAGCGGGCATGGCGGAAAAGATCCTCCGCCAGTATCCCTTCATCGACCTGGCCTTCGGGACCGGCAACCTCCACTGCCTGCCGGAGCTGCTGTACAAAGCGGCCGAAAGGAAGGGACGCGTCGTCGACGTGCCGGAAGAGCAGTCCACCCTGGCCGAGGGCCTGCCGATCCGCCGGGAAAGCCCGTGGCAGGCCTATGTGACGATCATGTACGGGTGCAACAATTTCTGCACGTACTGCATCGTCCCCTACGTGCGCGGACGGGAAAGGTCCCGCGAGGCCGCCGACATCCTCCGCGACGCGGAGGAGCTGGTAAAAAGCGGGACAAAGGAGATCATGCTGCTGGGCCAGAACGTCAACTCCTACGGCAGGGAGCTGGAAGGTTCCTGGACGTTTGCCCGCCTGCTGCGCGAGGTCGCCCAAACCGGCATTCCCCGCATCCGCTTCATGACCTCCCATCCCAAGGACCTGACTGACGAGCTGATCGAAACCATCGCGCAGACCCCGTCCGTCCAGCGGCATTTCCACCTGCCCGCCCAGTCGGGCAATGACAGGATCCTTCAGGCCATGAACCGCCGCTATACCAGGGATCAGTACCTGGACCGGGTGCGCGCCCTGCGCGCCGCCGTGCCGGATATCGGCCTGACCACCGACCTGATCGTCGGCTTCCCCGGGGAAACGGAAGCGGAGTTTGAGGATACCCTGGAGCTGGTCGAAACGGTCGGCTATGATAGCGCTTTTACCTTCATCTACAGCCCCCGGGTGGGGACGCCGGCCGCAGCCCTGCCGGACCAGGTGCCGGCGGAGGTTTCCACCGACCGCATCGAGCGGCTGATCAAAGCTCAGGACCGGCATACGGAAGCCTGCCTGCGCTCCCTGACCGGGAGCGTTCAGGAGGTCCTGGTCACGGACCGCTCCCGCCGGGACGAAACCATGATGACCGGCAAGTGCGGCAGGAACATCAATATCAATTTCAAAGGGACGGAGGAAGACCTGGGCAGGATCCTTCCCGTCCGCGTGATTTCAGCAGGCAGGACGACCCTGCGCGGAGAAAAGATTCCGGAGGCATCAGATCATGAATGAGAAAGTCATGGAAAAAGCGAAAGAGCTGGCGCGGCTGATCCGCTTCAGCCCCGAATATATCTGCATGATGGCGGCGCAGGACGCCGCGGCGGGGGAGGAAGCCCTGGAATCCATTTCCCGCGAATACGACGAAAAACGACGGGCCGTCGAGGACATGACCCTGCAGGACGAACCGGACTATGAGCAGATCATGGCCGCGTCCCGGGAGCTGGAGGAACTCAGGCAGCAGTATAACGCCCATCCCCTGGCCCAGGCGGTCAACCAGTCCCGGAGGGATTTTAACGAGCTGATGAACGCCGTTAACCGGGAGCTCAAGGCCGTCCTCAACCCGAACGGCCCAGACGCCCCCCAGGGCTGCTCCGGCAGCTGCGCGGGCTGCTCGGGATGTTCATAAAAAAATTCGATAGGGGGACACAACCAGGGCCTGCCGGCCCGTTATCGCTGAAAACAGCGCATTGTGCTGTTTTCCGGGCGCTCAGAACCCCATGTCTGAGACCCCTCGCCTTTTCTCGTCAATGCCTTCCCCTCTGGGGAAGGTGGCCCGCAGGGCCGGATGAGGTTCCCCAGGGCCTGCCGGCCCGTTATTCGCTGCAATTGAGCCACTTGCTCAATTTCCGGGCGCTCAGAACCCCGGGCGGCAAAGGCGCAATGAAAGAATTTCTTGCTCCGCAGGAGTTGAGTTGTTTTCCTTCACCTGACGCTTATTCCTGCTCCGCAAAATTCCTCCTCCCGCCGTACATGCCGCCGGTGCGGATTACAATCAGGGGGAGGTTTCCCCCTGATCACCCTCTCAGGCAGAATCCTGTGTCTGTTCTGTGAATGAAAGTCATAAAATATGGCACAGTTACAGTGAAAGGACCTTTTCATGGCGACACTCTCCCCGATGATGCAGCAGTACATGCGCATCAAAGAGAATCATCCTGAACCCCTGCTGTTTTTCAGGGTCGGGGATTTTTACGAGACCTTTTTTGACGATGCCATCACCGCCAGCCGGGAGCTGGAGCTGACCCTGACGGGGAAGGACTGCGGCCTTTCCGAGCGCGCCCCGATGGCGGGCGTTCCCTATCACGCGGTGGACGTCTATGTGAACCGCCTGATCGAAAAGGGCTACAAGGTCGCGATCTGCGAGCAACTGGAGGACCCGAAGACGGCCAAGGGCCTGGTCGACCGGGACATCATCCGCATCATCACCCCCGGCACGATGACGGACTCCGCCTACATCGGCGAAAAAAAGAACAACTTTCTTCTGTCCGTCTGCCTGAGCGGGAAAAAGGCAGGCCTCAGCTGGTGCGACGTTTCCACCGGGGAGATGTTTGCCCGGATGATCCGCAGCGATGAAAAGGAGCTGACCGGCGCCCTGACCGGAATCGCCCCCAGCGAGATCATCGCCAACGACCGGCCGGCGCTGGAAAAAGCCGCGAAAGTGACCTGTTCGTCCTGCCCGGCTTCTTTTTTCCGCCCGCAGGACGCCAAAGAGCAGCTGCTTGCCCATTTTGCCGTCCGCTCCCTGACCGCCCTGGGGCTGGACCAGTCCCACGCCGCGGCGGCCTGCGCGGCCGGCGCCCTGATGGCATACCTGAGCGATACGCAGAAAAACGCCCTGAACCATATCACGAAGCTGTCCGTCGTCTCCTCTGAGGACGCCATGCCCCTGGACCCGATGACCCTGCGGAACCTGGAGCTGACGCAGACCATTCAGGGCCAGGGCGGAAAGGGCAGCCTGCTGGCCGTGCTGGACCGGACGGTCACCGCGATGGGCGGCCGCCTGCTGCGCGCCATGGTCGAACAGCCCCTGCTCAGCCGGAAGCGGATCGAAAAAAGGCTGGACGCGGTGGAAGCGTTCTATGCCCAGCCTGTCCTGTCCGAAGAACTCCGGCAGTGCCTGACCAGAGTCTATGACATGGAACGGCTGCTGTCCAAGGTCTCCTACGGGTCGCTGAACCCCAGGGACTGCCTGTCCCTGGGCCGGTCCCTGGAGCAGGTGCCCAGGGTGCTTTCCCTCCTGTCCTCCGTGGGCGGGGATGCGGTCAAACCGGTCATGGATTCGCTGGACCCACTGGAAGAGCTGACGGCCCTCCTCGCCGCAGCGATTTCCCCGGAAGCCCCGCTCTCCCCGCTGGACCCGGGCGTGATCCGGGAAGGGTACAGCCCGGAGCTGGACGATCTGCGCAGCGCTTCCGTCCGGGGCAAGCAGTGGCTGCTGGACCTGGAGACCAAGGAGCGGGAGCAGACCGGCATCAAAAACCTCCGCATCCAGTACAACCGGGTGTTCGGGTACTATATCGAGGTCACAAAGTCCAATTATGCCCTCGTGCCGGACCGCTATATCCGCCGCCAGACCCTGACGAACGCCGAGCGGTTCACGACCCCGGAGCTCAAAGCGCTGGAAGAGAAGATCACCGGGGCGGACGAGGAAGCCCAGAAGCTGGAATACAGCCTGTTTGACGATGTCCGCGGGAAGATCGCTGCCCATATGGAGCGCCTGCAGAAGACGGCCCACGGCTATAAAACGCTGGACGCCCTGCTGTCCCTTGCACTGGCCGCGCGGGAAAACGGCTATGTCCGCCCGGCGCTCAATGAGGAAGGCCGCCTGGACATCCTGGAGGGCCGCCACCCGGTTGTGGAAAAAACCCTGCGGGACGAGCTGTTTGTTCCCAACGACACGCACATGGACCGGGAGCAGCGGATGCAGATCATCACCGGGCCCAACATGGCGGGCAAGAGCACGTACATGCGCCAGGTGGCCCTGATCGTGCTGATGGCCCACATGGGGTCCTTCGTGCCGGCCTCCTCGGCGGATATCCCGCTGGTGGACGCCGTCTATACCCGCATCGGCGCGTCGGACAACCTGGCCGCCGGCCAGTCCACCTTCATGGTGGAGATGAGCGAGATGGCGTACATCCTGCGAAACGCGACCGGCCGCTCCCTGGTGATCCTGGACGAGATCGGCCGGGGCACCAGCACGTTCGACGGCCTGTCGATCGCCTGGGCCGCGGTCGAATACCTGGCGGACACGAAAAAGTCCGGGCCGCTGACCCTGTTCGCGACCCATTACCACGAGCTGTCCGAGCTGGAAGGCCACCTGGAAGGCGTACGCAATTTCTGCGTGGCGGTCAAGGAGCACGGGGAAGACGTCATCTTCCTGCGTCGCATCACTCCGGGCGGGGCGGACAAGTCCTTCGGCATCTATGTGGCCCGCCTGGCCGGCGTGCCCAGGCCGGTCGTCGCCCGCGCGCAGGAGATCGAAGCCCGGCTCACCGTCCGGGACCTGACGCAGAACAGCATCGGCCAGAGCATCCTGTCCCCGCAGAAGGGCAGGAAAAACGAGCAGGTGTCCCTGATGGGCTTCGGCCAGACCGAGTTCATCAGCGAAATCCAGCAGCTGGACGTCCTCGCGATGACCCCGATGGATGCCCTCAACCAGCTGTATCTGCTCAAGGAAAAGGCCCTCAAACTGTAAGGAGTGTTCATGTCTGACAAGAGAATTCTCGCCCTTCCGCAGGAGGTGATCGGCCAGATCGCCGCCGGGGAGGTTGTGGAGCGCCCTGCCGCCGCCGTCAAGGAGCTGGTGGAAAATGCCCTGGACGCCGGAGCGGCTGCCGTAACCGTCGACATCCGGGAGGGCGGTACCGCCCGGATCCGGGTGACCGACAACGGCAGCGGCATCGACGCGCGGGATATCCGCATGGCCTTTGAGCGCCATGCCACCAGCAAGCTGCGCACCGCGGAGGAGCTGATCGGGGTGTCCACCCTCGGGTTCCGGGGGGAAGCTCTGGCGTCCATCGCGGCGGTTTCCCATGTCACGCTGACGACCCGGACGGCGGACGCTGAAACGGGCCTTTCCGTCCGCAACGACGGCGGGCAGATCACGGAGATCCGGGAGGCGGCCTGCCCGCAGGGCACGTCCGTCCAGGTCAGCGATCTGTTTTACAACGCCCCGGTGCGGAAAAAGTTCCTCAAAAAGAATTCCTTTGAAACGGCGGCCGTCACCGAGCTGATGACCCGCTTCATCCTTTCCAGGCCGGACATCGCTTTCCGCTATCAGGCGGACGGCAGAAACGTCTTTTTCAGCGCCGGCGACGGCAAGCCGGAGACAGCGGCGATGGCCGTGTTCGGGCTGGACGTGCTGCGCCTGATGACTCCGGTCAAAGGCGTGATGAACGGGGTCAAAGTGGAAGGTTTCGTCGGCGTCGGCGACCTGTCCCGAAGCAACCGCTCGCAGGAGTATTTTTTCCTCAACCAGCGGGTCATGAAAAGTCCGCTGCTGGACAACGCGGTGGAGACCGCCTGCCATCAGCGGGTGATGATCGGCCGTTTCCCGATGTGCGTGCTGCACCTGACGATGCCGTTTGAAAACGCCGACGTCAACGTGCACCCGAACAAATGGGAAGTCCGCTTCCAGAATGAGTTTGCCGTGCGCGACGCGGTGGAGACCCTGGTCCGCGAAGCGCTTTCGGAAAGCCAGAAGGATGATCTCCTCACCCCGCGCCTGTATGACGACGAGGTCCTGCGGAAAAACCGCCAGCCCCAGGCGCGGGTGACCGTACAGGCCGCGCCGGCCGTGTCTGCGCCTGCTATAGCGCCCGCTGTTCCTGCGGCTCCGCCTGTTCCCGCGTCCGCTCCGATTCCGCCGATGCCGCCTGTTCCCGCGTCCCCTCCGGTCCCGCCGACACCGCCGGTTCCGGCGCCGCCCGCCGCTCAAGACCGTCCGCTTTCTTTCCGCGCCCCCAAAGCGGAAATGAAACGGGATGAAGAACCTGCGCCAGCCGCTTTATCTCCTGCGTCCGCCCCGCCCCAAGATACGGAGCCGCCGGCCCCTCCGGTGCAGGAGGCCATTCCCGGCGCGCAGCAGGCGGAAAAGGTCCGGGTGATCGGCGTCGTTTTCCGGACCTATATCCTGATGGAATACAGGGACCAGCTGATCCTGTGCGACCAGCACGCCGCCCATGAGCGGGTGCTCTATGAGCGCCTGCTCCGCGAGACGCGGCAGGGTCCTGCCAGCCAGGGCCTGCTGATCCCCCTGGCGGTCCGGGTCAGCAACGCCCAGATGGCCGCCTTTGAGGAAAACCGGGAGATCCTGGCCAGGCTCGGCTTTGACCTGACCCCATTTGGAGGCGATACGCTCCAGCTGCGCGGCGTGCCGGTGGTGCTCGGCGCACCGGAAGCGGCGGGCTGCCTGACCGATACGCTGGACGAGCTGGCCCAGTACGGGAGGCTGGACAGCTACGAAAAGACCCTGCGCATCGCTTCCACGGCCTGCCGCCACGCCGTCAAGGGCGGGGAAACGGTGCCGCCGGAAGAGCTTTCCTGGCTGATCGGTCAGATCCTGGACGGCGATATGCCGCCGACCTGCCCGCACGGCAGGCCGCTGATGATCACCCTGTCCCACACCGATCTGGACCGGCGGTTCCGCCGCATACAGCAGAACAAATGAGCAAAAAACGAGTTTTCGGCTTTGTCGGGCCGACCGCCAGCGGCAAAACCGCCCTCTCCCTGGCCTTCGCCGAAAGGACGGGCGGGGAGATCCTCTGCATGGATTCCATGCAGGTCTACCGCGGGATGGACATCGGCACGGCCAAGCCCACCGCGGAAGAACGGGCCCGGGCCCCGCACCACCTGCTGGACCTGGTTTCCCCGGCGGAGAGCTTTTCCGTGGCCGAGTACCGCCGTCTGGCGCAGCCGCTGCTGGAGGCGCTTCCGGTGCCCATCCTGGCCGGCGGAACGGGACTGTACCTGAAAGCCCTTTCCCTGCCGATGCAGCTGGGGGAGACCGTGGGGGACGAAGAGGTCCGCAGGCGGTACGAGGCGGTCGCTGCCCGGGAGGGGAACGAAGCCCTGCACAGGCTGCTTTCGGAACGGGATCCCGTTTCCGCCGCGCGCCTTCATCCCAACGATGTGCGCCGCGTCGTCCGCGCCCTGGAGGTGCTGGAGCTGACCGGGAAACCGATCTCTGCCCAGGTGCTGCCGGCGTACGAGGATTCTCCCTACGCCTTTATTCTCTTTGCCCTGGACTGGCCCAGGGACGTCCTCTACCGCCGGATCGACAGCCGGGTGGACCGGATGATGGCGAACGGCCTTGCCGGCGAGGTGGAAGCCCTGCGGGACGCAGGCGTTCCCGAAGACGCCCAGGCGATGCAGGGCCTTGGCTACAAGGAGCTCCTTTCCTGCTTCCGGGGGGAGATGTCCCTGGCGGATGCCGTGGAGCTGATCAAGCGCCGCACGAGGAATTACGCTAAGCGCCAGCTGACCTGGTTCCGGGCGGACAAAAGGATCCGCTGGCTGCCGGCGGACGACGGTCAGTTTCCGGATGTGCAAATGTTATTATCCTGTTTGGAGGAACCTGTCCCTTGAATCAGTCAAAAGAAACGATCCCTTCCCTGATCGCTCAGGCGGAAGCGGACCTGAAAGAAGTTTTTGCCGTCCTGGAAGCGCGGGAGCTGCGCCATACGCGGCGCGTGCTTTCCCTGTTTCAGGAGCATCATATTGCCCTGCGCCATTTTGCCCCCACCACCGGCTACGGCTATGACGATGTGGGGCGAGATACCCTGGAAAAAATCTTTGCCGACCTCTTCCATGCCGAAGAGGCGATCGTCCGGCCGCAGATCGCGTCCGGTACGCACGCGCTGTCGATGTGCCTGTTCGGCCTGCTGACACCGGGCAGCCATCTGCTGTCAGCCACGGAAAAGCCGTACGACACGATGGACGAGGTGATCGGCATCGCCGGCGACGCCCCTGGTTCGCTCAGAGAAATGGGCGTAAGCTTTTCCGCCGTCTCCATGACGGATGACGGGCGGATCGACGTGCCGGCCGTGCTGGCCGCTATCCGGCCGGAGACCCGGGTCATCCTGATTCAGCGCAGCCGGGGCTACGCCTGGCGGACCTCCGTCCTGCCCGGGGATATGAAGCCCCTCTTTGACGCCGTCCGCCGGGTCCGCCCGGACATCTTCCTGATGGTGGACAACTGCTACGGGGAGTTCCTGGCCGACGAAGAGCCGACGGAGCTGGGCGCGGACGTCGCCGTCGGCAGCCTGATCAAGAACATCGGCGGCGGCCTGGCGCCGACCGGAGCCTATCTGGCCGGGACCGCCCGGGCGATCGGCCGGATCGCCTCCCGCCTGACCGCCCCCGGCATCGGCCGGGAGGTCGGCTCCTACGCGGGCAGCTATCAGCCGTTCTACCAGGGGCTGTTCATTGCCCCGCATACCGTCTGCCAGGCGGTCAAAACCGCCGTCCTGGCTGCACGGGTGTTCGAACTGCTCGGCTACCGGACCACGCCGTCCGCATTTGCAGAGCGGGCCGATATTATCCAGGCCATCCGGATGGACAGCCCGGAGCGGATGGTGGCCTTCTGCCAGGGCATCCAGGCCGCTTCCCCGGTGGACAGCGACGCCGTCCCCGAACCCTGGGATATGCCCGGCTACCAGCACCAGGTGATCATGGCGGCCGGCACCTTTGTCGCCGGCGCGTCCATCGAACTGAGCGCCGACGGCCCGATGCGCCCGCCGTACACGGTCTACCTGCAGGGCGGGCTGACCTACGCCCACGGGAAACTGGCGCTGGAGAGCGCGCTTGATCATATGCTGGAAAAGGGCTGTCTGTACCGCTCCGGCACGGACGTCCCTGCGTAACCGGCATCCCTGAATCCCGGAAACAGAATCAGAAAGAGCCCCCGGATCAATGCCGGAGGCTCTTTTCTGCAGGCTCTGGATCAGGACTTGCGCTTTTCAGCCGGGCCGAACCGGGCCGTCACTTTGAACAGCATCGGGTAGACGCTGAACTCCACGAAAGCGACGATGGCGTAGCGGACGCCGCGGACCAGCAGGGAGGCATAGGAACCGCTGCCCAGGAACTCCTTGGAAAACGGCAGCTTGAGCAGGCTGTTCAGCGCCAGGAATACGCCTGCGCCGCCGATGACCCGCAGGATCATGCGGACGGGCTGGCGGGTGTTTTCAAACCGCACTTTCTTTTCTTCCAGGAGGCTGCCGGCCATGAAACCGGTCAGCAGGCCGGCCCCAGAGAAAAAGTCGCTGCTCCTGCAGAAGAAAAACCCGGGCAGGATCGTGAGCAGCAGGATCAGGTACAGTTTGGGCTCGCTTTGGATCCGCTTCTGCAGGAAGGAAACGGCGAATACCGCCAGCAGGCCCAGCGCCCATCCGGCCAGCACGTCCGTGGGAAAATGCGCGCCGACGACCACGCGGGACAGGCCGACCAGCAGCGGAATCAGGACGCACAGCCACCAGCCCCACTTCTTTCTGATCTCTCTGGCAAAGGAGCCGAATACGGCCGCGGCGTTGCAGGAGTGGCCGCTGGGGAAGGAATATCCCTGGGCGGAAATATCGAGGATGTCCGCGGACGGGTCGACCGGACGGTACAGCCTGATCCCCGAATGGTCAAAGTATGGCCGGCGCCGCAGGGCGATGTTCTTGATCATGGGGCCCCAGCAGGTGCCCATCAGGACGCACAGGCCCATCCGTTTGGCCATCCGCTTGTCCCAGCTCCAGTACAGAAAGCCCAGCAGGAGAATCAGGAAAAGTTCCTCTCCGAAGGCGGAGAAGAAGGAAATCACGTTGATGCCTTTCAGCGGAAGGACGGACTGCAGCCATTCCATCAGGCTGACTTCCCAGGGAAAAGAGAATTCGTTGCCGGTCAGGGTCATGTCGTTCAGGCTCCTTAGATTTTTGTTTTATGGTTTATTGCTTTCAGCTGGCTCTGCTTCTGTTTTGTTTTCATTCAGAACCAGGGTCAGGTTGTTCAGGCTCAGGGAGTAGGTATAGTGAACTTCATCCGCCATCGCCAGCATCAGGCGGATGCCCAGGGCGTCCGGCTGTCCTTCCGGCGGAACGTAGCGGACGGGGTCAAAGCCGGTGCAGTCGTCGCGGAAGCGGAGCACCCAGCGGCGGTTCTTGTGCTGCACCAGGATGGACAGGTGGTTATGCCCGTCCGGGGCAAAGCCATGCGTGACGGTGTTGCCTGCCATTTCCTCTACGCACAGGGCGACGTGATTGCTGAATTTCCGGTCCATGCCGTGCGATGAGCAGAACGCCCCGGTCCGTACGGCGGCGTCCGTGACTTCGGTCAGGGAATGGATGTCCATTTCGAGCATCTCATCGGGGCTGGCCCCAAAGCTGTCCGAAAGCAGCATCACGCTGTCCCGGGTCAGGCTGCCGCCAGCTTTCTTACGCACATACAGAAGGATCAGGCCCAGCGTCAGCGCTTCGCCGATGACAAAATACAGCCAGATGCCGTTCGTACCGGCCGTTTTCGCAAGCAGCAGCGCAGCCAGGGAGGGCAGGACGGCGCCTTCGCACAGGGAGATCGTTTCCGTCAGGCCGATGCGGTCCGTTCCCTGGTAGAAGCTTCGGAGCGCGTTGTTGACGCAGCACGGGATCAGGCCGGCGGCGAACAGCCGGATGCCGAGGATGGCCATGCTGCGGGTATCGCCCGGATGCGGCAGGAAGATCCCGACCAGGAAAGGCGCGAAGACGATCAGCGCCGCCCCGACGGCAAGGCCCAGGATCCAGGCGTACCGGATGAGCAGGGACAGCAGGGTCCTCAGCCCCGTCCGGTCCTCTTCGCTGTACAGAACGCCCGACAGGGTCAGGGAAACGCCGCTCATGCCGGTACTGATGCAGTTGCTGGCGTTGCCGATGCCGCTCACCACGGCGAACGCCGCGACGGCGTGAGCACCGCCGGCGTCCAGGAGCAGGCGGTTCAGAACAAAAACGAGAATGACGGAAGACGCCATGTTGAACGCCATCGGGATCCCGCCCCGGAACAGCTCGATCGCCCTGGCGAAGCTGACGTGGCGGCGGGAAAAACGGAAAACGGATTTGGGGGAGAGAAAATAGAACATCCCGATGGCCATCGCCACATAATAGCTCAGGGAGGACGCAAGCCCCATCCCGAACATGCCGCCTTTGAACACCAGCGCGTTCAGCAGATCCAGGGCGATGTCGGAAACCGTCATACCCAGGACCGCGGCGATCAGCAGCCCGCTTTTGCCCGCGATCTGCAGGAAGGGGACCAGGATCAGCGCCCCCATCGACGCCGGCGCGCCGATCACAAAGCCGGCCAGGTATCCTGTCGTATGGTCGAACAGTTCAGCCGGTTCTCCTGCCCCGCACAGCCGGGCAATCGGGACCCGGAACACCAGCACGGCCGCCATGAAGGCCAGCGAGATGATGAGCGTCAGGGCTGCGGCCGTGGAATAGTTCCGGTTGGTCTCTTCCGCGGAACCGTTTCCCAGGGACCGGCTGCACGCCACCTGGACGCCGGCTGACAGCATGCTCCCGATCGCGCCGATGATCAGCAGCACCGGGTTGGACAGCTCGTAAGCGGCGATGGCGTTCACGCCCAGGAACCGGTTGATCATGACGTTGTCGATCAGAAGGCACAGGGAAACTGTCAGCGCGGAAAGAATCTGCGCCAGCAGCATCTGCCTGACAAGCTTTCGGGTCATGGAAACATCCTCACTGTATCAGTAGGCAAGGCCCGTAGGCCGCGGAAAACGGAAGAGCGTCCTGCTTGTTTTTTCAACCCTTATGATACTCCAACCGGAGAGAAAACGCAATCCGTTTTCCGGCGGAAATCCGGACATTTGCGCGGCGATTTCCGTTTCCTGACCGGGAACAGAAGAATTATTTACGTCTGCCGGCCGTCTGAATGTCTTATCAGGTGAAAAAATTACCAGAATAAGCCTTGCAAAAAGCCGGCACACGTGATAAAATCTTTCTTGTTCGTGGGATCATAGCTCAGTTGGTTAGAGCGCCACGTTGACATCGTGGAGGTCGTAGATTCGAGTTCTACTGGTCCCACCAGAGAGAAAGTCCTGTCATATCAGGGCTTTTTCTTTTTGTCAGCGTGGCGCTCTTTTTGGCTTTCAGCTGGTTCGGTACCAGCAAACCCGAAATAAAGTGACGAAAACGACTGATGCGTCAGATACTTTTAGTATGACCTCCTGTACCAGCGCATACAGAATTGACCGCATTTTTGTACTTGAGTATACCCTGTTTTCGGGCTGTCGCATAGACGGTTTCGACCATACGTGTGTCTGCGTGACCGAGCAAATCGGCCACCTGTGCGGACGTCATACCAGACTCTTTGAGCTGGGTGGCGAAGGTTGCTCTCCAGTCATGGTTGTCGTAGCGGGTCATGCCGAGCTTTTTGAAGATAGCGCGTGACGTGCGCTGGAATGTCGAGATGGACACAGGATCGTCCGGGGATTTGCCTTCGATCACGTAGCCGGACGTGCGCTGCTCCGGACGAAGAATGTCTGCGAGAGCGTCCGGGATGATGAAGCTGCGCTCGGAGTACGCTGTCTTTGGATGGTCTTTAACTACGGTGTGTTTGTTGTCCGGGTAGACCACCACCTGCACGACATCGCCATAGCCGTCATCGAGATATACATTCTCCCATCGCAGGCCAAGAATTTCTTCCCGGCGCATCCCTGTGTATACCAGCAGGGCTGCGTACAGGCGCTCCCGTCTGTCGGTTAACAGTGGTATTGCTGCGCGGATGCGGGATACTTCCTCATCGGTTACCGCCTTGTGATGGCGGGACGGGACGCCATGGTTGCGAAGAAGGACTGGCTTATAAGGGGATTCGTCGATCACATGCATGGCTTCGGCCACCCTGAAGATGCGGCCAAGGAACCCGCCGATACGTTCAATGGAGCGCTTGGCCAGGTCTTTCTTGAAACCGTTGCGCGAACCGTGGGCCAGCCAGTCGTAAAGGTTCTGGATGTCCGTGACGGTAATCTCATTCATGGGTATACGGCCAAGAAAAGGGAAGATGTAGCTCTCAAGGTACCGGGTGTAGTTGACCTGACTGGTCTGCTCAAGGTTATCGATAAAAGATTCTCTGAAAGTTTTTTCTACAAACTCGATCAGTGTTGGCGCCGGCGGCTTTTGTGCGGCACGCAGGAAGATCTGATACTGCAGATCGGTATCAGCGCGACTGACACCGTTAAGCCGGACGCTCTGAATGATGCCAGTAGAGTCTTCATAGGAATAGGACTGGCGATACAGACTGGGCATATTGTCTCCTTTCGGCGGAGACAGCACGATCTGGTTGTCAAGGTTCGGCGGGAACTGGTTCCCACCTACAGTATAGGCAGGCTGACTGCCGTTGTCAATGTACGTATCGGTCATATCTTTCTCCTTCAGGTCTTCGGCTCAAATTCTGGACAGAAGCACGGGTGAGTATCATCCCATTCTTTTTGTGTCAGCTTTCTTGGCCGGCCACGCCCCGTGCAAAATGCGCATGTTCTTACCCATTCGCTGTGTCTGCATAGTTGACACACAGCTTCGTTGGCATAAGGTGTAGCGTTGTCACAGCGTTTTTTTCACGTTTCATAACGCCCCATTGATTATCCCCCCATACGTATCAGCTAAAAGAAAGCCCGGCCAGCTCGGGGCTGACCGGGAAAACAAAGCGGGTGATGACAAGATATAGCAAACTGCTGGGAAGTAAAGCCCTGTTGGTTGACTCTGACAGTGGGTAATGTGGTAAAGGCTCCTGAACAGTTCGCACATGCTCAGGAGCTTGCTTTTGTTGGCTCAATAAAGAAACCGACAGGGTAATGACTTCTGACCATAATCTGTCAAGGCTGCCGCTTTGTTTGCGTAAATTTCCGACTGCTAACTGCAACGCAGGATGCCACCCCGCATCGCTACAACCTGATCGGACGGCCTTGGCATGGCCGGTTTCAGAAGGTGTCTCAGAGAGCTGTACAGCGGTCTGACGTGGCCTTTCTTTACACCCTTACAACTTATCTGCCGTGGGGTGCAAGGCGTCACCAGACCGCGCTACAGCTTCTGTAGACGTACGTGAGAAGGGCGCAGAGCCGTAGAAATAATCTTGTGTCCCTGCGCCGTGTATGTTATAATGTTCCTGCTGTGGACGGTACCCATTGAAGCAAATCCCCGTTGGAACGTAGCTTGTTTATCATTACGTTTCACAAAGGGGGTGGTCTGAATGACAGCATATGAGTTTATCATGCTGATCATCGCGATCATTCAGGTGGTTCTCGCGGCGCTTCGTTGCAGGGATTAACCTGACAAATGCTATGAAGTTTGCATGCGCTTCAAGCTGTTTCTCGTAAACACTCAGGAACCCCAACAGGGTGGCACCCGAAGCAAATCCTAAGCCACAGCAAAGGCGGTATGCGGGATATCACGTGTACCGTTTTTATTTTAACAGGAACATAATAACCGGTGTGAAGGTGGCGCAGAGCCTGCGGAGAAAAATCTTGTGGCTCTGCGCCGTGTATGTTATAATGCGGATGCTGCGACTGGTACTTCTCGAAGCGGATTACTTTCGAAGCATGAAGCCATAAGGCGTAAAGCATATGACTTTTTGTAAGGGGGTGGTCTTCATGACAGAATACCAGATCATGGTGCTGATCATTATGATCATGCAGTTGGTTCTTGAAGCACTCCGGTGCCGCAAGGACTAATATAAAGCGTACCCCATGAGTCCGCGCAACTCATGGGATACCGCACAACGGCCTGATCAACCGCTTAGTGTGGTATGTGAAGCTGTATCCAGTTCGCGGCAAGGGGCGGGCATGTGTAAGCATGGCCGCCTTTTCGCATTATAGCCGTTATTTCCCGGTGCTGCCCAGACCGCCGTTGCGTTTCTCGGTGGTCTCGTCATCATCGGTCGTGCCGAAGGGCAGGATGACACCCTGACAGATGGCCTGACCGACGTGGATGTCGACAGGCGGATTGCCCGGAATGTCGGAGCGAAGGTTGACGTAGATGTCGCCTTCGTTGTCGGAGAAGATGTAGTCCCGGTCGATCAGGCCGGTGCAGTTGCCAAGCCTGCTGTACTGGCGGATGCCCAGACCAGACTTGGGAATCATGAACAGGCAGAAGCCGGGCGCCAGTTCGCACTGGATGCCGGTGGGGAAGGTGATGCCCCGGGGCGCGACCGTCATATTGCGCAGGGAGAAGGGGATCGGGGAGAAGAAGTCGTACCCGGCGGAACCCTGCGTGGCGCGGACGGGGATCTTGATGGCGTCGTAGGCGGCCTTCATATCCGTGTCGGGAAGCATGAAGCCGCATTCGCGCATGTCTTTGGCGAACTGCTCATAGGACACCTTGCGGAACTTGGCCACCTTGCGGAATGTAAAGTGACGGTCGATCTCTTCGGGGTTGACTTCGTTGGGAACGGTAGCGACAGCGGGCTTCGTGGATTTGGTAGCCATAGGTATTCTCCTTTCGGTTTGTAAATGTAATGGCCGTGCGGAGCTTCGCACTCCTGCAGCGCTTCTGCCGGGATATCAGTGACTTTTTAACGTGGTACGCCCCCACCTGTTCCCGCATACGGAAGCCGATTATTGTCTTCACTGCGTTTATCTTTCGCCAACGGCCAGACAAGTTAAGTAAGATAGTGGCGGCGCGAATCGAACGCGCCATTAAGTCCAGTAGTGTGCGGACGCTCTTGCTGAGAACCAGACACCACAGAAAAACCGCCCTGTCTGGGCGGTCATGGATGGCTTTACTTCGGGCGGACATCTCCGCCATAATAAAAATGGGGGCTGCTTTCGCCGGAAGAGTAACTGCGTGCGATATTGCTGTGAGCAGAAACCCGTCTGCGGCTGGCTTCCCGGGCGGCGAGTTCCTTCTCCCGTGTCGCAGTGGCTTTGATCCGCTCTCTCTGGCACTTCTGCTCAACTTCCCGCTTGCGGGCCAGTCGCTTCGCGGCGTCCTGTTCCCGTCTTTCTTCTTCTATCAGCTGCTCTCTGAGCTTCATCAGTATGGCAAGATTTTTCTCGTCCATATAGAGTCCCCTTTTTCAGTGGTTTTGTGGTGATTATACCACATTGTCTCATCAGTTGCAAATCACTCAGACGCCGAACTCTTCTGTGCTCGGCGTCCCGTACATGCGGAAGCTGTCGAGCCATGCCGGAAAAGACCCGTCGTTGGTCATGTTGCGGACGAACAGCTCGCGGGGATGCTCGGTGGCCATGTACATCAGGCCGAGAATAGATCGGGCGTTGGCCCGGTAGCTGCCGTCTTCAGTTTCGATGACGTAATTGTCTGCTTCGTCGCCCATCAGCTTCAGGAAATTCAGGATGATGGGCTGGGTATCAAGGGCGATGTGTGCCCTGACATAGGAGTTCATAGGCTTCCCTTCTTTCTTTTACGTTCTGCTCCGCATGGGCGATGATTTCGTCCGGGTCGTAGGGGATCTCGGGATCGGGGTACGGCTCGTCGTATTCTTCGTTGTAGCGGAGAACTTTTGCCCGCAGCGTTTTCAGCTGCTCAGTGATGTCGATGCCGGAGTACTCCCGGACGGAGATCAAACCGTAGACGAGCGCCCAGCCGAACAGCGTTTCGTGCGGCGTGACCAGCCAGCCGTGGCTGTCCCACTGCGGCTCGACCCCGTCGTAGGTCAGGTACAGCATGTCGTCTTTGAACAGGTGGTTGTAGTGGGGCATGTTGATGGGCTTGTACACGATATTTGTCACCCGGCTGGTGTCGACGTACCGCGTATTCCAATACGTGTACTCCACATACCACGGCGGCAGCTCTTCCGGGCGGATCTTCGTCGGATAAACACCGCCAGACAGGAGAAACTCCGGCGGATCGAAACACTGCTCCATTTTGCCGTGGGTGTAGTAGTGCGCCCGGAAGCGGCGGTTGATCTTCTGAATGTCCATCACAGTACTCCTTCCTGAATGCGGTCGTAGATTTCATCGGCGGTTTCGTCGTTGAAGCAGGTGATGGTTACCGAGCTCATCCCGTAGCTGATGCTCAGGACGTTATCCCAGCCGGCTGATTCTACGACGGTGGCGCATGCCTGACCGCAGCCGGGCAGGGTGACCAGATAAACGCACCTGTCTTCGTGGATGGCTTCCAGTACGGCTTCCTGAAAGACCTTGACGTACCGCTCTTCAAGCTGCTCGGACAGGATGTTGGTGCGCCTGCCGAGCCGCTTGTCGCCGTGGCGGTCGATGTAGGGGGACATGCCGAGCTCGTTCAGATCCTTGGAGAGCTGACCCTGATTGCAACCAAGGCCGCGCTTTTCCAGCCATCCACGGAGCGCTTCCTGCGTGGTGTACGGCTCGTCGCGGGCGTATTCAAGGATTGCCTTCAGTCTGGCACGTTTGATACGCTTGAGCTCGTCCATCTCCTTGCCGAAGATTTTGCCGTTGATGTTGTTGGACGTGTTCTTGCGTGACGGGATAGGCATTAGGATTTCCTTTCTGCTTTATCTGCTCCAGAAAATACCGTCTGGCGGGACTTGGTGGAGAAAATCACGGGTTTTCTCTGGGCTGATATGGCTTATGGTGACGAACTGGAATTGTGAGTGCTTCTTCCAAACTCCAACCGTTTTTTAATCTTGACCGGAGAGTTTTACAATTTACACCATATTCTTCCGCAAGGCTTTTTTCGCACATTGTGTGTTCGCCAAACGTGATTATGTGGTTCGTGCTTCTGTTTCTCGCCTGAATACAACGGACGCTGACTATTCGATTCAAAACAGCTTCTTGCGCCCGGGCGTGAGTTATACACGCAGACTGCGCCCGTGGATGAACGAGAAATACAACGCTGGCTTGTCGTATAGTGTGGCGTGGGGTAGCGCTATTGAAATGCAACACTATCCGTCTGCTCCGGAATGGATCAGGCAGGCGGTAGGCACTCCGGGCATGTGCTACGAAGTGCTGGCTGGTGGTAGCGAGGGATATATCGGCCCGAATCTGACGGTATACGGAGCAGACACGATCAAGTTTGCCGCTGAAGAACTTGGAATGTTCTTGACAACAATGTCGGCACATTGCAAAGACTTAAAGTAAACAATCGGAAACTATAAATCAGAGGTGGCTATCTTATGCGTATCATAGTGGAGTTAGAACTAAACAGTCCAGACAATCTCAGCGAAGAAGAGATTGATAACGATTTACGTGCGGGAGAAGATCAGATTGGATGGGACTACGATTACACCATTAAATCCGTTGAAGTAAAGTAAAGGAAACTTTAAGTGAAAGGAAAAGCACTATGACAAATAAAGAATGGCTTTCCACACTATCGGCAGAAACATGTTGGATCGTTCT